>CAYLRU010000007.1:0-116594 GCA_964386565.1 uncultured Desulfobacteraceae bacterium | reverse complement strand
ATAAGTCAAGGGCTGCCGAACCAAACCGGCGAATACCCTGGGCTGCTTTGAGACAGTTTGAGAACCGGTCGATGATTTCGGGAAAAATCTCCTTGAAATTGTAAGGAAAACCCGTGACGAGGAGACTGTTGCCGACAGAATCCACTTTTGAAACAGATATGGAATCATCGTTCAACCTTGCCCCCTGACCGAGAACAGCAGTAAACATTTCATCTGCCGCCGGGTTGAATACGATTCCCACGGTAATTTTTCCGTTTACGGCAAATGCGATGGAAATGGCATAGTGGTTTAATCGGTGGGCAAAATTCGTGGTGCCGTCCAAAGGATCGATGATCCATTGATAGGGAGTTTTTCGGCCGTGTTGTCCGCTTTCTTCCGCCAGGATGGTATGATCCGGAAAACTGTTTAAGATGGTTCGAATAATGATATTTTCCGATTCCCTGTCCGCCCGGGTTACAAGATTGATATCCCCTTTTTTTTCAATACGCGTTTTTCCCAAAAGGGATTGGGTCACTTCAGCACCTTTTCGTGCAGCATCGATGCCGACATTTTTTACCAGTTTCAAATTCATTGCGGTAAACTTATGTATTTTTTAATTTATGTCAACCCTTTTTTCCAATTGAGAGAGTGTAAGGAATGGGCGGCTTGTTCTTTTATTGAACTGCAAAGGCCAAGGGTCGCTAAGGACTATTTTGTTTTTACAAATCACAACGGGCGATCCGTAAAAGAAAACCCCAACCCGGATGTCATATTAGGAGGAAGGCTTGCCACAGGACCAGATAAACGGACAATTTATGGCATCAGAGAAATGATTACAGGAGCGAATCCTGAATTTTTTCCACCAGGGGGGTGAGCGTTGATGCGTCAACTGCGGATATGGGGGTACCGCCGAGTTGTTCGTAAAGAAGTTTTACCGTTTCAGACCCCACCAGGTCTGTTTTATTCAATACGGGGATAACGGGGATGTCCTTCAGGTTCAAATCATCGATAATGCGATTAACGGATGCCACCTGTTCCTTAAACCGGGGATTGCTGATATCGATCACATGGAGCAACATGTCTGCGTTTTCCAGCTCTTCCAGGGTTGCCCGAAACGCCACGCGCAGATCTTCAGGCAGGTCTTTAATAAATCCCACGGTATCTGTTATGATGACTTCAATGTCGCGTGGGAACCGCAGCCGTCGGCTTGAGGGATCAAGGGTGGCGAAAAGGCGGTTTTCCGCCAGAACCCGGCTCTTGGTCAATGTATTGAGCAGGGTTGATTTTCCTGCATTGGTATAGCCGATGATGGAGATGATGGGCAGTTTTTTCTTGTTTCGTTTGGCTCGCTGCTGGCGACGATTCATACGAACCTTTTCCAGGGATTTTTCCAGATGCGTGATACGGTTGCGGGCTCGCCTTCGATTTATCTCGAGTTTTGTTTCCCCGGGCCCCCGACCGCCGATACCCCCTGTCAACCTGGACATGGCGGTATTTTTGGTTACGAGTCTCGGCAGTAAGTATTTTAGCTGGGCCAGTTCCACCTGGAGCTTTCCCTCGCGGCTCTTGGCCCGCTGTGCAAAAATGTCCAATATGAGTTGGGTTCGGTCTATGACCTTGATTTCCACCTGGTTGGTGATGGATCGCATCTGTCCGGGAGTGAGTTCCTGGTCAAAGATTAGCAAAGAGGCGCCTTTTTGCAGGGCAAGAATGGTCAATTCCTTTATTTTCCCCGGGCCCATCAGGAATTTCGCATCAGCCTGCCGCCTTTGTTGAATAACGGTTCCAACGACTTCGATTCCCGAAGACAATGCCAACTCTTTGAGTTCTTCCAGCGATGCCTTGGCCACGTGTTTCGGGGATTCTGCGGCACTGATAAGGAGGGCGGATTCTTTCCGGCGGCTTCCTTTCCGGGACATCTTTGAAATTGACAGCTCTGATTCCAACGCCCGGATTAATGCCAGACAATCGATGTCCAACTGATGGATCCGTATGGGGGGAAGTACCTGATAGGCGGTGTCGTCATTGTTTTTAGGCAGAACATGCCCGATATAAATTTTATCGGGCTCTCCTTTTGCATTTATGGCAATGGCTGCCATCATATCCAGGCGTAGGAGCGCAAGATCGGTTAAATCATCCCGGCTTAAAGCATCGTTGCCCAGATGGGTATGCACGCACCTTAATCCGTTCAGCCTGCCCGGGGCGCTGCGATATTCCGGTGTTTCCGGAATAAGAATTTCATGGTGACTGCCGATGATGACAAATTCGATTTTTCCCTGGCGGGTTATCATAAGTCCTATTTGCCTGTGGATTTCATGGGATAAAAGGGATATGTCCTTTGCGAGTTCGGGGGTGATCACATACTCCGAGGGAATTCGACGTCGGTAGATGTTTTCCAGTCTTCGAATCTGGTTTTTTTTAAGGCCTTTAAGTATTCCGTAAAGCTTTTTCATCTGTTGAATTTTTGTATGCCGTATGCGATGGTATCGAAAAAAGGAACGTTCTTTTCATGGGAATGTCAGGTTTTTTAGGCCATTAAAGAATAAAACGAGTTGGACCTGAAAGTTGTAATATTCAGGTTAGGCCAAAAAAACGTAATACTTAAAACTTCATGAATTCGGCTTTGCCGGATTCATGATATAATATCTCCTGATATGAAGTTTTCAAAACGTGTATATGAATTTAAAAAAGAGAGGGTCACCGAACCGGTTGGGCCGTTTCTTTGTTTTGCAAGTATGATTTCAGCAGTTCCTTTATGGGGATTGTTTTCCTCGGAGTTGTAAACCTCGTCTCTGTATATGAAGGCCACAACATCGGCATCCTGCTCCAGGGCACCGGACTCTCTTAAATCGGAAAGTCTGGGGCGTTTGTCATTTCTCTGCTCAAGCATTCGATTAAGCTGGGACAATGCAATCACCGGCAAATTGAGTTCCTTGGCAAGGGCTTTCAGGGACCGTGAAATGTCCGAGATTTCCAGTTCACGACGCTCCATGGTGCGGTTTGAACGCATCAACTGGAGATAATCAATAATAATCATGCCGATATTTTTATCAATTTTCAAACGCCTTGCCTTGGCGCGAATTTCCGTGGCAGATATGACGGGGGAGTCGTCGATAAAAATCGGCGATTCAGATAAAATGCCGGCTGCCTCGGTGATGTTTTCCCAATCTTCCATGCTGAAAAAACCGCTTCTCAAGCGGGAGGAGTCCACCCGTGCGTCTGAACAGAGCATGCGCATGGACAATTGTTCCTTTGACATTTCAAGTGAAAAGATGGCGGTGGGCGTGTTGTTTTCAACCGCGGCGTTTCTGGCGATGTTCAATGCCAGTGCCGTTTTTCCCATACTCGGACGGGCGGCAATGATGATCAGGTCGGAATTCTGGAAACCCGACGTCAATCGGTCAAGATCTGCAAAACCGGACGGAATGCCCGTGATCAGTGACTTGCTGTTCTGTTTTTCTTCCAGCGTCACGATATTTGAGACGATGATGTCGCTGATGGGATGGAAGGACTGTCGGGTTTTGTTTTCCGAAATGTCGAATATGGATCTTTCAGCAAAATCCATGATATCATCCAGGTCCTTGTTATCTTCATAGCACTGCCGGGTGATTTCGTTGGATTTTGCAATTAATTGCCTCAGGCAGGATTTTTCATAAATGATTTTTGCATAATGCCGGGCATTTACGGCCAGAGGAACGGAATCAATGAGCCCTGCCAGATAAGTAGCGCCGCCGATATCTTCAAGCTGATTTTTTGATTTTAGATTATTGGTTACGGTAATCAAATCAATGGGTTCATCTCTTTCAAAAAGATCGATCATGGACCTGAAGATTTTTTTATGGGCAGAACGGTAGAAATCATCCGCAGATACAAGTTCAATAATTTCAAGCAGGGTGCTGTTGTCGATGAGAATGGCACTTAGCAAAGATTCTTCCGCTTCCACATTTTGGGGCGGAAGAATCATGGCAGTCTGGGCGTTTTTAGATTTTGTTCGGGATAGTGTCATATAAACGCATAAAATCTGCTGTTCATCAGCGAGATCCTTTGTTGAATCACGTTTAAAGGGCCGGTGCCGTGCATCGGAATCACATGCGGAACGGTAAGGCTGATTCGATTCATTTCAAGTCATCCCATGGAACATGAGACAATAATTTCCCAACATGGCGGGTAATACGGGAAATGGCTCGTTCCGGCAGCCGGGAGAAATGATGAAGGACCGCAAGAAGCCCCCTTGTTGTTGATTTTCGTCGATGTGGAAAATTCGGGGCTTTCCCGATTACCAAGCTTTATATAACGCTATGCTTCCGGAACGACCTCCACGGTAATTTCTGGTTCCACATCTTTATAAACACGGATGGGCACTTTAAAGGTTCCAACAGTTTTAATGGGGTCTTTCAGCAGGACCATCCGTTTGTGAACTTCCACACCCTGTTTGGAAAGGGCGTCCAGGATATCCCTTACCGTAACAGATCCGTACAACTTGTCTGCCTCAGCTACTTTTGCCGATATCGTACAGGAAACGCCCTGGAGTTTTTCAGCCATTTCAGTTGCAATTTTTCGCTCCTTGGCAATTTGAAGATCGAACTTGGATTTTTCCTGTTCCAGAATCTTCCGATTCTGAGGGGTGTCCAACACGGCCTTTTTTTGGGGAAGTAAATAGTTGCGTGCGTAACCAGCGGCTACGTTAACCTTGCTTCCGATAATTCCCAGTGATTCAATGGTTTCTTTTAATATGATTTTCACTTTATACCTCCAAAACGGGCATGCGATGATTTCATCGCAATACCATTTTTCGTCATTATATTTTTATTGTGAGAATTAGACAAGAAAAATGTCAGTCTCCGGTTTTTTCAACGCTGTTTAATTTACGGATATCCAGCCAGGCATCGAAAAAGCCCATGCAGGCGATTAAAAACAGCAGTATTTGTTGAAATCCGATCAGGCTGTATAAGGCCACTTTCAACATCCCCGGCAGTTTCTTTTTTTCAAAGAAAAATGCCACAATGGCGATTCCCTGGAAAAAGTATATGACAAAGAATATCAGCAGTGCATTTATCCCGAATATTTTAATTGTTTTATCCGGAATCAACAGCATTACACCGGCTGCGATGACACCCCATATCAGTATCTCGGGTGACTTCCACCGGTTTAAAGGGCCGAAATCCGGAAACCGAAGCTGCTTCAGCATATACAAGGGCTTTGCCACCAGGATGTTCATCCATGTCACAAACAGTGTCGATGCCATGACCATACCCGGAATAATCCGAATCAGCACATACTGAATTTGGGGCATGGACCGATCAAGCATTTGAATGGTTTCTTCGGGCATGCCCATTTCTTTGTAAAGTGTCAGGGTATGGTTCAAGTTGCTTGCCACGTATTCGGATATCAGGGCGATTACGTCCACATCCGACATAAAACTGTAAAAGAGCAAAAAAATTGATGATACAAGCCACACTGCCAAGCTCGGATAACAGACGGTTTTTTCTATGGTAACACCCAGTTCAAACAACTCGCCTAATCCGAAACCAAGAATAAACAGCGCGATCAGAAAAAAAACATCCAGGGAGAACCCGCCGATTACCAACACCGCCAAAACGGTAACGGCTATAGGGATAACGGCTGCTCCCTTTCTTCCTAGTTTTGTCCGGAAGAAAAATGTCGGTAGCGGCACAAACATGACAAAGAAAAAACCGATTATCGGGACGGCAACCGATATTGCGACAATGACGCTCGTCAGGACAATCCCGTTTATGATATCCTTTGTCATATTCAATACAGAATTTATGCATCATTCGTGTTGACGAAATGATGCACCATCATGGTCCATCTAAGTGTCCAAGGTGCCGACATAAGGAAGCAGTGCAATCGTTCGGGCACGCTTTATGGCATGCGTCAGTGCCCGCTGATGTTTTGCGCAGGTTCCGGATATGCGCCGGGGTATGATTTTCCCCCTTTCCGTAATAAAATATTTCAGCGTCTTCTGATCTTTATAATCAATGACGATACTGCTGTCCGCGCAGAATCGGCATACTTTCCGTCGATGATAGACTCTTTTTTTGGCCGTTCTGACCTTTCTATGTTTTGTGTTATCACTCATCGGGCTCCTCCTTTGCTTTTTCACCTAAGTCATCATCTGTTGCGGTTGCTTCAGGTTCTGTTTCCGGAGCCTCTGAAGCGGGTTCGGCATTGTCGGCCTCATTTGCCGGTCCAGGCTGATCAGCCGCCTTTGCGTTTGCCGCCTCGCTTTTTTTCTTTGCTTCATCAGCCTCTTTTTGAATTTCTTCCGGGTCTGCCTTTTCATCGATCAGGACCGTCATGTACTTTAAAACACGGTCATCAATTCGGCAGAATCTTTCAATCTCATCAACAAGAGGACCATCGCCGCAGTAATCAAACCGGATGTAATATCCCCGGGTTCTTTTTTTGATTTCGTAGGCAAGTCTTCGTGAGCCCCACTCATCAACAAGAATGGGCACCCCGTTTTTTCCCGAAATCAAAGCACCGACCTTTTCGAGAATCGGCTTTCGTCCCTCTTCGGACAGATCCGGATCAATGATGGTAAT
Organism: uncultured Desulfobacteraceae bacterium; assembly: GCA_964386565.1. GTDB lineage: Bacteria > Desulfobacterota > Desulfobacteria > Desulfobacterales > UBA5616 > CAYLRU01. The sequence goes on along the minus strand of CAYLRU010000007.1, from coordinate 110,049 downwards.
TGTTTCGTATCTTTTCATCCAACCTCCTTGTGGCTGTTAAAGCCCCGGAAACAGACCGGAGCAAGGATAAACCGGGGGATTTCCTGCATATGGCCCGGCTTTTTACGAACTCATCAAATGCAAAAAACCCACAGACAATAAAATTTATTCTTTTAACACCAGAAAAATACTGATGTCAAGGGCATTTTAGGGATGATTTGTGCAGCTGATTTTTTGCGGCATGTTGGAAGAAGGGACGGCCAACACCCATAATCCGGATCAATCTATGGTTATTACGTCTTTATTGACTTCATAGGTTTTCAAGCCGATGCCTTCCACTTTCATGATGTCCTGGGGCTCGGCAAACGGCGCGATGTTTTCTCTGTAATCGATGATTCGCTGTGCATACTTGGGTCCGATTCGTTCCAACTTAATCAACTCATCCAAAGAAGCGGTGTTGATGTTGATTTTTCCGGATTCTTCAGCCATTGCATGGGGCAGAAAGAGAAACAGGACAAGCAGGATAATTACAAAAGGGCTTAATCTGGAAATTCTGTTCATAATAAGTCTCCTATAATTAACGCGGTTTAGATCAAGTGATTATGGGTGAATGGCCGGAAAACCATCTATAATAATATGATATAAAAAGTCAATACATAAATTCAGTCGAAATAATAAAAAATAATTCCGTTATATATTAAAAAATCAAATAATATCATAGTAATAATAATAATTATAATTATCATATGGGAATTGAGGCGCCTGGCCAAGAAATAACTGAAATAAAAAATTGTGAATTAAAGTTGCGGGTTGTTATTCTTGTATAGGTTTTACCACTCACAACCCTCATGAATAATGTGAAAGACAGGATTTAAGACATGTAATGTAATAAGAATCTAAAACGGCATTGTCGCTTAACTTGATACCTGATCAAGATAAGCCCGGTAAGTATTTTTAATGCCGTCCGGCAGGGGTATTTGGGGTTTCCACCCAAGGCGTGAAATCCTGGAAATGTCCAGCAGTTTTCTGGGAGTTCCATCGGGCTTGGCATTATCCCAAATGATGTTTCCATGATACCCGACAATTTTTTTGACCAAAAGAGCAAGATCGCGAATAGTCAGATCTTCACCACAACCGATGTTAAAAACGGGGAGGGATAAGTCCGGCCGGATTTTGTCCAAACTTGTTACATTCCGGGGGAAAAAAATATTTTGATCCGGTACGGACTTTTCCATCAGGAAAATACAGGCATCGGCCAGATCATCCACATGGAGGAATTCCCGGAAAGGATTTCCGCTTCCCCATAAGATAACAGCAGCGTTCCGACCGGTGTCTGAAACCGATGCGTCAGCGTTTTTCTTCGTTGAATGAGGTATCCCCAGTGCGTTTCGAAGATCTTCGGTAATCGGGCCGAACGTCTTTTCATCCTTCCGGATACCTTCCCAGTCACCACGCATTGCGAGTTTTGCCAGGTGAAATTTTCGAATCAGTGCAGGCAGCACGTGAGACTGTTCAAGATCGTAGTTGTCGTTTGGCCCGTAAAGATTGGTGGGCATGACCGCGAAAAAATTCGTGTTGTACTGGCGGTTGTAATATTCGCATAACTTGATACCGGTTATTTTTGCAACGGCATAGGGTTCGTTTGTGGGTTCCAAGGGTCCGGTTAAGAGGTAGTCTTCCTTTAACGGTTGCGGGGCCATTTTGGGATAGATGCAAGAACTGCCGAGAAAGAGCAACCGGCGAATGCCGGTTCGGAATGCTTCATGGATGACATTGGCGGCAATCATGACGTTTTCATAGATGAATTGGGCCGGCAGGGAGCTGTTGGCAAAAATTCCGCCGACCTTTGCTGCTGCCAGTATGACATAATCGACTTTTTGACTTTGAAAAAAGCGTCGAACGGACAATTGGTCGCAAAGGTCCAGTTCCTGGTGGGTCCGGGTAATGATATTTCCATATCCCCTTGATGCCAATGCCCGAACAATGGCTGATCCTACCATTCCCCTGTGCCCGGCGACATAAATACTCATGGATTTATCTGATCCTGATGCCATTTGGATATCTCTTTTTAGACCGGTTTACTCCGAATGATTGTATGTCGTAAATCCTGCATCGCGGCACAACTGGTCCTGCTTTGCCTTCCTGATGTCTCCTTCAACCATGCACTTGACAAGTTCATCAAATGAAAGGGTCGGTTCCCATCCCAATATATTTTTTGCCTTGGCAGGGTCACCGAGCAGATTATCCACCTCCGTGGGCCTGAAATACCGGGGATCAATACGAACAATGGTGTCGCCGACAGCCAGGGAAGATATCGCCGCATCGGATATGTACGATACAATGCCGTACTCTTCAATTCCTTTTCCCTTCCATTCCAGCGATATGCCGACAATGTTAAAGGCTTTTTCAATAAATTCCCTGACAGAATGATTTTCACCGGTGGCGATCACATAGTCTCCCGGTTCATGGTGTTGAAGCATCAGCCACATGGCACGGATATAATCTTTTGCATAACCCCAATCGCGCCTGGCATTTAAATTTCCGATATACAGACAATCCTGAAGACCGAGGGCTATTCTTGCGGCAGCCCTGGAAATTTTTCGTGTGACAAAGGTCTCTCCCCTTATGGGAGATTCATGGTTAAAGAGAATTCCGTTGCAGGCAAAGATACCGTATGCCTCCCGGTAGTTCACGGTTATCCAATAGGCATATACCTTGGCAGCACCATAAGGACTTCTCGGATAAAAAGGTGTTGTCTCTTTTTGAGGGATTTCAGATGTATTGCCGTACATTTCACTGGTGGATGCCTGGTAAAACCTGACATGCTCTTTGATTCCCAGGATGCGGATGGCCTCTAAAATTCTCAATGTTCCCAGGGCGTCCGAATTTGCAGTATATTCAGGCGTTTCAAAGGACACTTTGACATGACTTTGTGCGGCAAGGTTATAAATTTCTTCCGGCCTGACTTCCTGGATAATACGAATGAGATTTGTTGCATCTGTTAAGTCACCGTAATGCATGTAAAAACGGACATCTTTCTCGTGGGGATCCTGATATAAGTGGTCTATTCTCGCCGTGTTAAAAGATGAGGCGCGTCTTTTTATGCCGTGGACCTCATACCCTTTATTCAACAAAAACGATGCCAGATATGCCCCATCCTGACCCGTGATTCCGGTTATCAGCGCGCGTTTCATGAAAACCCCCTTGCCGTTTAAAGCACTCCCGGGCGGCCATGGCCTCAAAATATAAATGGTATATATTATTTTCCCGGAAGCTGAAAACAGGACCGTCGCCTGTTATCAGGCGGCGGGTTACTTTTTTGATACCCCCCTATTGCAGTGACAAGAGATGGGATCTCAGGTTTGCCTTTTTATTGCCGATACCGATTTTCGTCCGTATTTTTTTTCGGTGGGTTTCAATGGTTCTGCCCGACAGGTTCATCAATTCGGCAATCTGTTTTGTCGTTTTTCCCTGCTTGATGAGGTTGGCGACTTGAATTTCCATGGGGGTGAGCTTCATAAATTTCAGGGACATGTCCCTGACAAAAGGTGATATGATGTCATCGATATTCAATTCGACGACACTTAATAAGGCGTTTTGAAGGGGTGTCAATTCTGTTTCTTTCAATTTTTCAATATATGGCTTAATCAGTTCCTTTACATTGTAAAGCATTTTTTCTTCCGTTTCGACCCGGTCCTCATCCCGTTTTTTTAGCAACACCCGTAAGGCCACGTTGCTTTCTTCCAGCATCATATTTTTTGTTTTAAGCTTTTCGTTTAATTGGGCCAATTCGATGTTTTGCTTCGAATACTCGGTGATGTCCTGTGAAATTCCACCAATCAGCTTGGTTTGTCCATGTTGTGGAAACGGAAACTTGATAACCCGATAGATTCTTTTTTGCCCGGATTTATCCTGAATTGTCCGAATAACGTTAATCGTTTCACCTGAGAATACTTTTTTATCTTCTTCAATAATCTGGTCGGCCATTTTTTTGGGCACCAGTTTATGGACAGGTTTTTCCAAATAGCCGCTTTTTTCATATTCATTCCGCATATGTTTATTCATGAAGACAAATTGATGTTTTTCATCTTTCATGAATGCTTCACAGTCAAGATTATCCAGAAACGCCAGGAATCGTTTCTCCACCTCTTGGAGCTGCTGCACTTTCTTTTCCAGTTCGGCAACCTTTTTTTCAAGTTCCTTGTGGGGTAATGAATTTGCCATGAATTTGTCTCCAAAATATTATTCCGGGTTCATCTTTTTAATTAATAAATGATGTTGATAAATGAATGGCACCGATCAGGGTCAGTGCTCAAAGGCCCTGCACCTTGCTTTTTGATAATTGAAAGTTATATATATCATTATAAATAATTTGTCAAAACCCTGTAGCATTTTAATACAATTTTTATTATGATGCAAACGATTGGGCAGGCTGAAAGAGATAAGGCAGCCACTTGCCGCCATTTTTTCTGACCGCGATTTTTGCCTGAACTTAACTTTCCGGATTAATAACGAAAATAGAATTATCACCACATCATCATGACGCAACCAGAGGAAAAATTCTGTTTATCCTGCGGAAAACAGAAAGACATGCAGCGACGAAGGTACTGCTCTTTGGCATGCCGGCAGCGGCTGCACTTTCAGTTGAACATCCGGACCGGTTTACTCAAGGCGCTGAATACCCGGTATGCAACATTTTATTTCACCAAAACGGAAATCATTATGGACGTGCTTCCGTATCATTCCAAAGCCTTGTTCAGCTTTATGTTTCCCAGGACGCCCGGAATGAAACCGGCTGATGATTTCATCCGTCTGTCCAATTACCTGGGGGGTATCTGGTGGAAAGAAAAGAAAAGAACGGAAAAAAGATACCTTGCCAGTCGTCACGTGTTTAACTGCGCTGAAAAAGAACACCTTTCCGCTGACAGTATGGATCCCATTACAACGATGATTCCTGCGGTCAACGGAAAGATTTTGACCTGTCTCGAACTGGAAAAATCAGTGTTAAAATCGGAAAAAGCGCTTCAATACATCAAGTCGGCATATCGACGTCAGGCCAAACGCCATCACCCGGATAAGGGAGGGGATGCGAAGCATTTTAAAAAAATCCATGATGCCTACCGGCAATTGCTGGCATGGTCTGAAAATCCAATATTCAGAAAGCGTCGCGGCTTCAAAGACAAATGGTTTTATGACGGCGATCGAAACAGGTGGATCCGGCCGGCACCTGCCGCCATACTTGAAAAATAATCTTTTTTGTCTGTGAAGATGGCGCGTTACGCTTTTGGATGACCCGGTGTTTACGAAAACAGAGGATCTTCATCAATAACGGTGTGGATTTCTTTAAATGCTTCTGCCATGCTGCTGACGGGCACATCCTGTTGGTTGCATTTTGTTATCAACAGCGTGATGATTTTATCGAATAAACGTTTTTGGGCGTCGTTTAATGTATCTCGTTTTATACCGGCAAGTAAATAGGCTTCCGTCAATTGTTCTTTTTTATATGCCACGGGTATCTTTTTCCGAATATCGTTTTACAGGATAATTAAGTTCGTGTCGTCGAATACCACAGCTCTAGACGGCAATCAACCTGTTGCCGCAAATTTTTCCCCTACCAGTCATATATGATTTCCCAGTGATCGTTGAAAGACGGATCAATGCTGCTGTAACAACGGACTTGTGTTTTCCCTTTGCCCGGGCCTGTTGCGCTGTCCTCTTTCCACAGACGAATCAAAACGGCCGGAATCAGATGTTGTCCTGGATTTTTTGAGTCTTCCGGCGGTTTTATCCAGATTTCCTTTTCCTCGATCACTTTCCAGACAGTATCAAACTGTTTGCTCCGGATTCTTTCACCGACGCGGGGAAGCATGAGTTTTTCCCTCAAATCCTTGAATCGGTATGGTGATTGTTTCCCGGCGTCCAGTACACGTTCACCGATAAATTTAATGCCCACAGCGCCGATGGGCGCCGTGATGATGATGGAGAGGACGGCCACGGCAAGAATGATTTCCCCCGAGGCCATGCCCATGGAGAGGGGAACGGCGCCGATGGCCGCCTGAACCGTGGCTTTTGGAATATAGGCGACAATGCAAAAAAGTTTTTCCCGCATATTAAAGCCGGTGCCGATCAGGGAAATGTACGTGCCCATACTCCTTGCCAGCAGTCCGGCCATAATGACGAGAGCGCCGGCCAGACCTGCATCCAGAGCGACATGGATGTTGACCTGTGCTCCCACGAGTACAAACAGGAGCAGTTCGGCAAAAACCCATATTTTTTTGAGTTTTTGAGAGATCAGGTGAGCCACGGGTTCGGATTTTTCAAGGATAATGAATCCGATGGCCATTACCCCCAGCAGACCGGCAATGGGAATCCATTTTTCGGAAACTGCTTCGATCCAGGATATGAAAACGGCCGTCCCCAGTACCAGGATGGTTCGTTTTGGGGGTTTGAAATCGTATTTTATAAAGAGGCGATAAAGAAGATAGCCCGGAATTAGACCGACGGCAATGCCCAGAAGGATCGAAACGGGGACCTGTGCCAGCTTGACCCACAGATGATCGGTCGCACCGCCGTGCATACCCACAAGGATGGTAAATAAGACAATGACAAAAACATCGTCAATGGAAGATGCCGCCAATATCAGGGTGGGGATTCCTTTTTTTCCGCCCCGGCCGTGGTCCATGAAATCGATCATCAGCGGAACGACCACGGCCGGGGATACTGCGCTCAGAATCGTACCCAGCACGGCTGCATCATAGTATGAAACGGGCAAAAACACCGGAGCGATAAGGACAATGGCGGCAATTTCAAATACGGCCGGGATACAGCTCATTGCAAGGGCGGTTTTTCCCACCCGGTTCAGGGTGTCTTTGTGCAATTCAAATCCGGCCCGAAGCAGGATAACGATCAGCGCGATTTTCCTGAAATCTCCGGATACCGCCATCATTTCCGGCGCGAACAAATCAAATACATAAGGGCCGCAGATCACACCGGCGAAAAGCATGCCGACCAGCCCGGGAATTTTCATTCGCCTTGCCGCATAATCCGCTGTCAATCCCAGCAGGATAATCAGAGATAAACTTACCGCCATAAGGGTCTCCTTAATTTATTTTTTTGTCCGTCCGGAAATTGCAGATTTTGATTCAGAGCAAGGCCTGAGCGATTTGGAAACCGCGGGAACAGAGCGCTGTTCGAGGATTTCAAAAGAGCGAAAACGCAGCTCCGGGCCAAAAGATGCCTTTTCCGGACGGGCACTACGCTACATATAAAACTGAACGTGCAATTAAAACAGGATTTATTGCATATAACGATACGGATTGATTTGGCAATGATTTTTACGCCGGGATCAGGGGCAGATCCGTAAAGCAACGAGAGAACTAAAAAGGACTTCGAAAAAATAGTTTTGAAAAAGAGTGCAACGGTATGATAAACATGAACGTAAAGGCGCGAATTTAAATTCAGGCGTTTCCCCACCCGTAACCATCGTAAAGAGGATACCCAGGATGGACATACGATATGTAAAAATCGAAGAAGAACAAAAGGTCATGGCGCTGTTGAAACAGTTTCCCGAAGCAGGGGCCGAACAATGGGATTTTGATGCAAGCGCAAAAACGTTTCGGAAAATTGTTCACGATTTTAACATCGGGACCATACTGGTAGCCGTGGATGGCGAAGATGTGCTTGGCGTCCTGACGTTGTCTTACCCCACGGCCCTTCGGTGCAGCGGCATCTATGCTTCAATAGAAGAGTTCATCGTTGATGAGAAGGGCAGGGGAAAGGGAATCGGGGGAAAGCTCTTAAAGGCCGCCATTGATGAAGTATCTTCACGGGGATGCCGCGAACTTATCGTAAACAAACCCAGTGAATCGGGTTATCCGGTTTGCCTGAAACACGGCTTTAAGGATGCAGGAAGGCACCTGAAGATCCTGCTGGCATAAAACAGAATCCGGCCACCAGGGGGGAATCGCTGCCTTTCCCGTGAGCCTGGCGAGGTTTTGAAACCGCTTCTACAAAATTTCTTGCAGCAGTTTCATGACCACCCCGGCAAAAACCGGCACATAGAGGTTGTCGTTGAGCGTGTATTTTTTTGTTATTTTTATCGGGATCAACTCCAGAATAGTGACGGCCAGGGATGTGGCGATCATAATCGGGAAGGGGACGGCGCCGCCATCCCAATGATTCATCAACAGCGGCACATTGGGAAACAAAACCGCAAAAAGGGTCATGCACAATCCGAAACACGCCAGGGACCCTTCCATGGATTTGCCCAGGAACCGGGTGCGGCCCATGCTCAGCCCCACCAGGGCTGCGGCAGCATCGCCCAAGATGAACAGGATCAGCGTGATAAACGAAATGTGCGGTGAATCGACAAACACCATGGAACACAGCCATGCACCACCGATGATATAAGTGGCGCCCGTTGTCTTTTTGATTTCGTCCCGTCTCATCAATGCGCCGAAACAGGTGATATATACTTTCTGGATCACGGGATGGGTCAGTCTTAACTTTTCAGCCAGGGCGGACACCAGAAACAATCCCGCCAGTATGAATGGCGCTGTCCACTTTGAGAATCGGGTTAATTCAGGAATATAGAAAATACCCACGGGCATGAGCAGGGCGAGGAGGTGCAACAGTTTTCGGTTGATTTCTTCTTTTGTCAGCATGATAATACGTTTGATAATAATCTGATTATGACGCTAAATTGGCGTATCGTGCCTGTTTGGCAATATCAAAACAGAGAGAGACGCCAAAGTGAAAAATCGTCGTGCCACCCCATTCTTTTCCGCGCTCCTTAAATTCGGCATCATGTCGGCCATGCTGGTGTGTCTGCCCATGATCGGCGTTGTCCTGGCGGGGATGGATTTTCGCCGGTTCCTTGAGTTTCCGCCTTTGACGCGCTACGTGCCGCATGCCGGCTTTTCATGGCCGGTATTTGCCGCCATCGGACTTGTGGATCTGGTGCTCTTCCTGTTACTGGGCCGGGCGTTGATCCATTTTATACGAAACGGCGGGATAAAGGTCAAGACGAAGCCTGCCGCATCTTTTCCATGGTGGGGATGGATAGGTGTTTTGTCCATTGTTTGCGGTTGGGTTGTCGCCTGGACCCGTTTTGAATGGGCGGCTTTTATTCAGCATCACACATTTGTCCCGTTATGGATCGGATATATCCTGTTTGTCAATGGGCTGTGTTTCAGGCGCATCGGTACCTGTGCCTTGACGGAATTTCCCCTTCGGTTCCTGCTGCTTTTCCCGGCGAGTTCGATTTTCTGGTGGTTTTTCGAATATTTGAACCGGTTTGTGCAGAACTGGGTTTACCTGGGTGTCGATCATTACAATGCGGCACAGTATGTGATGTTTGCGTCCCTGTCCTTCTCCACGGTATTGCCGGCGGTGTATGGGACCTACTGGTATCTGGTTTCGTTTACCGACTCGGATGAACGTCCGTTCCGGTTTCGGTCACTGAAGCTGCCGGAGGATCCATGGCTGTCCCTGGTTATCCTGTTCATCTCCGGAATCGGGCTTGCCCTTGTCGGCGTGGTACCTGATTTTCTTTTTCCGTTGCTGTGGGTTTCACCGCTGCTGATCATCACATCCCTGCAATCCCTATTCAGGGAGAAACATATATTCTCGGAGATGATGCAGGGGAATTGGCGAAAAATCGTTCTCGGCCCGGTTGCGGCCCTGATATGCGGGTTTTTCTGGGAAATGTGGAACATCAACAGTTTGGGCAAATGGGAGTATGCCATTCCCTTTGTTCAACGGTTTTGCATATTTGAAATGCCCGTTCTGGGATATGCCGGATATCTTCCCTTCGGGCTTGAATGCCTGGTTGTCTGCGAATTCATTTATACGGTTGATCCGGCCCGACACGGAGATTGAGCCAGGGGGAAGATTTTGAGAGCACTTACAGGGTTTTATTTTGACAATATTTTGCATGTTGTTTAACATAAAATAATTTTTTACATCCATGCCATACAAATTGTCACCGGTTTATCGTTCATCGTGGAAGATACGGGCATAAAAAGCCAGAAGATTTTTACCTTGTGAAATCAACATTCAAACAAAAGGGGGTGGATATGGCGGTAAAAGTCCTTATCAAACGCGTTGTTCCCGAAGGAAAAGCCAAAGAGATAATTCCCCTGTTCAGAAAAATGAGATCCCTCGCCACGGTGCAACAGGGATATATTTCGGGTGAAACCTTAAAAAGCCTTGATCGTCCGAACATTTATCTCGTGATCAGCAACTGGAAATCTTCCGATGACTGGGAAAAATGGCTGTTAAGCAAGGAACGCCAGGCAGTTCAGCATGAGATCGATGAACTGCTTGGGGGAAATACGGAGTATGAGATGTTTCACTACGGGTTTGCGGAATAGGGTCTGTTTGAAAACCACCCATCACGCTCAATCTCTGCGTTTGGCCGGGGCGTTCAATCCTCAAAATATGAGTATTATTCCTGTGGCTAAACAACGCGGCCCGTCTTGATCTGAAACCCGATTGAAGGTTTTGAAACAGTTTCCATGCTGTTTTCCCGCAAATTTTGAAGGATTCATGTTTCAGGTGGTCAGTCGCCTGTAAATACGGGTGATTTTCCAGGGGAGCTTTTCCACGTCATTGAACACAACCCAGTTGCTATGACTGTACATCCGGTGCAGGTATTCAGGTGCTGAGGCATCGACCGTAATGCAAAACGGACGGATTCCCTGCTGCGCTCCTTCTTTTAACGCCATTCGTGTATCTTCAATGCCATATGCGTCATTATATCCCTTATCCTCGGGTTTGCCGTCACTTAACAGGATCAGCATTTTAGTCTTTTCGTCCCGTTGATTTAATTTTGTGTGGGTGTGACGGATCGCCGGACCTATCCGAGTGCCGTGAAGGTCCCGGATGGCCGAGATCTTGCGGGCGGTTTTTGCATCATAGGGTTCTAAAAAATCTTTGATGATAAAAAAATCCACCTTTTCCCGGGTATGACCGGAAAAGCCGTAGATCGAGAAAATATCGCCGAGTTCGCACAGTGCCTCGGACATGATGATCAGCGCCTCCTTTTCAAAAGCAATAGTGGCGCCCCGGGTGCTGCCGCTCATGTCGATCAGGAAGGCAACGGCAATATCCCGGTTGCTTTTCTTGGTGCGGATATAGTTTTTCTCAGAAGGCGTGATGCCCAGTTTCCTGTCGATAAAGTATTCAACCGTTGCATCCAGATCAATTTCTTCTCCGTCCACCTGCCGTTTGAGTTTTGTCAGGCTTTCTGGCCTGAGCATTTGGAATTCCCGTTTGACCTTTTTAATGAGCCCGGCATATTTTTTAAGGGTGGCCTGGTAAAATCCATCCAACCCCCCGGTTAAGGGATGTTCCACGACCCGTGCCCAGTTAACGCGGTAGCATTCGATATCGTTTCCCCATTCCGGATACAGGTGGCTGCCGGGAACAGCGGCCAACTCGTTTCCGTTTGTGGTCAAGGACCTGAATGGAGAGACATAATGATCGGATCTGAACGTGTCCGGGGAGATGTAGGAAATGTCTTTTTCCTCGGGTCTTGTACCGTCTTCGCCAAATGAAATCCGCTTTGACCGTTTTTGGTTTTCCGGCACTTTATTCTCGCGGGCCGGGCTTTTTGATTGAAAATCGGGCAGATCTGAAAAATAAAACGTCTTTTCCCTCCGTTTTGACAGGGTGTTGTCCGGAATCTCCGATGGGTCGTCTACCGGCGTGATGTTTTCTTCCTCGGTATCGCCGTCGGGGTTTAAGGGCGGTTTGTTTTTTTGAGCCGGGTCATAATCGGGTTTTTGCCTGGAATTTTCAGGGATACCGCCGAGTTGAGTGTAATAACTGCCTGTTTTTGATGGATCTATGAATGCGGAAAACGGGAGAACCGGTCGATATACATCTTTGACAAAGGTGTCATCTATATGAAAATATAGTTCTGAAACGATTCCGGCCACATCGTGAATGTCCGATCGGGGGTTTTTCAGTGTTTTTGTCACGGCGCAGGCAAATTCAAACGTTTCTGTCAGGCGGGAGGGGACCTTTTCTTTCGTTTTCCCGGAGATCAGCCACTGGCCGATAATTTCAACAGCCCGCTGTTTGTCACCGGCCATGTCGTCCAGTGCCGGTCTTTTATTCAGCATGAACCGGTTGATATCGGTGATTTGATCTCCCAGGACAGGGTATTCCTCTTTCAGCCGCGATTCAATCCGGAAGTCTTCTAAAATATTAAAGAGATCCCTTGCCAATTCCGGTTCGGGAAAGAGATTGAAAAACCTGTCAATGTCGCTGCAGACGTTCATTCGCGTTTTCCGTACCGGGAGGTTATTTTATCAACCACATTCGGAATTTCTGAAAGGGAGAAATCAAAACTGCCGTATTCCAGGTGGGCTTCTTCATGGGTGGCAAATATTTTATAAAGCAGAAAGTTTTTCTCTTTTTCTTTAAAATCGTTCAGCCGTTCGGGAAGAAAAATTTTTCTGCCGTCGGTGGCGTGCCCCACGGATCCGGCGATTTCAATGCGATAGCGCAACAGCGCATTGAGATAGTTGGCAAGTATGGGTTTTACCGTGGAAAGTTCCAGGCTTTCGGTGATGGCCTCCATAAAGGACGATCCTTCCGCGGATTCCCCGTTAATGAAGGATATGGCCCGATCATGCTTGATTTTTGTCAGTTCGCAAGCCTTTTGGGCAACCATTTCAAACCCGTCGTATCCCACACGGTCGATGAGTGCGGGGCTTTTCTCAAGCAGGTGAACGGCGGTTCGCCAGCACTGATCAGCCGCCCTGTTGCATCGGTCATAGATATCAATGACCAGTGATGCATCCCCGATTGCCAGTATTTCATCAATCAGAACCGGGCTTTTCTCGATCATCTCGACGGCGCAAAGCCAACTGTGGCGTGCGATCTTGCCACCGAAGCCGGCGATTTTTTCAAGGCCCGGGTAGCCGATTCGATCGATGAGTGTCGGGCTGTGTTCCAGCAGACAGACGGCCATCTGCCAACTGTATTGAGAAATTTCCACCCCGATGTTCAAAACATCCATAACAAATTCCTTGTCACCGTATGCCATGAGCCTGTCAAGGAGTTGGGGACTTTTTTCAAAATTACCCATCGCCGTCAGCCAGCAGGCCGGTGCGATTCGCATGCCCATTTCCGTAATTTTATAAAGTCCTTCAATACCCACCCGTCGGATGATCGACGGACTGCTGTCCAGCATTCGGGCGGCTGTTTTCCAACTGTAGGGGCACAGGCGTTCGCTTAAGCCGTATACGTTTATTACCAGGTCCCGGTCACCCAACAGCATGAGAAGGTCAATCAGGCAGGCGCTGTTTTTAAACATTTCCACCGCCGTAACCCAGCAGTTCCGGGAAAGGCGTATGCCGGTCCGGGAAATCCTTTCAAGACCGTCGAAGCCCACCCGGTCGACAATGCCGGGGCTGCACTCGATCATACCCGCGGCTGTTCTCCAACTGTAGCGGGAGATCTTACTGCCCAGGGCCCTCACTTTTCCGGGAATATCACGCCCATGCCGGGAAAGAGGGGGAGAAACCGAGACCATGAGATCGTCTAAAATGGTGTTTATGTCGTCCCTGGTTAAGAATTTTTCCGTATCAGCCGTTGTCTTGCTGTTCAGGGTTGGTTTTTGGCCCATGATATTGTTGACGGTCTCGTAAAAAGTTGGCAAACAACTTTTTACGAGAGTTTTAAGTATCCGGTATTTTATTATATTTTTATCTTAACGCGTAAAACTTGATAAATTCGGCTTTGTACGAATTCATCATTATGGGCATTAAAAATAAAAGTAGTTTTTCAGAACTTCTGTGATGCCCTCCTTGAGATCCGTGTCATGCGTCAGGGACTCCACCAGGGTGGAATGAAGGGCGTCTTTTGCCGGAACCCCGCTTTTTAAAAGCATTCCGGCATAGACCAGCTCGCGGGTTGAGACACCTTCTTCCAGCCCCTGATGCACGAGGTTCCTGATTTTATTGGCGGATTTTACCAGGTTCTCGGCGGTTTTCCGGTCAACCCCGGTTTCCTGGAGTACGATCCGGGTCTCGAGCTCTTCTTCGGGCCAGGTTAAATCAATGGTCACAAATCGTTGTCGTGTACTGGGTTTTAGTTCTTTGACGACACTCTGATAGTTTGGATTGTAACTGATGACCAGCATGAATTCGTCCCGGGCGGTGAATATTCTTCCCAGTTTTTCAACGGGCAGATACCGGCGATGGTCCGCCAGCGGATGAATGACGACGGTGGTGTCTTTTCTGGCTTCCACGATTTCATCCAGATAAACGATACCGCCGTTTTTTATGGCCATAAGCAGGGGCCCGTCAATCCACTCCACTTCATCTCCCGTTATGATATACCGTCCCACCAGATCGTTGGCACTTAAATCGTCATGGCAGGCCACCGTATACAGAGGACGCTTTAACTTCCACGCCATATGTTCCACCAGCCGGGTTTTGCCGCTTCCGGTGGGGCCCTTGAGCATCACCGGAAGCTTGTTTTTATATGCTGCTTCAAACAGTTGTGTTTCACCGGCCTGGGGCAGGTAGAACGGTTCTTCTTTAATTTCAAAGCTCTTTTCGTCGATCCATTGGTTTCTCATGATGTCCGTCCTGTGGAAGTTTCTCCGGTATTGAATGCGGCTGTTGATGTGTCCCGGTCCGGTTGAAGTTGATCGTCGATGAGATGATAAACAAATAATTCATATTACAGATTTGAGAGATTAGCAAGGCGGCAGACGGGATTTTTAGGCGCAATTTAATTGACGAAAAGCGTTAATTTTCATATAATCCTAAAATTATTAAAAAATCCTGCTTAGTACCCATTTATAAAGGGTAGTTTGCCTTGGCGGGATCGGTTCAGATTAAGATCTGAGCGATTTTAAAGAACGGTAAAGCCGTCCTTGTGACAACAGGCCGAGCCGTCCCTGCGACAGCAAGGAATAGCGTGCTGTTTTGAGGAATTCAAAAAAATGAAAACCCGGCTCCGGGCCAAAAGATGCCGTTTCAGGATGGACACTGTTTAGGAGAATGGGGTCATGCGAATACTCATTATCGGCGGGACAGGGTTTATCGGTCGGGATGTGGTGACGTGTTTAAGCCGCATGGGGCATGAGATTATCCTTTTTAACAGGGGGGGGGCCATTTTGAAGAGGCAAACTGCATCGCCCATATCACGGGCGATTTGAGAAACTTTGAATATTACGGACCACGGATCAGGGATTTGGCACCGGAAATTGTCTTGGAAGATATGTTCCACTTTTCCGGAATGGACGCCGAGCGGGTCATTCGGACGTTGAAGGGAACTTCGAGGCGGATCGTTGCCATCAGCGGCACGGATGTTTATCGCGCCTACGGCCGGCTTTTTGTTTTGGAGCCGGGTCATGTGGAGCCGGTTCCCGTCACCGAGGACTCACCTCTTCGGACGAAAGTATTTCCGGGCATGGGCGGATACGACAAGTTGGAGGTGGAGTCCGTAATAATGTCCGACCCGGAAATGCCGGGCACGATTTTAAGGCTTTCGCCGGTTTACGGTCCAAGGTCCATGATGCACCGCATTTATTTTTATCTGAAACGCATGGACGACAAACGGCCGTTTATTCTGCTGAGCCGTTATCTGGCTGCATGGCAATGGACCCACGGGTATGTGGAAAATATGGCCCACGCCATTGCCCTGGCATGCGTCGATGAAAAGGCATCCGGCCGGATTTATAATGTGGGGGAACCGGATCCCGTGTCCATGATCGGCTGGGTCAAAAAAATCGGGGACTGTGCGGGCTGGGGCGGAGAGATTATCATCGCGCCGCACAACCGTCTGGTTGAAATAAGCCCTTTTGCCTTGATGGGCATTGACACGACCCAGGATGCAACCGTTGATTCTTCCCGGATCCGGAAAGAACTGGGATATTCGGAAATCGTGGATTTGGACGAGGCCCTTGCCCGGACCATTGAGTGGGAACGATCTAATCCTATTTTCTCCCAAATGATGGGCCCCGTATTTTTCGATTACGAGGGTGAAAACCGGCTTGCCGATGAAATTCACAGAACCGGCATAGGCAATCAGGATGAAAGTTATCATTGATAAAAAGCGGGAAAGTGTCATATGAACAAAACAATGTCATGAACTTTAGCCGGAATCATTACGGCCTTCTTTTACGACTCATTCGTCCTGATTCGTAAAAATATAAAAGCTCGGCGATTTAACGGTCCAACCCAAAAAAACAAAATCTTACAGGGAACCACCACGTGTTTAATATGACCGGTCATGAAAAAAAACCATTGGATTCAGCCAGGTCCGTTACGGTAGTCGGCATCTTTGTCAATGGATTATTAATCGTTTTAAAGATGTTGGCCGGTATTTTCGGTCACAGCCAGGCCCTGGTTGCAGATGCGGTGCACTCGGTTTCCGACCTGTTTACCGATGCCGTGGTGCTGTTCGGTCTGCAAATCGGTCAGAAGCCCCCTGACAAGGATCATCATTTCGGACACGGCAAAATAGAAACCTTGGCATCCGCCTCTATCGGTTTGGCTCTTGTCGCTACGGCTGTTTATCTGGGCGGCGGGGCGTTGATCAACATTTATCGGCATACGGAATATCACCCCACTTTTCTGGCGATAACCGGGGCGGGCGTTTCCATTATATTCAAGGAGGCGCTGTATCGATATTCCGTTTATATCGGAAAACGTATCAAGAGTCAGCTCATCATTGCCAATGCATGGCATCATCGATCAGATGCCCTGTCATCGGTAGCGGTATTGGTCGGGATCACCGGGGCCAGGATAAACCCGTCCTGGCATATTCTGGATGCGGTAGCCGCGTTGATCGTATCTTTTTTTATTGTCAAAGTGGGGGTGGATATTCTTAAAAAAACCTTGACGGAAATTTCAGACGCAGCCCCGCCGCCCGATGTATTGCATAAAATAAAGGCCTGCTCGTTGTCCGTGGATGGCGTTATCGGTACACACGACTTGAGGGTCCGAAGTCTGGCCGGACAGTATCAGATGGAAATCCATATTGTCGTGGACGGGCGTTTAAGCGTAACCCAGGGGCATGAAATCGCAAAGTCGGTGGAAGCCTGCATATACGAGGAGATCGGTCAGGTGGACAAGGTCATTGTTCATGTGGATCCCAAGAATACTGAATCGCGTTAAGAGTCGATTCATGACCTTCAACTCGCGGTTTTAAATACGTTTTTTCAGTGCTTGACGCTGTAACCCCTTGTATCGTTTTTGTCATGTCAAAAAATAAAATGGCAAGCCGTGAAAGATTCCGGCAAACGATGAAATTCGAGACACCCGACCATGTCCCTTATTTTGAGGAAGGGATACGGGATGAGGTGCTGGAGGCTTGGTACGGCCAGGGATTGGCCAAAGGATCGGATCTGGGCCGGTTGTTCCCTTCAGACCGGCGTCGGGAAATTATCCTGGACCTGGACCCCAAGCCGGAGATTGAAAAGTTGCCCAAGACCGGATCGGACCTGGCGGATTTTCGGAGACGGCTTAACCCGGAAGGTTCGGGACGTCTGCCCGTGGACTGGCCTGAGTTTTTATCATCCGCCCCGGACGATGGCGCCGTGAAGATGTTGAGAATCCACCGCGGCCTGTTTCTGACCATGGGCGTTCAGACCTGGGACAGGTTTAAAGATGTCATGGATCTCATCGTGGATCAGCCCGATGTCGTCAGGCAGATCATGATAATCCAGGGACAGTTTTGCGCCGACCTGGCAAAACGGGTTTTAAAAGAGGTTGAGGTGGATGCCGCCATATTCAGCGAGCCCATCGGCGGAAACGACAAACCGTTGATTTCGCCGAAAATGTATGAGGACCTGGTGTTAAGAAGTTACACCCCGGTTATGGATGTTTTACGGCAACACGGCGTGAAGACCATTATTTTCAGGACTTATGCCAACTCACGGATTCTGATTCCAAGTATCATAAAATGGGGATTTACCTGTTTATGGGCGTGCGAGGTCAATTGCGAGGCCATGGACTACCGGTCGATTCGAAAAGAGTTCGGCAGAGATTTGCGACTGATCGGCGGAATCGATCTGGATGCGCTGAGGCACGGAAAGGACGCTGTTTATCGTGAAATCATGGAAAAAGTGCCGCCGCTTCTTGAACAGGGCGGATATATCCCCCTGGCTGACGGACGTGTCAGGGAGGATGTCCGGTTTGAAAATTATGCCTATTACAGAACGCTTTTACAAAAAGTAATCAAAGGGGAATGAAACCGATTTTATCCCGTTTTTCTATGCGAAAAAGTGAAAAATGTTATTTTTTCCTGACCGGTGGTGCCAGGAATAATGACGCCGTGAAGCCGATCATCAGCAGAAATATCAGCGTAATGAAGGCGGCATTGTAATTCCCTGTTTTCTCGAAAATATATCCCCCGCCTACCGGCACGACGGCACTGAATCCGATGGAAAGGGGGGCGATGACCCCGTTGATGGCGGTAAAACGATCCGGACCGAAATAATTGCCGATCAATGATGGAAACATGATGAGCTGGGATCCGTGGCAAAGCCCGTAAACCAGGGCTGAAACAATGATGAGCGGATAATCGGTTAATCTCCACAGGCCGATGTAGGCGATGAACATGCCTGCCATGGATGCTGTAATGATCCATCGGGGTTCAATCCGGTCTCCCAGCCAACCCGAAGGGAACCGGGAAATGGCACTGGCCATGATCAAAAGACTCAGGATGGAAGCGGCCTGCATGGATGAAAAACCCGAATCCGTAAAATGAAGCACGCCATGACTGGTCATGAGAATGATGGGCATCACATGGCTGATCCAGAAGACGATTACCAGCCAGAATGCCGGCGTTCTGATCACCTCGTTTAACAGCCATGTGTCCTGGGTCCGATAGGTGCGGGCAGTGGCTTTTTTAGTGATTTCGGGTGTCATGCTTTTTTCAGGGTCAATCCCGTCGGAATGCTGGCCCATGTCTTTGGGCGTATTGACAATCAAAAAGGAAAGGGCCAGTGCGGATAATAAAAAACCGGTTCCGACCAGCCATCCTGACCGCCAGGTGTGGGTTTGGCCGATGAGCCATGTGTAAAACGGCTGGGCAATGAATCCCCCGGCCGGAGCACCGGTCATCACGATGCCGATGGCCGTGGCCCTGTTGACATTAAACCAGTACATCAGCGGTGTCTGAACCGAGACGAGGCCTGCAAAAGCAAATCCCAGCCCGCCGAATATGCCCCATAAAACAATCCATTGCCACATCCGCGATGTAACAGTCGCTAAAAGTGCGGCGCTGATCAACAGTAAAACCAGTCCGATACGGATGGTCTTGCGGGTTCCGATTTTGTTGATGGAGAATG
The DNA here is from genome assembly GCA_964386565.1 of uncultured Desulfobacteraceae bacterium. Classification (GTDB taxonomy): domain Bacteria; phylum Desulfobacterota; class Desulfobacteria; order Desulfobacterales; family UBA5616; genus CAYLRU01. The sequence goes on along the minus strand of CAYLRU010000007.1, from coordinate 90,749 downwards.
CCACCAGGGGGATCAGGGTGCCGCTGAGCAGCATGTTGATGGTATACGCAATGGATGCCGTGCCCCTGTTCCAGCCCATGGCCTTGATCATGGCCGGGAAAATGGCGGAGTAGCCGTAAAACACCATGCCCAGTGTAAACATATAAATGAAAAAAAGAACCGCTACATTTTTCCAGCCGTAAAATCCGGGCTTTCGGGGTGAAGATGTCATTTATATTTTCCTGTAATGATAGAAAAGGGGATGCAATACCGCAATCCAGCAAAATGGCTTAGATGATAATGTTTCTGTTGGATTGTCAAACAAAAAATAACCAATCGCACTAATTGTTGTTCGGGATTGTCAAACATGATTCTGATTGTAAATTCGCTGCCTTAAAAGTGCATATTGGGTTTGTATTCTTCACCGAAATTCGCTATAAGGTGTGCAATCATTCCGGCGATTTGCCATCTGCCTCTACAAAACGTCGGCAGGGGTGCGATATTCCCAGACCTTAAAAACCGAAGAAAAACAAGCTGTTTTATATGACAAATCCAATAATCCAAAGGCTTTCCAACGAAAGGAGTTTTAAATGAAGCTTAAAGATAAAGTGTCCTTGATTACCGGTGCGGGTTCCGGGTTTGGAAAAGCCATTGCCCTGCAGATGGCTGGCGAAGGGGCGAAAATCGCCGTCAACGACATCAATCCCCAGGGAATCGAAAATACCCTTTCCGCCCTTAAGGAAAAAGGGGCACAGGGCATCGGCCTTCAGGCGGATGTGGGAAACGTCGATCAGGTTAAGGAAATGTTCGTAAAACTGAAATCCCAATGGGGAACAATCGATATCCTGGTAAACAACGCGGGGATCAGTGCATTTCCCAACTGGTCGGATTATACGGATAAAGTCAATGCCACATATCTAAGAATGGCAGAAGAGGTGGTGACACTGGGCAAGGCCCAGGACGGTATGCGGATCACATCATCTCTCAAAGATGAATACTGGCATTCCATGATAAATATTCATTTAAACGGCACCTTTTATTGCACGCGTGAAGCATTGAAAATAATGGAAGAAAAGAGAAGCGGAAAGATTATCAACATGGCGTCGATTTGCGGCATGCAGGGATGCCCCGGCGCTCCTTCTTATTCCGCCGCCAAGGGCGCGATTATCGCTTTTACCAAGTCCGTAGCCCTGGAAGTCATCGCTTCCGGCATTACGGTCAATGCCGTTGCGCCTGGATATGTGGATACCCCCCTGCTGGATACCATGACGCCGGAAGTAAAAGCCATTATTACCTCACGCAAACCCATCGGAAGAATGGGAAAACCCGATGAAATCGCCAGTGCAGTGGTCTATCTGGCCACGGAGGATGCCGATTACATCGTGGGACAGGTGATCAGCCCCAACGGCGGAATGGTTTTATGAAGTTTTAAGTCAATGCCATTAACTTAAGTCTGAATAAATACGGTTCCTTTTACGAATCGTCCGTTCGATTCGTAAGAACAGGAATACCCCTTGGCACCTTGACGGTTCAGATAAAAGCAGGGCCCGATTTGCGGGAAAGGTGAGAGAAGTCAAAACCAGGTTAACGGTATTGCGGTTTAAGTTTTTAAAAAGATGTGTTGACGGTCAATCGCGGCTTGAGATAAAAGCCCGGGATTTTCAGAAGACGGCATTCCCATATTTTTTACGGAGCCGTTAAAAGGGAAAGGGATCAATATGAAGGGACGGGAAGCGTTAATAAAGATTCTGGAAAAGCAGGGTGTAAAATACGTATTCGGAAATCCGGGAACCACGGAATTCGGCCTGATCACGGCGCTCCACGGGCACCCGCAAATACGATATATCCTGGCCCTTCAGGAAGCGGTGGCATTGACCATGGCCCATATGTACGCCAATGCTTCGGGTGAGACGGGCGTGGTGAATCTACACGTGGCGCCGGGCCTGGGAAACGCCATGGGGTCCTTGTATAACGCCGCCATGGGCAGGATGCCCCTGGTGGTTACCGCGGGACAGCAGGACAGCCGGATGCTGATTCATGAGCCCCTGCTTTCCCATGACTTGGTGGCCATGGCCAAACCTTTAACCAAGTGGGCGGTTCAAATTCAGCATACCAAAGACATCCCCCTGATCATGTCCCGAGCGTTTAAAATCGCCCAGGACCCGCCCCGGGGCCCCGTGTTCGTGGCTCTTCCGGGAGATGTCCTGGATGATGAGGCATTTATGGACATACCGGATTTGGGTGTTTTCCATCGCGATGTCCGCCCGAGTCCCGAGGCCGTTGATGCTGCGGCGGACATTCTGGCAAATGCAGCGGCCCCGGGCATCATTTGCGGTGACGGTGTGTCTGCGGCCAATGCCCAGGAAGAGCTTGTTCGGCTGGCGGAAACGTTGGGGGCGCCGGTCTGGAATACCCTGATGATGGGAGCATTGAATTTCCCCACATCCCATCCCCAGTTTAAAGGCCTGCTTCCCGGAGAAGCTCCCATTACCCGCCAAATGCTCGGCAATACAGATGTGATCCTTGCAGTGGGCGCCCGGCTTTTTGATGCGGTGTTTTATGCAGAGGGATCCCCCCTTCCGGACCACTGCAAGCTGATTCATCTTGATGATGCATCATGGGAAATCGGTAAAAACATTCCGGTGGATGTCGGTATTTTGGCAAATCCCAAACAGGGATTGGCATTGCTTGAACAACGTGTGGCGGAGCAAATGACCAGGAACGGCAGGCAGGGTGCTGAAAAACGGTGTGCGGAAATGGCGGAGCAGAAAAAGATTGTGGACAGGGTGTTTGTCGAGAACACTGAAAAACGGTGGAACAACATTCCTATTGCTCCGGTCCGCCTGATGGCGGACCTGAAAGCCTGCCTGCCGGAAAACGCGATCATCTATAATGAGGCGATTACCGCCTATATAGACCTGATTTCGTCGATTCCCTTTGAACGGCCGGGCACCCTGTTCGGAAATCACGGCGGTGGTATCGGCCAGGGGCTGCCGGGGGCTCTGGGCGTCAAGCTGGCGAAGCCTGATCATCCGGTTATCGCATTGGTGGGCGATGGTTCAGCCATGTACACCGTCCAGAGTTTCTGGACTGCCGCAAGTCACGACATCCCGGTAGTATATATCATCTTGAGCAACCAGGGCTACAGAATCCTGAAATATAACATGCATCGATATATCACCCTCCAGAACATCAAGACCGAAACACCGTATGCATTCATGGATTTTCAGGATCCGCCCCTGGATTTTGTCGGACTTGCCCGCAGCATGGGGGTGGACGGCAAAAGCATCACCCGGCCGGATGATATCAAACCGGCCATACTGGAAGCGCTTGACCGGAACAAGCCGTATGTCCTGGAAGTCAGGACGGAGGGCAAGGGGCCGGGGGAAGTGAACCGGGGATAGGGAATCAGGCGTTTGGATATTGGGCGTATATCGTGAATTGTAAACGAGGCGTATGGGTTCGGGATTTTAACGTGTAACCGTCAGAAGGGAGTCTTTTGCTTATGAATTCTCCACGCTCACCACGGTTCTTTTATGGTTTTTACATTACCGCCGCCTGTTTTTTCATTCTTTTTTTTCTCTGGGGAATGGTTTTTAATACCTTTCCCGTTTTCTTAAAACCCATCGCCGAAAGCATGAATTGGGGAAGAGGGGAGTTGGCTGTGGCCCTTCTGGTGGGATCCGTGGTTTCCGCCATTGCCTCGCCGGTGGCAGGCACCGTGATTGATCGAATCGGCGCTAAAAAGGTGATGGCCATCGGCGCGGCCGTGGTGGGTATCAGCATTATTATCGAAAGCCGGATTACCGAGCTGTGGCATTTGTATGTTCTTTTCGGATGCATCGGTCTCGGGTTAATGTGTTCCACCATCATTCCCTGTTCTCTCCTCATCTCGAACTGGTTCATCTCACGCCGCGGAGCAGCCATGAGCGCCGCTTTTGTGGGTACAAGTTTCGGCGGTATGGTCATGTCGCCGGTGGCCAACTGGATTATCCTGAATTACGGGTGGCGGACCGCATTTGTCGCAAGCGGCAGCACCATTTTAATCGTGGTGATTCCTCTGATTCTTTTTGTCATCCGAACCCATCCCGTGGAAATGGGCCTGAAGCCCTATCAACAGGGAAAATCGGAAGATGCATCAGCAGATGAAGTCCGGGGTGTCGGTGTCAAGGATGCTTTTTCTTTGAAGGTGTTCTGGCAGATTGCCGCCATCATGCTGATTCTTTCCGTGGCCTATGGCGGTCTGGGCAACCATTGCGTTGCCTACCTGACCGATCTGGGCCATTCACCCACGCGGGCGGCTTTTGCCTGGAGCTTGGTGATGGGGGCCATGGTTCTCGGGAAGATCGCTTTTGGTCCACTGGCGGATCGATGGGGTGCCAAAGTCGCCATGGCCATTTCATGTGTTTTGTTTTCAATCTCCATCGGGTTTCTCATTTTTGCCAGTCCGTATTGGGTTGTGCTGGTTTTCGCCAGCATATACGGCTTCGCATGCGGTGCCCCCCTGGTCATAAACCCCTTGTTGACCGGAGATTATCTGGGTGTGAAGAATTTTGCCACCCTGTACGGTATTTTGAACATCATGGGTACCATCGGCGGGGCCATCGGACCGGTGGGCGCAGGTTATATTTTCGATGCCTATAACTCTTATCTGCCTGTTTTTTACTTCTTTATTCCTTTGATGCTGGTTTGCGGACTGATCGCCGTTTTCATGAAACCAATCCCCCAATCGGTGTTGGCAAAAAGCAGCGGCTGAGATCGCAACTGCAGGAGAACGTCATGAAAGACAAATGAATAAGAAGCTCACTTAAAATTTGCCCGGAATCGGTTTCGAAAAAAAGGAAGAGATCATGATGCGAATTACGCGGTTGGATCATATTACCGTTGCCGTGGAAGATCTTGACAAGGCAACGGAGACCTTTTCACGGGTGTTCGGCCTCAAAGCCGTGGATCGGCACAAGGATCGAAACCCTAAAAAACATGAGGAGATGCCATGACGATTGAACAAGTGTACCAAGACCTTGCGGAAGACCTGAAAAAGGCCGGCGGCGCTATTCCGGTTATTCCCAATGAAGAATTCTATGCCCTGTTAAAAGACCTGGTGACACCGGAAGAAGCGGCGGTGGCCGTTCGCCTGTCCGGAAAATCCACGACTGCCGAGGCGGTTGCTGAAGAAATGGGACAACCTGTAGAAGATGTTCGGTCAAAACTGGAACATATGGCCGACAACGGTTTTCTCCATAGCAAGAAATATGACGATGGTGTTTACAGATATTCCCTGCTTCCGCTTTTGCCCGGTATATTTGAAGGGCAATTTTATCGGGGTACGAAAAATGAACGTGACTATCTCATAGCCCGCCGGTTCAAAAATTATCTTGAGATTATCCAGGATCTTCGCGATTCACTACCAGAACCTCTGCCGCCGCCGGAAACATCGTACTTTCGTGTACTTCCCGTTGGAGAAGAAGTTGTTCCGAAAAAGGACGTACTGCCCTTTGCCGAACTGTTGAAATATGTCGAAAAAACCCAGGCCATTACCGTGGGGACCTGTTTTTGCCGCCATCATGCGGTTCTGCTGGATGAAGCGGATGACTGCGGCGTCTCCCACAAAAACTGTATGGCCTTTGGTGAAATGGCTGTTTACGCGGCAGAAAGAATGAACGGCCGGATGGTCGACAAGCAGGAAGCCATCGAAATACTGAAAAGGGCCGAAGAAGAGGGCTTGGTTCATTGCTCCGCCAATACATCGGAAGAACTGGTGTTTATCTGCAATTGCTGCTCTTGTCATTGCGGCATTCTGAGGATGGCAAAGGCCGCATCCCCTGCATCCGCCATGCTGACGTCGGGGTATTACGCCAAAGTCGATGAAGACCTGTGTACGGCCTGCGAGACCTGTCTTACCAGGTGCCCGGTCAATGCCATATCCATGGGAGATGTAGCCGCCGTGGAAGACCTGCAGTGTATCGGTTGCGGGCTCTGCGTCAGTACATGCCCCACTGAAGCCATCGGTCTTGTGGCCAGACCCGATGTAAAGATCCCGCCGGGAACCCTGGGGGAACTGGAAGCGGCAATGAAACAAAATTAGCGTCAGGGAAGATTCGGAAGCTGTGAAAATCAGAGATTTAGAAGGAGGAGGAATATAAGTGCTGGCACTTGAAGGAATAAAAGTAATCGATTTTACTACATGGATATTTGCCCCGGGAGGAACGGCCATTCTGGCGGACCTGGGGGCGGATGTGATTAAGGTCGAAGATCCGGTTACCGGTGATCCCCAGCGCGCCATCATCATGTTCGGCGGCGGTACGGAGGTTCCGGAAATCAACTTTCCCTGGGAGCTTGAAAACCGCAATAAACGGGGAATGGCCGTTGATCTGAGGGTGGAAAAAGGTAAACAGATAATGTACAGGCTGGTTGAGCAGGCGGATGTGTTCGTATCCAATATCCGTTCAGACGTGCTGAAGAAACTGGAAGTGGATTACGATACCCTTTCCGCTATCAATCCCAAACTGATCTACGCTCATGGCAGTGGTTACGGTGAAAAGGGCCCTGAGTATATGCGGCCGGGTTTTGATTATGCGGCTTTCTGGGCCAGGGGCGGGATTATGAACATGATCGGAGAACCGGATGCACCGCCGCCCCAATGCCTGCCGGGATACGGGGACAACACCAGCGCCATGGCGCTGGCCGGGGGCATTGCCCTTGCCCTGCTTGTCAGGGAGCGGACGGGCATTGCCCAGAAAGTGGATATTTCCCTGTTGGGGACGGCCCTGTGGTGCAACGGTCTTTCCGTTGTGGGAGCGGGATTTGCCGAGGAAGAGCCGTCCCGGGTTTCCAGAAAAGAAGTACCCAACCCCCTTTTTAACTCTTATAAATGCAAGGACGGCAAATGGCTTATGCTGGCATGCCTGCAATCGGATCGGTACTGGTCTAGTTTTTGTAAAGTTGCAGGTATAGAACACTTAGAGCATGATAAACAGTACGAGAATATGTTCGTCAGGGCGGAAAACCCCGCGCCGCTGATTGCCATGTTGGACGATATTTTTATGACACGGCGGCGTGATGAATGGGGCGCCCTGTTCGATGAAAAAGAAATTATCTGGGCTCCCATACAAACCCTGGCGGAAGCACTGAACGACCCCCAGGCGGCGGCTAACGAGTTTGTCGCCGAAGTCGTTCATCCGGAACACGGCCCGTTCAAGCTGATCAACGCGCCGATCAAATTGAAAAAAACGCCGGCATCCATCAGAACCCCGGCACCGGAACTGGGTCAGCATACGGAAGAGATCCTGATCGAAATGGGGTATACCTGGGATGATATTGTCGCATTCAAGGAGGATAAGGCCATTCTTTGACAGGTACCAGGGGCACGAATCATCGTGTCCCTGGTACCTGTTCCGAGAATTGAATGCCTCGGACCAACACAGAGATTGGACCCGGAAGGGGTTTTGAAATTATTTTTAAACGATCAGTGCCCATGTCCATCTTTTAAAAACAGTCGATGATATTCTTCTTCCTTAAAATGGTTTCGCATCAATCTGTGAATAAGATCCACCACTTCTTTTATTTCCTCGTCAGTAAGACGTTCTTTTAATACATTCATCAGGTCGTCGTCTGAAAATTTCTGCAAATAGACCACCAGGGATGCCTCATCCGTTTTCCGGTCCATTCCGAATCCGACGAATCCGTTATACTCTTCTGCAAACCTGTAACTGTGCTTGGGCATGGGCGCAACTTTTCCGTTTAAATGTGTAAAAGGGTTATTCCATTGTCAGAATATCAACAAACTGTTCGATCGTTGCCTTTTTTTTAAGCTTTTCGATGTACGCTTTTTCCGTCAGGGATACTTTTTGTTTTTTCAGGTAATCCGATAACTGTCCCTGTATATCATCATAAGCAAAAACCCTGTCCGGCTTTTTGTCCGTCACCTTAATAATATGAAACCCGTATGGGGTTTCCACGATTCCGCTGACTTCTCCGACTCCCAGGGCAAAGGCGGCATCTTCAAATGCCTTTACGGTGCGGCCGGTTTTCAGCCATCCGATGGCCCCGCCCTTGACTGCAGACGGGCCTTCGGAATAGGCTTTTGCCAATTCCGAAAAATCTTCACCGGCTTTCACTTTTTCATATATCTCTTCCGCCTTTTTTCTGGCATCGGCTTTTCGGGTTTCATCAGCACCCGGTTTAACCTGTATTAATATATGCCTTACATAAATCGGTCCGGGAATGATAAACTTATCAGGGTTGCTGTCATAAAAATCCCGGGTTTCTTTTTCAGTTACCGAATCGTCGATTACCAATTCCTGGGCCATCAACATTTTAATGGCAAATACACGCCTGAACTCGTTTTTGATGTGATTTTCGTCCATGTCCAGTTCCTTTTTTATGGTTTCCAAGTCGATATCGGACATCATGGAGGCGCGTATTCTTCCATACTCCTGTTCAATTTTTAATTCTGAGACGACGATATTCTTTTTCCGGCTTTCCTGATAGAGTATTTCCCGGTTGACGAGTTGGTCCAGAACGGATCGCTTCAAGTCGTTCTTCTCTTCCGGTGTCAATATTTTTCCCGAACTGGTTAAACGCTGTTCCTCGCTGGAAAGTGCCCAGATAAAATCCCGTTTGGTAATTCCGACACCATTTACGGCGGCAATTTTTTCGTCAAATCCCGATCCTGCTGTCTCGGATCCCCTTGAAGGATCCGGACTCAAAATACATGCCAATATGATAAGAAAAATAAAAACCAACAGACGGTGATGTCTCATCGGCATACCATACCCCTTTTTCAGATTGAATCCCTAAAATTGTCGGCCATGGGAAAACGGATGTTTGTTATTTAAATATCATATTTAAATATTTTTAAAAGTTATTTTTACTGAAGACCTTTCAGACCTGCCAACCGCTGTAAAAATCAGGCCGGCCCATTCTTGGCGATTAACCATTCCGCGCTATCCATGGGAATAATGAAAAGCTCGTCGGTTTCTGAATTAATCAATTTCGAAATTTATATTTAAGATAGGGTATTACGGGTTGATGGGGTTTACTTGTAATTTAAAACAAAATATTTTATAAAAAAATGGTATCTTAAATAATGCCCGAATGTTGGATTGTTTGGACATAAAAGATGCGTTTACGGGGAAAGGTTTGTCATTATTAAATTGGAAGTGGTTTGGAAATCATTTCCGGGGAGGCTTTATCATGGAACTGACGAGTCCTGTATTTAAGAACGAAGAACTGATTCCGGAAAAGTATACATGTGACGGCGCTGATGTATCGCCGCCGCTGAAGTGGACCGGACTGCCGGAAAAAGCAGCAAGTCTGGCATTGATCTGCGATGATCCGGACGCACCCGTGGGAACATGGGTTCATTGGGTGTATTATGACATCCCTGCCGATATCGATATATTGCCCGAGGATATCGGCCCTTCTGAACGGCCGGAAAAGGGCGGAACACAGGGGCGAAGCAGTTTCGGCGCTATCGGCTATGGTGGCCCCTGTCCCCCGGGCGGAACGCACCGGTATTTTTTTAAACTCTATGCCCTTGACACGGTTTTGGGTTTGAAACCAGGTGCCTCCAAACAGGACCTGTTAAAGGCCATGGAGGGGCATGTGCTCGAAAAAACAGAATTGATGGGACGCTACGGCCGGTAAAAATAACGGCAGTTCATGATGCTCATACTTTCACATTTATTGCCTTGACATTTTGCCGTCGGCACTGGTAGTTTGCCCGGGAAATAATCGACAGGGTTAAACACAATATCTCCTTTTCCGGGGATGTCGGTGATAGACCCTGTTTTTATTACCCCGATTATTCGTAAACAAAGCCGAGAACCTTCATGATGTATTAATCCCAACGCGTGTTTTGGCGAACCGGCAATATTTTAATATCGCTTCCGGTAGCAAGATATGACCCCGTTGTTTTTTCAATTCTGTTTACGATCAATTAGGGTATTATTTTAAATGGGAGGAAAGCGTATATGGGTATAAAAATGGTCGTAACGGTAAAACAGGTTCCAGATACCCACAATTTGTCCGGTGAGGCCATGAAACCGGACGGTACGGTGAATCGTAGCGTTTTGCCGGCCATATTCAACCCGGAAGATTTGAATGCCTTGGAAGAGGCCTTAAAGATTAAAGATTCCATCGGTGGATCCATAACGGCTATCAGCATGGGGCCGCCAAAGGCAAAGGATGTATTAAAGGAATGCCTTTACAGAGGCGCTGACGAGGTAATCCTGGTCTCGGACAGGCGGTTTGCCGGTGCTGACACCCTTGCCACCTCTTATGCGTTGAAATGCGCCATTGAGCAGGTGGGAAATGTCGATTTGATTTTATGCGGCCGACAGGCCATTGACGGTGATACTGCCCAGGTGGGTCCCCAGATTGCTGAAAAGCTCAACTGGAACCAACTGACCTGCGTATGCGAAATCATGGATATCAATGAAGAAGCGGTGACGGTAAAGCGGGTTGTGGAAAACGGGTATGAAATCGTAAAAAGTCGTCTGCCGGTTTTGATTACGGTCACAGCCGGGGCCAATGAACCGCGTTCACCCAGTGCCAAACGGGTGATGGCCTATAAGAATGTGGACAGTATTCTCTGTGAAACATCCTATGACGAGGCCTACCTGGATCCGAAAAGCTGTGAAATGAATGTCCGGATCAAGGAGTGGAATGTCAATACCATCGGCGCCGACCCTGATCTGTGCGGCCTGTCCGGGTCGCCGACAAAGGTCAAAAAAATCGAAAACATCGTGCTGACAACCGGAGAAGCCAGACAGATTCCCAATACCCAGGACGGTATCTCGGAATTGATTCATGGGCTGATGGATGAGCATATCATCGGATAGAGGGAGTTTTATCAGATATGAAGAAAAACGTAATGGTGTTTGTCGAAATGAATGACGGTCGGGTTGCCGATGTCAGCCTGGAGTTGATTTGCGAGGCCGGGAGGTTGGCGAAAAGGCTGAACGTTGATGTCGAGGGCGTGGCTGTGGGGTATGGCGCCCGGGAAGAACTGGCCGGTTTGGGCCGGTACGGATGTTCCCGAATTTATTACACGGATGATGAACGCCTGTATCGGTTTTCATCCGTGCCGTTTTCAAAAATCGTCGTCAATACAATTAAGGCGAAAGAGCCCCAAATTGTTTTGTTCGGTGCAACAACCATGGGACGGGATGTGGCGCCCAGGGTGGCATCGGCATTGAAATGCGGACTAACGGCCGATTGCACACAGCTTACGATCGGTGACCATAAAATCAAGGACCGGGTATACGAAAACATCCTGCTTCAAATCCGTCCGGCGTTCGGCGGCAATATCATCGCTACCATTGTATCACCGGAGAGTGTGCCCAGTATGGCCACGGTAAGGGAAGGGGTCATGAAAATGACCGAGCCCGATCCGTCAAAGACCGCCCAGGTGATTACAAAAACCTGCGATCTGCCGGATGAGGATTTTTTGACCGAGGTGATTGAGGTGGTTCGCGAGGAAAAAACGGTGAATTTAAAGTCCGCGAAAATCATTGTATCGGCCGGTATGGGCGCTGGTGATCCTGAGGGGCTCGTCCTGGTGAATGCCCTGGCCAAAACGCTCGGTGGTGTTGTAGGATCCTCCCGCCCTGTGGTCGATACCGGTTTGTTGGAGCGGAGCCGCCAGGTAGGCCAGACCGGGGTAACCGTCAGACCGAATCTGTATATCGCCTGCGGGATATCGGGGCAGATCCAGCATCGTGCGGGTATGGAAGGGTCGAAACGGATTATTGCCATTAACCGTGATCCGGATGCGCCGATTTTCAAGATCGCCCATTACGGTATCATCGGAGATATCCATGATGTCATTCCAAGAATGATAAAAGCATATAAGGCAAGAGCATAAGGAGGGAACAGTGCCGAATTTTTACAGAGATAACCCTGACATTTTATTTCACATGAAAAATATGGATCTTTTGCGGGTCATCGAACTCAAAGAGAACCATTTTGTGGAAAAAGATGAATTTCCTTATGCGCCCAAAGATGCCGATGATGCAAGGGATAATTACGACCGCGTACTTGAGATAGTCGGAGAGATCGCCGGTGAATTCGTTGCCGATCGGGCGGCCGAGGTGGACCAGGTGGGTGCGACATTTAAGGATGGAGAAGTGGTTTATGCCAAGGGGACCCTGGAAGCACTGGATCGCCTGAAAAAAGCTGACCTTATGGGATTTACCCTCCCAAGAAAATACGGGGGCATCAATATGCCCAAGACGATTTATTCCATTGCCATTGAGATGATTTCACGGGCCGACGCCGCATTAATGAATATTTTCGGTCTCCAGGAAATTGCCGATACCATTTACCACTTCGGCTCCGAAGATCAGAAAAGCCGGTTACTGCCGCGATTTGCCTCCGGTGAGGTCATGGGTGCAATGGCCCTCACCGAACCGGATGCCGGTTCGGACCTTCAGTCCATCGTTCTAAAGGCCCATCAAAATGAAGAAGGTCAATGGCTGTTAAACGGGGTGAAGCGATTCATCACGAATGGTTGCGCCGATATTTCCCTTGTCATGGCCCGTTCCGAAGAGGGGTCCACCGGGGGACGGGGTATATCCCTGTTTATTTACCAGCGGGATCCCCATATGAAAATCCGCCGGATCGAGCATAAACTCGGTATTCACGGGTCCCCCACCTGTGAGATCCAGTTTAACGACGCCCCGGCGGAGCTGTTGGGCAAGCGGAAGATGGGCTTGGTGAAATACACCATGGCACTGATGAACGGGGCCAGGCTCGGTGTTGCCGCACAGGCCGTGGGAATAGCAGAAGCGGCTTTCCGGGAGGCTCGGCAATATGCTACTTCGCGGGTCCAGTTTAAAAAACCCATCCGTGATTTTTCCGCTGTGTATGAAATGCTTACCGACATGAAAGTTCATATCGAGGCGGCCCGCACCCTTCTTTATGAGACATCCTGCATTGTGGATATCAAAGAAGGCATAGAGCACCGAATGGAGCACTCTGCCGACAGCCAGAGAGATTTAAAAGACGACGCCAAACGGTATGCCAAATATGCGGCCCTGTTTACGCCAATGGTCAAGGCATATGCTGCCGAGATGGCCAACCGAATCTGCTATGATGCCATCCAGATCCACGGTGGTGTGGGATATACCTGTGAATTCAACGTGGAACGATACTACCGGGATGCCCGGGTAACCAATATTTACGAAGGTACCACCCAACTGCAGATAGTTGCCGCCATCGGCGGGGTCATGGGCGGGATGGTCACCGAGTGGCTCAACGATTATGAGGATCACACGGATTTTTCCCAGGTGGCGGACCTTTTTGAAACGGCCCGTGAATTCAGAGCCCACCTGGAGAGCGCCGTATCCCACATCAAAGGGAAAAAAGACCCGGTTTACCAGGAGTATCATGCCCGACGGCTTGTGGAACTGGCCACCGACACGGTGTTGGGATATCTGATGTGCAAGGATGCGTTGGTGTCGGATTTAAAGAAAAAGACAGCCCGGGTCTTTCTGTCAAAAGCGACCCATCGTGTTCTGGCCAATTTGAATTATATTCTGTCGGATGGTATGGATGTTATTGAACACCATGATGATATCATCGGAGGCAAAGCGCCATGAAGTGCGCAAAAGATTTTATTATCTTCTCCCTGGACGTTCCGTCGTTTGATGCGGCCCTGCAGTTCGTGAAACTGCTCACGCCGTATGTCGGCATGTTCAAGGTGGGACTGGAACTGTTTATCCGGTGCGGGCCTGATGTGGTGAAGATGATTAAAACCCAAAGCGATGCCGGCATATTTCTGGATTTAAAACTGCATGATATCCCGGCAACGGTTTCCCGGGCCATGGCCTCTGTTGCGGATTTGGGGGTTCAACTGGCCACGGTCCATTGTGCGGAATCATCCGAAATGCTCAAAGCGGCGGTGACGGGCAGCGCCGGTCGCGTGGGGGTGCTGGGTGTTACGGTGCTGACCAGCGTGTCGGGAAATGATCTTCGCCAGGCAGGATATGCCGATATTTTTTCCAATGATCCCGCTGAACTGATTTTGAAGAAAGCCCAAACCGCCAAAGACGCCGGTTGCGCCGGTGTCGTATGCTCCGGCCGGGAGGTGGGCATGATCAAGAACGCCCTGGGCAAAGACTTTCTGGCCGTGGCACCGGGGATACGGACGGCCCGTAATACCGTCTACGGAGATGATCAAAAACGGACGACAACCCCGGCCGGGGCCATCCGAAGCGGGGCGGATTACCTGGTCATTGGAAGACCCATCCGGGATGCCAAAGACCCTGTGGCGGCCGTGAAGAAAATTATTGAAGAGATAAATACCACCGTGTGATTATGGGCCGTATTGAGGCCGATGTCGTTATATTAACCTTCCCAAATTCAAGACGCATCTTTTGATGATGTCGGCGGGTTGGTTTTATCATGTGAGTCCGAAGCATTTTTTCCACTCATGGTAAAAGTCGTCCCGTTGAGATTTGTGCCATGTGGGTTCGAAAACCTTATCGATTTGACGCAATTGTCTGGAACTGTATGGTTTCCACGTGCCGCAGGCCTCTCCGGCCAGAAGGGCGGCGCCGTATACCGTGGCTTCCGTGGGGTTCATGCGTTCGATGCGCATGCCCAGGGCGTCCGAGAGGATCTGCATGAAGGCATCATTTTCAGTGGCCCCGCCGTCCACCCGTAATATTGTCTGACTGGGAAGTCCGGAATCCAGGTAGATTCTTTCCAGCATTTCTCTGACACGGAAGGCCACGCCTTCCATGGCTGCACGGACGATATGACCTTTTGAGGCGGCCAGGGTGAGTCCATGAATCGTTCCTTGGCGGTCATACTGGTTGTGGGGAGTCCCCAAACCCTGGAGCGCAGGCAGAAAGCGGACGCCGTTGGACGTTTTCACCTGCTCGGCAATGAATCGGGCCTCGCCGGGAGACGGTATGATGCCGATTGCCGACAGCCAGTTGAAAACGGCTCCTGCCGTAATCACCATGCCTTCCAGGCAGAATGTTTTAACGTTGTTTCGTTGCCACATGACCAGCGGATAACTCCCCGTTGCCAGTTTGATTTCCTGACCGGTATTAACATTGCAGGTACCGGATGTACCGAATGATATTTTTGCTTCTCCCGGGTCCAGGCATCCCTGGGCATATGCCGCGCACTGCTGGTCTCCGATAATTGCCCCGATGGGGACTTTGGCGCCGAAAATACCATCGGCGGTATACCCGAAAATACCGGCGGTATCCATCACCCGGGGAAAAAAAGAGCGATCCAGATCCTGCACTTTCAGGAGTTGGTCAAACCAGTCCCAGTTGTTGAAGAAATCGAAATATCCGGTTCCGCAGGCATTGGAGGCATCCGTGGCATGAACGGTATTACCGCTTAAACGAAAAGCGATGTAACTGTCCACATTTCCCCATGCCAGATCACCGTTTTTCATCCTCCGGTATCCGTCTGGAACGGCCCTTAAAGCATGTTCGACCTTGGATGCGGCGGCCAGGGCATTCACCGTAATAAACCCCATTTCGTTCAATTCCGATGCCCGTTTGCTTCCCCTCAAATCCTGCCATATGACGGCAGGTCCCAGGGGCCTGCCGGTGGAACGCTCCCAGATGACCACCGTGGAGCGCTGCCCGGTGATTCCGATGGCACCGACATCCGTCGGTGCCGTGCCGGAAGCGGTCAATGCGTGTTTAACGGTTTTAATGGTCGTGGACCACATGGTTTCCGGATCATGTTCAACATGCCCCGGCGCTGGATAGTCCAGTTGAAATCTCTTGGCGGCTTTTCCCACAACACTGCCGAATTTATCAACCAGCATGGCAAGAACATTCGTCGTGCCCACGTCGATTCCTAATATTTTTTTATTCATTGGGAATCAGTACCTCCGGGTTCATGATATTTTCAGGGTCCAGGGCATTTTTGAGTTTTTTTAACAGAACAACTCCTGCCTCACCCACCTCAGCAGGCATCCAGTCGCGCCGGATTCTGCCGATGCCGTGGTGGTGGGAAATCCCGCCGCCGCCGTCGATGGTGGCTTGTAAAACCTTTCTCCAGCACTCGCGGTAGACCTTTTCCATGTCAGACACATCTGCGACTTTTGCCGCAAAGGTAAAATAGAGATTGATGCCGGAACGATAAGCATGGGAACTGTGGGCCGAAGCCGCCAACATATTCTCGGCTTCATTGAGGGAGGCGACGGCATTGTCATAAATTTTGTCGATTCGATCCCAGGTTGCGGCAATTTCAATGGTATCTAAAATGATGTTGTTTTTCAGGAAGCTTTCAAATTCCGGTACATGGTTTCGATCCGCTAACCATTTGGTTACAGATTCAGTCGGTGCCTTGTCGCAGCCCAGATCAGCCGCAATCTCAGAGCATTCGGCGATTTCGGCGGCCACCTGGCCGGCGGGTCCCTCATGCACCATGATGATCAGGGCGTCTTCATCGCGGACCTGTTCCGGGAACAGACGCTTAACTTCCGTTGTATCGTACTGTCGCATAACCGGCGGAGCCCAGCCGGACTGGATGACGTATCGCTGGAATTCAAGCCCTTTTGTCATTGTGGGGGCGTAATAGGCGCTGTAATCCTGTTTTTGGGGCTTCCAGCGCAGTGAAAAGGTAACGGCGCAGATGACGCCCAGGGCTCCTTCGCTGCCCAGAAAAAGCTGCTTTAAGTCCGGCCCGGATGACGCACGTGGGGTCAGGCGGGTATTCAAAACCTCTCCGTCGGGAAGCACTACTTCAAGCCCCATTACCATATCTTCAATGCCGCCGTAAGCACTGGAGAACTGCCCGCATGACCGTGTGGCCACCCATCCACCCACTGAACTGACGTCAATAGACTGGGGAAAATGACCGATGGTCATCCCTTCCTTTGCAACTGCAGCTTCCGCATCCGATCCCCGAACGCCGGCTTCGAATGTGGCAAGCAGATTATGTTTGTCGATTTTTCGTATCCGTTTCATGGAGCTCATGTCCAGCAGGACGCATTGGGGAGAAGTGATGATGCCGCACACCACGCCGGAACCCAGGCCGAAAGTGACCAGCGGCACCTTGTTTTCGCGACAGACATTGACGACGGCGACCACGTCTCCGGTACTTGCCGGTGTTACGGCACAGGCCGGATTCGGCGCACCCCGGCTCTGAAGGTCCGCCAACTGGCTCAGGACTGAATAATCGTGTCGTCTTTCCGATAAAAGTTCCGGGTGGGTCTTCACCTTGCTTTCACCGATGGCCTGTCGTAATTTTTCGATAATCCAATGTCCCATGGGGTTGCTTTCTCCTGAATGGTGGGGTTAAAATTTAGTGGACACCTTCTGATGGCCCTGTTCCAGAACCGCCAGCATATCGTCTCTTGTTTTTCTGCAGGCGTCTATCTGTTGTTTCCGGTATTTTTCAGTCCAGCCCAATAGTTCGGCCATTTTTTGTGATGCCGATTCAAGGGCGTCAAGCCCGTTGTTATCGTCAAAATATGAACGAGCACTGCGCCTGACCCAGTAATCTTCCAGTATGACGGCGCCTTCGGTTTTGACGGCGAATTCTGCCTCGACATTGGGTCCGCCTCTCCGTGCAAACAGGTCCAGGGCTTCGGCACCGTAAAGCCGTGCAGCCCGTTCGGCTTCGATCTCCGACAATCCAAGCTTTTCCACGTCGGCTTTCAACCGGTCAAATGATTCAGCAAAGTCGCCGCCCGGGAGCGGTTCGTTCCCGGTTTTCGATGGAGCGGGATTTCTTCCGAGATCCTTTTCACACCTGTCCGCAACCCGTTGGGCCATGGATCGGTAACTGGTCAGTTTGCCGCCGGCAATGGTCAACATACCGGCCGGTCCCTCCAGAATTTCGTTTCGTCTTGAAATCTCGGAGGGCTTTTTGCCTTTGGTACCAATCAGTGGTCTGAGACCGGACCACAACGCTACGATATCCGCGTCCGTTATGGGATCTGTCGAAAAAATCGAATTAGCGGAATCCACAAGATACCGGATATCGTCCCGGGTAATTTCCGGCCAGTATACAGGTTCCGGGAAAAACGTATCCGTGGTGCCGATATAGACGAATCGTCCTCTGGGCACGGCAAACAGTCCTCTTGAATCCGGGGCCGACCAAACCACGGTGTTGTTGATGGGCAACCGGTTTTTTGAGACCACCACGTGTATTCCCTTGGTCAGTTGCAGCCGGTCTTCTGCATTTTTGTCTTCAAGTTTTCGTACTGTATCGACCCATGGGCCGGCAGCGTTGATTACTTTTCGGGCTTTTACCCGAACCAGGTCGGTCTCTGTCACCATTTTGTCCCGCAAAACCACCCCGGTAACGGAGCCGTTTTCCAGAAGAACTTCTTCTGCCGCCACATAATTTATCACCATGGCACCGTGCCCTGCAGCACTCCGGGCATTGGCCAGTGTCAGGCGGGCGTCATCCGTTAAATATTCGGGGTAAACCACGGCGCCGGAAAAATTATCCCAACGGACAACCGGTTCATTGGACCGTATGTCCTCCTGGTGCCATAACACGTGGCGTTCGTGCTGATCAACCCCTCCCATTTTTTCATATGTCCACATACCGGTTCTGAGAACATTAATGGATTTTTTTGAGCGGGCCAGAACGACCATGGGATTGGTCAGTGACAGGTGAGGTGCGATTCTTCTCAATGTTCGTCGTTCCCGGGCAGCTTCCCGAACCACCGTCATTTGTCCCTGGGCCAGATATCTCAATCCTCCGTGGATCAACTTCGACGACCGGCTGGAAGTTCCCGAGCCGATATCACCGGCGTCCACAAGGAGTGTTCGCATTCCCCGCATGGCCGTTTCCCGGGCAATTCCGCACCCGGTAATTCCGGCCCCGATAACCACAACATCAAAGCGTTCGTGCTCCAGACCGATGAGCAAATCATTGCGCTTTGTCGCATCTATGGCTGTATCGGCTCTCATTTAATTCCTTTCTGCAAATCATATCGTACCGACAGGGTTCTGAAATCCGCTATTTGTTTTTATTTTAAGGATCAGCCTGGATTTCCGACCAGATTGCCGGGAATTTTTGCATGACGGCTTCTGCAATCTCCTTGATATTGCCGTTTCCTGAAGCGATGGCACTGGACAGGTCGCGGCAATATTGCTTGGACGGTTGCCGGGAACGGGGGTAAGAAAAATATTGTCGCCCCAGGCGAAGGATAATGACCCTCAACTCACAGGCTCAAAATGCGCGCCAGACCATAAAACCGGTAATCACGGCTGCCGTAACCAGCGCAAAGACCTGTTGATTTCTGTTAAAACCGTTCATCTTAACCCAGGTCGAAGGCATCATGAAGCGCCCGGACGGCGAGTTCGGCGTATTTTTCCGTAATAACGCAGGAAATTCGTATTTCCGATGTCGTAATCAGTCGAATATTAATATTCTCAGCAGCCAGGATGGAGAACATTTTTGCTGCCACGCCGGAATGGTTTTTCATTCCAACGCCGATCACGGATACCTTTGCGATTTCCGTATCGCCCAAAACCTCTTCGGCGCCGATCTCTTCGGCTATTTTCCGGGAGATTTCCATTGCCAGGTCATAGTCTTTTTCCGGTACGGTAAAGGTCAGATCGGTCTGCCCCCCCAGCCGCGTGTTCTGAATGATCATGTCCACCAGGATATTTGCATCGGCAATGGGACCAAACACCTTTGCCGCGACGCCCGGCTGGTCCGGAACCTTGCGAAGGGTGATCCGTGCTTCGTTTTTGTTGCATGTAATGCCGGATACGACAAGCCTTTCCATAACATCTTCTTCATTTACCACCATGGTTCCTTCCTCCTCATTAAAAGATGACCTGACGTGAATGGGGACATTGTATTTTTTTGCAAATTCAACCGACCGGATCTGCAGGACCTTGGCGCCGAGGCTGGCCATTTCAAGCATTTCCTCAAAGCAGATTTGTTTCATTTTCCTGGCCTTGTTGCAGATATTGGGATCGGTGGTATAAATGCCGTCGACATCTGTATATATCTCACAGATATCCGCTTTAATGGCCGCGGCAATGGCAACAGCCGATGTGTCTGATCCGCCCCGGCCGAGGGTGGTGATATTGCCTTCTTCATCGCATCCCTGGAATCCGGCGATGACGACGATATCACGCCGATTCACCAGATCTTTGATCCGATTGGCGCCGATATCCAGAATACGGGCATCGCCGTATGTGCAATCGGTCAATACTTCTGCCTGGTAACCCAAGAGAGACTTGGCTGGATAGTTCATCGATAACAGGGTCATGGCCAGAAGCGCAGCCGTGGTTTGCTCCCCGGTGGTCAGCAGAACATCCAGCTCCCGCTTATCCGGTCTTTCCGTAATCTGGCGTGCCTGTTCAATCAGACTGTCTGTTACTCCCGCCATGGCAGACAGGATAACCACGACATCGTTTCCCTGGTCATATGTTTTTGCCACCCTGTTGGCCACATTTCGTATCCGGTTGAGGTCGGCGACCGACGTTCCCCCGAATTTTTGAACAATTAAAGCCATTTGTGCTCCTTAAAACACGTTTCAAGTACGCGGATTAATGGTTTTGCATTTACACCATGCCCCCGAAAGATGAGCGCCCTGGTATTGTCATCGACAATATCGATGTGTAATTCAAGGTATTCCAAGAGATCTTCATTATCCAGCCTGTCCGCCCATTCAATGGCGACGACGCAATGATCGTCGAACATGTCGAAAAGCCCGGTGTTTTCGATGTCGTCGATGGCATTCAGGCGATACAGGTCCGCATGCACCAGGGGCATTCTTCCCTGATATTCATTGATCAGGGTGTAGGTGGGGCTGTTTATATAATATTTTTCAGAAACTTCAAGTCCTTTTGCGAGCCCCTGAACAAAAGCGGTTTTCCCGCTTCCCAAGTCCCCGGTCAGGGCCAGAATAATTCCTGATGTCAGCGCTGCGCCGATTTTTTCACCCACCAACCGGGTATGATCGACTCCATGGGTATTGATGATCAGGTCGTAAGAAGTCATGTCCGTCACGTTTTCCGTATAAAAATATTCCTTTCAGTGCTTATTAAGGAATAATGCCCTCAATCTGAAGGCGGTTGCTCCGTTTTATTATGCTTTTTTGATTTTCCTTGTAAGGGGGAGAAGTGGTTTCAAAATCTCCTTTCGGGCTTAAGGTTTCCCACTATAAAGCACGGATAAAAAGGCAGTCCAAGGAGTTCAACCGACATCGGGGATGTTTCTGTGATAGTAAATATTTCGAGGATTAAACTTCTCGGCCCAACACAGAGATCAGACCAGAGAGGATGTTCTGAAACGACTTCTAGAAATCCTTGAGGCATTTTAACAGTTCATTACTTTTTTCATCCATTCTGGCAGCCTCTTGTCCATCCTTTTCGTGGTCGTATCCCAGCAGGTGAAGTATGCCGTGGATGATCAGTTGATCAAATCGTTCTGAAAAATCAATACCGGCGTTTCCGGCTTCCATGGCCGTCGTTTCAACTGAAATCACGACATCTCCCAGAAGATCGGGGGAAATGTGCGAGAATTCTCCCTCCTGCATGGGAAACGCAATCACATTGGTCGGTCGGTCCCTGCCAAGGTATTCCCTGTTCAACGTCCGAATCCCGGGATCATCCGTGATCACAATGGAGAGTTCTTTATCATGACAAGCCAAGGCGTTTAAGATGACTTGGACTTTCGCTCTTAATTTCTTTATCGGTACCTTGAACTTGTTTTGTCTGTTGTCGATCAACACTCCCATTATTCGTCTTTCCGTTGCTTACCGGACTTCTTTCCGGGTAATCGATTCGATGGTGATAGATCCCGTTTAAAATCTTGATAAAACTTTTAGCAATATTGTGAAGGTCTTTCAGCGTCATTTCACATTCGTCCAGTTGTCCGTCTGAAAAGACCTTGTTGATGAGGTTTTGCACATGGCCCTGGATTCTGGAAGGCGTCGGGTCTTCAAGAGTTCTGGCAGATGCCTCTACCACATCTGCCAGCATGACAAGACCGGCTTCAACGGTTTGAGGCTTTGGTCCGGGATAGCGAAAATCATCTATTTTTACTGCATCTTTTCCCTTTAACTGTTTTGCCTTTTCGTAAAAATAGGTGATCAGGCTGGTACCGTGGTGCTGCTGGATGGTCTCGATAATGGTTTGCCCCAATTTGTTTTCCCTGGCCATTTCAACACCCTCTTTGACGTGAGCCGTCAAAATGAGGCTGGACATGGAAGGAGCGAGTTTGTTGTGCCGGTTTTGCCCGTTTAATTGATTTTCAATAAAATACAGTGGCTTATTGATTTTACCAATATCGTGATAATATCCGCACACCTTGGCCAGAAGTGGATTGGCCCCGATGGCCGAAGCTGCTGCTTCCACCATGGAGCCTACAATCACAGAATGGTGATAGGTTCCCGGGGCTTCCAGCATCAGGCGCCTTAAAATCGGTCGGTCCAGATTGGCCAGTTCGAGCAGCGTAATATTGGTGCTGTATCCGAACGCCACTTCAATCAGCGGTGCAAGTCCGGAAACAATAATGCCCGAACCGATTCCGCCTAAAAATGCGAAGGTATAGCTCCACGGGAGTTTAAACCCCGAGATTTCATCCGAATAAACGCAAAAGACCGTGGCAAGCAGGATGTTCAACAATCCGAGCTTGAGTCCCGCCTTGATGAACACCTTTCTTTCCCGGCAGTCCTGAATCCAGTAAGCCGCCATGATACTGTTGAGAAAGTGATATAAAAAAATGTCGAACCGGTTTTGAAACAGTGCGCCCATAAACAGGGATAGAACCAGAGAAAACGCCACGGCAAGATTAAGACCCATGAACATGCACACCACCATGGCGCCGGCTGCCGCCGGGATTCCGAAAGACACGGCGCTTGCCGGTATCGAGAAGGTGGTGTTGTGGATCATGGCCCCCATAAAACTTGCTGAAAATTTGGCCAATATGAAAAAAGCAACCAGCATGCAGGAGAGAAAAAGAAGGTTTTTATTATGAAGGAGAGGGGATTTTTTTTGAATATTAACATACAGCACATAAATAATCAGCAGAACGGTCAGGATGATCATGGCCTCACCGATGCTGTTTTTCAAGATATTTTCCGTGCTTAGCGTTTCCCGAAGAGCCCTTAATTTTAAGAGCTGCACATCGGTTACCCGTTCACCCTCCCGCAATAGCATTTCTCCGGACTTTATCTTGTAAAGAATGGGCTTTATCCGGGAGGCGGCATCATTTTTTCTTGCTTCTGTTTCATTGATGTTTAAGGTAATGTTGGGTTGAATCAATCTCTGGGAAAAGTCCACGATTAAATTTCGCAGGGTATAGCCCACATCCCTTAAAAGGGGTTGGCCGATAATTCGGACCATGGTTTTTGCCTGATCTATACCGTAAATGGATTTTAAGCTTGTCTCCACTCTTTCGGTCTGGGACTCGATGTCACGGAGGATAATGCCCTTTTCATATTGATTCAGAAGAAGTTCTTTATTGGCGACGACGCCGTTATTAAAGATTTCCGTTAGTATGCGATTGATCAGTTCGCTGATATCCTCCGAGAATCCTTCCTTTTCAAGGATGGCAAAGGCACCGTTGCTGATGGGCATACCGATTTTTTCCTCGAAAATCTCCTTCATGGTCATGTTTCCGGGGGAACTGATAGCAGATTGCGTATTCAGGCCGTGATTCTCCCGGCTTTCAATAGAGTCCTGTTCTTCGGTGGCTGCCCGGGATATTGAAATCCGTTTCAAATGCCCGAATGCTTCAGATACATTAGCGGTGATTTTGGAGGCCAGGGTGGAGTTGTAGTCGTAAACGGTCAATACCTGCTCAACAGCCGCCTTTCTTTTTTCCTCGGTTGCGGCGTTGTCCTCTATGAAATACTCAATGGGGGATTTGATATCTTTTCCCGCCACATCCCCCAGTGAATAAGGGGTTTCATGGATAACCAGATCCGGGTAGAGGATAATCGTGAATATGGTTGTGATGACCAGAAGCAGCCCGAAGCGAACATAATTGCTGGTTTCCAGCACGTTTTTAACGGATTCTTTGTTTCTTTCAAATTTCATTGGATTTTGTTCAATATGAAAAGTTCAACTCCACCGATATATCGCTGTTTTTTCGGAATGCCGATAACAAAAATCGAGGAAAATACCGGTGAGAATGATCTTTTCGGTCAAATCTGGGAGTTTCCTGAACTCGAATGTTTATAAGCTTGGTTGTTTTCGTCTAGCCTCAAGTTCCTCATAGGCGTTGATAATTTTTTGAACCAGTTTATGTCGCACGACATCGATTTTTGAAAAGAAGATAAACTTGATGCCGTCTATATCCTGCAAGATATTTGTTGCTTCGATCAATCCCGACGGCTTTCCACTGGGAAGATCAGTCTGGGTGATATCCCCGGTAATGACGGCCTTGGATGAAAAACCAATCCGGGTCAGAAACATCTTCATCTGTTCCGAAGTCGTGTTTTGCGCTTCATCCAGAATAATGAAGGCATCGTTTAAAGTTCTCCCCCGCATGAAGGCCAGCGGTGCGACCTCTATGACACCTTGCTGCATCAAATTGGATATTTTCTCAAATCGCATCATGTCATGAAGCGCATCATATAAGGGCCTGAGATAAGGGTCAACTTTTTCCGCAAGGTCCCCGGGCAAAAACCCGAGGGCTTCTCCCGCTTCCACGGCCGGGCGGGTGAGAATGATTCGGCTGGCTTTTGATTTTGTCAAAGCCTCCACCGCCATTGCCATGGCCAGATATGTTTTCCCGGTCCCTGCAGGGCCGATACCGAAAACCATGTCATGGGTCCGGATGGCGTCTATATATTCTTTTTGGGAACGGCTTTTCGGTGTAATATGGCGTTTTTTTGCTGTAATGAAAACCGTGTCCAGAAAAATATCTTTCAGCTTTGCACGAGAGTCCGCACTGATTATTCTGACAGCGTGGTCGACATCCGGGGGGTAAATGGGATATTTTTCTTTCAACAGGCCGTAAAGCTGGTGCAGTACGTTTTCCGCCAGCTCCGTCCCCGTGGTATCGCCCTCTATGAATACCGTATTCCCCCTTGCATGAATATTGACGCCTGTCGCCTTGGAGATGATTTGCAGGTGGTGATTGTGTTCCCCAAAGAGCTGTCTGGCCAGCTCATTGTTTGAAAAACTTAATGGGTTGTTTTTGTTTTCAAAACTTTCTATCATGGAATCCTTTATTCAGGTCATATGAACCATATCGCCGCATACCGGGGATCTCCCCCTTTTTAATGTGCGGCAATTCCTTCCGTTTGGAAGGATTTAACCTATATCATACCTCGAAAAAGGAAATCAAACAACAAATGAGCGGGCAACAGGCGCGAGCCCGTCGATATGCCCGTGATTCTCTGTAATTTCGTGCAATGTGGCTTCCCGGAATCTTCACCGGGCATATTACAGGAGGAAAAACACCTTGACGAAGACCGTTCTGTTTTGCTAACGTTATTTGATTATGGCATGAATAATCCGTTGGCCTGTTTGCGGGCGTATCCTGAATACCCTTGGAATAACGAGGCCGCTGAAGACGCATATTTTCGTTGATCTTACCTCATGAGAGTGAACTATGAACCCACTGGATATCGTTATAATTGTGATACTCGGCTTTTGCCTGATACGTGGCATTTTCCGGGGAATTGTCAAGGAACTGGCGTCCATTGTCGGCGTTGCAGCCGGGCTTTACGGGGCTTATACTTATTATTCAGATATCAGCGGGTTGCTCTCGCGATGGATATCCGACCCGGGTTATTGCAGCATTCTGGGATTTTTGGTCATATTCTGTCTTGTCCTGATCCTTGTGGGGGCGTTGGGCGTGTTGATCAAATATGTTTTAAAAATCGCTCACCTGGGATGGTTTGATCGAATATGCGGCGCCGGATTCGGTTTTATAAAGGGGATACTTATCGTGTCCGTCATCATTTTCATGTTGACCACCTTCCTTCCCAAGGGTGCTTCGGTTATCCGGGACTCTCTTTTGACCCCGCACGTGATGATGATTTCTGAAAAGATCGTATTGATCGTGCCTGATGACATGAAAAAAGAATTTACGGATAAGTTTAAAGAATTAAAAAAGGCCTGGAAAACCGCATAATCCATTGTATGATCTCTGAAATACCCACACTGATCCAATTGATACAAACCCTTAGAGGGGACAAGGGTTGCCCCTGGGACAGGAAACAAACCCCCCAAAGCATGGCTGTTTATCTCGTGGAAGAGGTATATGAGTTGGTGGATGCCATTGAATCCGGATCTGTCGGGGATATTTGTGAGGAATTGGGGGATGTCCTGTTTCAGATTCTGTTTATTGTCTCCATTTATGAAGGGGCAGGGCGGTTTAATTTAGCAGATGTAGTTGAAAAAAACCTTAAAAAAATGATAAATCGCCATCCCCATGTTTTTGGAGACAAATCAGTCGAGAATGCACAACAGGTTAAAGTGCAATGGCAGAAAATCAAGGTGCGGGAGAATTCAGATGGCGAAAGAAAATCCGTTCTTGATTCTATCCCCCGTAAACTTCCTGCGTTGATGAGGGCCTATCGTGTTTCTGATCGGGCCGCTGGTAACGGATTTGACTGGGATGACATCGACGGCGTGATCGCCAAGACCGAGGAGGAATGGTCGGAATTTAAATTTGAACTGGCAGGGAGAGAAAGACAAAAGTCCGATAAAAACAGGCTGTTGGTGGAGTTCGGGGATATTTTGTTCACCCTGGTGAATGTAGCCCGTTTTGCCCGTATCCACCCGGAGACCGCTTTGTCCGCCTCAACAAAAAAGTTTGAAAAACGATTTCGGTTTATGGAACAAATGCTTCGTGAACAGGGGCTCCGATTCGATACCGTACCCCGAACTGAACTGGAGCGCCTGTGGGAACAAGCCAAAAAGAAACTTGGTTGATAAGAAATATATCCAACTCCCGTTCAGGTCTTCATTTTCAGATATTTCCGGATAAATCGTTGGTGACTGTCAAAAGCAATTTCAGGCAGCTTGTCCATGCCGAACCACCGGACATCGGATGCATCGTCTCCGGCAACGGGCGTTCCGGAGAAGCACCTGACCAGGTAGGCGATCATGAGGATGGTATCGTATTGGATACTGGGATTGGTGGATACGCCCAGGAGCTTTTCCACCCTTCCCGACAACCCGGTTTCCTCTTTCAGTTCTCTCAGCGCGGATTCATCCGGATATTCCCCTAATTCCACAAAACCACCCGGCAGGCACCAGTGCCCCACCTTGGGCTCGACGCTTCTTTTCACCAGTAGCAGTTTTTCATCATCATTCACAACCACGATGCATGTGGCTGGCACGGGATTTTGATAAATCGGTATGTCGCACTGTGTACAAAACAGGCGTTCATACCCTTCAACGGTTTTCTGGATCAGGCGTTTTCCGCAAAAATGGCAATATGATATGGGTCGTAAATACGGCAGAATGCTAGTCGTCAAAATTTCCGGATTCTCCTTTATCACTGTCTATGAGGGCCGCCCGCGCCATGATTTTATCAGGTGTCCATTCGTCTGGGTCTTCTATTCTTTTGGCCTTCGGGCCGGGATCGTGGGAGCCGGTGTCAAGGATATGCTCGACGGCCAGCGGTGCCGTATCCTGTGCATTAAATACATTCACCAACATGTTGTAAACAAAATCCTCAATCCGTCCGGTCATGCGTTCCCGGATGGCCATGGGTTGGCTTAACAGTTTGTTTTCGAATACAATATTCAGTTTTTTATAATCCCCTGCCGAAAGGGAATTGGATTTTGCATACGCCTCCATATCCGCCCACATGGATTCGGACACGCCTTCATTTTTGACCTTTTTAAAGAAACCCCTGTCGTCAAGAATGGCGTTTCCGTAATCATTGACTTCAAGACCCCAGGAAACCATCTGGAGGGCCGTAGCCACGTTTGCCTTTGTGGTCCGGGTTTTGGCGGCGATTTCCCGCAGGCGCTGGGAGCTGTTTCCCGAAGTCCCGTGCTGGGCCCCGGAAACCTTATAATCGCTTAATGCATTGTGAATATCAGCGGTTAAATCCACCTGGATTCCCTGGTCACTGGCTTCAATGCCATGGGTGGTACCGTTGTTTAAAGCGATCCAGTCGGGGAAGATGTCATGGGCATTAAGCCCCTGGATTAAAAACAGCGCTTCTTCAATGGTGGAGAGGCCGGTTTTGCCCTTGATTTCCCCTACCTCCGTTTCAAGCCCGGCCCACCCGGGAACGTACGGATTCAACGTTATGCTCGCCAGCAGGTTTTTATCATCTGGCATGTGGGAGGCATCGATGGCGATGGAGGTGATGCCGGCATCGAACATGGAGGGAATTTCGATCTTGGCGGTTTCAATGTCCTGTTCGTTTTTGATGCCGTAATGATCGGCATGAACGGCCACGGGGACGGTAATATGCAATTCGTTGCACAACGCATCAACGATTCGGGCCATATTCCAGTAATTCACCGCGCAATATGCATTGGCGCCGCCTTCTGATTTTGCAATTTCAATGATAATGCAGGAATTTGCGCGCTGTGCGGCAAGAAGTGCGCCGCGAATGACAAAATAGCTGCGTCCGTTGGCCGCCATGGAAATGGATTTACCCTTTGCAAGCATGGCCCGGTCTATAAACTTGCCGCTGACGATCAGGGCCTTTGAGTTGGGAAACAGATTAACCACGTTGGGCGGGCGCCCGACGTCAAGAGCGCGGTCAAAAGCTTTGTCATCTATTGTTTTTGACATGGTTGGACCTCCTTTTAAATATCCGATTCATCCGTAGGAAGATCTTTATGAACATTATGATGAGGTTTTTCCCCGGCGGCCTTGATGTTTGAAATGATTTCCAATATGTCCTGTTTAAATTTTTTCGGGGCTGAAATTTCTCCATATCCTTTTTGAAATTGAAACAGTCCGTCATAAGCCGTATCGTGATAAGATCGCAACAGATAGGGAATATTTTCCTCATCCAGGACGGATTTAATCATTTGTGCCTCGATAATATTATCGATGACGGCAATTTTGACAAACACGTTTTCGTTGGTGGACGTCACTTTGAATATCCGGTTTTTTTTAGGGTTACATGAAAGAAAATCCAGCCTTGATAATTTAGACCGGATCGGGTTCTTTGTAAATAAAATTTATAGCGATTCCTGAATTTATAATTCTGCCGGGTAAAAGGTGTTGTGAAATGTGGCGAGTGTATTGTATAAAAATAGAATCATATGGTTATTTTTAGTAGAGAAGACAAGGGTTGGAAAGAGTTCAGCCCGTTTTGAAAAAAACTAAACAGATGCAAAAGAAAAACATGGTGTTAACGGCAAGACTCAAAATTTTTCCGGTTATTTTTATCGTACTCGTTTTGGCGTTTTCAGGTTGCAGCCCCAGATCCGTTCTCAAGCCAAGGCCTGTTGATAAGGGTGAAGATTTGTTTGCACAGGCTGAAAAATTGTATCAACAGGGCGACTATGACGCAGCCATCGTACAATACCTGTCATTTCTTGAAAAATATCCCCGGTCTTCCATGGCACCCGCAGCCCTGATGAAGACGGGGCGTATTTACGAACTTCGGAATGATTATGCCTCGGCCTACCAGGCGTACGCCCGGATATTGGAAAAATATCCGCATACCGTTTTCGCCCCGGATGCCGGAGTTGAGATGCTGGCCATGCTTTTCAACCAAGGGAAATATCCCGAATTAATCCAAAAATCGGCCCAATTGCCCAAGGTATCATACACCCGAACCCATATCATGAGGATCTCAATTCTGACGGGAGATACGTTTATGGCAATGGACGCGCCTGTTGAAGCGGCATACACCTTTATCACTGCTTATGGTATGGCCATGACCCCGACTGAAAGGGAAACCGTCACGGCCCGGCTCAAGAACGCCGTTTCCATATTGAACGATGACGACATCCGGATGCTGACCATGCGATTGAAAGATCCGAAAGATATCGAGCTGGTGAATACCATACGCCAGATGGCACAGTTTCGATCCGATACCATTGGATGTATGTTGCCGTTAAGCGGCGCATATGAGGTTTTCGGCAACAGGGCATTAAAAGGAATTGAGCTGGCGCTGAACCGGTTCTCCGTCCGGGAAGGGATCGACTATAAAATTATTGTCAAAGATACCCGGTCGGATCCTGAAGTAGCCAAAAAATGTGTTCTGGAACTGGTTGAGGAAAAAGCCGCATGTATTATCGGCCCCATTGCTACGGCCGATTCAGCCGCGGCGGTTGCCCAGGAAAACCGGATTCCCATTATCGCATTGTCCCAGATGGACGGCATTCCTGAAACCGGGGATTACGTTTTTCGGAATTTTATTACCTCCAGTATGCAGGTAAAAACCCTCGTATCGTACGCTGTTGATAAACTGGGCGCCCGTCGTTTTGCGATTCTTTATCCAAATGAAAAATACGGGCTTACCTTCATGAATCTTTTTTGGGATGAAGTCATCAAACATGGCGGGGAAGTTGTCGGGGTTGAATCTTACGAATTGGATCAAACGGATTTTGAGGCGCCGGTAAAAAAACTGGTGGGCCTTTATTACGAGGTTCCTGAAGATCTGAAATTGACATCGGACCAGGCCACCGGCGCCATGATTGCTTCCGGTGAAGAGGGACAAGGGCTGCAGACTTATGAAAACAACGTCTCCGATAACAGGGAATATGATGATGGGTCTGTGATTTTGGCGGTGGATCGTGATGAGGGAGAACAACCGGAAACGGAAGAACCCCAACCCATTGTGGATTTCGACGTGCTGTTCCTTCCGGATTCTCCCAAAAAAGCAGGATTGATCATTCCCCAGCTGGCTTATTATGATGTGGAAAACGTTATTCTCTGTGGTACAAACCTCTGGCATTCAGATGAATTGATTGGAATGGCCGGTTCCTACGCCCAGGGAGCAATTATGACGGATGGTTTTTTTGAAAACAGCAAGACCTTACCGGTGAGAACCTTTATCAAGGCTTTCAGAAGTGCCTATGAAGAGAAACCCGGTTTTATAGAAGCCGTTGCCTATGATTCAGCCGTGATGGTATTTACACTTTTAGCCGAAAATAACTTTGCGTTTAGAGGGGAATTAAAGGATGCCTTGACGGTAATGCCCTATTTTGACGGTGTTACCGGTCTTACGGCATTTAATGAAATCGGAGAGGCTGATAAACGGTTGTACCTGCTTAAGATAATAAGAAACCGGTTCGCAGAGATTGAATACTGACGTGCAATAGTCGGCTTTGTGCTTGAGAAATAAAATCGAGAAATCATGAGCCTTATGTACCATATTTATCGTCAGGCGACGACATTTTTGTTCCTGCTGGGACTCCCGTTCTTAAAATTGTATTCGTTTTTAACCGGCCGATATAAAGAAAGTATAGACCAGCGGCTGGGGTTTTATCATGTAAAAAGTCCGGACAGTACAAAAAAAAGTCCCAGGATATGGATGCATGCTGCCTCGGTCGGGGAAGTCAGTGTTGCTGCGGTGATTGCCGAGGAAATCCGTCGGATCTCTCCGGGTTCTTCTTTGTTCGTTTCAACAACAACCGAGACCGGACAGGCAATTGCCAAAGACAGGCTGCCGCCTTCGATCTCCTTAATTTATGCTCCCATTGATTCCGTATTTGCGGTGAGAAAGGCCCTGGCATTTATCAGGCCGGATATGCTGGCTTGTATTGAAACGGAAATATGGCCCAATTTGTTCTTTGAGGCAAACCGGATGGGAATTAAAACGGTTTTGGCAAACGGACGGATTTCCGGTCGTTCCTTTAAAAAATATGAAAAAATCGTTCCCTTAACCCGGGAAGTGTTGAAGAACGTGGAATCCTTCAGTATGATCCACGAACAGGATGCCCGGCGGATCCTGTTGATGGGAGCGCCAAAAGAAAGAGTCTGCGTAATCGGCAATGCAAAATATGATAGCCTTATCCGAAACCATTTTCGTACGAATCTTGATGCCATTCGAAAAACATATTCCCTGACAGGTGAAGAAATTATCTTCGTGGCCGGCAGTACGCGACAAAATGAGGAAACAGCCGTTTTTGATGCGTATGAAAAGATCATTGAAAAAGTTCCGGAAGCCCTGCTTTTTATAGCGCCCAGGCATATAGAACGGGCGGCATCCGTATCCCGACTGGCGGTATCAAGGGGATTTGACCATCAATTGCGATCCGCACTGGACGGTTCCCATTCGCGACGAACCGCAAGGGTCATCATCATGGACACCATCGGTGAACTGGCCGCGGTATACGGGGTGTCGAGCGTCGCCTTTTGCGGCGGGAGCCTGGTGCCGCTTGGCGGTCAAAATATTCTTGAGGCGGCCGTGTGGGGTAAACCTGTATTTTACGGTCCTTTCATGGAAGATTTCCAGGAGGCCAGGGATCTGATTGAAACCGTCGTGGGAGATGCATTTGTGGTAAGAAACGGGGAAGAGTTGGCGCAAAGAGCCATTTTCTACCTGATGAATGCGGAAAAAAGGGAAGAAGCCGGAAAGAGAGTCAGAGCCTCGGTGCTGGAAAACCAGGGCGCGGCACGCAGACATGCGGAAGTTATGTTAAGGACCCTGGAATGCGGAAAAGGAGAAAAATGAATGGAATACAAACTATGTAAACAATATTCAGTATTTCTGGAGAATCGAGTGGGCGCCCTGGCGGAGCTTTGCCGGTTGATTTCAGATCAGTCCATCAACTTGTACGCCATTTGTGCTATCGATACCGTGGAAGAAGCGGTATTAAGGATCGTGCCGGAAAAAGGCAGTAAAACCCTTCAGGCGTTAAAAAACGCCGGGTTTCGGGTTATTGAAGCCGATGTTTTTCTGGTTACCATTCGAAATGTTCCCGGTGCAACAGGGAATGTGGCGGCCATTCTTGCGGAAAATGGCATAAATATCGACTATATTTATGCATCCGTTCATGGCGATAATGACAAAACATATCTGGTGTTAAAGGTTCAGCAGATTGATAAAACAAAAAAAATCCTGAAAGGATATGCATAATGACGGCTGGAATTTCCTGGGAAGCAAAGAGGCTCGATCTTCATCGAATGATCAAAGAAAAGGCGGATAGAATATTAGTCGGCATCGGTGTTGCAAACGGGTATGAAGCGCGTCAATTACATCATACGATTTATGAACTCTATGCCCAGCAGGCGGTTCCGGACTTTGTCGGCGGATTTATTACATTTATATCGGGATATCTTTGCGCCGCAGGATACGGGCTTCCGGATATGGGATACATTTTACGGGCGGAAATCGCCCAGCAGACGAATATTATTGAGCAGGCGACATGGTTTGCCGCTCTGGATACGGACAAACCGGCTTTTCCCATTGGTGTGGATATTGATACGGGTTACGGAAATGAACCGGCTTCGGTTGTATTAACCTGTCGGCAGGTGCATAAACAGGGGGCCCAGTATGTCCAAATCGAGGATCAATATGCCATCAACAAGACCTGCGGCCACATGGAAGGAGCCAGGGGAACGGGGAAACAGGTGATTTCAGCCGAAGAGATGATCGAATTCCGGTTGAAACCGGCAATAAGTTATGCACAAAGCCAAAAAGATTTTCTCGTTATGGCCCGTACGGACGCCATCTCGCCGCTTGGTTTCGAGGAGGGCCTGAAAAGGGGACAATTGTATGCCGATGCCGGTGCCGAACTCATATTTATTGAAGCATTGGAAGGCGAAGAGCAACTCCTGCGAGCGACGGAAGCATTCAAAGGGTTAAAAGTTGTTCTTGTCGCCAATATGATTGAAGGCAGTCCGAAAACCCCCTATAAGAGCCCCCGTGAATTGCACGAGATGGGCTATGGTATGGCACTTTATCCGATCGGCACGCTGTTGGCCGGACGAATGGCCCAACAGCGGTATTTCAATATTATCGGAAGAGGCGATTCGGTCATGGCCGGTGTCGAGACCCGACCGGAAAGATGGTTTGACGGATTCAATACAGTCATCGGCCGCGAGCAGACCGAAGGGATTAACCGGTTTTTCATGGGACCGATATAACCCGGTTGAAGACGCCGGACAATAAAATCGTTGTTATCCCAAATAAAAAAACTGACCGGCGAAACAGGACGTCCATGCATACCAGCCCCCGTCTTTGACGGATTAGATGGTTGACAGAAAAAGGATATTTTAATAATTGAAGGGCATGAGGTTTATTTGACGACCTGTTTGCGG
Organism: uncultured Desulfobacteraceae bacterium; assembly: GCA_964386565.1. Lineage (GTDB taxonomy): Bacteria > Desulfobacterota > Desulfobacteria > Desulfobacterales > UBA5616 > CAYLRU01. Next base: position 56,658 of record CAYLRU010000007.1, on the reverse strand, counting down.
GTTAGAAGTAAATTACCGTTTCAGAGGATAATGATCATGGGTGTGCTGGGTAAAATTGTGGGTGGCACCCTCGGGTTTGCCATCGGTGGTCCCCTGGGCGCCATTGCAGGGGCTGCATTCGGACATGTATTTGATAAATCCGGTGAGCTGGACGAGGGCATCGCGCGGCAACGCCTGTCACATGGGGAATCCACGCAACTGACCTTTTATGTGGCTGCCTTTTCCATGCTGGCCAAACTGGTTCATGCCGACGGCCAGGTAAAAAAAGAAGAAGTGAATGCCGTGGAACAATTTATGGCCCGGGATCTGAATCTGGATTCGTACGGCCGGAACGTGACATGGAACATTTTCTACACCGCCATGGAATCCAACCAGCGGTTTGAAGATTTTGCCCATCAATTTTATGCCGAATTTAAAAATCAACCGCAATTCCTGGAACTGATGATCGATATTCTCGTACGGGTTTCAACGGCGGACGGCAGGATGAATGAGAGTGAAGAAAAACTGATTCTTTCCGCGTTGAATATTTTTCAACTTGGCCACGAATACTATAAAGCGGTTTGCCAAAAATATATCGGGGTTTCAGATAAATCATATGCGGTTTTGGGATGTGATGCAAAAGATTCGGATGAGAAGATTAAAAGACGGTATCGAAAGCTGGTCAATGATTTTCATCCGGACAAGATCGCATCAAAAGGGTTGCCGGAGGAATTCACCCGGTTTGCCAGTGAAAAATTCCAGGAAATCCAGGCTGCGTATGAAGAAATAAAAAAGGAAAGAGGCATGAAGTAAAGCCGGCTGTCCTGAAAGAGCTGAATCATAATTCCGGCGCCGGTATGGCGTCCGGTAAAATAAGACGACGCCGCATCAGTTATATCCCGCTTTTTTCCGGTAACATATTAAACGATTTTGTTTTCAACCGCCCTTCAGGCCTGCTTTCATGGAAAGTGGCCACTATAAAGGACCCTCCTATTATGATCGATACGGCCAGCCAGTTGAAAATTCCCAATCCCGATCCGAATTTTTTCATCCTTAAAGAGGACATGGATAATCTCGCACGATTCAACCGCATGTCTGAAAAGCATCCGGTGAACATCCTGATAACGGGAAGTCAGGGATGCGGAAAATCTTCCATGGTCAGGCAGTTTGCCTATATTTACAAAAGACCCATGGCAACTTTTCAAGTGGGTCTGCTGCTTGAGGCCGGTCAATTGTTCGGGCAGCAGCGACTCAGGTCAGGCGAAACGTATTATCAGGAATTTTTATTTCCCAAAGCTATCCAGACGCCTGGATGCGTCATCCATTTGGAAGAGATCAACCGCTCCGAAAGTCCCCATGCATTAAATGAGCTGTTCAGCGTCCTGTCGGAAGACCGGAGCATATGGATTGATGAATTGGGCATGATTCGTGTGGCGCCGGGTGTGATGTTTTTCGCAACTATGAATGAAGGCGAGACGTTCAGTGGTACGGATGACCTGGATGAGGCGTTAAAAGACCGGTTTTACAGGGTTCACCTTGAATACCTGCCCCATGATGTCGAAAAAGAAGTATTAATCCGGAAAACCGGCATTGATGGGCTCAAAGCCGACCAGATATTGAAAATGGTCAACCGGATTCGAAACAATGACCAGATCGAAATGCGTATTTCCATCCGTCATAGCCTGATGATTGCCGAGCTGGTGGCCATGGGGGCTTCCCTGAGGGAAGCCTTGGTCTACAGTCTTCAAATTTCCAAGGATACCTTAGAATCCTTGCTGCTTTCAATCCAGGTGGAAACCGGGGAAACGGAAGCCGACAGGGGAGAATACCTTCTCTACCTGCCTGGCAATGCATGATCATGGAAACAAAAGCAAACATATCGGCATCTTATTCAAAATACTGGCGGATCAACCGATCCCGGAACGAAGCCGCCGAACTCGCCCTGGCCTTAAGGGCCATGCGAAAGGTCATCGGGCATCTCGGCAGGAACGTGAAACCGGTATTCTGGAAGGGGATGGCGGAAAATGAGAATCGGTTTATCATTCTGGATCCGGAAAGGGTGAAAGGCAATTATCCCATATCCCACGATGTTTACGATATACTGGTGGGACAAGTGGTGCGGGAAGGGTTTCTGGCCATGGAATTCCATGAATGGGTGAAGGAAAAAACACTGAAATCGGCCCATGGCATCAATGACCGCACAAAGCCATATCTAGAAAATCTCGTAACAGCCTCGGAAAATATTTTTATCAGTGAGCTGGCAAAAGACAGGATATGGGCGCTTTATTTATCACGTTATTTTTATCAGGCGTTTTCTGAAGAGAAACGGGACCCCGCCCTTCCTCCTACTGCGGAAAGTGTTTTTGCCGTCTGGCAAAAACAATCAATCATAAAAGAGGTTCCTGAAAGCCCTCATCCCTACTATGCAGAGATTCTGACAATATTGGAAAAGTATTTACATCGTATCCGGTCGGTGGCGAACCGCCGATCCATCAGCACCAGGCGGGAAGAGAGAAAAAACCTTTACCGGCAAATGTGGCAGGACATTGAGCACGTCATTTCACATTGGGAAACATTCACGTTAAATCCCGATGCCGTCAATCTTTATGACGAAACAGGTCCCAAGGGAAGGGTGGATCTTGAAGAAAACGGTGCCGGGGAAGACGTACCCGATGACCCCGGTGAAACTGAAGCTGCAGAAGGCCTTCGTCCGGATCTGGCAGAGGATGTCAGCGCCATGCTGGATGAAGAAAATCCCCCCATACAGGGTATGGCTGTTGCTGTTGAAGAACCCGGTGCCCGGCCCATGGAGACGCGAATTGAAAAAGGAGAGGTTCTTTCCGATATCCAACCTGACGCTGTCCAGGTTCGGCAGATGAAGAAAATATTTAAGAAACAGGAACATTTAATCCGGCAGGTTCGGAGAAGACGCATCAGGCACGGGCTGGGTGAAGGAAAGCTGGATCCGTTGCGATTGTATCGTGTACCTTTGGACGGTAAAGTGTTTAAAAACAGACAAGGTCCGGGAAAGGATGCATTCTGGCAAATCTGCATCATTGCGGATGCATCGGCATCAATGAGCGGCAAAGACGAACCAACGGCCGGAAAAAAGAGATTGCGAAGGCCCTGGGAAATTGCTGAAAAAAGCTTTGTTTCCCTTGCCGTTGCTGCAAAGGGCCATGGCAATCTGCTGGATATCTATGCCTATCGTGCGGAACGGCAGGTTTGTACGCTTACCCGGTTGTATCATGATAAAAAACTCTATTCCGTAACGCCTTCGGGCCGGACACCGTCAGGACAGGCCATTATGGCTGTGGCGAACCTGCTCGATAAAAAATTCAAGAACAGTATGATCATCCATATTACCGACGGTGCGGCAAATTGCGGATTAAGCCTGGGTATCGCCCTTGACTATTGCCGAAAGCACGGGATCGATGTTTTTACGCTGGGGTGCGGATGCAATCGCCAGACCCGGGATTTTTTGAGAGAATTTTTCCCCCGTGGCCATCTCTATTTTTTAAAAAGCATTCATCATCTGGCAGACGGGCTTGAACATCTGCTCTGGCAGCGGATACTCGGATCAATCAAATGACGGGTCGGGATGTTTTTATTTTATTCGCCCGTTTCATTTCGCTCTATGGGTTGGAAAGAAGAGCTTTCCGGTCTTTGAGTCAGTGCCGTTAACTCGGCATGAATTTTCCTGTAAATCCCTTTAGGGAGTTTATAAAGACACTGAAAGAAAGCCTTCCTTCCTTATGGGAGGAGGTTGGAATGGGGGAAAACAATGATGGAAGAAAACAGCCGGGACGATAAGATAACTTTGCTGAGTCAACAGGCCCACGCTCATTTAACCAACAAGGAATATGAAGATGCCCTTAAACTCTACCAGGATTGTCTTGAAATTCTTAAAGCCGGTGGTGATGACGAACAACTGGCCATGATCCACAACAATATGGGGCTTATCCATGTTCAGACCGGTCATTTCAACAGCGCCATGGAAAGCTTTGAGAACGCCTACCGGAAATACAAGATGTTAGATGATACTGTGGGTCAGGCAAATCAGCTTCAAAATATCGGGTCGGTATATCGTGATATCAAAGATTACGACAAAGCAGTGGACATGTATCTAAAATCCCTGGCTTTTTTTGAAAAGATAAAAGACGGCCTTCAGATTGCAAACCAGTACAGCAATATCGCCTATATTCATGCTGTATCCGGTGATGCTAAAACGGCTGTTTCCTGGTACATCCTGGCCCTGAATTTATACGATGCCTTAAATGAAACTGAAAAAGCAGGAATTGCCAGGGAAAATATAAATGCCCTGACAGGGGCCATACAGAACGGGATGGGAGTGTAGACTGTCATGAAAGGTATTGAACTGGCCGGGAAATATTTCAATACCTATGGTTTGCCGCTGATCCGGGAGAGATTTGAGGTATATGCGGACAAAATCGCAGCCGGTTTGGTGGGGGACGGTTCGGAATGCTTTGGATTTGATGACGTTGTTTCACAAGATCACGATTGGGGTCCTGGGTTTTGTTTATGGCTGGATGATCCGGATTACCTTGCCATCGGCAAAGATCTGGAGCAGGCCGTATTTGCCCTGCCGCAATCTTTTCTGGGATATGGCCCCCGGAAAGTCAGTAAATGGGGATTCGGCAGGATCGGTGTTTTCCGTATTTCGGCGTTTTATCAGCAATATACAGGTCTGGATCATTTACCCGATACGCTTGATGAATGGTTTCTTATCCCGGAAAACAGTCTGGCGGCATGCACGAACGGAAAAGTTTTTTATGACCCTTATGAAAAATTCAGCAGGTGGCGTAAAAAACTGATGGAATTCTACCCGGAAGACGTCCGTTTAAAAAAGATTGCTTCCCGATGCATGACACTTGCCCAGTTTGGCCAGTACAATTTTCAAAGATGCATTAAACGAAAAGCGTTTTTTCCGGCCCTATATGCGCAAACCAAATTCTGCTCGGATGCCATATCCATGGTATTTCTGTTGAATAAGCGATATACGCCGTTTTTTAAGTGGATGCACCTGGCACTGGCAGATCTGCCCATATTGGGGAAATGGTGTCATGATAAAATAAACGAGATCGTAAACACCACGGACTATGATAATAAAGCCGATATTGTTGAGCAGATATGCCGGCAGATCATTAGTGAACTGAAGAACCAGTATCTGAGTGAATCGGACAGCGATTTTTTACTGGACCACGGACCGTTGGTGCAGGAAAAGATAAAAGATGAGAATTTAAGGCAAAGAAACGTGTGGGTGGGATAATTGGGGCGTAAATGGATTTTCAGGCATGGAGATAAATGAGGAGCGGTAATGAGAAACATCCTTGTTATCGGCGGAAGCTATTTTGTCGGCAGGGTGTGTGTCGAAGAGTTGGTGAAAGATCCGGAAAACCGGATTTGCGTGGTGAACCGGGGAAACAGACAGTTGGAATTAAACGGTGTCTTGGAAATCATCTGCGACAGGCATGATCATGGCCTGAAAAACGCAATCCCCCGGCTTAAATGGCATGCCGTTATCGATTTTTGCGCCTACACCCCCCTTGATATTGTGCAATTGATGCTGGCCATACCCCATCCGGCCGTGGGCCATTATATTTTTATCAGTACCACTTCGGTTTATGCGGATACACTGGGGCTACCCGTAAAAGAGGATGCGCCCAAACTCGCATCTCCCCGGCCTGAACCGGGGCCCGCAGCTGACTACGGGTATAATAAATGGAAGGCTGAGGAAAAAGTTGTCGATCTGTGTCGAAAATCAGGTGTTCCTTATACGATCCTGCGTCCGACAATCATCTATGGGAAATATAATTATGCTCCCAGGGAAAGTTATTTTTTCAAACTCATTACAGAAGGAAAGGCCATTGCACTTCCCAAAAACGAGCTGGCCCTGTATCAATTTGTTTCCGTATGGGATGTTGCCCAAGTCATTCGACTTTGTTTGGGAAATGCCGCTGTTTTTAATGATGCGTTTAATCTTGCCGCGGAAGACCTGATTTCCTATAGACGGTTTATTCATGTTCTGCAGGAAATTATGAATACAAGGGCGTCCATATATGCCCTGGACAGTAAAGAGATTGACGCGCAGCAGATCCCCCTGCCGTTTCCCTTGGAACAGCACCTGATTTATTCAGGCACGAAAATCCAGGAGAAGCTTGCGTTTTCATATACGCCGTTTGTTGATGGAATGCGGAAAACCTGGAAATGGTATGCCGGGCAAGGACAAGGAGCAGAAGACCGCCATGGATGAAGAGAAGAAAAGCCTGATAGATGTTATCCTGGACATTGAACTGCGAATGTTCCTGTCCGTTTCAACGCGTGAAAAGGCAATCTGCCAGGATCATCCGGATGAATTTAAGCGAAACCGCAGGGCGCAATTTTCCACCTGGTCAAAAGAGACGCTGTTAAGCTACCTCAACGACCTGACCCTTGCTGAAAAAAATGGAAAAAATCTCATGACATTAAAATACGGTCGCATGGAAAATCTTATTCCGTGCCTCAACGACGATCCGTTAATTGATAAGATTGTTGACGCCCAGTTGATGTGGCAAAAAGAAATGTTTGAAAAATATCCCAATCTCATGCGGGGGGCGAGGGCCGTTGACAGTCGAAGCGATACAGCCCTTCATACTTCGTTTGCAACCTATTTACGGGGTGAACTCGAAACCTGTTCCCACGAAACCCTTCAACTTCTTTATGCGGACGTAAAACGATACCGAAAAGGCCATATGAATATGAACCAGATCCTTTATACATTTCTCGTGAAAAGTTACGGATATCGTTCCCTTGAAGAGGCGGAAAGGGCCGCCGGAAATTCGGGTCAAAGCAGTTCCAGAAAAGCCTGAATCCGCGTACTGAGCTGGCCGGATTTGGTTGTGTTGTATTCACGTTCAAGCTCGACCACCGGGACGCTGTTATCCCGGCGCAACTGGTCGACCAGTAATTTCCGGATACCTGCGAAATGATCGCAGAATTTTAATCGGGCACTGACAACACCCTGTACGTTCAGTTTTTCAATGATTTCTTTAAGAACAGCATAGGTCCGGTCAAAACCGTCGATGATGGAGGGACAGGGGATCCGGGTCATATACCGGTCCGCAATCGCCTCTATGGGGTCGGCCTTCCCCTCATCGATAACGCCCATATAGTGACGAAGGCCGAAACACATGCCGTCCGCCACGATGTTCGTTCCTTTGCTTTCGATGAATTCTATAAATTCGGGTGAATCACAGGCGCCTCCGATAATCAGAAGCCGTGGTAAATGTTTTTCCGAAACCCGGCGGTTCTCGAGTTCCGGCAAAAGGATTTCAAGCTTTTGGTTAAAGATTTCACGGGGAATAGACATCCCGGTAAGGGCGATTTGCATGTATTCGGCACCGGTCAACGGCGGGGGAGTGTTTTTTCTCAAATCGTTTAACCGGGCCATGAGCTGCCGTGTTTTATTGTAAACCGATATGGTGTGCCTTAAATCGTTTTCTGAAACGGTGATGTTAAACGTTTTCTCCAACTGCAGGATCAGATTTTTCATTTCCTGGATGAGCCATTCTTTAGCACCCTGCGTTATGGTATGGTGCATCTGGAAATAATGGAAGAATGAAAAATGGGATTTATCTTCTACTTCATTTACTAGACGAAGGTGGTGATCACACGTATTCGTAGCGACAAATCCATCAAGAAAATCCAGTTCGCCCAACAGGAGGTATTCCAAAACCGACCGGGTGTAAGAGCAGTTAATCCGGTGAAGGTGGGCATCCGCGTTTTTGGTGTCCGGTAATCCGGGTGCACGAAGCCGGGTCGGCAAAATACCAGCGGCGTGGATTACTTCTTCGGGTATGCTGGAACACTGGATGCCGATGATACGTCCTCCTTTTTCTTTCCAGGACCGGGCTTCGGTGTTGAATAATTTTTGTGCCATTGTTTTGAAATATTCCAGGCTGTCCATAATAACTCCCCGTTTTTTATGCCATAATAGTGGTAAAAAAGTCTTCGATTTGTTCTCGCAGCGGCTCGGCGGACAAAACCCGATCGTCATTATAGTCCAGCTCGATAAATAAGGTGGGAATTCCTTCTTCCCGGAGATACCGACGCATAATTCCGGCGGCACCGCAGATGCTGTTGCACCCCACGTGCTGGGTGACGATAAGGCAGTCGCATTGATATTGATGAAATGTATTCATGGTATATTCAATAAATTTTCGTGTGTCAAACCGCATGATGGACATGGTCATATCCAAACCCTGCCACGCGTAACCTTCGAGCATGGTATCGAGATTTGTCGTGTCGATGGGACGCAGAATCGGTGTTGCCGCCAGCATGGATGTAATCACGGATGCGCCAAGCTTGTTTTCCATCCACGTAAAGAATTCATTGTCAAATGTGGGTGGAACATGCACCCACAGTACGCGATACTTTTCTTCCGTTTGCTTGACAATGCCGTTTTTAACGCGACGGAAGACTTCTTGATGAAAAATACCGGTGTTTTCGGTATTCCTGGGATGTCCTGCCGAGCTGATAAAGCTCATGTAGGGAAATCCTCTCAGCGATGCCGGCAGAGGCGATGGTTTTAATGTGTAAGCATCGGAAATATCAACGAGGAGTTCATAAGCCCGGTTTGATTCTTCGATGATGTTCCGAAACCGGTCAAGGTCGAACTTTTTTCCCGTAACCTCTTCTAAAAACGGGATCAGTTGCTTTTTGATTTGCTGCCCATACCAGCGTGCCGCTTCTTTTTCGTAAGTGTAAGGTGTTTCAATAAAAAGTGTGGGAATGTCCAGGGCACTTTTCATGACGGGATATGCCACGCGGGTTCCGTCGCAAGGGGCGGAAGAGGTAACGAAAAAAGCGTTATCGGGAAATTCGCCGGATAGCGCCGCCCCCATGATAAACCGATCCGTGGAACATACATCAGACGGCAAACCGGATGATTCCGCCTTTTCCACGAATTTATAAAATACTTCTTTTCTGCTGGCCGTGAACAGCATGGGAAATGTTTCCAGGCACAATGGCGCACAGTCAAAAGCGTAAAACAACTGGGGCGTCAACCCGAACTCAAACAGGGCCACTTTTTGATTCGGGTTTTCCGCCGCTGCAAACAGTTCCTCCATTCGGCCGATGGAGTCTTTCAGCGCCAGGATTTGGAGTTTGATATCAGGGTCGTCGATGGCGCTCAGAAATTCAAGAGACGGTTTTGCCAGTCCCTCAACCATTTCCCGGGTTTTTTTAAATGCTTTTTGCATAAATCATTCTCCCGTCATATTTTTTTAAAAAACCGGTGAAACAGACAATCTTCTTCAGGCATCAGGGGCGTTGTTGCTTTTTTGCTGTATGATTTGCAATCATCAGTGAAAAATTGGACCAATGCAATACCCTGAGACTGTTTCAAAACTTCCAATCGGATTCAGGATCAAGGTGGACCGAAGCGGTCAACTACAGGAATATTCTCATATTTTGAGGATTGAACGTCTCGGTCCACCGCATTTCGGTTTGAGGGGAGATTTTGAAACAGCTTCCTACCATTCAAACTGATAATATCCCAATGCCGTATCCAGTATCGCCCGCTGAGGCCCTCCCAGCCAAAGTTGAAGTATTTTTACATCGCGGAGATATTTTTCCACATCGTAATCAAATGCGAATCCGTATGATCCCATCAATTCCATGGCCTTGTTGGCCACCCAAAGGGTGACATCGCATGCGTAAGCTTTGGCTGCAGAGCATTTTGACAGCAGCAGGGGTTCTCCGGGTCTGCCAAACCGGCCGCTTCTGATCATCCGGTTGACCTGCATGGCATATGCCCTTGCCGATTCGATTTTCAGGGCCATCTCTCCGATAATTCCCGCATGAAGGGAGCGGGCACGAACCGCTTTTCCGGCGATTTCCCTGCTTTTTGTCCAGTTGAGAACAATTTCCAGGCAGGCCTGGGCTGCGCCTAGGGCGAATCCGCACGTGCCGATACGCCCCATCCCCACGACATCATGCAGTATTTTTGCATCCTCCCCCGGTCCGGCCACACGGTTTTTCTTGGGGACTCTCACATTGTCGAAAAAAATTTCCGTATTCGTGTCTGTCCAGCACATACCCATTTTTTGGAATGGTTTTGAAAATGTCATACCCTTGGCATCCGGGGGCACATAGATCAGCGCCACCCCTTCATCTCCCTTGGCCGGGTCGGTGGTACAGATGGTGCAGTACGTGATATCCGCCACGCTGGCTCCGCTGGGCCAGATCTTGTGACCGTTGATGACCCACTCATCTCCATCGAGTACGGCAATGGTGTTGATGGTTCGTCCATGCTGGGTCGGATCTTCCGAGTTGGCCCCGCCGGAGGGTTCGGTGATGGCCATACAGCAGCCATGAGGGTTGTTGTCGCAGATCTTCGGAATGAATTCCTCCAACAGATCCATTCTTCCGGCTCTCAGCGCCGGCATCATGACCCAGTTGATGATACCCATATGCGTTGCAAGACCTGCATCGCCCCGGGATATTTCTTCATAGATCATTTCACTGGCCGCGCCGCTGACACCCAATCCTCCGAATTCTTCCGGGTAAATGGCCCGCTGAACGCCGATGTCCACGAGACCCTTGTGTACTTTTTCAAACGTCTCCTTGGCAAGTTTTTCATCGCGGTGCCATCCGCCGTCCAGATCCTGGCGACGGGGCATGATTTCCTTGTCAACGTACTCGCGGACGGCACTGACGATCTGCATATCTTCGTCTGTTGCATCGATCGCACCCAGGTATTTTTTTCTGAGATTTGCTATTGAAGTCATGAACATTCCTCCTTTTATTGCCGATCAAGTGGGGGGAGCCTGGAATTTCCATGCGATTTGACCATGATTCCGTTGATAAGGATATCAATCGCTTTTTCATAAATCCGGTGGGCATCCCTGAATTTGTTGCTTCGGATAAATCGACTGCAATAATCAATGATTCCAAGGACGATAAGCCCCAGTAATTGCGTATCAACAGGCCTTATAAGCCCTTGTTGAATATAATGATCAAACCCCTTGGAAATTTGTCCGGCCCGAAGTTCGATAAAGTCATCCAGCATCTTGTTTAATAACGGGGGATCGTTGACAATGGTGGCACCCAGCAGATTCATGAAGTCTGTCCAGGACGACTGTATCCCCAAAAAATTCCATGCGTTGTTTATGCCGTCATCCAAATGCGTCATCTTACCGCGGATGTCATCGTTAAACGTATTGATCATGTCTTTGAGCATCTTATCCAGACAAGCAACAAAAGCATCCCGCTTGCTTTTGAATTCCCGGTAGAACGTGTTCCGGCTGATGCGGGCAGCTTTTACAATGTCTGTGATGGACGTCATCTCCAATCCGCGTTCCATAAAGAGCGGTATGGCCGCCTCGATGATATTTTCCCTCCTGGCGGAAGGCGTCTGATTTTCTTTATCCTCTGGTGAACGCTGATTTTTCAAAATGGATTTGATCCGGCGCAGGGAAAGACCTTCTTTCTGCAGGTGTTTTATCGCCCGCAACTGGTTGATATGGTCCTGCCCGTAATAGACGGTTGTCCTGTTTACCTTAAAACCGCCGGGTAAAAGATTTTCCCTGAAGTAGTATTTAATGGTTGATACAGGTATTCCGGAACGCTCGGAAAGCTGGGCCATCATCATGAGAGATCGATTTTTGGTCATATCTGTTGCAAAGGGCGTTGTTTTTAAAAAATTATGTCGAACCCGCCGTCTTTTCACGTGCCATAAGAGCGGCGCCGTAAGCGGACACGGCTTGGGGATCCATATCATAGTCGGCCAGGGATATGCCCAGTTCTTTCTGTATATCCCGGACAACAATTTTGTTCTTTGCCATTCCGCCCACAAGTGCTACGGCGTCATCCAGGCTGATTCGCCTTACGGTTCCGGCGACCTTGCCGGCAACTGACAATGAAATACCGGCGAAAATATCCAGGCGATCCTCGCCTTCATTGACATGGGTGATGACTTCGCTTTCCGCAAAAACCCCGCACTGGCTTGTAATCGGCAGGGGGTTGTTTGAGGAAAGAGCCGCCTCGCTCAGTTCTTCTATGGGCATTTCCAGTGCCTGTGCCATGACTTCCATGAATTTTCCGGTCCCGGAGGCACATTTTTCATTGGCCGTTGAGGCGGAAATTTTGCCCATGTTGTTAATGTTAAAGGCTTTTATGCTCTGTCCGCCCCCGTCAATAACCGTCCGGATTTCGGGATTCAGTTCTTTTACCGCCCGATTAAGACAGATCAGTTCCGGAATATCGCTGTTGGCGTAGGGAACGGCTTTTTTGCCGAATCCGGTTGACAGGCAGTAAGAAATTTGATCCTTTGTCAATCCGGCTTCGGCCAGGGCATTATCCATTACCTTGACTGCCGCCTGCCTGGGCAGGCTTTTATAGGGCAATATATTGACGGCCAATATTTTAGCGTTTTCGATAATAACGGCCTTGGCCGAAATGGTTCCCAGATCACATCCGGCATAAAACAATTTATGAACCTCCTTTCATTCGTTTCTTATTTAAAGATTATGCATCCCCTATGCGGTTTGCGCTTTTCGGGATAACCGTTGGAACCGTTCCCCGGCAAACACGGCGGCGCCGAGGGCGCCGATTATTTGAGGGTCTTCTTCAAAGGGTACAAAATTTACATCCAGCATTTCTTCCAGATATTTAACCACGGCGTTATTTTTGCAGACACCACCTGTAATGGCGATATCCGGTTTAATTCCCACACGGCCGGCAAGCATTTTGACCCGCCGAGCCATGGATTCGCAAATCCCCGCTGCGATATCAGCCGGCTTCTTGTCTTCCATGAGGTAATGCATGATTTCCAACTCGGAAAAAATACTGCACTGGCTGGTGATGGTGATAGCCTTTTCCGCCTGTTGGGCAAGTCCGCCCAACTCGGAAAAATGGACGCCTAAATACTGTGACATCAGCTCAAGGGATCGTCCTGTTCCAGCAGCGCATTTGTCGTTCATGACAAAATCTTCCAGAACACCGTATTCATCAACCCGTATGGCTTTGCAGTCCTGGCCGCCGATGTCGATTACCGTGCGAATGCCGGGAACAAGAAAATTGGCGCCTTTTCCATGGCAGGAAATTTCGCTGATATTATGATCGGAAAACGGGATTGTTTCACGGCCGTATCCGGTGGATACGACGTAGTCAATGTCTTCATAGGAAAGATTAAGTTTTTTTAAGGCCAAATCCATGACTTCCTTGGCGGATTGTTCCGCCCTGGGTCTGACCCTGATAATCTCTGCAGCAATAATTTTATTGTCTTCTATAATCACGGCTTCGGCTGACAAAGAACCGACATCACAACCGGCAACAATCATTTTGGTTTCTTCCTCCTCATTTAAACAATCGTTTCAAAAAATTCTTCCAACTGGTTTTGGATCACCTCCATTGATGTGATACGTGAATCCCATCCATCGACTTCCATTCTCAATGCCGGAACGCCGAGTTCCTTTTGAATCCGGTCGGCCACGATTCTGTAAACGCCCCAAACCTGTTTACAGGCGGCATGCCCGGAAAAAACGATACAATCGGCTTTGTATTTTTCAACATAATACAGCAGATCAGAGACCCATCCGCCATGCAGGTCATGACTGCCTTTCAACTGCCTTGTCATGGGAAGATTCATGTTGACGGCGGCCAGTCCGGATAGCATGGTATCCATATTCCGGGTATCGATATAAGGCGTGTGATCTGCAAAGATCAGAAGATCCATAATATAGGATACGCCCATTTCCTCCTGAAACCATGCGTGAAAGGAGTTATCGAAATAAAATCCCGTATACATGAACATAAACCTTATCCGTTCTTCCGGCAAAACATGTTTTCCTTTCTTGAACCGGTCAAGGCACCGGTCCAAAGCGATTTCATAAAAGTCAACCGCATCCTGTGTTCCCAGCTTGGTCAGTTTCGTTGCCAGATGGTTCATATTGTAGTAGTTGGGAACCGGGTTGGGAACATGCCGCTTGAGGTCGGTAATGTCCATGGCCAGTTCGTTCGCCTGGTTGGAGAGGGTACAAACTTCCCGCAAACGATCTTCGTCGAGTTTGTTTCCTGAAATTTCTTCAAGCACCTTGACGACTTCTTTAAATCCCTCTGCATAGTATTTAAAGGATCTTCGGTCATGGTAATAGGGGACATCCACGAAAAGGGTGGGAATGTCGAATTTTTCACCCATATATTCGAATACTTTGGTATTCGGGTCACAACCCCCCAGCGCCCCGTTGACAAGAAGGTCCGGCTTTCCGAGTACACCGGCCTCCAGCATGCCCACAACGGCCCGTTGGGCGGAACACATGGTGTCCGGCAACCCCCGTTCAACCGCAAGGTCCAGGTAAGGATGAATTCCTTCCTCAAGGGTCATGGTCATGGTATCAAGGATTTCAACTCCAACCGGAATCATATCCAGGGCATAGAAGATCTCGGGAGAAAAATTAAACGGAATAAACACCACTTTTTTTCCGTTGTCCTTGGCAGTGAGGACGCTTTCCCAGTAATTTCCCATTCCCCGATTAAATACATTGGACATTTTGCGAATATCCGGATCTTTGGCCATGGTTAAAAACATCTTCCGCTGTCGTTCTTCCATGCTGTCCAAAAGCATTTTTACTTCAGGGGATTCAAAATCCAGGTCTTCAGGTATGTCGGCCCCCATTTTAAAGGCCGCAACCATTCTTTCAAGTGCATTTTGCTGTATGCTCATTTTAATCACCCAATCCTTTCAAGAAAAGCTTGAACTCTTGTTCTGACACGTCCGGTATCGGCAAGGGGACCGTACTGCCTTTCCAGCTCGATCACCGGAATGTTTTCCTTTTCAAGGCTGTGTTTTAAAAGTGCATTGTCCGTTCCATGCTGATCGCAAAACTTGATATACTCCAGTATGGCACCATCGGCACGGGTTCTTTGAATCTGATCTCTCAGAAAACCGAGTCTTCGCTTGTATTCACCGGACATTCGGGGGCAGGGCTCGTGTTCGTAGTACCGTCGGCAAAGCGCATCAAACGGATCGTCGGTTTCCGCCGTTAAGTTCCATATGGATCTGGCGCCGAAACATAACGCGTCTGATACCACCACCGCGCCAAGGCTTTCCACATTTTCAATAAACTCCGGATCATCCATCAGACTGCCGGCAATAACGAGCCGGGTTTTGTTGTTTTTCTCCATGGGTTTTTTCTCCGCCTCCTCAAGGAGATCGGTCAAAAGACGATTAAACGCCTCCTTGGGCATCAGCGTTGAAGCCGCGGTAACGGTCAGGGCTTCAGCACCGGTAAACGGCGGAGAATCTGAGGCCCTCAGGTCGTAAACTTTCCGAAGCAGTCTCCTGTTCTCGTTATAAACGGAAATCGCTTCTTTCAGCTTGTCAGGGCTTATTTTAACGCCGAACCTTTTTTCAAGGGCCTCCTTCATCCTGGACACTTCTTCCTTGAACCAGACATATCCGGGCTCTGAAATGCGATGGGGAACAGGAAGCATGTACATAAACGGCCGGGCCGCCGTTTCGTGGGTGGACCAGTTTTCATAACATCGTCGTATATGATCACACCCGTTGATGAATATAACGCCATCCAAGAAGTCATACTTTGATTCCAATGCCGCCTCGAGGCAGCATCGGGCAAAACTACAGTTGACGCGGGACATGTAAGAGTCCGCCTTGGATGTGTCCGATATGCCGTGTCCGGTTATCCGGTAGGGTAATATGTCGACCGCGTACAGAAGTTCTTCCGGAAGGTAGGTACAGGCATAACCGATCACTTTTTTCCCCTGGGCTTTCCATTCACTGACATACTTGTTTTCCAGTGATCCGGAAACCGCTGTTAATTCCTCAAAAGCGCTCACGTTAAAACCTCCTTTGACTTATAAGTCCTGGTGATGGAAAAATGAAGTCCGACACTTTTCTTCTCTTGAAAATAATCAGCAGCAGAAAATGGGCAAATGATATATTTGCCGGCAGAAGTTTTATTCAAAACAGTATGGAATCGGATAAAAAATAAATATCTCAAAAAATGGTAAAAGAAGTTCAGCAAAAATTGATACTAACAGGTATCTGTATTCAAAATGAAGTTCCGGTCAGCAAAAAAATGAGATTGATAGTCTATAATTAATTTGAATATCCAAATTCACGCTATCGAAAAAGAACCGGGGTGTCAAGAAAAAAATAATAATTAAATAAAATTACTTACCACTAAACCCGATAAGTTTTGGCGGGTTAAAAAATAAAACAGGATAGTGAATAAATCTAAATTGGATAGTTTTAAATTAGATACTATAGTAATCTTAATTGGGTACCATTGCAGAGATCGACGGATATTCGGCCCATAAGGGATGCATCAACTTGTCAAGCTATTACAATTCATATGTAAATTTATGAGACCAGATTTAAATGATTGACTTTGAAAGATGATTTTGGGAGTATAACATACTCGTCTGAAAAACCCAAAGCAGAGAGGCTTCATGGATATATTTGACGATACCATTATCGAAATCAGAAACTGGTTTGATGAAAAACGAAAGTCAGGCCGGGCGCGTTCCTGCAAAATTTCCGGAGAAGAGAAGATCCAGGAAATGAACACGAACGGAATATCGGTCAAGAAAAAAATACCGGCCGGCATTATTTTAAAGGAGGATACCCATATCGAACTCGGGCATCCTTCCGTCGGGTCATGCTGTGCGACATTGGCTACGCATGCCGACGTTCTTGTTGATGACGGCCGCATTACCCTTGTCGGGCCGGATATTTCGGAAACACGGGAAAAACGCCTGCCTTTTGGCCAGATCATTATCGCATCCATAAAAGGCCGATCCGCGGATGAGGCATCACCGGAAGCAACGGCGGTTATTGACAAGACGGCTTCCCAGATGGATAGTGTTGCCCATATTTCCGCCCAATCCGAGGGCTATATGATCCGAAGCGTTCCAAACCTCATATGGGCGCGGATCAGCAAGGATGCCGCCCGGAAAGGGTTTTCATTGCAACAACTTGGGAAAAGGCTTATCCATGCCATAAAACAAAACTGTGAACATATCACAAAATGTGAAATTTATTTTGCGACCAGCGGAAAATCGGATATTGAAAGGCTTGATGATATCATCGAAGTTGCAAGGGCCAAAACGAGAAAGCTTGAAAATTTTAAATTAGGTCCGGATGGCGAGTACGAGTGCACACAGGAACAGGATTGCAGGACCTGTCCCGAACAGGTGGTCTGCGACAATATCCGGGACGTGATCAAAATCAGAAAAGGAGACCGTGTCATTACCTTTGGGAAAGACGAGATAACGGTCAGAACACAGCAGTAGAAGCGGAGGATGCATGAAGGAACCCACCGGTAGTAAAATTCTCATAGCGGTATGCGGAAAAGGCGGCAGCGGCAAAACGGCGCTGGTCGGCCTGTTGACGAAATATATCCTTCAGAATGAAAAAAAACGCCTTCTGGTGATTGATGCGGATCCCACAATGAATTTATCACTGGTGCTGGGGGTTCAGCCTGAGAGAACCGTTAACGACATTCGGGAACGAATCATCAGTGAGGCGCGTGCTGCGGGCAAAACTGAAAAGGAAAACCTGGCCCGCTTCCTGGATTATATGCTGTTTGAAGCGCTTATCGAAGCGGAACGGTTCAGCTTTCTGGTGATGGGAAGACCGGAATCCCTTGGTTGCTACTGCCCGGTGAACGACTTTCTGAGAAGCGGAATTGAAACCCTGGCGGAAAACTACGATATCATCATCATCGACGGTGAGGCCGGTGTGGAACAGATCAGCCGCCAGGTCATGAGGAGTGTGGATACGCCGGTTATTGTATCCGACATTTCAAACAGAGGGCTCCAGACCGCGACCATTATAAAAGATGTGATTAAATCCCATCAAAAAACGTTTAAGTATAAAAGGATGGGACTTGTACTGAACCGGGTGAGGGGCCAGGAGGAAGAGTTGGAGCAGCATATTTTAAAAACCGGCCTTGAACTTTTCGGCTGTGTTCCCGAGGATCTCAATGTGACCCGATTTGATCTTAAGGCCCGGCCACTCCTTGAACTGCCCGATGATTCACCGGCTTATCAGGTCATATCAGATATATGGGCGCGGATAAACGGGGAACCCGTTACTGCTCCCATCCGGTAAACACTTCATCGGGATTGTCAAGGATTCTGGACATCCGTTTTTCGGCATCCTTTCTGATCAGATCCTTTGTGGCGTCATCATATCCCCGGGATTCCATCCAGCGCTCAAGCAGCGGCTTTCCCGGCATCCACAACGCCATGGTTTCCTTTTCAGTGACCCACGCTTTCAGTTTGACGCCGTATTGCTTAAGAATATCCCAGACTTTTTCACGTTCACGCCTGTCGCAGTAAACCATAAAGACGCATTCCTCGATGCCGAGATTGGCAGACGGTTTTCTGTCGTATTTGATACAGGGAATTTTTTTATCTTCCACATACGGATCCAGCTTTCGGGCCAATTCATCCAGCCGTTCTTTTTTCCCCAGGATGATCCATTTGCCCCAGTATTCCAACACTTCCTTGTTTGTCAGGTCCCGTCCCTGATAGGTGGTGTACCTTTTCCCCAGCAGGACAAAAGGGTGGTAAACAAAAATAAAATGGGAATTCGGGTCATCGACGATCATGGCTATCCTCCTGCGGCAAGAGGTATGATCCCGATTTCATCGCCACTGTTCACCCGTGTTTCAAGTCCATCAAGGTTTCTTATATTTTCACCGTTAATAAAAACGAGCACATTGGAAATATCACCGGAACTGTCCGTGATACGATCAAAAAAACCGGGATACCGGGCGTTGATATTGACAAAACATTCTTTGATCGTCTTGCCGGAGCAAGTGGTTTCATCCCGGCCGTCAAACCAGTCGGATAATGATTCCGGGATTTGAATGGTAATGGACATGAAACGACTCCTGTTATCCGGTTTTGGCCTTCTGAAAAAGGCTTAAGTATGCATTTTCTTGGA
Source organism: uncultured Desulfobacteraceae bacterium (assembly GCA_964386565.1). Classification (GTDB taxonomy): domain Bacteria; phylum Desulfobacterota; class Desulfobacteria; order Desulfobacterales; family UBA5616; genus CAYLRU01. The sequence goes on along the minus strand of CAYLRU010000007.1, from coordinate 37,703 downwards.
GGTGGGGTTTTTTGCCGTAAATAAACGTCCACTTGAACAATCGTTCCATGGCGCGGGCCAGTTGACCGAAATGATCCAGAAACTGAATGGATTTCCCGTATTGATGGGTCATTGCATTTCGGTCCCGGTAACCGCACCCCAGCGTGATCAGATCGATATTCTCTTTGCGGCAGTAATCAATCCCGTGTTGTACGTCGCATCCCAGATTGGATTCACCGTCTGTTACATGAATGAGAATGTTGCGTTTTCTTTTTTTGGGCATAAGCCATGCCGCGGCAATAATGGCCTGCCCCGAGGCCGTCAGACCGCTTGGCGGCACCGACTGGATGCGGTTGTTTTTTATCAGTTGGGAAATCATCAGAATACCGTCTTTTTCAAAATACGCAAATGCCTGAAGATGATTCTGGAATCCCGTCAATGCTTTATGGATGTTGGCCACGGCATTTTCAACCATTCGCCATTTGTTCCCCCGCATGGATCCGCTGGCATCCAGTAACAGTGTTACGTTCCAGTCGAGATTCGGAATGTAATCATGCTGCTGAAAACAGCGACCGGTTGTCGAAGCCCTGTAAAGGCGGCGGCGGTCAATTTTTCCGCTGACCAGGCCGCGGCTGACAACTTTGTTCTGACCCGCATAGTTCTGAAAGATAGCCTTCAACCTGGAGACGATTCGGCGATCGATGAGGGGGTGGGCACTGATGGAGAAATCCCACCGGGACGTGGGGATTACGTCTTTGTTGTCAAACCCCACCACGGACTGAATAATCGGCGTCATGTCAATGGATGATTTTGCAAGCTGCAATTCGATTTCATTCAGGACATCTGTTGGAAGCGGATGAGCCGCTTTTTTGGTTGCTTTGTTTTTGTTGGGAGCCCCAGTGGCAATGGATTCGGAAGAGGAATACCAGTAGAGTTTTTTATCATGAACGAAAAAGGGTGTGATCAGGTCTTCAATCTGATGAAATGATTCCAGATACAGTTCTGCCCGTTTTTCACATCGCGATGTTGTCCCTTTATTCAGGCGACTGACGGATTTGAGACCGGCGCTGAGGTCGTTCAAAAGGGACAACGGTGCCCTGTATTCGTCACGTATGGAAGCATCGGAAACATGAGTATACTGTCCTGCCCACCAAAGATAAACGATTTCGTCGAATGATGCCTTCTGTGACGGTATGTTGGCGGCGATTTCCTTAATGGCCTGTTGGCGGACCTGCCGGACATATAGCCCGAAAATTTTTTGATCGGCTACTATGTCGACATAAATATCTTCACCAAAATGCACGATCTTTTGAAACCGGACAAGGGACATGGCACCCATCGTGGTAAAAACCGGCTCCAGCACCTTCCACACATGGTCGCTCCACTCGATCCTGTGCAGTGCTTCATGGGTCACCAGACCCACCAGGTAATCCATCTGCAAAAACGGCACCGGGTATTCTCCCATGACCAGTTCCGGATCGAGGATGATACCGGCGCCTTGCCGTTGGGACATGCCGGCGTATTCGATGACACCAACGTTTTGGCCCAGGTAACCGGCGACCTTTCGAAGCGCCCGAAGCACATTGGCAAGTTCCACAGCTTCATTGGACGATGTGTTTTTCCGCCAGAATTCAGAGATGCCTGCCGTCATGAAAGTCATTCCATATCCTTGGTTTACCATTTCACCCTGTTTATACTGGGTCCTTAGTCCTCAATAAATTCGATATTTGTTTTTGCCGCTCCCTCCGGTCATCCCCAGTTCGGAATGCAGGGAAAGGAGCACGGATTCGATGATATCCCGGCTGAGTTGCAGACTGTTGATAAATGCATCTTTCGTGGAAGATCCCACGGCAACCAACTCGGCAATCATCAGGGTGTGGCGGGTGGACACCACGATGGGTTCCTGGGTATTATTTCGAAGCTTATTGGCAATATTGACAATGGTAAGTGCGTCCGCTTTTTCAATCCCGGTCTTTAAATGAAGGACGTTGGTTTCAACATCCGCCGGCAGATAGTCAAGCATGGTCACATAAAACCGGTCCCGCAGGGCTGCATCCAGCATTTCAGTACCGACGAACTCCTCACCTTCATTAAGGGTTGCAAAGAAGACAACTTCATCGGCTACTTCCATCAATCCCAGTTCGTCCATCCATACCCGTCGATCTTCCGAAAGAACCGAGAACAGCATGTTCAAGGCCTTCGGGTTTTCGGGCCTGTTGATTTCTTCAAGGTGAATGACACATCCCGGTGTCTGGATGGCTTGTGGAAAAAGAAATTTCTGATAATAGGTCTCTCCGTCTTTTAACCGGTATTCCCCGAACAACTGCCCGGGCTCGGACAGGATGCCGATTTGAAAGACGGCCATGGGTCTGTTGTTTCGGGCTGCAAATTGCCTGACCATGGTGGACTTGCCACAGCCCTGCTTACCGGTCACCAGGATATTGACCGGATGCCGTTTGGCCAAAAGCTTTATTCTTTCCAGGTTATCAATCACATGTTCGGGCAGGAAAAAATGTTCTTCAGGTTTTGGAATCGCTAAACTCGCTTCAAAATTACTCATGCTTGTCCTCTTGTTTTCAGCTCCGGGAACGGTTTTTTATCCGGTCGACCTTCTGTTTTCACGATGATCAACTCAAATCGGTTTTTCCCTGGTAAAAGGTTTCAAAAGAAAAGCTCTTTTTGCCGCTGCTTTAAAAAATCATCCAATTGGCTGATGTTCCAGCGTAAGTTCATTTGCCGGAGTTTTGTTATAATGACTTTTGCTTCTCTTAACCGAACCGGCCCGTCGTTTTTTTTTATGACGGCCAGTCTTTTTGACAGCTCTTTCATTTGCTCGTCTTCGTTTTCCAGTGCTTCAGCCCTCGAAAACAATGTTTCTGCGCCGCAACCGGGGCACACGCGGAGATCGGCTTCTCCGCATGCAGGTCATCCGGATTTGCACAGATACCGAAATTCGACATGGTCGGCCGTAAAGCCGCACTGATGGCAGGTAAGGTCCATGGCACCTCTTTCCGTTACGATTTGATTTTATGGGAAATCGTATCTTTTTTACGCGGACCTGTTAATGGCGTTTTTCCATGATCCTGTGGCTCCGTCGATATGAAGGGTCCGTGATTTCACCCAGATCCGTATCGATCAGTTCCATCTTGTCGTAATACGGGCACTTTTCCGCATCGGTATTGATGTAGGTGATCAAACCGGTATCCCCTTCCATTATGAACACCGGCGGATCGGATTTAAGACTGGAGCCCATTTTAAGGAACTTGCATGATCCGCGCCCATCTGCATTATAAGCGTTTTCAAAAAAGTTTTTGCAATAGCCGCAGGCTTTGTCCGGCATGTTTTCTCTTTCCTCAAGCGTTTTACCCATTTCTCCCTTGGACATGGTGATGCTGTCCCTGACTTCCCGCCATTTATCTCTTCTGGACATTTTATACCTCCCTTGTGTTTGTGCATATGATTGCCTGTTATCCGGCTGTTGGACGACACATTACATCATCTTTCGAATTTTATCCCACAGCCTCATTGGATATGTCCTCGAAGCCGGAACCCCCCACGGTGGTAAAGAAACCTTTTTGACGGTATAAATCCGCCGGAATTTCCAGGAAAGACGGTTCAATGGATTCTTCATTTTTCAAAGACCAGTCAATCCCGAGCCAGTCATATTTATCCTGGCAGTAGTTGTGAAAGGGGATCAAGTCCACGCGTGCAATACTCCCTTCAAGTTTAAAAAGATAATCCGATGCCTGTTCATGAAATTCCATACTGTCGTTAAATCCCGGTATAACGGGAATTCGTATCCATATATCCTTTCCCGTTTTCAGCAGCATGTTTAAATTTTCCAGAATGATTTTATTGGTAACGCCGGTGGCGTTTTTATGCTTTTCCGGGTCTAAATGCTTTATATCGAACAACACCACGTCGACATACGCAATGAGCTTTTCCAAGACCTTGCGGTCGCAGAACCCGTTTGTGTCGAGGCAGGTATGAATCCCTTTCTCTTTTGCCAAGGACAGAAGTTCTTTGGCAAAATCACCATGAGCGGTGGGTTCCCCTCCGCTTAAGGTCATACCGCCGCCGGAGTTGTCGTAAAACGGCCGGTCTTTTTCAACTTCATTTATGATCTCCCCAATGGTCATGGGTTTTCCCACGATGGTCAGTGCCCCATAGGGACAGGCATCCACACATTTGAAACAACGGTCGCAACGGTCTCTTTTGATCTTATGATAAGAGACGTTTTCGCTCTGACTTTCCTCAGGCGGTATGGGGGGATTGATGGCGTCATTGGGGCAGACATCAAGACATGCGCCGCACTGGTAGCAGAGCCTGTTTTTCCAGTAGATTTCCGGATAAGGTGCGATGGTTTCCGGATTATGGCACCATCGGCATCTCAGGGCACAACCTTTTAAAAAAACGTTTGTTCGAAAACCGGGCCCGTCGTTTACGGCAAATTTTTGGATGTCGGTGATCAATACCTGATTTTCCATTTCGCCTCCTGAAATATTGAACAGGTTGATGACAACTTCCAGAGGTTTTTACAGATATGCAAAAATTCGGGACAGCCTGTCTACGGTTTCAAGACGGTTGATAACGTCATACAAGTGATTCATTTTTTCCTTTCCGATAAGCGGTTCACAAAGGTTTTCAAACTTGGCCTTGATTTTAACCTGTTTGGTCTCCAGATCGGGGATTTCCTTGAATATGTCCGAATAGGCGGAATACGTCTCGCCTTGTATCGTCTCCAGTTCGACCCTGGCATCCAGTGCCTGGATTTCCGGATCCTGTACGGTCTGTATTTTAGCCATGAGGCGTTTAACCTCTTTATCGGTGACGTGTTCATCCGTAAACGCCTGGAGTCCGGTGTTTCCCCTGATCAATGCATTGGCAACACAGTAGGGGATACAGAACTTTCCTTCCAGGCCGGTATTGGCTTCTGTTCTGAATGCTGCACTCAATGCCGTTTCCGATGCCTTAACCGTGATGGATTTGATGCGTTCCACCGGAATGGCGTTATCTTTTACAATTGAAAGGGTAGCTTCAATGGGAGAGTGGGTCGCATGGCAGGATGCATGATATTTTTGGGCCAGGGATTCGATCATCCATGTCCGTCCCAAGGTATTCAATGCGTCTTCATTGACCGATCCCCTCATGGCCTGAAAAAACCCCCCCGGTCCCTCAAGAATGTCTTCTGCGGAAGTAAACCCCTTTTCCGCCAGCATGGCTGACATAACGCCCACCTCGGATGCCCGGCCGGCATGAAACGGCTTGCACATCGTGCCGAAAACCCGCTTCAAACCGCCGGCCTGGGTACCGGCGATTCCCAGAGCATAAACAGTTTGCCGTTCGTTTAAACCGAGCAGACGGGCGGCGGCGGCTGCCGAGGCCAGAGTGCCCATGGTGGATGTGCCGTGGTAACCTGAAAGATAGTGTTCCACTCCGGCGGATGCGGCAATGGTGACACCTACCTTCAAGCCGATTGCATACGCGGCAAGAAAACACAACCCGCTTGATGATTTCCATTCACCAAGGGCAAGGATGCCCGGAAAGATCGTAACCGACGGATGGCCCAGAAAGGAGATCATGCTGTCGTCATAATCCAGTGCATGGGATGCGGAACCGTTAATCAGGGCGGCCTGGGAAACCGTCTTTTTGCAGCCATGGCCGATGACCGTGGCGAGCTCATGTCCCCCCATCAGGTCGGCATGTTGAATCAGCTTGATGACCAGGGGATCGTCTTTTCCGGCCATGGTTACGGCCATCCAGTCCAGAAAGGCCACTTTGGCATGATCCATCACCCATGACGGAATGTCGGCCGTTCCGGTGTTGACGATGAAATCAGCGAGCCTTGCGGTCATGCCGAGTGTGTTGTTGTCTTCCATGGGTCGATGCTCCTTGAAGATGTGAATACGGTATTTGTTTTTACTCCTCGGGAAAAACAGCTGCAAATGGGTCCATGAAATCCTGGACAACCGAATACGGGTCTTTTTCCTGTTCCATGATCTGTCTGACCGCCTTGTCCAGTTTGCCGTTTTTCCCCCAATTCTTTTTAATCCGGTCCACAATTTCCTTTTCAACCAGTCCGATGAGTTCCACCCGGATCTGTTCTTCTTTCCATCCCGCACGCCGGTCCAAGGATGTAATCATCTCCAGGGTTTTACCGACAAGTGCCTCAATCCCTTCCCCCTTGACGGCAACTGTTTTGATAATCGGCGGTTTTGACTTGCCCAAATCATCATCCAACTCCAGCATGGATTCGATATCCATCACCAGTTGCTCGGAACCGTCCCGGTCCGCCTTGTTAACGACAAATATATCCGCGATTTCCATAATACCCGCTTTGATCGCCTGTATGGCGTCTCCCTGTCCGGGGACGCACACCACCAGAACGATGTCGGCGGTTTTGACCACTTCAACTTCATCCTGGCCCACGCCCACGGTTTCAATGAGGATGTAGTCCTTGCCGAATGCATCCATAATTTTTGCAATATCGCGGGCGGACTGATTCAGACCGCCTAAAGCACCCCGGGTAGCCATGGAACGGACAAATACGTTTTCAGAGTCGCTGACATCGGTCATGCGGATGCGGTCTCCCAGAATGGCGCCGCCGGAAAATGGACTTGACGGGTCAACGGCGATGATGCCGATGGTATATCCCTTATCCACCAGTATACGGGCGATTTTATTGGTCAGCGTGCTTTTCCCGGCGCCGGGTGAGCCGGTGATGCCGATAAGCCGTGCCTTGCCCGTATCCGGGTAGATTTCTTTCATGGCATCCATCCACCCGGGTTCCCTGTTCTCCACCCGTGTTATCAGTCGTGACATGGCCACGATCGACCCGTTTTTCATATTTTCGACCAACTGGGTCCATTTTTCATTCATGCGGTATTTACTCCCAGCGACTTTACGCCGTGTTTATTTAACGTGTTCGAAATATTATCGTCCCTTGAAATTCGGTTCCCTTTTTTCCAAAAATGCCGTAAAGCCTTCTTTTATGTCTTCACTTTTCATGGTTACGCTCAGTACGTATGATTCATAATCAAGGGCCTGTGCCAAGTCCCATTTGTAAAAATTTTGAAGTCCGCGTTTGGCAAAGGCAATGGGAATGGGCGCATTTTTGGCGATGCGTTCGGCCAACGCATTTGCCGCTTCCGTGAGTTGGTCATGGGGAACGACCTCGTTGACCATACCGAGTTTAAAAGCCTCCTCGGCATCGATAACCTCGCCGGAAAAAATCAGTTCGCAGGCCTTTGCGTAGCCCACCAGCCTCGGTAGAAAGTAAATTCCCCCCCAGTCCGGGTGAACGCCCCTTCTTGTGAAAACCTGCCCGAACCGGGCTTTTTCACTGGCGATTCTTATATCGCAGGCTAGGGCCAGATTAACGCCGCCGCCGGCGGCCACGCCGTTTACCGCGGCAATGACCGGCTTTTCCACCTGGTTTAATGCCAGCACGATCTTTGACATGGCCGGGCGTTCACTGGGAGAGGTTTCGGCCAGAGCCTTGGTTTCACCGGATACGAATTCCGTAACGTCTCCTCCCACGCAGAATGCCTTCCCGGCACCGGTGATCACGAGCACCCGGATATCAGAATCCCGGCAGACCTCGTCAACCACCTCGGCGATTTCCTGTCGCATGCGTCCCCCGAATGCGTTCATCTTTTCCGGCCGGTTCAGGGTGATCCACGCGATATGGTCCTTTTTGTCCAGCAGTACATGTTCCCACGTCATCTATTTCCCTCCTTTTCATCCGTGTTGAAAAACCGGTTTAATCTTTCTGAAATAATGCCGGCCTCCCTGACCATATCCGGAAAAATATCCGTGATTCGTTTTATGTCCTTGATCAGGCTGGCCACCTGACCGGCGGGCATGATGGCTTCTTGTGCATCGCCATCCACATAGGCGTCATCCCCTCCTGAACGGATCCGCTCATCTTCCTTGGCTTTTTCAGGATCGGAAACTTCAACGGCCTTCCTGTTTTTAAGAACCCGGATGGGCAGGGCCTCTTTACCCAGCACTACGGTCGAGCCATCTGCTGCGCTTACAATGGCCTGCTTGTACCAGTCCGGACTGGTACATTCCATCGTGCAGACAAACCGGGTTCCCACTTCAACACCTTCGGCCCCAAGGGCAAAGGCCGCCAGAAGTCCCCGGCCGTCTCCGATGCCTCCGGCCGCCACCACGGGGATATCCAGGACATCCACCAGTTGGGGGATGAGGCACAAGGTGGTGATGTTTTCCCTTCCCACATGGCCCCCGGCTTCATAACCGGTGGCAATGACCGCGTCCACGCCTGCCTCCTGGGCTTTTTGGGCCATTTTTACGGTGGATACCTTGTGCAGCACCTTTAAACCGGCTTTTTTAATCGGGTCGATTATTTTTGCCGGATTTCCCGCTGAGGTGGTGACAGTCTTAATCCCCATTTCAATGGCGATCTCTAAAGCCTCAAAAGCATTGGGCCGATAGATGGGCATATTCAATCCAAAGGGTTTGTCCGTCAGTCGCTTTGCTTTTTGTATTTCTTCCCGCAGCAGTTCCGCCGAAGCACCGGATGCGGCAATTTGACCAAACCCCCCGCTGTTGGAAACGCCTGCGGCCATTTCCCCCAAAGTTATCATGCGCATGGGACCCAAAATCAGGGGATAACGGGTGCCGAGTATTTCCGTGATGCGATTTTTCATTAAATACCTCCGGTTATTGGTCCAGTCGAACCCCGTGTTTTTTCTTCAATTCCGCCTTTTTAATTTTTCCCGTGGCGGTCATGGGCAAAGCATCAATGGTTTCGGCATGCCTGGGCCATTTGTATCGGGCGGCTTTGCCGTCAAGAAACTGATGGATATCTTCCAATGTCACGGTTTTTCCTTCCTCGGGTACAATGAAGGCCTTTCCGGTTTCCCCCCATTTTTCATCTGCTATGCCGATGATGGCAACATTCTGGATGTCCGGATGGTTGTACAGGATTTTTTCAATCTCTGCGGGATAAACATTTTCTCCGCCGCTTCTGTACATGTCCTTGGCCCGGTCAACAATATAGAAATAACCTTCTTCATCGGTATACCCCAGGTCACCGGTATGAAGAACACCGTCGACAATGGTATTTTCCGTCATCTCCGGTTTGTTCCAGTATCCGCTCATGACCAGGGGGCCTACGGCAACGATTTCTCCGATTTCTCCGGGAGGCAGTTTATCGCCGTTGGGGCCCTGAATCCATATGTCGCTGAACCAGCCCGGTTTTCCGATGGATCCCTGCTTTCGGATGACATCGTCCTTTCCCAGGCCCATCATGGCGGAATTTTCCGTCTGCCCGAACCCCTGCTGCATGTATAACCCCCTTTCACGCAGGGCCTCGATCAGGCTCAACGGCGTTCTTTCACCGCCACCTAAAACCGTTCGTACGCTGCTCGTATCGATTTCGTCCAGCTTTCCGGTGTCCAGAATAAAGCGCCACATGGTGGTGAGGGCAAAAACCGTGGTCGCCCTGTATTTTTCAATGTCTTCGGCAAACTTGACCGGATCGAATCCCTGTCTCAGAATCATGGTTTGTCCGGTGGCCAGGGAAGGGGTCAGGCCGATGAAAAGCCCCCCCGAATGGAACAGGGGAAGTTGAGCCAGAAATACGTCATTTTCCCCGCGCACGGAACCCATGGTGACATTCATGATTTTGAAAAAAGTCTGAACATGATTGACAACCGCGCCTTTGGGATCGCCGGTCACACCGGATGTATAGATAATGGCCAATGGATCTTCCAGGTGGACCGGTTCGGCCGGAGACGGTTCGTCAATGGAGAAACCGGAAACTACGTCCGTGTAGTTTTTGGCCCATTCAGGGCAATGCGGGGCTTTATCCATCAGGCTTTCAAGAAATATAAACTTGTCTTTTTCAACGGGGATGTCGTCTTTTATGGATTCAATATTTCCGGTAAATACATCGTGAAAGAGAAGAAAGCGTGAGCCGGAATCCTTTAACTGATAGGCCAGTTCAGGTCCCACAAGGCGAAAGTTCAAGGGAACCAGGATCAATCCCAGTTTGGCTGCGGCAAAATAAAAATAGATGAATTCACAGCAGTTCAGGGCCAGAATAGCGACCCGGTCCCCCTTTTTCAGGCCGATACTCTGAAGGTAGTGGGCCAGGCGGTTGGATTCTTCGTTCATTTTCAGATAAGTCAGGGGCTTGTCTTCAAAAATCACGGCAGCCTTGTCCGGCGTATTTGCCGCACGCTTCACCGCTATCATGCCCACATTCCATCGCACGCTTCGCTTGTAGTCAATACCTTGCATCGCCTGTCTTCCTTTCTTCGTAATCTTGTCACATGATTGAACCGTTCGTTCCATTTAAGAGAAAGAGGTTTTAATCGAAATTTTGAAATTCCATCCTTTATAATGGAATGTTTCCATGTCGTTTTTCAGGTATCTTTTTTTTCTTTCCTTCCAGTGCCGCAAAGGCACGGATCAGGTATGACCGCGTCTCTGCAGGGGCGACAACATCATGGACATTGACGTTGAAGGATGCATCCACTATGGGATTGGCGGTCGTATTGCGGTATTCCTCAACTTTTTCCACCAGTTTTTCCTTTGTCATTCCTTCCTGCATGCCGTAGAAAAGGGTGACGGTCTGTTCCACTCCGAGAACCCCGATTTCCATGGTGGGCCAGTAGAGAACGAGATCCGTCCCCAGTCCCGGCAGCACGCCCATCCCGAGATTGCCGCCGCCGTATGCTTTTCTTAACACAAGGGTAATTCGCGGGACCGTGGATTCGCACAGGGCATAGAGTACCTTGGCGCCGTGCCGGATAATGCCGGCATGTTCCTGGCTTGATCCGGGCATGTAAGCCGGGGTGTCCACGAGCATGGCAATGGGAATATTGAAACAGTCGCAGAAACGGATGAACCGGGCCTGTTTGTCGGAACTGTCAACGGTTAATGATCCGGCCAGCACCTGGGGATTATTGGCTACAAACCCGACGGTCTTTCCGTTTAAGCGGCCGAACCCGGTGACGATTTCACCGGCAAATTCCGGCTTGATTTCAAAAAAGTCTCCATTATCCACAATCACCCGGATCAGTTTGCGGACGTCAAAGGACTTGTTGGGCGCAAAGGGCACAATATCATGAAGTTCCTCACATGTTCTGTCAGGATCGTCGCCGGTGTTTACAACCGGCGGTTTTTCATTGCAGTTTAACGGCAGAAAGCCCATCAACCGACGGATTTGCTTAAACAACTCTTCTTCTGATGGAAAGCGTTTGTCACAGACCCCTGATTTTTGCGCATGCACCCGGGCGCCGCCCAATTCTTCCTTGGTGATATCTTCCCCCAGGCTGACTTTTACCATGGCAGGCCCCGTGATCATCATGTGACTGGTATGGTCCACCATGAAAATAAAATCGGTCAGGGCAGGGGAGTATACCGAAATACCGGCGCAGGTCCCTAAAACCGCTGAAATCTGCGGGATGATACCCGAAGCGTGGGTGTTGGGATAAAATACCGAACCCCCGTGCTTTTGGGACAGGTAAGATGAAAACGTCCGAATGCTCATGGGACCTGAATCCCCGTCTGAACGGCCCCCGGCCCGGGCGCCGGGAGAGTCGTTCAACCCGATTAGCGGAACGCGCATTTCAAGGGCTCTCTCAATGGTTTCGTACATTTTGACGCCGTGTTCCAGCCCGATGGACCCGCCTTTAACGGTCCTGTCCTGGGAGTAGACAAAGACTTGTCGGCCGTCGATGGCTCCGCTTCCCGTAACGATGCCGTCGCCGGGCGTTCCGGTATAGTGACCGATTAAGAAGTTGGTTTCAAAAAAACTTCCGGGATCCAGCAACAGATCTATGCGTTCACGGGCTGTCAGCTTGCCCTGGGCGTGCTGCTTGTCGATTTTTTCCCGCCCGCCGCCCTGTTTCGTTTTTTCACGGGCCATTTTCAATTCATCGAGTCTTTTTTCCAGAAACGGATCCATGTGGCGGCCTCCTTATTTTCTCAGTGCAAAAATATAATGTTACCCTTTCATGACAGTTTCTTTCAAAGCGGCGACGATATCGGGCACGACTTCACTACCCGTACCCTTTAAAAAAACATCGCAGATGGATGTCAATTCGCTTTTCCTGGGGTTGATTTCAAAGATGAACGCCCCATGGTTTTTTGCCCGGTACGGCAGCGAGGCAGCCGGATGAACAAACCCGGATGTTCCCACGATCATCATCCAGCCGCAATGGTCCGCATGCTGTATGGCATCGGTTAAATCCTGAACAGGTTCTCCAAAACCCACATAATCGAAACGGGTTTCTTTTCCGCATTTTTCGCATGGGGGAAAAACATTGTGCTCACCACGTTCCGGGGTACTCCCGAGGTTTTTGAGGATAGACCGGGCAAGGTCCGACAATGCATCCCGGTCCAGATGTTTTTTTTCACCGCAGGCAGTACATCGAAGCCGATACATGCTGCCGTGCAGCTCATACACGGTCAGGCTTCCCGCCAAACGATGCAGGCCATCGACATTTTGCGTAATGACGGCGTTCAGCAGACCGAGGTTTTCCAATTCCGCAAGGCCCCGATGAGCCGGATTGGGCACGGCCTTTAACAGTTTTTCAAAGAAATTCCTCAGGATTTCAGGGGCTTTGTCCGGATGCGCGGCAAGAACCGCCAGCATTCCACCGGATGCTCCTTCCTTATAGGTATCCCATAATCCACCAGGATCCCGGTATGTGGAAATGCCGCTTTCAGCGGAAATACCGGCGCCGGTCAGGGCCACGCCGGTTTTATTTTCCTTGACAGCATTGACGATACGGTCGATATATTTTGAATCAACCATTCAGTAATCCCGCCTTTAAAAATTATTTTCCGGTGAAATTGGGCTTTCTTTTTTCAAGAAACGCCAGTTGTCCTTCTTTCAAGTCGTCGCTTTGGAAGCCGGCCTGGATGATTTTTTCGGCCTCTCTCACCACTTTTTCATCCAGGGTCATGGCATTGCCGAACATGTTGATGATTTTTTTCATACCTTTTAAGGAAAGAGGTGCATTTTCCGTTATCCGTGATGCATAGTCATACGTAAAGGTCTCCAGTTCCGGGCGTTTAACCATGTAATCCACGATTCCCCGATCCAGCAGCGCTTTTCCTTTATAGGTTTGAGCGGTTAAAAAGATGTCCTTGGTTCTGGAAATACCATAGGCTTCAATAAACTGCTGAAGTCCTCCCGGGTGATAAATAAGCCCCAGTTTTGCCGGCGGCATCCCCATTCGGACATCATCTGCGGCGATTCGGATGTCGCAGCAGACGCAGAGGTTGAAACCGGCGCCGAATGCATATCCATTGATCATGGCGATGGTGGGATACCGGAAATTTCTCACGCTGTTAAGAGCCAGTTCAAGCGGATTGTGTTTTTTCAGGGCCTCCTGGACTTCCGGTGGCACCTTTGTGGGGATGGCGCTGATATCATATCCCGATGAAAACGCGGTATCGCCGTCTCCCCGAAAAATCACGCACCGGACATCGTCGTTTTTTTCGAATTCCTTGAGGGTTTGATGAAGTTCTATGAGCAGACCGGGAGACAGGGCATTTCTTTTTTCAGGCCGACTGAACGTAACCGTGGCCACATGACCGTCTTTTTTGACCTTTAATGATTTTTCAACATCTTCAGCCATGATTCGTCTCCTTATAGCGGGCAATGATTCGTTCTTTTTCCAGTTTCATAAGCATATCATCGGAATAATTGAGAAATTCTTTTAACACCTCGTCCGTGTGTTCGCCCAGTTCAGGCGGACATCTCATCGGTTGCTCGAGTCCCGGCGTTTTTACGGGATTTCCGGCTACCCGGATGCGGTTAAGCCTGGGGTGATCAAATTCAAGAACCATGTTGCGTTCCAGGACCTGGGGATCGTTAAGGGCACGATCCAGGGTATTAACCGGAGCACATGGCACACCGGCTTCGTCCAGCAGAAAAAGCCATTCATCCGTGGTTTTATTCATAAATGCCGCCTGTATGAGTGAGGCCAGAGCGTCACGGTTTTCAAGTCTTTTAGCGGGATCGGTAAACCGCTCATCGGAAATCAATTCCTCAATTCCCAGTGTCCGGCATAGGGATTCCCAGAATTTTGGCGTGACACAGGTCACCACGATCCACCTGTCTTTTGTTCGAAATGCTTCATAGGGAACGATGGATTCATGGCGGGCACCTTGGGGACCGGCCACGGTACCGTTGATCAGGTAATAGGCTGCCAGATAAGATGCCATGGAAATCTGGCTGTCCAGCATACTGACATCGAGTTTTCGGCCTTCTCCGGTGGTATTCCGATGGACCAACGCGGACACCACGGCAAACGCCGCGAACATACCGCCGGCGATATCGGCGATGGGCAATCCCATTTTTAAAGGGGGACCGCCTTTTTCACCGGTAAGACTCATGCCGCCGCTGATCGCTTGAATGGACAGGTCAAACGCCGGGCGATCCCGGTACGGTCCGGTATGGCCGTACCCGCTCAGCGAGCAGGAAATGATCCTTGGATTATGTATTTTCAGGTCATCATAATCGAATTGGAGCTTTCGCAGTGCCCGGGGCCGCATGTTGTCGATGACCACGTCCGAGACCTTGACCAGTTCATAAAAGATCCGTTTGCCTTCGGAAGACTTGATATCCAGCACAATGCTTCGTTTGTTACGGTTTATCGACAGATAATAAGCATCCAGCAGCCTCGTGTAATCTCCGGCAAAGTCCTCGATCTTGATGATGTCCGCCCCCAGATCACCGAGAAGCATGGTACCGTACGGACCGGCCAGCATTCTTGTAAGGTCCAGTATGCGGATGCCGCTGAGTAGTCCTTTTATTTGCTTTTCCACGGTTGTTTTTGATTTCCGGCATTCTTAACTGTTAAACGGTTACAAATCTGTAAACCCTTCGGCATTGTTGCATCAAAAGAAAACAAACGCCGAATCTCAACGCGTAATTCATATTTGTTTGAGATTTTTATGAATGACATCAACCACCTGGTCGATGTGGGTTCCTGAAGTGAAAACTTCGGTTACGCCCATTTCTTTTAAAACCGGTTTATCCGCTTCGGGAATGACGCCGCCGACAAGAACCATGATATCTTCTCCACCGGTGTTTTTCAGTTTTTCCATCAGTCTTTTAATTAACGGAATATGTGCTCCCGAGAGAATGGACAGACCAATCACCTGTACGTCTTCTTGTATGGCGATGTTGACGATTCGCTCCGGTGTCTGTCGAACTCCCATGAAGATGACTTCAAAACCCGCGTCCCGAAGACCGTACGCGATGACCTTGGCACCGCGATCATGACCGTCCAGTCCGATTTTAGAAACAAGTACCCTGATATTATTCTCCATATACATTCTCCTTTTAGTCAAATAGCGGGTCACATGGTACCAGCGCCACCGGAATTTTCAAAAGACGCTCGATATCCAGATAAACGCGGCCGGTAAGATCCCGCCCCCATCCGCTCATGTGAAACGGAGAAGACGGGAGCAGGACCAGATCCGGTGATATCTTTTCCCTGACGATAAAATCCCTGACCGTTGAAATGACATCTTCCACCACCAGCAGGTCTCCCATGAAGATATTACCGCCGAAATATCGGTTTTCCGGAACGGCCAAGTGTAAATCAATGGTTGAAAACCACGGGTTTTTGGCTATCATCGTTTCCAGTACGGGCCGGATCAGTTTTGATGTCAATAGCAAAACGGATCCGGCGGATCTTGAGGTAATGGACTGTTGCAACCGGTCCATCCAGGATTCCGGAATTCCACCGGAGCTGAAAACCGCACCCAGGTGGGTGACGGCCTCCGGCAAATAAGGATACGCCCGCTTACAAAGATCCACCGGGATATCCAGAGGGCCGTTTTCTCTTAAAACCTGAATTTGCGTTGCTTTTAAATCGCTTTGATGAAGAATTGTTAAAAGAGACCTTGCCTGGCGCCGGTTTTTAACCGGGATGCCGTTGATTTTCATGATCCGGTCATTTTTACGAATGCCGGCCATATCAAGGGGAGAATTTTCAATGATGCCGATGAGGATCGGCTCGTTGATACGTTCGGGTTCGTCATATTCTTCATATAACCCGGGTCGCATGACAACCGGGCAATTCATCCGAAGGCGCCGGTTTTTAATAAACCGTTTCAGGGCGATCCAGACCTCTTCACCAAAATCAAGATTTTCCGGCAGCAAATGACGGGTGTATCCCGGCAGACTGATTTGAACGAGGGTGGGGTGGTGATTTTGGGCAAAAGACAGCGTTCTGCTCAAATCGTCGATCATTTCTCCGGTTGAAGGAAAAGGCCAGGGCACGATAACCAGGGAATAGGGAATTCCAAGTTTTTCAAGGAGGCCGGGTGCATTAATGGCGATCTCAGGTTTATCGTCATGCATCAGCCATCTTCGTCTGACGGGCGATGCGGAATTCAGCGATATATCAAGATAGACCGGTTTGACGGCGGTCAGGATTTTCATCATACCCGGTGTAAGCGTGGAACCGTTGGTGGAAATACGAAAACACTCCCTGGTTTTACGCCTCAACTGAAACAATATATCCGATATGCGGGGATGGGCCAGCATTTCACACGGGCTTGTCATGTCCGGAAAAATATTCAGTCCGCTTCCCGGTACATACTGCTTTATCCGTTGACATATGGCCCTATATTCATCAGATGCGTCTCCGGGGCGCGGCCTTAACGCGGGTGTGGTTCCCTTGTTATAGCAAAAACGGCAGTTTAAATTGCACCGTGATGCTGCATGGGCCAGGATATCCGAAACACCGCCGCCGGTACTGAGCCAGTTGGAAAGGTTTTTTAAACGAAAACCGTCCACGCGAAGGGGTTTGCCGTCGGCTTCAAGTTCGATAACCTCGAGCAGAGACTCCAGCAGCCGCCGGATATAACCGATTCTGGGCTCGTACAGATCCATGGGCCCGGCATCGGGCGAGGATGTTTTTTCTTCGGAAAAAACAATGGGATGAACCATGTCGGGGTCGTTCAGCAGCTTATACCCGTCAATCATGAACTCCTGGTTACCGGACGTTGGTACAAGCAGATCCAGCAATTGCCTGAGATGATATTCGATCAGCGTGTCGGGATGACCCGTCCCATGGCCCGGGTCCCGGGCAATGGGATACCGGAAACAATAATCGGTGGATGATCCGGTTTGCGGTTCGGTCAGCCGTTCGTCGCCGCAGGAATCATGGTCCGACGGTTCGTATTTATAGGATGGATGGTGCTTCATATTCTCCAAAGACATCCCTCAGGGTGTCGCATACTTCCTGCAGGGTGATATAGGCCTTTGCGCAGTCGATAAGATGATAGGCCAGGTTTTCATCTTCTTTTCGGGCTTTTTGTTTAAGTTCCGATAAAAGTCTTTTGACCTGTTTGTCGTCCCGTGTTCTTTTGATTTCTTTTAACGACGTAATTTGATGTTCCTGGGCCCTTTCCCGTTTGCCCGGATCATAGGGGTGGGGCACCAGACGGGTGGTTTCCACTTCCAGTTCATTCTCGCCGGTGAAGCAGTTTACTCCGACAATCAGAATATCGCCGTTGGCCACCTTTTTCTGGTATTCATAAGCACTTTTCGCCACCTGTTTTTGCATATACCCGTTTTCAATGCCGGCAACCGCACCACCCATTTCTTCCACCTTGTTCAATTCTTCCCATGCTTCCTGCTCAATTTTGTCCGTGAGATGTTCCATGCAGTAGGATCCGGCAAAGGGATCTTCCACGTCGAGCAGCTTGGCTTCACAGGTGAGGATGCGACCGGCGTCCTGCATCAATTGCTGTGCCTCCAGGCTCCATCCCAGTCCAAGGGGCTCGTCGTACGGGGGAAACGGCGCTGCGGTTCCACCGGACAGGGCACCGGCGATGGCGCCTAAAACCGCCCGGGTCAGATTGTTCAGCGGGCGCTGAATGGTGGTATCCGAAGGACCGATGTGAGCGGTGATGGGCTGACGGATGATCATGCTTTTGGGATTTTTCGCCCCGAATTTTTCTTTCAGAATATGGGCATACATTCTTCTGGCAGCCCGTTGAAAGGCGATTTCCTGAAGGAATTCCATACTTCCACCGAATGCATTAAACGTAAAACGGGGCGCAAAATCATCGATGTCAAGCCCCGTGTTGACACCTTCCCTCAGGTAGGCCATGGCGATGGCCATACTGTACGCCAGGTCCTGTTTCCGGTTTGCCCCGGCTTCTCTGATGTGATACCCACCGATACTGGTGATGTTGACCTTGGGCATATGTTTGTTTAGAAAGACAAGGGTATCGCGAAAAAGGCGCATGGCCGGCTTCGGTGGAAAGATGTATGTCCCCCGGGCCACGTATTCTTTTAAAATGTCATTTTGAGGCGTGGCCCGCAGCCGATCCAAAGGGATACCCCGTTTTTCGGCAAGGGCCGCATACATGGCCATTAAATAAATGGCCGGTGCGTTAATGGTGAAATTGGATGCTATCTTGTCCAGATTAAGATCGCCCTGATACGGTTCATAGATGATTTCCAGGTCCCTCAGCGTATCAATTGACACGCCGACCTTGCCCACTTCTCCATCTACCATGGGATTGTCTGAATCGTATCCGCATTGAGTGGGAAGATCCATGGCCAGGTTGGGACCTTGCTTTCCCCCCTTATCGATGAGATTCTTATAATAATCACGGGTGTCTTCCGGTGCGCCGTAACCGCTGTACAAGGCAGCCCGGGTATAGGCCGATCCGGCCGGGACCTTGGCTGCCAGTTTTGAAAGACCGGCGGTGGGGTCAAACGGGTAAGCACCGGCGGTAAACGGATATTCACCCGGAAATCCGACTTTTTCAAGGAAATCAAAATCCTTGTTCTCATCAAGGGGGGTATAAAAACGACTGGGAGATTCTTTCAGAAAAGGGAATCTTTTTAGGGCGCTTTTAACGGTGGTATTTTTCCACTGCTTTTCTTTTTCCCGAATTTTATCGTCTTGATTTTTCATCGTTTCTCTCCATATTCAAGGCAACCCGAAACATTAGGGACAAACATGCGCAAACGTGATGATAAGTTGTTTTAAAGGGTTGAAAAACAGGACAAACGGATGCATAACAGCATCCGTTTGGTCCACACAAAAACATGCAAGCCGGAAGTCGTTAAGCTGATCTAAACCGTTTTAACGGCATCTTCGGCAAGATCCTCGATTCCCGCGGATTTGCCCCAGGGCGCTTCACCCAGGCCCACTCTTTTCAAGGCCTCACGGGACAATTCGTTGACGGCCAGGACCTCCATGCAGTTGGGGCACTGCCGCATGCTGACGGAAGCATCGATTCTGGCATTATAAAGGTAACGAAATTTTTCCGGAGAAGCCTCATGACCACACTCGGAACACTTCATGTTGCCTCCTTTTTGTAAAAGATTTAAGAGAATAGGGGCGGATCGGGTTCTTTCGATGGTTGTTCATGATGATCAAAAACCGGAGAAATCACATAACGGTCCTGCTTAGTGTTCCGGAGTGGCGAAATACCCCGATATGACAACTTGTGTGATATTCCTGTGCCCGGTTATTTACGAAAGAAAACGATTCCGCCCGAATCATACTAAAGGGGCTGCAAATGGTTAAAGCCCCGGTTTTTTCGTAACGTTCCTTACCCGATACCCTGGACGGTTCTCTGTATGATGTTGTCCTGGGTTTTTCGGCTGATATCCACGAAATGAGCGCTGTACCCGGCAACACGAACGATTACCTCTGAATATTTTTCCGGGTCTTTCTGGGCCGCCCGAAGGGTTTCATCGGATACCATATTGAACTGAACATGGTCCAGCCCGAGATCGGCCCATGTTTTAAGGTAGGCCCGCCATAATTGATATCCCTTTTCTCCCTTAAGCTGCGTCGGGGAAAGACGCTGATTCAGAAGAAACGCACGCCCGTCGGTAATGTGGTCGATTTTGCCGCATGATTTCAATACGGCTGTGGGGCCTTTTTTATCCAGTCCCGGCCCCGGTGAAATGCCGCCGTCATACAACGCGTCTCCCTGGCGTCTGCCGTTGGGCAGTGCCCGGACGATGCTGGAATAATGAATGTTGCCGCTGACGTTTTCAGGCAGAATGGGCCAGGAGTTTCCGCTGGGATCTTTCAGTTCCCTGGAAAACCGTGCGCATTCCCTGAGGCAGCGAAGCATGATATTGTCCACGTAATCGTCATCATTCCCCCATTTGGGCGCATTGTTGACGAAATCCAGGCGCATTTCCTCATATCCGTCCCAGTTGGCTTCCAACGCATCCATAAGCTGGTCCATGGTATATTTTTTATCATCAAAGACCAGTTTTTTCACGGCAGCCAGGCTGTCCGCGTTTTCCACCCAGGTGAAGGCCGTAATCCAGGCATTTCCGCGTTCGCCGTCCGGGCGCATGATATCGATGCCGCCGTCAACGGCGCGCTGGGAGATTCCGGATAGAAACGGCCGTGGCGCCACATCGCTCTGGACATAGCGGGCAAAGTTCACGGTCCGGGTCAACAGGCTGAACAGCCATTCCATCTGCTTCACCCAAGCGCTGAAAAGCTGTTCGAAATCGGTGAATTTGCGGGCATCCCCGGTTTTGGGTCCCATCTGCATATTCACCACATGATCGTAACCGTTCCAAAGGGCATATTCGATGATTTTGGCACAGTTGGCCGTAGCCGACGCCATGCGCATGGGTTGGGTGCCATGCTTGGTGGTGGGGCAGGGCGACATGCACGCCTGGTGCACCCATGTTCTGGCCTCCTCAATGGGATGCCGGTGCCAGTGCATGGCATTGGCGATGAGCACCGGGTCGTTTCGTATGGCCGGATATCCCAACCCGTGCCGGATACATTCAAAAATTTCCCGCATGACCTCATCCTTGACCTTGGGATGCCACCTGAAGGCAAACGTGGGATTGGGGGTTCGGACCAGTCGGGCGGCCTGCATCAGGGCGATGGTCATGTCATTACATGCATCGTTGCCGTGCTGATCAACGCCGCCCAAGGTCCAGACCCATGTTCCGGCAATGCCCTGGAGACCTTCACGGACCCATTTGCCCATGGCCAGGACAACCGGCATGTCATAAGCCCGGATGAGGAATTCCCCGATGAGGTCGATGGCCTCTTCCTTGGTGATGTTTTTTTCGATGTTGACGTCTTTGTCATAATACGGCCCGTGGTAATAGTCCGGACGGGCGGGCCAGGCCCCTTCCCCCTGTTCTTTTCTGGCCATGACCTGAATGAAATGATCGTACTGCAGGGATTCCTGGAGGTTTCTCGGCGGTTTTGCCGGAACCCGTTCGCATGTTTCGGAAACCCGCAGCAGTTCCTCTTTCCGTTTGGGATCGGTTTCAAAATTTTCGGCGATGATTCTGGCCAGGCGGGCATATCGCTTGGCGAGCATAATTCCGGCTTCAAGAGCGATGATCATTGCCTCCCAGTTGATGATCTTCTGATACAGGGGCAGCAGGTCGGGGCCGGAAACGCCCTGGGTCTTTTCTTCGGCTTCTTCGATATTTTTATTGATTTCGGCGATAATATCCTCGAATGCCCGCTCGCCGGTCATAAAATATTCGTAATTCTTTCCCGAGTAGCCGCCGATGAGGCTGCCCCAGGCAATGGCGCCGGACTGGAATTTGGCGATATCTTCAGGATCCGCCATGCTGATCAGCTTATCCATGGCGTCGCCTTCCTCATCCCAGAACTGCCCCACCTCATGGACTTTTTTTAATGATTCCTCAAGGGGCTCCGGCAGGATTTCAGGATAGTTGTATACCGCTGCATTGGCGGTTCCGCCGGCGCCTTCCCAGGCCTCGGTAGAAGGAGTGGGGGTCTTGGATCCGACAATCTGGGAATGATCCACAATATAGATCTGATCGGTTTCCCACATGGCGGCCAGGATTTTCGCCGTTATCAACGGCTGGGGTTCTCTTTTGAACTGTTTGTAAAACTTGATTCGCCTGTACGCCGGTTCCAGGTCCAGTTTAATGGGGGAAATCGGCGCACCGCCGGTGGACCCTTTTCGCCAGACAGCCTTGCGCAAATAATCCAGTCGCTTTGACCGCCTTCTTTCCGCGGCCCACCACCATTGCTGATTTTCTTCAAATTCCTTGATTTCTTTTTCTATTGCTGGTTCTGCCATGTTGCCTCCCTATCATGGTTTAACATACGTATTTAAAAACCTGAAACGCCGTACTATTTTTTTTGAAAGGAATCGCACAGGCTTGCATCGTTATCAGAAGGAACCACTCTGGCCGTGTAATAGGTTTGCCTGGCATCTACGCATTTCTGGACACAATCCCCTTTTCCGGGTTGATCTTCAATGGGGAAAAAAGATTTGCACTCATTGCATGTCGGCATAAATATCACCTCCTTTGCATATAATATTTTACCGGCGTTTGATGAGAGTTTCGAGGAATCGGTGTTTAATTTTCAATATGAGCAATAAACCGGTGACATGGTTTTAAAAGAGTTTGAAAACGACGTTTCCAATGCACGCTCTATGGTTTGCACCATTATCGGATTTATTCATGTCATTAAACTCCAACAGACCGATACGTCAGCCATTATGGAGAAAAATATTACCGTGCAGTTCTTGAACGTTTTTTTGAAGTCTATCGCGTAATGACGGAGTTGTGGTTTAGCTGCAATCCATTTAACATGAAGTCGGCCATCCGCCGGGCAAGCTTTACCGTGTCGAATCGTTTTCGTTTCAACATGAAATAAAAGGCACTGCGTTCGAAAACGCCCAGCAAAAATACGGACAGCGTTTCCGCATCTTCCAGGCGAAACCGGTCAGGCGGCATGTCCCGTTTCATGTGATCCCGAATCAGTCGGACGAAATTGTCAAAAAAATTTTCATTGATTTCCTTGAACAACCCGTCATGACCCACGCCTTCCCGAAACAACAATTCGGTCACATGCACGTTTTGTTTATAGATTTCGAGCAGTTTCTTCAGGAAGATCTGGATATTCTGTCTGATTTCATTAATATCACTGCCGCCAAACAGAATATGGGTCTCTTCAAAGACCTTGATGAAGCGGTTCATGTGTTCAATACAGATGTCTTTGAAGATTTCTTCCTTTGATTTAAAGTACAGGTAAAAGGTGCCCTGGGCAACACCTGCCTCGGCAACAATGTCTGCAATTCGGGTTTTCCGGAACCCTTTCTGGTGAAATTTTCTGACAGCAGCGTCGATCAGTTGTTCTTTTCGGTTCGATATGAGAGGTGTACTGACTGACATGTCAGTCATAATATGAGAAAAAAAAATTCATGTCAAGAATTTTTTGAGCGTTAAATCAAAAAGCCCGCTGACAAATTCTTTTTGTCATCAGCGGACTTTTTAATTTTGTTCCTGAACACAAAAGATCGTGAGTCAGGATTTCGTCAGTTGGGGAACGAGAACTGGGTGGTCAGGACCACCATGTCTTTTTCCTTGAGGAGTCCGTAAGGATAGGAATAATCGGGGCCGAAAACAATGGAATATTGTAATTTAAACGACCATTGGCGGTTCATCCAGTCCGGGACATACGTGAAACTGGGCTGGACCAACCCGCACTCCTCGGAATTGTAGATAACAGTAAGGTCGTAACTGTACTTGCCGAAGTTGTAGTTCGTGCTGGCGTTGAAAAACAGGGTGTGCATGTCCCTGGGATATTCGATGAAATATGTGGGAACGCAGGCCTGGTCCGTGTCTTCCATGAAGTACTCCAGCACATATTCGAAGACGAAGGAAAATGCTTGATTAGGATTGATCTTGCGGATCATCATGTCTTTATTGAAGCCGACCTGAACCATTAGAAAATCTTTTTCAACGATACCGGATGGAACGGTCCGGTCCAGGGTGTTGTATTCCCTGTTCGGCCTGTACGCAGCATCAAAGCGGAGTACGCCGAAATCGAAATTTTTGTTGGTATAGAAGCCGTAGACGTTTTGCCGGGGGAATTGAGTCTGGATATCCAGCAAACTCAGGTTCGGCGTCAGGATGGTGGTGCCGAGGATCCTGAAAGTGGCGTTCATTTCATTGGCACTCCAGAAATAGAGGCCGGTCTGCCATCCCTTGATAGTGGACGATGTTTTAACCCCCCAGCGTGCATCCCCCAGAGAAGAATCCGGATAGTCTGAAGGCGTGGCCGGATTGGGAATGCCGACCCAGTATAAACCGGCGGGTTCCCCGTTTCCGCCGTAATTTGCCGGGCGGTATTCGTACATGCGGTCAAAGGGTGCCCCGCTGACCGGCATCGTGGTCGCTGCTCCCGCCGTCAGAATCGGAATGGCGACTCCCGCGGGCACGACAGTGCCAGGGGCCAATTCATGCCAGACAGGTCCGGTAGCGCCGAAATAATCCAGGGTTTCATCCAGGGTCAGGTGGTATGCGCCGAATCGCGGACCCGGTACCCAGGTGTCGTCGATATTGTAATGACCGAAAGTCGACGGTTGGCGGGTCACGCGGTACCGGTCCGGCTGCATGTAGGGGGAGAAAATCCAGTCCACGGACGTGTGGATGGTCCTGAACTTGTGGATTCCCCGGATCATCCAGATGGGCATCCGGGTGTCCTCCAGGTTGGTGAATCCCAGGTCAAACCGGTTGTCCACCGGGTTGATGACATCGCCGACGCGGGCGCTGATGGATTCCCCCCAGTTCACGATCTGCCGGCCGATCCGGAGATAGTGCCCGGGTTTCGGACGCCAGTCCAGGCGCAATTCCCTGAAATCGAAGTAGTTGTAATAATTTGCATCGATAGGCGTGACACCGTCCACACCGTGGCGTTCCCGGGGATAATCCGGCTCGTATATGGCCAGGATTTCGGCCTTTAATCTTAAGTTCCGCGTGATTGCGCCGTTTAAGTTTAAGCGGAACCAGTTTCTGCAGGTAGCCAGGGGGTCATTGTTCAATGCATAATCCCAATCTTCCGTCCAGACGCCCGTGTTGTTCCTTAAAAAGCCGTCAATCTCCCAGTTGCCGAAGCGCAAATCCATTGCCTGGCCGCTGCATGGGGCAAGCATGGTGAAGGCCACAAGAATCAACATACAGGTGAATACGTGGAAAGCGGGTGTAAACCTTTTCTTCAACATGATTTTACCTCTCCTTCGGTTAATCGGTTACTGTTGATAAAATGGTTTTTACTCCAACATCATTCAGATTGATAGATGTGGATTTCAAGTATTTTTGGTGATCACCTCCTTTGGTTGGTTTGATTTAATTACGGAAAATAGCGGAAAAAGACCTAAATAATGCTTTAAAACTCAAAAACCGGCCAATTAGATTTTGCCGTTTAAAGGGATTACGATTCTGGTTTTTTTAAATGCCGCTTAATGAACTATGCATGTGCTTGAGATATTCCTGTTTTAACAATTTTATAACACATGGCGTCAGATCTGAATTTCGGTGCTCGGAAGAAGACAGCAGAAATCATCGTAGGCAGCGGTGTGAGAAGAAATGCAATCATGTCATGTGTCGGTGTCGATGGAGGTCAATTATTTCAAAAATGATTATTATATTTATATTGCATTGTCAAGGAAAGAATACAAGCACTTTTTCCCGTATCCCAATGTTTATTTTTAAGGGATTATACTCCCTTCGCAGGAAAGATTTACATTTTCATCACCCTTGCGGACAACCTGCGTGATTTGAACGGACAGGATGCCGGTATCTGGATTGCCGGGACCGTTTATGATGACGGGTACGTAATGAGATGTGATGCCCCTGTAACGGCCGTCGGATTGTTTTTGTTCGGGTATAACGTCAACGGTTTTCCCCACCAGGCTTTCGTAGAATTTTTCTTTTTTCCGATATCCCAGCATACGCAGGTCCCGGCATCTTTTCTTTATTATTTCCGGCGGGACACGGTTTGGTAAACAAAAGGCCGATGTTCCTTTGCGGGGGGAAAACGGAAAAACATGAAGGTAGGTAATCGGCAGTTCGGAAATCAAATTACGAGTGTTCCGGAATGCTGTTTCGGTCTCTCCGGGAAATCCCACAAGTACATCCGCACCGATGCCGCAATCCGGTATATGGCTGCGGATGTCGAATATTAACCGTTTGTATTCTTCCCGGGTATAAGGGCGGTTCATTTTTTTTAAAATGTCGTTGTCTCCGCTTTGCAGGGGAATATGAAAATGACGGCACAGCCTGGGGGAATTTTCCGCAAGACGAATGATATCCGTTGAAAGCTCCTTGGGTTCAATGGAACTGAGCCGGATTCTGGGAAGCGATGTGGCATTGATGATTTTTTGAAGCAGTTTCGAGAGGGTGGATCCGGGTATAAGATCTTCTCCATAGGTTCCCAGGTGAATTCCGGTGAGGACTGCCTCATGGTATCCTGCCTGATGAATCCGCTGGACCTGCTCCAGCACGCGGCTTTCAGGCATGCTGCGGCTTCTGCCCCTTGCAAAGGGAACGATGCAGTAGGTACAAAAGGTATTGCACCCGTCCTGAATTTTAATGAAAGGACGGGTCCTGTTGCCGGGAATCCCGGTTGATAAGGGAAAGAATACACGGGTTTTCGAAATATCCCCCCGGATGATGTGCGTTTCATCAGGAGGTGGGGATGACCGGCGGCCGGGGGCGGTGATAATATCCAAAATTTTATCCTTGTGGGAATTTCCAATGATAAGATGAACCCCTTTAATCCCTTTCACATCTTCCGGATCTGTCTGGGCGTGGCATCCGGTGACGATGACAAGGGCATCGGGGTGGGATCGAATGCATTGGCGCACGGCCTGTCGCGACTGCATGGCTGCTTTTCCCGTTACCGTGCAGGTGTTGATGATGCAGACATCCACACGATGACCCGATTTTTCATAACGCCACCCTCTTTTTTCAAGGCCCGATATGATGTTTTCGGATTCCACCTGGTTGACCTTGCATCCCAGGGTTTTGATGATAAACCGACGGGTATTGACATTATCTTTCAATCCAGCCTCCGCCCAGAACCTCATCATCCTGATAAAAGACCGCTCCCTGACCCGGAGTAATGGAGGCCTGGGGTCTTAAAAATCTCACATGTGCCCTGTTGCCATCTCCCATCGGCGTCAAAACAGATCCGGCAGCCTTGTGCCGGTACCTGACACGGGTCATGACCTTACGGGGAGACGACGGTTTTTTCCCGATCCAGTTGATATCGCAGACCGTGAAATCCGAGAGAAGCAAATGGCGTTTAAATCCTACCACCAGCCTGTTTTGTTCAGGTTCAATCCGGATCACGTAGTACGGTTCTTTTGCAGGACAGTTGATACCCCGTCGCTGGCCGATGGTAAACCGGTGGAGGCCCTGATGCTCGCCTATGAGATTGCCGTTTGTATCGATAATGGGTCCGGGGACATCCTTTATGCCGGCTTCCCGTGACAGAAAATCGCCATAGGTTTTATCCCGGATGAAGCAGACATCCTGGCTCTCGGACCGGAACAGGGGAAACAGTCGTTCCTGTTTTGCCAGGCTTACCACCTGAGATTTTGTGAGTTCACCCAAAGGGAAAATTGCCGACGCCAGTTGAGACCGGTTCAGACGGGCCAGAAAATAAGACTGGTCCTTGACCGGATCCACGCCTTTTTTGAGATGGTATTCACCTTTTCCGTTCCTGGCGATTTTGGCGTAATGGCCTGTGGCCAGACGGTTTGCCCCGAGATTTTCAGCAATATCAAGAAGCACCCCGAATTTTATCGATGCGTTGCAGACCATGCAGGGGTTGGGGGTTTTGCCGCGACTGTACGTGTGAATGAAATAATCAACCACCTGTTGTTTGAATTCTTTGCTGATATCGATGATTTCAATGGGAATGTGAAGGCGTTTCCCGAGCTGGCTCATTTTTTTTTTCAGGAGCGGCAAAGGTTCGGATACGGGTTCAGCCGCTGCATCGTCATCAATTGCCGGAATACCGGGTTCATACCCGGTGGTGAAATGAAGTCCGATGACCCGGTATCCCTGCTGTTTCAACAGGTGTGCGCTGACGAGGGAATCGACCCCTCCGCTTAAGGCGATGGCAATGGTTTTCGTCATTTAAAAAAAGGCTTGGCTGCTGGGTGCGGAGGTTTTCATGGCCCGGGTGGGGCAGGCGGTGATGCACAGTTCGCAAAGGCTGCACTTTTTCTGGTCAAATTCGATGACCATTTCGGGGCGCTTTACGGATAAGGCGTTTGTGGGGCAAATAGCGGTGCAGAATCCGCAGTGAATGCATTTTTTATCCACACGCCGGACTTCCTGTGATGCATTTTTCACGTTTACGCCATGGTCTTCCAAATACCGGACACCGTCCTTGAAATTTTTACGGGTCCCTGAAAGCTCCATGACCATGAGGCCCTCCTGCCGGGGAAAGATAGTGGCATTCAGGATATTAAACGTCAGGTCGAACTTTTTGGCCAGATCGCAGACCAGGGGTTTCTGGACCTTTGCCGGTGGAAAACGCAAAATGAGAATTTTGGCATACACGGCGATAAATTCACTCCTTTTTTATATATTAACTGCAAAAAAACTTTAGTCGGATTCGGTAACCTTGTCAACAAATTAACACATGAAGGCCGGGTTTGGATCAGCCGGACAGCGGGCCGGCCGTCCCGATGAAATCAAAAAAACCCGCCGGCGCTGTTGTTTTTTTCACCGGCGGGCTTTTGGGCAAATCCTGTTTGTTACGGCTTTTCCTGTATAAAATGAGCATCACTTCAGATCGTGCTCATTCGTTTTTTAAGTTTTCATCACGGAAATGAGAATTGGGTGGTAAAGATGACCAGGTCTTTTTCCTCCACAAGACCGTAGGCAGTCTCAAGCTTGTCTCCGAAAACCATGTTGTACTGCAGGGTGAATTTCCACTTCCGGTTCATCCAGTCCGGATTATATCCGACCTTGGGTTGAAGCAGCCCGGCGTTTCGTACGTTATAGATAATCGTCATGTCGCACGTATACCTGCCGAAGTCGTAATTGGTTCCAACGGTTGCAAACAGGGTATGGTCGTCCTTGTGATTCGGGGTGTAGACGACGAAAGTCAGCAGGCTGTCGTCAAGATCGTCCTCCAGTATAAAGGCACCAACATATTCGATAGTGAGATTAAATGTCTGATAGGGGTTGAGCGGCCGGAACATGAAGTCTTTGTTGAAGCCCAACTGAAGGAGGAGCCGGTCCTGTTCCACCACGCCGTCGGGATACTTGGTAAAATCATTCGTGTTGTACGGATAATCCGGGATATAGGCACAATCCATGCGAAGTACGCCGAAATCGAAGTTCTTGTTGGCATAAAAACCGTACGTATCCACATCACGGTCATAGTCTACGTCAAATCGATATCCGTCTGCCACTCCGTCTCCGTTAAGATCCAGGGGGACTTTCACAACAACCGGGCTGAACCGGTGGCGGTGGAAGAAATAAACACCTGTTTGAATTCCGAACATCGTGGAAGAGGTCTTGAATCCCCATCTGCCGTCTTCAAGGCCGGAACCCGGGTAATAACTGTTTGCGGGATAAGCGCCGAGGGCGGAAGCGAGATCAGCCAGATAATAGCCGGGAGTGGAAGCGGGCAGTCCGGCACTGGTCATGGCAAATCCGAGACCGGTGGCGGCAATGTCGGCGGCTGTTATCTGTTCATAGAGGGAATTCTGGGGTGGATAAAGGATGGGCCCGCCGGGAAGCCAGTAAGTTGCCGGGTTTGCCGGGTCGAGGGCCATATTTAGCGTGTATATTTCACTGTGGGGAATCTCTCGTCCGTCTCGTATCAACCGGTATTCCGGCTGCGGGGCAAACCGCTGTCCTCCCTCTGAAGGGACTCCAGACGCGGCCAGAAGGGGATTGATGGATCCGTCTGACCAGAGCAGTCCGAAAGGGGCGGCCAGCGTTCTTGAACACCGGTATCGGTCCGGCTGCATATACGGGGCATATATCCAGTCGAAAGACGTGCCGATGTTGTAAAACTGGTGAAGGCCGCGGATCATCCAGATGGGCAGGCGGGTATCTTCCAGGTTGGTAAAACCCAGGTCAAACCGTTGATCCACGGGGTTGATCACGTCGCCTACGCGGGCGCTGATGGATTCCCCCCAGTTGACGATCTGTTTGCCGATGCGGATGTTATGTCCCATTTTCGGGCGCCAGTCGAGCCGGAGTTCGCGAAAATCAAGATAATTGTATTCACTGGCCCGTATGGGTGTCAGACCGGCTTCGGTTGCATGGTGTTCCCGGGAATATTCAGGTTCGTAAATGGCCAGCACTTCGGCTTTCAGTCTGAGTGAATTGGAAATTTTTCCGTTCAGATTCAGCCGGAACCAGTTACGGAAGGTGGCCAGCGGATCGTTGTTGGGGGCATAATCCCAGTTTTCTGTCCAGAACCCGGTGTTGTTTCTGAAAAAACCGTCAAGTTCCCAGTTGCCGTAACTCAGGTTTGCCGCCTGCGCGTGCATGGGAACGAGAACGATGAAGGTGAAAATAATCAGTGTTAAGATACGGAAGTCCGCTGTAAACCTTTTTTTCAACATAATTTCTCCTCTCCTTTGTCAAATTTAATGTTGTAAAAATGGACTTGTTTCGCCATCTTACTTCATCATGATGTAAAGGCTTGCTCGATGGTCGTTACCTCCTTTGGTTAAAGTTGAATATGAGAACCATGATGCGCCGCTTCTCCGCGCAAAATCGCATGTGTTGTGCCGGTAAGGTGTTTGCCAAAAAGAGCTGAACAGAATAAACGCTTATGTCAGGCGTTAAAGAACTCCGGAACATAAATAGAAAAAATACAATTTGCAGTCGAATGAGGTTGAGAAGGAGTTAAATGCGTCGCTCGAAGAAGTCGGATCAGATCGAAATCTGTTATTATAAATGAACAGCATTTTTCAAATGATTTAAAATCAAAATTTAAATATTATACTTATATGTCATTGTCAAGGAAAGAATCTTAAAAATCTGAACGAAAACGCCGATCGATGGAAATGGATGATGATTTATTCAGCAAAAAATCCGACATTATCCGCACCGACAAATTTTCATTCTGTCCTTGACAAAAAAAATTAAAGATATTAGGAAAATGAACGATTTAGAATTCATTTGAAAAATACTGCTCAATTTGCTGAAGTTGATTTATTATTCTCATTCGAAAACGACAATCAGAACCGGCGTATGATTTATATTTTAAAGGTATTTCAAAAACTTAAAATCTGCTTGGTTATCCCTTTTGAGCCTTCCTCGTTTTTTCTCATTTTCTTAATCTGCTGCAAAAAAATATTTTGGTTGTGCACCCGATGCATGACTGGAAAAAGGTCCACGAGCGTTAACAGGCATGTCACGACAGTGGCGGATTTTATCCAAAGTATCCGGACAACAATTCGGCACCCGGTTTTTTGTGCAACCTGAAACGGAAAGGAGGTGGTGAATCCCGTTGTTTAAAAACCAACAGGCATTTTAGTTAACACAAAGGAAAAAAATAGAACACGTCGACAATTCAATTTCTTTAAGGAGAGGAGATTTAATTTGATGAGACAGTTACAGCTAAAATTTCAAGTTCTGGCCGGAATTCTGGCAATATTTGCCTTTTTTGCGCTGATTCCAAGCCAAACACAAGCGGCGAGTCTGAGTTACGGTGATTGGGAGCTTGACGGATTTTTCAGAAACAATACCGGGTTCTGGACAGAAAACTGGGATTATGCCCCGAACAACGATCCACTGGCCACCTGCCGGAATTGGTTCCGGCTGAATTTAAACGGAAAGATTTCCAATTCACTCAGACTGAAAGCCGAAGTGCTGGCGATTTATGAAACGGAAATATCCCGGGAGCACGGCGCCTTGGAAGCCAACATGGATCCTATTCGTGCGAACGAATACAACTACTTTGATTTCCGCGAACTCCGGCTTGACTGGCGCCCGAAAATGGGACATAACATCCGCATCGGCAAACAGATCGTCAACTGGGGGGAATCCTTGAGCGCCCGCGTGGGCGACGTGATCAACCCCGTGGATTACCGGTTTGACCTGGGTTTTACCAACCTGGAAGATACCCGGATGCCCATCTGGATGATCCGCGGTATTCACCAGTTTTACAACATCGGAACCTCCATTGACTGGATATTTGCGCCGTACATGCAAGCCGATCGATACCGGACTTCCCGGACCCTTGCCTATCCGGCAACAGGAATTTTGGCAGGTCCGACAAATCTTGTGCCCGGCGGGCAGAAATTCGCTCCGTATCCCAACCTTTTGCTGAAAGACAAATATGATAATCATGAAGTTCCCCACAACCAGATATTCATGCCGGTTCCAAATGCCCCCGCCGGATTTTGGATGCCCGGTTTTATTTTATATCCGCCGTATAATACGCTTTACGAACCGCTTACAGCGGCCCAGGCTGCGGCTATAGGAGGCCCCTCCGCCGGCTATTATCTGCTCGGTGCACCCCTCCCTCTTGATACTGCTTATCCTAGCTCCAGTCTCAAAGATGCAAGATACGGTTTTAAGACATCCTCCACGGTCATGGGGGCTCAAACCGGGGTGTATTATTTTCACCGCCATCGCCTTGCACCTCTTGTATATAGGTACCCGACGCTTGCTGACGGGATAACCACACCGTTTCAAGCCGATTACTCCGATGAAATCGATATTTATGGTCTCTATGCCAACAAGAACTTCGATTTCGGCGTCCTGAGGTTTGATGCGGCGTACAAACCCAACTATCCTTACAATACCAACAACTTCACCAAATATCCCGATCTTGTGGCGGAAAAAGACAATTTAATGGTGCAGATCGGATTTAACAAGGACTTCATGTTCCGACCCCTCAACCCATTTCAGACCTTTAATCTGACCTGTGAGTATGTGGGTGAATTTATCCTGGAAGACGATTTGGATGACATTCAATTGACCTTTGTCGTATATAACCCGGTCCACAAGGACAGCCACACGTTTTTTGCATCTTTGGGAACCAACTACAACTTCGGCATGTATTCCTATGACCTGACGGTGATCTATAACCTGAGGAATGCCGGATTGATTAAACCCAAGTTCACCTATAATCCGGACTGGATGAATCGGAAATGGCGGTTCTCAATAGAGTACGCCAATGTCTTTGCTGCTGACAAGTATGATACGGCATATGGCTTGTTGGAAGAGAAAGACCTGGTTGTCTTCACCACACAGTTTTCATTCCCGTGATCCACAAAGGAAATGACCGATCAACGGGTAAGCATTTACCGGCCGATCGCGCAATATCCAAGGTGGCTTAAGCAAAAAAGCGCCCGCAAAGCCAGAATTAAAAGAACAGGCTTTGCGGGCGCAATCCCATAAAGCTGGTTTTTGACGCAACGGATTTAAGGTCTTTGAAAAATATTCATCTCCGTATATTAATGGCGTTAAATGCAAAACTGTATTTAGCGCCATTTTTGAAAAAAAGCGGGATTGGTGACGATCCGGAATTTTGGCTGGACAGGACCGGAGAACAAAAAAAACAGGTTACATCCAGCCTGACGGAATAATGGAAAATCCGGCGTTACATTGTAAAAAAATGGATATTTTTCAAAGGCCTTACATTTATTAATAATATTGACATGTTAAATAATTAAATCTTTGCTTGACAAACAATAAAAACCATAATAGGAAAATGATTGAACATGATTCCTATCAATAAATGCACTTCATTAATTGAGGCGATGTAATATATCAGATTTTTTTATGAATTTTCCCGTCTTGAACACAGAAATATCGATCGGAATAAAAAAAACGGTCCTTTTGCAGGTCAATCAAGTCAGCAGAGTGTTCATCGGATCATCCATTCAAAAGAGAATTCAATAACCATGGTTTCGAAAAATATCATTATGACCGGTACCAAGGAGGATTTACGCCTTTCTGATGTGGAAATAAAAAACTTACCCGTGTAAAAGGGCATGCATCGGGCGGGAAGTATCATGCGGAATATACATTGTGTGTTTGATGAGAGTCTATAATTTTTAAATTGAAGAAGGAGTGGCGAATGAACCTATTATTAAAACCAGGTACAAGGAGAAAATGGGCAGGATGTTTTTTTCTGATGTTGATTGTCATGGCGTGGACATTGGTTCCGAACGGCATGATGACGGCCCGGGCGGATGATGAGACCACCGTTCGGTTCAACGACCGGTTTCTGGATGTCCACTTGACGGATTCCGGAAAAGCCTGGGCTGTGGGGCACGACGGCAGGATCGTTTATTCGGACAATTTCGGCAAGGATTGGAAGGGATTGAAAAGTCCGACAAAAAGATCCATTTTTTCC
The DNA here is from genome assembly GCA_964386565.1 of uncultured Desulfobacteraceae bacterium. Taxonomy (GTDB): domain Bacteria; phylum Desulfobacterota; class Desulfobacteria; order Desulfobacterales; family UBA5616; genus CAYLRU01. Next base: position 3,579 of record CAYLRU010000007.1, on the reverse strand, counting down.
GTTTCTTTTGTCAGTGGAACAAAAGGATGGATTGCCGGCGAACTCGGGATCCTGTTTTATACCGAGGATGGTGGTGAATCCTGGAAGCCCCAGAACAGCGGCACCACGGACCAGCACTTGATGATGATCCAGTTTATTAATGAAAACAAGGGGTGGGCCGTGGGAACACGCGGATATATGATTACCACGGATGACGGTGGAAAGAACTGGCGTCGTTTGCCCTTTGAGGAAGACGTTACCATCAACGACCTGCATTTTATTAATGAAAATGAGGGATGGGCTGCTGCCGAGTTTCAATATATTCTTCATACCGAAGACGGTGGTGAGAACTGGACTTTCCAGACGGAAAAGGATGTCGGCAATTATTTCGGCGTCTATTTTACCGATGAAAACAATGGGGTAGTCGTGGGTACGGAAGGCAATATTGTCTACACGACCAACGGCGGTGCAGAATGGATACCGGCTGAAAATCATCAGCGTAATAAGAAAACCCTGCTCAAGGTTGCTTTCTTTGATAAAAACCGGGGTGTTGCCATAGGATTGGACGGCGCTCTTTTGCAGACGAAAGACGGCGGCGCTTCATGGTACCCGGTGGAAGGCATTGTTTTTTATAACTGGTTTTCGGGAATATCTCTTTTGAATACCGGAAAAGGCCTTCTGGTCGGTGGCGGCGGAACCATTATACATACGGAAAATTTCGGTGGTTCATGGGATTAACCGACATCCGGCCGCGGAATCTCGGGCAATTGATTTATTATGGTTTAAATCGTTTTTAAAGAGAGGAGTATAAAAAACAATGGATAAAATGGTTATAAATTTTATCATGCGATTCCGTATGCTCACCCTGATTGTGTTGCTGGCCATTACCGGTGTGTTCGGATACGGGATCACGAAAATGGGGTTTTATACACAGTTTATGGAATTGTTTCCCGCAAACCATCCATATGTTAAGATTCATAAGAAATTCATGGATTACTTCGGGGGAGCAAATGTTGCCACGCTGGTGCTTGAAGTAAAAGAGGGTGACATATACACCCAAGAAACACTGAACAAGATGGTTCGCATCCAGGAAGCAACAGAACTGATACCGGGTGTCAACCCGTATCAGATTTTTTCCATTGCCAGTCCCCGGGTGATGGATGCGGCAGAAATCGCCGGCGGGTTCAGCATGACGCGGCTCATGCGGGATGTTCCCACGAATGCGGAAGAGATGTTCGATCTTAAGGCAAAGGTTTTTACCAATGAAGCTTATGGCGCCTGGGTATCCACGGATCTGAAGGCGCTGCGGCTCCAGGCGACCTTTATTGAAGGCCGGATCGACTATACGGCCCTGTTTGATGCATTTATGAAAATCAGGGAAACGGAAGAAGATGCCAATCACAAGATTTATCTGGCCGGCGAACCCATCCTGTACGGCTGGGTCTATCATCATGTCAGTGAAATGGCCATTATTTTCCTGGTGAGTACGTTAATCCTTATTGCGCTTCTCTTTTTCTTCATGGGGCGTCAGCCGGTTTGGTGGATTCCGTTGGTCAGCGCCGTCTTAAGCGCCATATGGGGTCTTGGGATGTCCGGTTTTCTGGGATACCAGTTCGACCCGTTGATTATCGTTATCCCGTTTCTGCTGACCGCACGCGCCATGAGCCACGGCGTTCAGTGGCTGAACCGCTTCGGACATGAATTCAGACGAATCCAGGATGTCAAGGAAGCCGCCCATGTGACCGGCGTTCATCTTTTCAACCCCTGTGCCATCGGCGTTATCACCGACGCATGCGGTATTTTGATCGTCGCACTGATTCCCATTCCCATTCTTCAGCATCTGTCCATTTTGGGCTTTTTCTGGGGAATGAGCGTTCTGTTTACCGTCATTTTGTTCAATCCGGTGTTTGTATCTTTTTTGCCTTTAAAATCTGATGCATTGAAGGAAAACGTTCACTGGAACTTTTTGACCCGCTTTATGGGCGGCCTGGCGCGTTTTTCCATCACAACCAGCGGGAAATGGATTCTGATTACCGGCGGTCTGGTTATTCTTGTGCTTGGCATCAAATCATTTACAAGCGTTCCCATTGGTGACGCCAACCCCGGATCGCCGGTTTTATGGCAGGATTCGGACTACAACAGAAGCGTGGATGCGATTAACAAACGCTTTCTGGGAATGGAGCAGATGTATGTCCAGGTCCACGGCAATCCCAACGCCAGGTTTCATATCACGATGTCGGAAACCATGCGGGCAATGGATTCCCTGAAAGACTATCTCATTGAAAAAGGCGATGTGGCCTTTGGGTTTTCATCGGCTGATTTTGTCAGATCCATTAACAGCCTTCTGCATGGAAACGATCCCAAGTTTGATATTATCCCGGTGACCATGGAAGAAATTTTCATGCTTATCGCCATTTATCAGATGGGCGCGGCCCCCGAGGATATGGATAAGTATATGACGCCGAACATGTCCGATGCCAACGTCCGGCTGTTCTTAAGGGACCATAAAGGCCAGACCTTAAAGAACGTCATCAGGGGGATAAAGGAATGGATTGCCACGGCTCCGGAAGCAAAAATCATGGGTGCGCAAATGGATGATCCTTCCAAGATAATACAGGTGGTCGAGTTCAAGCCCGCCGGGGGTCTGGGTGGTATTCTGGCCGCAGCTATTGAATTGATTGAAAAGGCCAATCACTGGCTGGTGGGCGGCATTCTGGCGTTTACCTTCCTGTGCTGTGCCGTTGTTTACCGGTCGCTTTTCGCGGGATTCATCTTTGTGCTTTCGCTGGTTCTGGCCAACTTCATGTCCTTTATCTACATGGCTTATAAAGAAATCGGTCTGAACATCAATACCGTGCCCGTAGTTTCCCTGGGTGTCGGGTTGGGCGTCGACTACGGACTTTACATCGTCAGTCAGATCAAGGAACTCATCGTTGCCGGAGCGACCTGGGAAAAGGGGATTATCGACGGTGTTCAGTCCACCGGCCGGGCCGTTTTCTACCAAGCCGTCATGATGAGCGCCAGCGTTTTCTTCTGGTGGTTTTCACCGCTTCGATTCCAGGCGGAAATGGGCTTTTTGCTTGCCATTCTCATGATGGTCAACATGTTTGTCGGTGTTCTCCTGTTGCCGTCGCTGATCCATCTTTTCAAGCCCAGGTTTATTGCAAGGGATATCAAACCGATTGAAGTCAAGGCATAGAGCGGGATAAAAACCGAAGGGTTTGACATTTAATGAAGTACCATTCGGTATTTCATGCGAATAAAAAAGGGGCGGCTGAAAGAGCCGCCCCTTTTTTAGGAGCTATAGATGATCTACGTGTTATTCGAAAGACCGGTTTAAGGATGCTTCCGCACGGTGCTTTAACGCCGTATTCATATTTTTATAGAGCCCAAGAAAGCCCGTATTGATAACGATGAACATGAAAAATCCCAGGATGCCGGAAAAGGTTTCCCCATGAATGAAAAGGGTTTTTAAGGCGCCTGCAGGCTTGATTTTAAAGAAATGTTCGTTTCCAAAAAAACCCGGAATTTTTGGTCCGGACCAGCTTACATACCTGCATGGTTCTATTTGGTTTATGTTTGCGCGGAGGTGGATGTTCA
>CAYLRU010000006.1:58317-125558 GCA_964386565.1 uncultured Desulfobacteraceae bacterium | reverse complement strand
AACTGCATAGCATATTTTATATATTAATTGGAGTATTTTATTGCCGGGTTAATAATAACGGTTGACGACTGTATAGGCGTTTTCATCCGGTCGGCGTTTACGGTCCAGCAGGGTCAGGTCATCAAAGGGTCTTGCCGGCCCCGGCAGATGATTCACCTCATTGCAAGCCTCTTCACATTTTCGGCATCCCACACATCGGGTGAGATCCACCAGACAGCCGTATGGATCATCCGGTGCTTTGGATTCCCATGCGTGGGTCCTTTTTCTCCCGGCGGCAACGGAGAGTCCCGTAGCACCCAGGATTTTTAAAAAAAAGCGGCGGTTGAACTTCATGACGCCTCCTGTTTTAAAAATTGTCCGCCCAGGCGGTTATGTAGATGCACGCATGTTGATATTTTTTAATTTTTCAGCCTGCTCCACCAAAAGAGATTTCAGCCTTTCCAGAGAAGTTGCATACCCTTGCATGGGAATGCCCATCCAGTCACAGTAGTCGAGAAACTCCTCGGGATTTTCAGCCATGTATTGATCCAGGTATCCGATTCCGTCAAGGACGATGGCACCGCCGGTGTGCCGGGGAAAGTTTTCATTGGCAAGGCCTTTATCCCATCCCTTGAATACCATGGTACGAAATTTTACCCATCCCGGCGTCATCCACCAGACTTTTTCGCCGCCTGCAAGTTCCGCGGCGATTCTTTCCTGTTCTTCATCATCGGAAATCATATTCATACAATGGGTTGCATCTATTCTTACAATTCCGGGACCCTGTTCTTCTATGATGGTCTGCATTGTTCTCGTGGGATCATCTGCATTTACGTAGCAGTATTTCCCACCGTAAACGACTATGATCTTATCGACGCTGTCTCTGGCCTGCTTAATTCTTCGAATTAACTGACGTTCTAATTCATGGATATCCTGGTGGAGACCGGGGGTCGTATAGTAAATATATTTTGTATCAAGAAAACCTTCTTCATGCAACCGGTTCAATTCCATGCTCATTGTACCGCAGGCGATAATGGAAATGTCTGAAAAAGATATTTCATCCATGGGTCAATCTCCTTATAATGCTTTTATATTGCACGTAAACGTATTAAAATAACGGCCATTCAGGTTAACGCCGTTTGACTTTAACGCTGGGAAAGTCTTCTATGTTCGTATGCGGCAAAAACAGCGCCGATGTAAATTCTTCCATAAATTTGTTGTTGCTTGAAAAATCGATATACGTCATTTTGTTCGAAACCTCGATGGCCTCTTGTCTGTGATTTTCCGAAAGCAGGGCCATGTAAGCACCGCCGATTGAACTGTTTCCGATATAACTGAATTTTTCCCTGTCAATATCCGGCAGAAGACCGATCATGACCGCTTTTTCAATATTTAAGAATTGTCCGAAACCGCCGCTGATAATGACCCGGTCCACATCGGAACATTCGAGATCCGCCTGATTCAAAAGAATTTTAATACCGGCATATATGGCGCCCTTGCTGCGGATGATGTTTGAAACATCCGATTCCGTAAAAATGATGTCTTTTTCAACGGATGTTTTTTCGGCAGGGGCCACGATATATCCTATCTCATCATTTATTTCAGTCATAACGGGATGGGAAGGATCCATGGAAAATTTTCCGTTGGGATGTATGATGCCGGTGCTGAGCATTTCCGCAATCAAATCAATCATACCGGATCCGCAGATACCTCTGGGAGGAACATCTCCCACCACGGAATAATCCGGTACCCGGGTATCCGGGTCGATTGTGATCTTCTCTATGGCACCTTCTTCGGCCCTCATTCCCCAGCGGATACCACCCCCCTCGAAGGCGGGCCCCGCCGAACAGGATGCCGTCATCAGCCAGTCCTTGTTTCCCAAAACGATCTCACCGTTGGTTCCCACGTCTATAAAGAGGCTGATGGGATCCTCCCTGTGAAATCCGGCAAAAAGAAGGCCTGATACAATATCACCCCCCACATAACCCGCAGGTCCCGGCATGATAAATACGGCTGCATCGTTGCCGACATTCAGTCCGATCTCGGACGCCCTGATAACGGGAAAGACCGAGACGGCGGGGATATACGGTTCACGCCTGATATAACGCGGATCAATCCCAAGGAGAAGATGCGTCATGGTTGTATTCCCGGAAAGAACGACATTATCAATATCCATGCGATGAACACCGGCACCGGAAATGGCCTCGTTGATAAGACCGTTGATGGTTGAAAGACCCATTTTCCGGAGTTTTTCGACCCCATCCTTTTCCGCACAAACAATCCGGTTGATCACATCGTCACCGCAGGCTGCCTGTCGATTGTGACCTGACGTTGCGGCGGCTATGGTCCCATCGGACATGTCCACCAAATAGACAACAATCGAGGTTGTACCGATGTCAACGGCGATCCCCAGAGATGTTTTTTCCCCATTGCCGGGAACAACACGCAAGATCTCGCTGGAGCATTTTTCCTGGATGACGGAAGCTGTAATTTTCCAGTTCTTATCCCGCATGACACAGGCCAGTTCCTGCATCACATTGAGGCCGACGTTCATGCAGCCGGTGTTAAGGCCGTTTTTTGAAAGTTCCCGTATCAACCTGTCCAGGTCACTCACAACGTCATCAATGGTAGGGGGTGCAAGTTCGAGAGGAATATGACTTATCATGGGGGATATGGATGTTATTATGCCTTTAAGCTTTGCCGTTGCCGCTTTCCCCATTCCCGCAACTTTCAATTTCTTTTCCCGGGTTTCTTCCGGTATCCTGACAACAATATCTCCCTTGATAAGGCTCCGGCAGGCCAGCACGTAATTATTTTCTTTTTCCTCACGGGTTAAAAGCGACGTGTCCTGCTTGTCAATGGTGCCTTTCTCGACAACCAGTTTGCATTTGCCGCATACGCCCTTGCCGTTGCAGGATGCATTCAACGGGATATCCGCTGCGACTGCCGCTTCAAGCAGGGTTGTTCCTTCAGCAACGGTTACTTTTTTGTTTTCAGGTTGAATGAGTACGGTATACTGCCTTTTCTCCCGGGCCGAAGAAATATCATCAATCTGGTTACCCCCCCTTTTTTCCATAAACCAAATGGGGCATGAAGAACGAAATTTGCAATAAATATCCGGGTCCCGGCACTGAAGGCATTCTTCACACATAAAAATATTATGTTTCATACACATGAAAGCCGTTTCCCGGTCTGGATGATTGATACATTTTCCCATTTTATACAATCTTCACCTTTCCTGTTTTAACTTCCGGCAAGCTGATACGCGTCTTTATCGGTTTATTAACAACCCTGTTATTGCAATCCGGAACCCTGTTGAATGTTTCAAGAATTTCAAGACGATCAATGTCCGTCACAGGCGGCAGCAGGAAATTACCCGTAATGTTCTTCTTCATGTTTTTATGTCAGGACAAGCGGTGACAACAGCATGGGCAACCATTCCCACCGCTTTTCCCCCACCGTTTTCTGCAGGACATCATCCTCCGAAATTTCCCGCCCCCAGTGCCAGCATGGCTTCCTCGGCATTTACCCGAAGGGTTGAAATGGATTCGTCAAAGGCTTTTCGTTCGGTCTGAATATCATCCATTCCGGTTTCAGGGGTACAATTCGAGCGAATCTGCTCAATCCTGTCATCCAGTTCTTCTATGAGGATGTGGAGATCCTGGATATTGGGAAAAATCTTCTCCCTGTCTGCAGCAGGCAGATTTTCCATTTTCCGGGAGATGTCATAAATGATCGCCTTCCATCCGGTAAGCTCCATTTCCATCGTTTTGCAGCAATTCCTTGCTTTCATGGTTTTCTCCTTTCTTTTATGTTTATACTACCGGTTCAATTACTACTCCAGATACTGATTCAATATTCATGCCAATCCCCTCCTTTATAGTGCCGGAAAAAAACGGGTTCGTAAAAAAGCGCGGACAAAATATACACGGCCCCGGGAAGTTTCCCACAGGGCGGGTTAATGGGGAAAGGTAAAAGTAGATATCTTGATATTTCAGGACGACATTACGAATACGGTTGACAAAGAAAAAAACATTTTTATAGTATGGTAACGCAATGTAACGTTTTGTAACGCAGCTTGAATTATAAACGTTAACGTGGAAAAGCTAAGATGGGGAGGTGGTCCATGATATGTCAGCGATGTCATCATAATATCAAAAAAGGGGAAGAGAGGGTCTTTCAGGGACAAACTTTATGCGAAGATTGCTATATAGACGCTCTTTCACCGGTCAAAGCATGTGACCCCTGGGCTGTATACAACGCCAAATCTTTTTTGAAAGAAAACGGGTCCGGAATCGAACTTACTGAAACCCAGGCAAAAATACTGAAGCTGTTAAAGGAAACCGGGGGACTCGAACCGAAAACCATACTGGAGAAACTCCCCATTACGCCATCGGAACTTGAAAGAGAAATTGCATCACTTCGACACATGGAAAAAGTCAGGGCTGAGAATCGTGAGGGGAAAAAAATCATTGTATCGTGGCAACAAGATTCCGGCAGCCGTTAAGAGGGTTTCTTTTCAGACACCTATCCGGTATTTTTGCCGCCGAATTGGTGGTTCAACGGATAATACCGGAATAGGCGTTCAAAAAAACTTATCTGAAAACCACGATGTGCGTAACCCCGGTCCGGGGAATCCCCGGCAACCCTCGTCTGCCGCTGGGATTTAAACGACAAGACCGTCCCCTTGAGCGGAAGCGACGAAAAGTGATTCTCCGGATCGGCAAACCGTTACGCACCAGGAATGTAAAATTATTCACTGACGATTTTTTCAAAGGGCCAGCATATAATACCGCCGTCCATGTATTTTACTTTCGTGTATCCTTCCCCAACCAGTATTCTTTGCGCTTCATAACCTCGCAGGGATATTTTGCAAAACGGGATGATTTCCTTGTCTTTCGGAAGTTCATCCAGGCTGTCCCTGAGTTTGCCAAGGGGAATCGATTTAACCCTGGCATCTTCTATCCGCATCTCATCAAACTCCTGGGGCGACCGGACATCCAGAAAAATGAAATCTTCATTATTGTCAATTTTTTTCTTAACCTCAAACGGGGTATAGGAAGATCCGATCCCGTTCAATTTATTTTCCGTGATATTGGCAGTGGTAATGATATTGTCCATGGCCGGTGAAAAAGGCGGGGCATATGCCAAATCATAATTTGCGATATCGCCGACCAAAGCCCCTGACGTCATATGGGTCACCGCGATTTCCATCCGCTTGTCAACATCACCCGGCCCTACAATCTGTACCCCGAGGAGCTTCTTTGTTGTTTTGTCAACAATGAATTTGATGATGATCAGCTTGGCATCTTCTAAAAAATGGGCTTTATCCGGAGACGGGTTGAGGACCGTGATATAGTCGTATCCCTGGTTTTTTGCATGAATTTCCGACAATCCGGTTCTGGCTACATTTACATTAAACAGTTTGCATATGGTGGTGCCCAGCACGCCTTTAAATTCCGACGGAATACCGCAGATGTTGTCGGCGATGACCCGGCCGTGCTTGTTTGCCGTGGAGCCCATGGGTGAATAGATGGGTTTTCCCGTAACAAGATTGCGGTTTTCCACGCAATCTCCTCCTGCGTAAATATCAGGATCAGAAGTGCGCATATGGCGATCCACCTTTATGGCACCGGTTTCTCCGATTTCCAGGCCCATTTCCCGGGCCAGTCGCGTATTGGGTTTGACACCCACGGCGATTAAAACAATATCCGCCGGAAATTCCCCTGAATCGGTGATAACTTTTTTTACATTCCCGCTGTCATCACCGGTTATTTTTAATACCGTTTCCCCCAGTCTCAATGAAATACCGTTGGCCCTTAATTCGTTATGCACGTGATACGCAATTTCAGGATCCAGTAATTGTCCCATGGCGGAATCGAGTCTTTCAATAATGGTAATGTTCAACCCCTGTTTTTTAAATGCTTCGGTGACCTCTATGCCGATTAATCCGGCGCCGATGATGACGGCATTTTTGCCTGCTGGTTTTCTGCCCTGATTTCTTATTTTCCGGGCGTCTTCCACTGTCTGGAGGAAATGAACGCCTTTCAGATCCGTCCCTTCAATGGGGGGAATCTGGTATTTGCTGCCAACCGCCAGAACAAGTGAATCATATGGAAAATCAACCGATTCCCCGGTATCAATCCTGACCGTATGCACAATTTTTTTCTCTTTGTCCACGGTTTCCACAAGGGTATGGTTGTACACATTTATCCCCTTTACCGCCTTAAAAAAATGCGTGTCCCGCACAACGCCGGTGGGTGTACTCATGAGTTCATTATGGCTGTGCACTTCCCCTGCAATGTAAAACGGAAGGCCGCATCCGGCATAGGAAAGCAATTCGCCCTTTTCGATAATCGTTACTTCCGCCGCCGGCATTAATCGTTTAATCCTTGCGGCTGCTTTCGGCCCGCAGGCCACCCCGCCGATCACGACAACTTTTTTGTTTGTTTTCATCTCTGCTCCTTTGATTAAGTTTATTGTCAATATTCGGTATAAGTTCGCCAATGCCTTTCAGCATACCGGCATTTTCTTACATTCTTTGAAACCATATTTTATGCGACCATTCCGGGCCCGCCATTTAAAATTGACCCCGCAATTTTATATGACGGGTCAGGGCCGGGAAAACAACCTCTCCCCAAATCCAAATCGACCCCGGGATATATCCCGGGGTCGATCAACAAAGGAGAGGATATGGAGGTGTAATGCCAAGCACTCCCCGATCTTCATCTTCGCAAAACCTGTGCCAAAATGGGATGCAGCCCTATTTTTCAATATTATCAGCACAATTTAAATTGGTATTGACAACATCCACTGTTTACCCTTAATAAAAAGTAACGCAATGTAACGTTTTGTAACACACACCTTGACAACGGGGACTGTATTGCCAATGAAAAACGAAACCCACGAAATATGGAATTTTCAGTTCGCCAAAAAGATCATTGATTCCATGACCGAAGGCGTTTTCACAATGGATGCCGACGGCATCATTTCACACTGGAACCGATCCATGGAACGAATCAGCGGATTTACCGCCAAGGAGGCTCTTGGCCAGTCCTGTCAACTGCTCCAGTGCAGCAACTGTTTTGGAAAGGATTGCCCAGACGGGGCAAAAAATTGCAAAATCTTTGAGCACGGATCATCCGAGGCCAAAGAGTGCCTTTTACGACATAAAGACGGACATGATATCCCTGTCATCAAAAATGTCAGCGCTGTAAAGGATGAAAATAACACCATTATCGGGGTGGTTGAAACGATCACGGATCTGACCGAATTAAAGCGGGCCCTGCAAAGGGCCGAGGATATCGCCCATCGCCTTGGTGAGGTTTATCGCATGGATAACATCATCGGCAAAAGCAATGCCATGCAGCGGATTTTTGAAGCAATAAAGGTGGCTGCTGCAAGCGATGCGACAATTCTGGTCCAGGGGGAAAGCGGAACCGGGAAAGAACTTATTGCCAGCGCCATTCATTACAACAGCCTGCGCAAGGAAGGGCCTTTGGTAACCGTCAATTGCAGCGCATTACCGGAGACTCTCCTGGAAAGCGAACTTTTCGGCCATGTTAAGGGGGCTTATACCGGTGCTGTTCGAGACCGGGTGGGTCGTTTTGAGCAGGCCCGGGGGGGGACCCTTTTTTTAGATGAAATTGATGAATTGAGCCCTTTTATACAGGTCAAGCTCCTGAGAGTCCTGCAGGAGCGGGAAATAGAGCGCGTGGGCGATTCCAAAAAGCGCAGAATCGACATCCGGATTATAACAGCGACAAAACAGAACCTTCTGGCGCTATTGCATTCAGGAAAATTCAGGGAAGACCTGTATTATCGTCTGAAAGTCTTCCCAATCCACTTGCCGCCGCTGCGGGAAAGAAAAGAAGATATCCCCCTTCTCGCAAAACACTTCATTGATGCCAACAACAAGAAGACCGGAAAGCGTATCAAGAATATATCCGAAGTTGCCATGAGAAGGCTCATGGACTATGCTTGGCCGGGAAATGTCCGGGAATTGGAAAATGCAATTGAACATGCCTTTGTTCTCTGCGATAATGACCGGATCGAGCTTCTTGATCTTCCCATAGAGATTCGTCAAACCGATGCGGCTACAGCTTCCTATCGCCCTCCTTTACCGAACGATCCACCTTATAAAACCCGCAGTCGAAAAAAAATCTCAAAGGAAACCCTGATTGATCTGCTCAAAGAATGCGACTGGAACAAGGCAGAGGTGGGAAGGCGCGTCGGCCTCAGCAGAACCGCCATATGGAAGTACATGAAGAAATGGGAAATTCCACTGAAGCCGGCAGAGTAACCCTTCCCCCGCACCGGGATACGCACTGGAAGCTGTTTCAAAACCCCGTCCAAGGCTCAATTGCGGCGTTGCGGCTCGGCTCAAAATACTCACCTCTTGCCGAATATGCACCGCTTTTTCGCTGAACCGCGCCCTGCTCCTGAACCGGATTCGAGGCTTTAAACCCGTTCCTAATGTTTTATTATGTCTTCAAGGATTGCCGCTTCGTCCTTGGCCACATCTCCCCCCATCACCTTGCCGACATTTCCTCCGAACAGTTTCGCCATGAGGGCCATGTTCATTTTCGAAATTTTCACCCCGCCGTCATCATCTTCCCATACGGCAACAGTGCAGGGCATTATGGATGAAATATACCGATCCGTTGTCAGTACTTTTTTTGCGTGAACAGCATGGCAAAGTTTTATCAGTTTAACCCGGGGTAGAAAATCAACACCGTTTTTGGCAAGCGCCTTGTTCATATCCATTGTTCCCGGCGATGTCCAGCCATGGGCCGGGATGGCTTTCTCAATGGCTTCTACAGTGTCATCAAAGTTGAACCGGCTTTCTTTGGTAACAATCATCAATTTCGGCATCAATGCAATGATTAAAAAAGCCGTCACCAAAATGCCGCCCAAAAACCCAAGGATGAAGGAGCCTGATTTTACTCTTGAATTGGCGTTTTTCTTTACATTACCATTATTCATCTTTGTTTTTTCTTTCATGTTGTCCATTTCATGTCTCCTTTGTCTTTGGAATCCATTTGTTTCTTGTTTATTTGGTGGTTTCTGTCTTTTCTTTCTTCGATCTTTGATCTTTTTTCAAAATTTATGCCAGATCTTCGTATTAATTGCCGGTAAGACTTCAATCTTTACAATGACCGGTAAGATTTTAATCTTTATAACGAATAGTTACAATATGAAACAACAATCCCAAAGGATTTTTCCCGGTTAACATGAAACCCCAAGAAAACCAAAAGGTAACGTTACTATAAGATCTTAATGTTAAAGTAACGTTTATATATTGAATAAAGACCTTTAAAATTTTATTTTTCATCTGCAAATGTTGTTTGTCATGATATTTCCTGCCCCGGGTCCGGGATCAAGTGCCGGAGACGGTATTGGTCAAAGTGATTTCTCCAAATACCCCTAAGTTTGTAAGATTACGACACCCATATCTGGAATGGTTGCAATTGTGCTACCATTACTGTGAATTTCTCTGTTGTTTTGCAACACCGGTTCCTCTAATAAGTGTTTGTTAATAAATATATCTTTTTACAAAATACCGTCGTTCCCATGATGGCATGAAACTTGCGTAATTATTTTAATTTAATATTGTACGAATAATGATAGCAGCATCTGTCCGAACATTTTATCCTAAAATGAAAGGAAATTGTCGTGAACACAAATCGAGATTGGGAAAAACCAATAAGAAGACTGGAACTGCTGATGCGGCTGAAATCGTTCCCGGTGGCGTTTAAGCTTTTTGAAGATAAAAAAGCGCTTTCCGAAATCCCCTTTATGCGCCGGTTGAGCCACAAAGCAACATTATGCCAAATGACAAACCTGGTGAGAAACTTTGACTGGACCGTCGGCGCTGATGCCGACGATTTTATTTCCGTTATGTGCCCGTCCATTATCGGGCTGGCGGATATCCCGTCGTTTATGACGGATGGGACATTCAGAAGCATCGTGTGGACAAAAAACCGGGCTGACGGCAAAAAATATGAAAACGGCATCCCCCGCCTGCCCGTGGGAAAATACGAGGCAGTTGCCATGGCGCCGCTGGTGTACAACCCATTTGATCCGGATATTGTTTTAATATATGCCAATCCTGCCCAGATGATGCTGCTGATCAATTCGATTCAATTTGAAGATTATGAAGTCATGCAGTTTTTCTGCGTTGGAGAATCCTCATGCGCCGATGCCATTTCCAGGTGCTATCTCACCGGAAAACCGTCACTTACCATTCCCTGTTACGGGGAACGGCGATATGGCCATGCCCAGGACGATGAACTGGTCATGGCGATTCCGGCCGATATGATCGATAAGACCTTGAGTGGAATGGAGGCATTATACAGAAGGGGGATCCGATACCCCATCAGTTATGCCGGCGCTGAATCGGATGTATCCGGTGAATTTCCCCAGGCATACCAGTCGGAAGGCATGGTGAACGTGATGCGGGGAAATTCAAACCGATTGCTGCTGGGAGTGACCGGAAGCATCGGAACGGGAAAGTCCACCGTGGCAAAGATGCTCGAAGAACTGGGCGCACCCATCATCGATTTCGATGTTTTAAGCAGGGTTGTCGTGGAACCGGGCCAACCGGCATATCAGGACATTGTAAATTTCTTCGGTGAACAGGTTCTTGGGAAAGACAAAACCCTTGACCGGGAAAAGCTTCGGGAACTTGTTTTCAACGATATTGAAAAACGAAAAAAACTGGAAAGTTTCACCCATCCGAGGATCGGGGAAAAGTTCATCGAGTTGGTCGAACAATACTCCAAAGGAAAGAAAAACGTGATAATCCAGGTTGTCATTCCCCTTCTCATCGAAACCCACATGCAGGCACTTTTCAATAACCTGTTGATGGTATACGTTCCGGAGGAAGTCCAATTGAAACGGCTGATGGAAAGAGACGGCATCGATAAAGATCTGGCAATGCGTATTATCCGCTCCCAGATTCCCGTTGAAGAAAAGAAAGGATACTGCGACCTGGTTGTGGACAATTCCGGATCCCTTGACGAGACCCGTCGCCAGGTTGAAGCGATATGGCAAAAATTGTTGGATATTCAAAAAACGCGTAGTGAACACCAAGACAAGGAGAAACCATGACTCTGAAGTTTTTGAGAAACAAAGTGGTCGAAGTTGAGCCCCGTCCGACAGGCGATCTTGCGGTTTCCTGGCGGCTCACCGATGATTTGTCCAAGATTGAAGTCCGCTTGATCGTTCAACCGCCTGACCTGGAAATAATGGAGGCCGAGGCCAGATTCGAGCGATATGTGCCACCGGCATACCGGAATGGGGCGGAAGATATCAAAAAAATTGAAGGGATCAGTATCGGCGCGGGACTTCGAAAAATAACGGCAGGAATCCTGGGCGGTAAAAACGGAAAATCCATACTGGTGGACGCCGTACTGGAATGCTGCAATGCCGTCATTCTCTATTTCACACGTCCTGGGATTGAAATGGGGGAAAATATAACGGATCCGGATGAAAAATTAATCGGTCTTCGTGAAATGATCAAGTCCAATCCCAGATTAATCAGAAGCTGCATTTCTTTTCAGGATGACAGCCCCATCATGAAAGGTATCGACATTTAAGGAGGTCGTGATGATCGGATTTCAAAGAAGCCAGTTGATCGGCGCCGAATTTATTGATGACGGCGTTATTCGGTTTAACGGTATCCAGGAAGACCATATCTATGGGATGGAGATCTCAATGGATGTCCGTATCGCCGATGGCAATATTTTACGAATAGAAGGGAATATGAAACGATACACCAATTTCGTCTGCCCCCAAGCTGTCCCGGTTTTGCAGACGGCCGTCGGTCTTTCACTCCGTGAAGAGGGATGGGACAAGCAGGTAATGCGTGAAATCGGCCGCAAGGGGTGCGAACATTTTGCCGAAATAGTGATCGAGTGCGGCCGGTGCCTGGACCAGGCGGTCATGTCCAAAGATCTTGCCGCAGCCGTTCAGGAAAACCCGGAAATTGACCAGGAAGAATTCCTTGACGGCCGGGCGAATCATATCCCCTAGTCCCGAAAGCGGCGGACTTGAGGTATTTATTCCGATAAAAATCGATTTTTAAATACACGGATCGTTGATCTCCAGGGTTGCTTTGCAGGTAAAGTTTGTGGTATTTTCATTATATCCAAGCTTTGTAAATCCTGTTAGCTTATTAAAAGGAGGGCCTATGGCGGAAGAACTGAAGGTTGGATGCGCGCGTCCCACAGGCGGACCGGTAGGAGAAGCAGCCCCTGAACAAACACCTGGAAAAGAAAACCCGAAAGAGGAGGTCAAGAGCATGGTACAAGTGGGCAGAAAGGCGCCGGATTTTACTGCACCGGGCTATCAGAACGGCAAATTCGTTAATGTTACGTTATCCGAGAATCTTGGCAAATGGGTTCTTTTGTGCTTCTACCCGGGAGATTTTACATTTGTCTGAGCAACGGAAATTTCAGCGGTTGCTGAAAAATATGCAGAATTTCAAAAACTTGGGGTGGAAATTTTTTCAATGAGCATCGACAGCATGTTCGTTCATAAAATGTGGGACGACCACGAACTGTCCAAAATGGTTGACGGGGGTGTCCCCTTTGCCATGCTGTCCGATGCAGGCGGAAGAGTGGGAAAGGTTTACGGCGTTTATGATGAAGAATCCGGCGTTGAAACCCGGGGAAGATTCATCATCGACCCGGACGGGGTTATTCAGGGGTATGAGGTGTTAACCCCGCCGGTGGGGAGAAATGTTCATGAAACACTGCGGCAAATACAGGCCTTTCAGCTGGTAAGAAAATCAAAAGGCATGGAAGCCACGCCATCGGGCTGGAAGACCGGCAAGATGACTCTCAGGCCCGGTCCGGAACTAGTGGGCAATGTATGGAAAGAGTGGAAAACGGACATGGCGTTCGACTGAATTCCATATACCAGTATGTCTTGTTAAAATTTAACGGGATGTTTTAATTAAAATTGTTTCATTGGGTCTGCTCTTAAAATACAGGGCCATGCGTGTTGATTTTTTTAAACTTTTTAAAAAAGCGGCTTAAACGGCTGACAAGACAAACTGCCGCGCTACGCGAGCAGCGCCGGCACGAGAATGCCTTAATTAATGAGATTGACCGGATCCTTTCGGAGACCAAAACCAAAATTCCGCTGGTTCCCCATTATCGCAGGCAGTTAAAAGAACCGGTTCGCCTTGCTCTGAAAACAATAGACGAAATGACAGCCCAAATTCCCGGGCCGGAACAACTCGATCCGGTGCTATGGGGAAAATCCCCGGTGCTACAAGCCGTTTTCACGGGACCCGATGCTTTTTCCAGGTGGATGGACAGCTGCATCGCCCTGCAAAATGCTTTTAAACAAAACCATTCAGACGAACTGTTCGGATTGCTGGTCGCCCAATACAAGGAGAAGACCTCTTTGGGTGTGGCGATTGTCGGAGAAATTGTCCAGAAGGATGTGCTGCAGCAATCGGTATATTTTGAAAATCCCCGGATTGTAGTGCCCCGACCGGACCTGGAAACCGCTAAAAAGGAACTTCGGCACCGAATCATAGTCATGCTGTTTACCCGTGAGCTGGATGAAATCGCGGATCTCAAATCGTTAACGGAAGAACTGAAAAGACAGCAGGATATTCTTGAAATAAAGCTGTCGATGGGGAAAAAACAGGGTGCGGTAAAAAAGACCGATGACAAGACGCTCAGGGAAGCAAGGCAGATTATCGATGCCATAGACCGGGAAATAGAAGGCCTCGGAAGAAATCCGGACACACCCGAAAGTCATCTCGAACATGTAACCGAAGTACTGATGAACATTAAACGGCATTTAGAGATAAAGCCGTTTATACTTCGGCTCAACAGCCTTGGGGTGCGGGTCACTGCGTCCTCACCAGAGCCGTTTGACGAAATCTCGTTTGCGGAGTGTACCTTTACCGGAGATCACAAGCGGGCCGTGATCTGGGTGCAAATCAACAGGTCCTCGTTGAACAAAAAATAAACCGTCCCCAGAGGAAAACCAATGAGGACGGTGTCGATGAAACGAAAGCACCGGATCTTTTACCGGGCGTTTTTAACAGCGGTTTTATATCCCGAATACCGGGGTTGATCAATAGCGATCTGGTTTACCACCGTGGCGCGCAGGTGTTCTGCCAAACCCGGCTGATTCAAGGGGATGGATCCGTCACGCAATCCATTTACCAGTTTCCACCGCAGGGACTCCAGGCTGCCGTCGGTTGAAAGCAGGTACCGCAGACGGTCGTGCTCCTGCTGCCGGTGAACAGGGCCCATCATCAGGTCCCGCAGGACGATATCCAGGGAATTGGACGCCACGCGGGCCATAAAATTCGTTCGTCCTTTTGTCTGGTTCATGACGTCATCGCGCAGAAAATCCCGCACGCTGACCACCAACTCATCAATTCTCGGCATTTCCGTCGACTTTGGTGTATTATCCGTTTCGATGAGGGAAACATTACCCGGAATTAAAAGGTTGACGCAATCCACCTGGCACTCTGAAGACCGGCGGCCGATAGCCGGGCGCTCAACCGTTTTGTCCGGACCGGACCGATAATGCTCGGCCATGAGGAGACATCCCACCGACCACCAGAAAGAGCCGAACACCTCCCAGAATTTTACATGGTCGGGATCCACCTTTACGCCGGAAACGTCTTCATAGCCGCGAAACAGGTCTTCATAATTGCCGAATCCGCCAACAGGCAACTCGCTTTTTCCGAACCGCCACGAATTGGTGCATATCCAGCCGAGATCCCGCATGGGATCGCCGATATGGGCCAGTTCCCAGTCCAGAATCGCGATAACGCCCTCGGGAGAAACCATGATATTACCGTTGCGAAAATCATTGTGGACCAACGCCGTCCGGGTGTTCTTCGGCAGATTTTCCTTCAGCCATCTGGCTGTATAGTCGATCATGGGCTGCGGGGTGTTCAGCAGTTTATAATAATTCCACGACTGTTCGACCATGGCTCCCGGGTCCATGGCGTTCAAAACCTTGTTCAGGCCCGTTTTTTCCAGATCAACCGCGTGGATTCTTGCCATGATCTGGCCGCACTGGTAGGCCAGGTGCGGCCTGATTTCCGCAAGTTCTTCAGCACGAACGATTCGTGCGCCCAGTGTCTCACCGTCAAGCCACTCCATGACGAAAGCTTCGCCAAGGCCGTCTTCCGGTTTTGCCACGAAAAGAACTTCGGGTTCGGGAACACCCGCTTCCCTGGCCAAACGCATCAACTTTGCCTCGACAGCCAGACCCGGACCGCCGTTCACCGCCGGTTTGGGAATACCGCCCGGCGAACGCCGCATGGCAAGCTTTCGTTCCCCCTTATCCGTCCTGATGACGATACGGTAGGTTTCCTGGCTGGCCCCTCCCGACAACCGGTCACAGGAGAGAAGCTGTTCAAACCCGTCAATGTATTTTGCGAGAACCCCCCCTATCACTTCTTTAATGTCCGTCTTTTTGTTTTGCCTTGTGTCCTGATTCATATTTAATCCTCCATACAGGCTTCCAGAGCTATAAGGTTTAAGTGGCTGTTTTTTTGCAGATCAGTTGAATCCCGGAATCCTTGGACCCCTCCAACCCTTATTATCTTCTACATTATCTTCTACTCAACCCCCTTGGGCTTTTGCTGCTTCATAAATCCGAACATGTAACCGGCAACACGGCGCATCTGTATCTCTTCCGCGCCTTCCGTGATCCGGTAGCGTCGATGATGTCGATAAATGTGTTCAAACGGTTTATATCGGGAATACCCGATTCCGCCGTGCACCTGCATGGCACGGTCCGCCGCCTCGCAGCAAACCCGATTGGCCCAGTAATTGCACATGGAAACCTTGTCGGAAACGGAAAACGCACCATAGGTATCCATCATCCAGGCGGTCTTATGGATCAACGCCCGGAGCATCTCGCACTGGGTCTGCAGTTCAACCAACGGAAATTGTATGCCCTGATTTACGGCAAGGGGTTTGCCGAAAGGTTTTCGTTCCTTGGCATATTTCACCGATTCATTGATGCAGTATTGGGCAGCCCCCAAGCTGGATGCGGCCTGGCGGATGCGGTTCTCGTTGAAAAAATGCTGCACCACCATCAGCCCCCGGCCTTCTCCACCGAAGATCGAATCGTGGGGCACGCGAACATTGGTGAACGAAACATGTCCATGGTCGGTGGGCATGTTGAATGTCCAGAGCATCTGTTCCACCTTAACCCCCGGAGCGTTCATGGGGACTAAAAACGCCGTTATTCCCCTGGCGTCCCCGGCCTTGCCGCTGGTCCGGGCAAAAACCAGATCGTACGGCGCCCTGTGAACTCCGGTATTCCATGTTTTTTCACCGTTGATGATCCAGTCATCCCCGTCCCTCACGGCGGTCGTGTCCATGTGGGTGGCATCCGAACCATGATTGGGTTCGGTGATGCCGAAAGCAAAGGCGGTTTTCCCATCGGCCAGATCGTCGATCCATTCTTTCTTTTGCGCATCAGTACCGTATTCGATCATCAGGAGCAATCCCACGTTGTTGCCCACGATGGAATGCTCGTTCTGCAGGTCATTGTGCAGGCCCAGTCCTTTTGCCGCCAGATGCTCACGAATGATGGCCATACCCAGATTGGTGCCGTTTTTGCCGCCGTATTTTTCCGGAAAATGATACCGATAGTGTCCCGCGGCATCGGCACGCCGACGGGCTTCCGCCAACAACGCTTCCCACTCCTCACTGGGCAGTCCGCCCCGATCCCAGTCCGTACGCTCATTTTCCCGCCTGTAGTCAAAAAAGCGGATATTGTCATCCTGCTGTTCAAGGGGTTTTATTTCACGTTCAATGAAATCATCCAGTTCTTTTAAATAGTCAGCGATTTCTTTTGGAATATCAAAGTTCATCGGTGCTTTCTCCTTCGGCCTAGCGGTTGATACCGTGGAAAGACAACGACAGGTCAAACAGGCTCTTATTGCCTTGGTCGTTTATTTACCCCTGGCTGTTCTCATGGCATGCCGTACAACGTCTTATTCGCCAAGGGTTTATAAAGCTCAGGATTTTATGAAAAGAATTCGTATTTTTAAAATACAGGATATAAGGGGCTTCGCCTTTTGTGTCAAGCTTAAATCGGTACATTTAACCTGCTGGCCTGCAAAAGGCCGTATTTGTTTTTTATTTTGCCTCCGCTGATGGTTTTCGTGTATATTGTACGGCGTGCCCATCGGAATATGGCCCCGATGCAATGCCGGGACCATGATCCGTCCGGGGGTTACCATAACCCGGGAAAAACGACTTTCAGAAGCTGCTTTAATACTTTCCCTGCTGAAAGCAGGATTTATCCTAATCAGGTTCAAGGTTTTAATGATGGCAAAAAAATCTCTGTCCCATTCGTTTACCGCCAAATTTCACGAATGCCGTCCCGACGGCAAAATTCACTTCCATGCCATTGTGAGGTGTTTACAGGAAATGGCCGTGGCCCATGCGGAGGTGCTGGGCTGCGGATCGGACGTGCTGAAAAAATCCGGCCACTACTGGATTTTGTCAAATATCAAGCTGGCGGCCTATGACCTTCCGGCATATACCGACGAATTCTCCATCAGGACATGGCCGAGCGGAAAGAACAGGCTTATTGCCCGAAGAGAATTTATCGTGTCCCGGCCGGATGGGAAAGAATTGCTCGCGGCAAGTTCCGAATGGCTCATCATGAATATGAAAAGCCGCCGTCCTGTGAAACTCACCGAGTTGGATTTGAATATTCCCGAATCGGACCAAAAAGTATTCCGTAGCGGATTGAACCGGCTCAAACCGTTGACTTCCGGAAAACCGGTCTTCCTGTTTCCCGTACCATACAGTTCCCTGGATGCAAACGGTCATGTCAACAACACGGAATATGTCAGGTGGACCGTTGATACCCTTCATCTGGCATCGGATAAGGCACTGTTCATCAAAACACTGCAGATGACATATCTGTCGGAAGTCTTTGAAAAAGATGACGTGCAGCTTGTTATCGCCGATGATCCGGAAAAAGGCGCCTGCCGTATCATGGGCAAAAACCTTTCCAGTGACAAACCGGCCTTTATGGCGCACATCACATTAAATGACGCTTGAAAAAATCAAGGGTTATCCGCCGGTTATGCTCAAACCCGGAAAGGGTCCAGTTATGTCCTTCTCCGGGAAACAGCTTCAGCTCGTATGGCTTATGGTTTACCGCCAGTGCGCGGGCCAGCCTTAAAGCATGCTCAACCGAAACCACGTCGTCCTGTTCACCATGCAGAATCAAAAGGGGGCAGTTGATCTTTTCGACAAAGTTGATGGAAGACCGGATATAATATTCGTGGGGAACTTCATCAAAAAACCCGCCGATGATCCGGGCCACCCAGGGAACCGAACGAACCAGTTCCTTCATGTCCACGGGGGTGCTCCACAGGGCTCCGGCGGCAAACAGGCCGAGTTGCTCGATGGCCAGTATCGCATTATGCCCTCCCCTGGAATACCCCATGATTCCCAACCGGGAATTATCTACATACGGCCGTTTTACCAGTTTCGCGGTCAGGTTCCCGATATCCCGGATCTCCCCCTTGCCGTACTCCATTTCCCCCCCGGATCCGGGATACCCCCGATGAACCAGGGCAATGCCCACCATTCCCTCCCGGGCCAGTTCAACGGCCATGTCTTCATACACCGGTTCATACCCCCCACCGCCGTGATGAATCTGAACCGCCGGCAAGGGGCCGGAAAGATTCCGGGGACGCGCCAGAAAAACCCTTAACCGAAGTCCTTCGCTGTCAAGCATGAAAATTTCCGTACTGATTCCGTCGATTTCCATTCCTGTCCCTCCGATCGGATTTCCGGTATATCCTATTCCAGGAACCCGCGGTTGTCAAATCGCGGGAGGTAAGCATCGTGTTTTACCGGCCCGGAAATTATGAGATCTTGATCTATTTTCAGGTTGTGATATGATGCAGCCGGTCAATACCGAAACCCGACGGATCCCGGAAGCCGATTGAAATTGCGTCTTTCTGTGTCAAAATCGGTCATCTGAATTACTGCATGAACCCCATACAATAATTTTTTGATACCGGAGGTATTTCATGATCATCGACGTTCATTACCACCAAATCCCCATCATGCCCGAAGAACTGATTCCCGAAACCCTGAAAGACCCGATTCGGGCCGCAAAACTGATCGGCCTGAACGTGGATATGGCCGAACTCACGGCCAGAGCCACGGAATACTGGTCCGATCCGGACGGTGAAAAGCTCATTTCCGCCATGGACGCATCGGGAATCGACTTTGCCGTGATCTGTGCACTGGATAATGCCGCCAGCGACGTGATCACCGAAGAGCTGGTGCTTATGCAGAATCAAATGGTCGGCGCCGTTGTCCAAAAATATCCCGACCGTGTGATGGCCCTTGCCGGCGTAGATCCCAGGCGGCCAAAGGCCCTGGATCTGCTCAAGCGATGCTTTGAGGAATTCGGCATGAAAGGACTCAAGTATCATGCGGATTACGGGTATGACCCGGCCGGTCCCGAATCTTACAAACTCATCGAGTTCCTGGCGGCCAACAACGGCATTCTCCTCACCCATACCGGTCCGCTGGGGCCGCCGTCACGGGCAAAATTTTCCGAGCCCATGCGCCTGGCGGACATCGGTGTGGATTTCCCCGAAGTAAAGGTAATCGCCGCCCACATGGGACTTATCAACTGGCGGCCCTGGGCCTCATTGGCAGCCCACCAGCCCAATCTCTATGGAGACCTTGCCATGTGGGACACCTATGCAATGAGTTCTTACAGCCTTTTCTGCCGGGAATTGCGGGACATCATCGATTTCGTCGGCATTGAAAAAATCCTCTTCGGCACCGATGATCCCATTTTGAGAGTGATCCGGCCTGCAAAGGATTGGGTCAATCTCATTCGGGATCTTCCCAAAAACGCACCCGACGGCATTATCTTTACCGAGGACGAAGTCACCGCTATTTTGGGTGGAAATGCACAAAAACTGCTGGGCCTGGATTGAACGGATTGAAATCGGCCCGGGAAAACATAACATTATGGGGGGTTAAAAAATGACGGGACCGGTCTCATCCATATCAAAAGCGGTCAATCCATTCTGCGAAATGATCGGGCTGGAATTCACCGAATTCAACTTGGGATACAGCAAGTGCCGATTGAATATTTCCGACAAACTCTTAAACCCCCATAATGTGCTCCACGGCGGTGCCATTTATACCATGGCGGACACGGGAATGGGCGGCGCATTATACGGCCTTATGAAAGAAAACGAAACGTGCGCCACCGTGGAAATCAAGATCAATTACATCAGGTCGATTCGCACGGGTCACCTGGTCTGCACGACACGGGTTATCCACAAGGCAAAAAGTGTCGCCTTTCTGGAATCCACGGTTAAAGACCATGAAGATCAACTGATCGCAACGGCAACCGGCACGTATTATGTATTTACACCGAAGAAAAATATCAACGACAAGGGGTAAGGAAGCCGGTCCCGGTGAAGCCGGATCTTCAGCACAAAACGCGCAATATAAGGAGGCACGGTGAAAAAATTTCTTTTGATGATGTTAATCCTTATCGTGCTTATCGGCGGATGGTTTTTATATCTGTTCCGGTCAGCCGGCCAATTCAGGACCATAAATCCCCATTATTCAGGAACCTGCAGACCGGTACCCGGCATCCCCGGTGCCGAAGACATTACCATTCACCCGAAAACCGGTGTGGCGTATATCTCTTCTTGCGATCGCCGGTCCATAAACGCCGGAGGCCTCGGGAAAGGCGCGATTTATGCCTACGACCTTACCACGGATGATTCAAAACCGGTTCTGCTGACCTCCGGGGCAGGCGAGGATTTCCGGCCCCACGGCATCAGCCTGTTCGTCGGTGAAGACGGCCGGGATATTCTCTTTGTGGTCAATCACGAACGCGGGGTTCATCATATCGATATCTTCGATGTATTGCCCGACCGCTTGGTCGCTAAAGATGTCCTGGTGCACCCCATGATCCTGTCACCCAATGATATCGTGGCCGTGGGCCCGAACAGTTTTTATTTCACCAACGACCACGGACACGTTTCCGGCACCAGGCGGTTTTTAGAGGATTACCTGCGGCTTAAAAAGGCAGGGGTCGTGTTTTACGACGGCCGAACATTCAAAGCGGTTGCATCCGGCATCGGTTATGCAAACGGCATTAACATCAGCCCGGACAAAAAGACCCTGTACGTGGCCGCCACCACAGAGGGTGCCGTTATCGTTTACGACAGAAACCCCGCTGACGGGAATCTGGAATTCCGGGAAAAGATCCATCTGGATACCGGTGTGGACAACATTGAAATCGATTCTAACGGCGATTTGTGGATCGGTGCCCACCCCCAATTACTGACATTCGTCCGCCACGCAAAAAATCCGTCTGAAATCTCTCCCTCCCAGGTGCTCCACGTATCCTTTACCGGAAACGGGCGGTATGATGTGTCCGAAGTGTATTTAAATGAAGGACGTGAACTTTCAGGGTCAAGCGTTGCCGCGGTTTACGGGAATCGAATGCTTGTCGGTCCTGTATTGGATCACAGATTCCTGGATTGCAGAAACCCGATGTGAACGACAGGATTGCCGGCCCCGGTAGACAACCCTTATCCTTGAAGCGCCTGCTGGCCGGATTAACGGAATTTTCGACAAAATGCGGGGAATAACGGTGATAAAGCAAAACAAAAGAAACAGCCTCGCTTTAATTAAAATCCGGACCGTTTCCCGGCAGTCCTTTCTCAGGCAGCACGGGAAATGCGATCGCCGTTGCGGTTTTATATCCGGATATGACGTCCAAACTTCTCTTTTCTTTTCCTTTTTGCCTGCACGGCAACGGCCTCAAGGAGCCTTCGCTGGTTGGCGGAAAGCCATGGGCCTTCGCAGTCAATGGCCGCATACGGCATATCATCCTTATTGGCAAGGGGACGGATGATCGCCTGGGCGTTCATGGCAGGCTGACAATTAAAAGAGCCCACATTGATCAATCCGTCATAAAGACCGGTTTTCACCGCATGCACATACCGGCCGGTCGTAACGGCGGTCTCTGTGAATCCGTTATAGGTGACATGTTTATGCCCGGCAGCGGCAAGGTCGATGTATGGAATGTGGGCATCCGCCATCAAGCCCGACGGCGACATGATTTTCCGGAATCGTTTCATCAGCCTGTCGGCGAAAAGCATGCCGATCCTGGTTTTTAATGCATCTGCGGCTTCCCCCCTGCCGCCGGCACCCCGCAGCCATGAGAACAGCAGTGCAGGGATGCTGTACTGCTTCTTCGGATCCGTCCGCCCGATTTTGAATGCATATCGCAACACCGTTTCAGAGGAAAGCCAGATCATGCCTTCGGTGGCGTCCACGACCTTTGGAATGATGCCCTGTTCGATAAAATAATCCGTCATCGGATAGTGAACGAACTGCAGGTTCAAACCGCCGAAAAGCAGTACTTTGGGAGTTTCATCCATATCCGCCTTGCGCGGTATCTTGGCCATCGCTTCGGCCCAGTTCCGCAAAGCAGGTACAATGGTATTGTCATCTTCCATGAAGTACTGTGAAAATCGCTGGAATTCCGTTTCAAATACATTTAACGCATGTGATGGTTTTCGGGCAACGACCCTTAGCGTATTTTTTGCTTCATCCAGGAGATCGCCCAGCATATAACACTTGACAAACCCGTTGATGATATCATCTCCGAGCCCCAGCCGGTTGTTCTCGACACCGGGCCAGACCCCGAAAATGACATTTTTCATATTGAGCCGTTTGGCGATGGTCTCCCAGACCACGGGCCATGCACCGTTCTGGCACGGGCCGGTCTGGTCAAGGGTGAAATAGATGGAGAGTTCATCTTTGCATCGGTTGCACTGCAGATCGTTCAAAACGGCGCCGACCATTGCCGTCATGGGAACGCATTCCCTTCCGGAACAAAACCGCCTTGCCAGTTGCATGGTTTCGGCACTGGTGGCGGGAATCGTCCTCAGCTTCCGGCCATGTTTTTCATATATTTTGATCATAAGCCGTTTTGCATGGGAACTGCCGTCCACCGCCCCGATATGGACGATCCGCGGATCATCAAACGCCACTCGACGGCCGTCGCTGTCGATGATAAAGTCCAGGGTGGGGGAAAGCCTGGCCTGTCTGACCTCCGGGTTATTCATGGGTGTCCTCTCTGCCGCGCCGTTCTTCAATGATATCGATAAATGCCCCGACACGCGTCTCAAAGCCTGCATGGGCCGTATGCGAATCGATTTCAAGGTAGCAAAAAGTTCTTCCGGCAAGTTCCCGGCGGATATAATGATACATGCTGGCATCGGGTCCGCAGGAAAAGCAGGAGACCAGGCATATATGAAGATTCGGGGTTTCCTTTACATGGGCCACGGCATTTGCGATCTGTCGGGTAAAATGCCACACGTCCCGTCGGTGTAACGGGTCGTCCGAATGGGGCAACATATCTGTGGACAACACATGATACCCCCTGCTGGTGATTTTTCTGGGAAGCGCAAGGTTGACGTCGGACGAACAGACCACATAGGGTCTTCCCGCCACAATGATGGCGGGCTCGGCCGATATCTTCCCCAGTTCCTCTTGAATCCGGTGCTGATAGGTTTTTTTGAATTCATTATAGTAAGCCAGCGCCGCTTCACCGGCCTGTTGTGCACGACGCCGTTTTACCCCCAGGACATCACCCATTCTTCCGATTTCCGAAAGGGTTGTTTTCATGAGACTTTGAGACAACCCGATATGGGGTGATAAAATCTTTTCGGATATGCCGCGGAAAGCCGATCGGATAATATCCGGAATAACCGTGGTTGACGGGCAGGTATACCGGTAAACGGTTTCATCGGAATCACCGATTTTTATCACGTGGGGGATGAAAATATAGTCCACATCGCGCTGTATGAGATCATGAACCCCGCCGTGCACCAGTTCGCAGGGATAGCAGATGGGTGCTGTCGCCCTGGCATTACCGGCGGACGAGGGTTTCGAAAGGACCACCTGATAGCCGAGTTCATTGACGAGCTTTGCATAAAACGGGAACAGCTCAAAAGCGGTAAGCGCCATGGGAATGCCGATGGTCCCCCGAGGGGCTTTCAGTGTTTCCGGTCCGAATTCCTCGAACATGATCCGGTTGCGAAGCCCGATGAGATCGCGGCCGTCCTTTTGCCGTTTTCCATGGCGCTGTTTCTCATATTTTGAACAGAGCCCGCCGAAAGGATAAACCTTTTCCCGGATGCCGATTCTCTGAATCTCGCACAGATTTTCGCATGACTTGCAGCGAAAAGTTTCTTTTACTTCCATTTCGCCTGAAATGAGATCTTCAAGCCTTCGCGGTTTTTCCGTTTCCAGTCCTTCCTGAAGAAGATCTCCGGCCTTTAAGGCAGCACCTACGCTTCCCATGAGTTCAGGATGGCCCGGAACAACGATCTTTTTCCGTGTTCTCGCCGCCATGGCCAGGGCAACGGATCTATTCAGTGCAACGCCTCCGAGAAAAAGAAGATTTTCTCCCACATGGCGGGGCCCGACAATACGTGAAATGTAATTGTCCGCTATGGAATAAACAAGCCCGGCAATCACATCATCACGGGAAGCGCCCTGTTGCAGGGCGTTTCTTACGTCCGTGTTGATAAAAGCAGCGCATCGCTCACCAAACGAGAGGGGGCCGGTACTTCTCAATGCGATGGGGCTGATATCCGTCACCTTGATGCCCATATCCACCGAAGCGGATTCCTCGAGGAAACTTCCGGTCCCGGCGGAACATCCTTCGTTCATGGCATAGTCCACCGGAACACCGTTTTGAAAAGAAATGTACTTCGAATCCTGCCCCCCGATCTCGAATACCGTATCCACTTCCGGCGACTCCGCCGCTGCAGCCCTTGCGTGCGCCAGTATTTCATTGAAGCTTAAGCAATTGTCAAGATACACGGAGACCATTTCCCGGGCCGAGCCCGTTGCAGCGGCCTGGATGATGGTAACGGATTTTTCTCCGACTTGCCTTGCGAGTTCCGCCAGGCATTTTTTCGTCGCCAGAACGGGATTGCCCAGGGTTCTTAAATAACAGGATGCGCCGATGGCGCCGGTATCATGGTTGAGCAGAACGGCCTTTGTGGTAGTTGATCCCGCATCAACGCCCAGAATATATGAAGCACCGTCTGTAATCTCTTTTTTTTTATCCCCGGCCCGGTAATCGAGAAGGGGCCCGGCGTCTTTTAACGGCTGCAGGCGTTCGAACCCCGATCCCGAAGGTTTGAACCCAATGCCCACGGATCGATTGTCCGAAAGTTCGGATGCATAAAGCGACGCGCCGAACGCCTCGAAATACGGGCTTTCTTCCACTACGATGACATCCGAATCTTTGAAGCGATCGCGGAAATACTCAATAAACAGGTCATTTAACACCATTCCGCCACTGACGACAATTTGATGCAACGGCCATTGCGCCAGTTCGACCATCTCGCCGACCTTTTTCGCAAGATCATATACCAACGATCTTGCAATATCTCCCGGTGTACATTCCCCCTTATTGAGTTTATGGGTCGCATCGGATTTGCAGTGCACCGAGCATCGCGTTGCCAGCCTCACCCGTCTGCCTTTCCTTGCGGCTTGTATGCCCTCCTTCAGGGACATTCCCATTCTCTGAAACTGCTGAACGATAAATTCACCGGTTCCGGCGGCGCACTTGGACGTGGCAATAATATTTTTAATCACATTGTCCTTCATGGGATAGATACTGAAAGTTTCGCCGCCAAGGGACAGAAGAATATCGGGATTTAACCCGTGGTGGGAAACGGCTTTTTCCAGACATTGGGTTTCCGAGCGGTACGGAAGATCCAACAGGGACTTTGCCGCCTGACCGGTGATGACAATACGATCTTGGGATTTAATGCCATGCCGGTTGGAAATGCTCCGGACGGCTGCAAGGGGATCTCCGCCGTGATGGATGATTTCCGAAAAAACACGATCATGAGTCCTGCCGACCCATTTAACGGATATGGCGCCGATTTCAAGGCCTATGTGGAGGGATTTTTCGTCTCTGTCGCACATCATGCTATCGTTATTCATATTTTATATCCGGCAGGCCGGGTGGTTTTTGGGTTAACCCGCTTCATGGATGATGATTGATGAAGCGCTCATCCGTCTTCCATATTAATGTAACTCTTTTTTTTAAAAATCAACATAATTTTCCACTTGTTACCATTCATCCGATACGGTCGGGCCGTCTTCCGAACATAGCGGAAAATGGGGAAAATGCGGAAAAGTCAAGATAATATACGTAACATCCCTTTTCCCGCCTTTTTCTTCTGCTTTTTCCGCCTTTCTTTAAATGCATCTGCCGTGTAAAGAAAACAAATTTCATCTTGACTTTAATGTCAAGC
This sequence comes from uncultured Desulfobacteraceae bacterium, assembly GCA_964386565.1. GTDB lineage: Bacteria > Desulfobacterota > Desulfobacteria > Desulfobacterales > UBA5616 > CAYLRU01. The sequence continues at coordinate 99,211 of CAYLRU010000006.1, read as the reverse complement.
CATTCTACGTTCAGCCATACTCCAACGCCGACATCTGAGTTTTTCAACACCCGGCGCCATCTCATGAATCACGGGAGACGAGTTAAAACGATGTCCTGGAAACAACCAGAGTGTTCGGTCCTTTCCGAAATCATATCTTTGCCGATCCGTTTCCCCATGCGCCGTCATTATCCCTATGAATGCATCGTTGCAGTTTGGGAGGTCCCCCATGGTTAAACTGAAGTTTGACGAAAGTAAATGTTTTGCATGTGACACAAACGATTGCCTTACCAAATGCCAGTACATGTCCATTGATCCGGACACGGCCAAAATTGAAATACAAAAGATCATCAACAAGGAAGATTCATTTGTACTTCACGATTGCGTAACCTGTTACGCCTGCGAGGAATATTGTCAAAGAGGCAATCATCCCTTTTACCTCATTGTCCAGAGGCAGGAAGAATTGAATGTACTGCCGCTGCCCGATCCCCTGGTGAAACGCGGGGTTCAGCTCGGCATTCCCTTCCGGGGGGAACCGGAAATTTTCGAAATAAAAGGAACCGCGCTCAACCTGGGAGTTTTCAGCACCCTGGCCAATTTTACGCGGGGACGGCTGTTTGAGAACCTCACCTTGATGTCCACCGACCCGAGGAAGATGTTCCATTATTTCTGCCAGCTCATGTACCTGCACTTCGGCCGGATCTCCGTGATCAATGAACGGCTGGAAAAGATCATCCAAACCATCGCCGCCCACAAGGTCAAGGAGGTGGTCCACTTTCATGATGAATGCTACGGAACCTATACTTCTTATGCACCGGCATTCGGCATTGATGTGCCGTTCAAATCCATTCACCTGTTTGAATATCTGTACAACCGGCTGATTGAACTGAAAAGCGATATCCGGCCCCTTAATTTAAAGGTGGCTTATCAGCGGCCCTGTTCATCCCGGTTGTCTTCGGACAAATACCCGTTTGTGGACAAGATATTTGATTTGATCGGTGCCGAGCACGTCAAGCGCGAGTATGTCGGCGAGAATGCCCTGTGTTGCGGGGGCACGATTCTGGGCCAGAAACGGAAAGGAAGCCGTCGGCTGGCCCTGGAACTGCAACAGAAAAATATTGACGACATGAAAAAAGCCGGGGCACAGGTTTGTGTCTTCAACTGCCCGGCGTGCGTGGAAACCCTGGGTAAAAAAGTCGCCCAAAACGGCCTCATGCCCCTGTTTATGAGTGATCTCTGCCGGCTTGCCATCGGCGAAAAAGCGTCTTAGTGGAGGAAAATCCATGGATACCATTTACCAGGCACTTGTCGATATTGTTGGAGACGGTTACGCGTCATACCATCGGGAGGAACTCTTCACCTATTCCAAGGATCTGGGCACGTCGGAACCGAAATGGCCGGACTATGTCGCCGCACCTAAAACCGCCGAACAGATCAGCGAAATCGTCCGACTGGCCAATCGGGAAAAAGTCCCCGTGGTTCCCCTGGGCGGGGGAATGTCCCTGGCCGGGCTTGCCCTGCCCCTCAAGGGCGGGATTGCCCTTGACCTGAAAAGAATGGACAACATCATCGAGGTAAACGAAAAGGCCCGGTATGCCGTTGTCGAGGCCGGTACTTCCCATGGCAAACTGACCGCCTACCTGCACAAGCATCATCCCCACCTGATGCATTCGGAACCCGGCGCACCACCGGCCGCCACCATCGGCGGCAACCTGGCCATACACGGACAGGGGGACCTGGCCCATCCTTACGGGTTCAATACCGATATGATAAACGGAATGGAAATCGTCCTGCCCACGGGAGAAATCTGCAAATTCGGGTCCTGTGCCGTGAACGCCGGCTGGTTCACCCTACACCCCCTGCCGGATGTGGGGTTGTTTTTAGGATGGAACGGTGCCACCGGCATCATTACCAAGGTGTCGCTTAAGCTGTTTCCCTATAAAAAGTTCAGGGAAATGGAAATTTTCGTGGCGGAAGATGAAGACCTCATCCCGGAAATTCTCTATGATTTGACCCACCTGGGCTTAACCGAAGATTTAGTGGCCTTCAGTGCCGCAATCCCGCCATTTTCCGACAGGCTGCACCATATCAGCATGAACGTTGTCGGAGATTCGGAAGAGGAAATCGAACTCAAACGGCAACTGATATTTGACGTCAAGCTGGCAAAATATATCCAGTCCGGCAAGGGCGGCATTGCAGCGGTCTCCCAGGATATCGAGAGGCCCCAGGTGAGCAAGTCCGCAGACTGGAAAAAAGGGGGAGGATTTGAGTATGTGGGATCCATCATGCCGGTATCGGCCTACCCGGAATGCTACCGCCGGGGAGCTGAAATCTCCACCCGCCATGACATCCCTTACACCATATTGGGACGCGTCATCGGATGCGCCCATGCCATGATGTTTTCATGGTCCTATGCCTTCAACCGGGCCGATGATGAAACCGTGCGCCATGCCCGTCAAGCCCTGCACGAGACCGATGAACTGGTTATGGAACTGGGCGGCGTCATCTGGAAACCGGCGGTTTTCGGCCAGGAACTGATGATGGAGAAAATGGACCCCAACACGCTCCTGCTGATGAAAAAGGTAAAACATCTGCTCGACCCAAACAGTATCATGAACCCCGGAAACTGGGAGGTAAACTAATGGCGCTTGCAGACTATAAATACAACGACATGATACACCGGTGCTTCAGATGCGGGTACTGCAAATTTCCCACGGATTGGAGCGATGTTACAAACTGCCCGGCCTATGCCCGGTTTCGCCTGGAGAGCTACTCGACGGGCGGGCGGCTGTGGCTGATACGGGCCTGGGTAAACGGCGAGTTGGAATGGACCGAGCACTTGGCCGATATTGTATACGCCTGCGCGGCCTGCAAAAATTGCGTGGAAAAATGCCCCTTAAGTTTCAGCGACGACATCGTCAACATGGTTGTAGCCGCAAAAAATGAAATGGTTGAACTGGGCCTGCTGCCGCCGGCCGTTAAAAAATTCCTAAATAACGTCCAGTTGTACGGAAACCCATACGGTATTTCAGCCAAACGCAGAACCGGGTGGATGGAAGGAAAAAACTTTCAGCCTTACCAGGACCAGGATTTTTTGTATTACGTGGGATGCGAAGGATCCTATGACACCCGTGCCCAGTCCGCTGCCCGGGCATTGGGGGATATCCTGACAAACACCGGCGTCTCCTTCGGCGTTCTGGGCGAAAAAGAAAAGACCGACGGCAACGAAGTCGACCTCCTGGGAGAAGACGCCCTGTTTGAATCCGTTGTCGAGGAAAACATCCGGCAGTTCAAAGGCCAGGGGGTAAGGAAAATTATCACCCTGTCCCCGCATTCGTACAATGCCATGAAAAACAGCTACCCGAAGTTCGGGGGTGAATTCGAGGTTCTCCACTATACCCAGGTACTGGCCGATCTGATAAAAAAGAAGAAACTGTCCGGGGCAGGATTCGACGGGAAGATTACCTTCCATGACCCCTGCTTCCTCGGACGCTGGAACCAGGAATACGACGCCCCGAGAAACATCCTCAAGGCCGTGCCCGGAGCAACGCTGGTGGAGATGGAACGGAACAGAAAAGGAGCCTTGTGCTGCGGCGGAGGCGGGGGAAACTTTTATACGGATCTTTTGGGCGGAAGCGAGGAAAGCCCGGCCCGGATCAGGGTCAGGGAAGCGGTTGCCACCGGTGCCGACATCCTGGCCGTTGCCTGCCCCAACTGCCTGACCATGCTGGAGGATGCGGTAAAAGTAGAAGGTCTCGAGGAAAAGATAAAGGTGAGGGATATCGCTGAAATTGTGTCCGGAGTGGATTAAAAAAGATACATGATATGAACCGATCCCTGCGTATCAAGGCTTCGGAAAATTCTCGACATATCCGGCTGATATGGTCTATTTGGGCCCTTTTCTTTTGATATTATTGTGTTATATGATTCAAAAAAAGAAAAGGGCCCTTCAACTTACTTCATCATGGCTTCAAATAATCAGGCCATGTTTTTGAGATTGACGGCCCCACAACCCATATTTACCTGCCGGCAAGCAACGCCTCTGCATTTTTTCCGCATACGGCCGCGATTTCTTCTTCTGACAGTCCCGCAGCCTTCATTTCTTTAAAGTAACGGGAAGGCTTGAGCAGCGGATAATCCGTTCCGAACAGGATTTTCTCCAAGCCCATAAGGTCTTTTGCGACCTGATAGACTTTCGGATCATATAAGAACGGGGACGCCGCCGTATCGAACCAGACGTTTTTTAAACTTTCCCGGATCTCTCTTTTTAACAGGTGGTAGAGGAATATACCACCCCCCCAGTGGGCCAGCACGATTTTATTGTCGGAAAACCGCTTGACCATGGCAAAGATCTGGGTCAGCGTCATGGGAGCCTTTCCCGGGTACTGGTGTCCCACGGGCTCGTTGGTATGTATCAGGGCGATGCAGTCTTTTTCCCGGCACATTGCCATGATCGGTGACAGCATTTCCAGGGCCGCCTCATCAATGCCTTTCCCGTAAAAGGCCAGTTCACCGACGCCCGAACATCCTGAATCCAGACACCGTTTCACCTCATCTGCAGAAACGGCATGGACCGGGTTCACACAACAAAACCCGATCAGGCGATCCGGAAACCGTTGCACCGCCTCTAACACATAATCATTGTTTTGCCTGATCAAATCCGGATTTCTCCAGGGAAATCCGAAAATCACGGACCGGTCCACACCTTCTTTATCCATCACGGCGATTATATCTGTTGCACCGGCCAGTTTTGCATTTGGCGATTCGTACAGCAGTTTGAATTCCGGCTCCCCGTTAAAATGCATTTCCCTGTTATTACGAACAGCCGGTTGAATTAAATGGGTATGAAAATCGATAATCAATTTGCCTCCCCTTATCCGTCGGGATATTCCAATACGCCTTGTTTTATCCCGGTCTTGAATCATCTCTATTGACTGTTGAATTATTTTTTATACAATAGAACCTTGATTTTTATCAAGCGGATATCCTAAGAAAAGCCGGATCACGTAAAGAAACCGTCAAAACCGGAAACAAACAGGAGGATCTTATGTATTTTGATCGGCAGGGCCCTGAAAACACCGTACAAACCTTGACAGCGGCATTCGAGCGGGGCAAGGCATTGGGCCTCAATGAAGCGGTCCTGGCAACCACAACGGGGGAAACCGCCTACAAGGCCATGGAAATTTTTACCGGATTTCATCTCATCGCCGTGACCTATCACGGGGGATTCAGGGAGCCGTTTAAAAATGTCATGCCAAACAACGTGAGAAAAGATCTCGAATCCAAGGGGATAACGGTCATCGCCGCCACCCATGCCTTATCCGGTGTGGAACGCTCCATCGCCAAAAAGCATTCCGGTCTGTATCCGGTCCTGCTCATTGCGGACACCCTCAAACGTTTCGGCCAGGGAACCAAGGTTGCCGTGGAAGTGTCCATAATGGCCGCCGATGCCGGTGTTCTCAGCGGAAAGGACATAGTCGCCATCGGCGGTTCGGCCAAGGGTGCGGATACCGCCCTGGTTTTGTCGCCGACGAATCAGTCGAATTTTTTCGACCTGAAAATCAGGGAAATTATCTGCAAGCCACGAAACTTCTGATGGGATTAGGGGATGATTGGATGAAGAATGACCCGCTTAAAGATTACGAGCGCCATGTCGTGCTTGTTGCACCCGAAGTCCACTGGAATACGGGGAACATCGGCCGGACCTGCATCGGAACCGGGGCCTGTCTTCACCTGATCAAACCTCTGGGCTTTTCCCTGGACAGCAGACAGGTCAAAAGAGCCGGTCTGGATTACTGGGAAAGGGTGCCGTTGTCCGTCTGGGAGAACTTCGACGATTTCCTCCGGCATATGACCCCTTTGAGACAGGAAATATTCATCTTCACCAAAAACGGTAAAAAAAGCTTCTGGCATATGGGATCCGGCAGACGGATGTTCCTGGTTTTCGGATCCGAAACCAAAGGCCTGCCCGATGAAATTCTATCGGCATATGATGATTCATCCTTCTATATCCCCATTACCGGTAGCATCCGGTGCCTGAACCTGTCCACCACGGTGGGGATTGCCTTGTATGAAAGCCTTCGCTCATGCAAGATGATATCATGGGGATAATGATTATGCACATTTCACACGTTACGGTTCATCCTGAAAAATTTCCAACGACAAAACATTATCCGTTTAACCTTGACGTATTTCACCATAAAACAACGCTTTCCTTTGAAAAACCCATCACCTTTTTTGTGGGAGAAAACGGCACGGGAAAATCAACACTCCTGGAAGCCATTGCCGACAAATGCCGTATTTATTCCTGGCAGGGCGTCGGCCGGATGCGGTTTAACAAGAGTCCCTATGAAAGAGATCTTTACAAGGTGATAACGGTGGACTGGACAAACGGAAAGGTTCCCGGGTCATTCTTTTCATCCCGGATATTTCGTAATTTTGCCAAGATTCTGGATGAATGGGCCACGTCCGATCCCAAGGTTCTGGATTATTTCGGCGGCAAATCCCTGATGAATCAGTCACACGGCCAGTCGCTGATGTCGTTTTTCAGTTCACGGTTTAAAATCAAGGGAATTTATCTTTTAGACGAACCGGAAACCGCCCTCTCCCCCAAAAGCCAACTGGAACTGCTGCGCATACTCAACGCAATGGGAAAAGCCGGTCATGCCCAGTTCATCATCGCCACCCATTCCCCCATCCTGCTGGCCTGTCCCGGGTCAATCATCTACAGCTTCGACCATCATCCCATTTGCCCCAGGACATATGAAGAAACCGATTATTACCGCATCTACAAGCAGTTCATGACGGATAAAAGCGTCTTTTTAAACGATCAATAAAAGAAATAAGACCCGTCCGAATTAACCGGCCCGCAACGTCAACACGGGGCATGAAAATGTTTCGAGCCTGACCCGACTGTTTTTAATTTCCCCCCCCGCTGTTTGACAAAAAGACAGCCATGATTACATTTTAGTAAAATTTTTATCGTATTTTCACAATCATGAGTTAAGCGATTTTTCGGGATGAGGTGTGCAGATCAAGCGAAAAATCGGTTGATTCGGAATAATATCGGAGGAAACTTATGAGATTTGATAAATTTACCATAAAGTCCCAGGAACTGATACAAAACGCCCAGTCCCTGGCTGCACAGCACAACAACCAGCAAATAGAGCCCGAACACTTGCTCAGCGCCATGCTGAGCGAACCCGAGGGCATTGCACGGACCATGTTCCGCAAGGTCGGGGTTTCTCCGGAAGCCGTGGCCCACGATGTTGCCACGGCCATTGACAAACTGCCCAAGGTCAGCGGCACGGGTGAGGTCTATCTGTCGCCCCGCACCAAGTCGGTGTTTGAAGCGGCCTTTGCAGAAGCCAATAAAATGAAGGATGAATATGTCAGTACCGAACATATCCTGCTGTCCATTATTGACGAAAAAACCGGTGAAGCCGCCAGGATTCTGATGCAATACGGAATCGTCCGGGATGCAGTGCTGAAGGTATTGATGGATATTCGCGGATCCCAGCGTATTACCGACCCCAATCCGGAAGAAAAATACCAGGCCCTGGACAAGTACAGCCGTAATTTGACCGATCTGGCCAGAATGGGAAAACTCGACCCGGTCATCGGCCGGGACGAAGAAATTCGTCGAATCGTCCAGGTACTCTCAAGAAGGACCAAAAACAACCCGGTCTTGATCGGTGAACCGGGGGTCGGCAAAACCGCCATTGTTGAAGGACTGGCCCAGCGGATCGTTGCCGGGGATGTTTCCGAAACCCTGAAAAACAGGCAGTTGGTTGCCCTGGATATGGGAGCGCTCATTGCCGGAGCAAAATACCGGGGGGAATTCGAGGACCGGCTCAAGGCGGTGTTAAAGGAAGTGGAGGCAGCAGAAGGAAAGGTTATTTTGTTCATCGACGAGCTTCATACCCTGGTGGGCGCCGGAGCTACCGAAGGCGCCATGGACGCCTCCAACATGCTCAAACCGGCTCTGGCCCGGGGAACGCTCCGGTGCGTCGGGGCCACCACCTTAAATGAATACCGGAAATACATCGAAAAAGACGCGGCACTGGAAAGACGGTTTCAACCGGTCATGGTGGCGGAACCTACGGTTGAAGACACCATATCCATTTTACGGGGGCTCAAGGAAAAATACGAAGTCCATCATGGCGTACGGATAAAGGATTCCGCCATTGTATCGGCGGCGTCCCTTTCCGACCGGTATATTTCGGATCGCTTTCTGCCGGACAAGGCCATAGACCTGATAGATGAATGTGCTTCCAAACTGAGGATCGAAATCGACAGCATGCCCACAGAAATCGATGAGGTGCAGCGCAAGATTCTCCAGGCTGAAATCGAACGAGAGGCATTAAAAAAGGAAAGCGACCCGGCATCAAAAGACCGTCTGGCAAAACTTGAACAGGATCTGGAATCCATGAACGAAGAAATTCGCGCCATGAAAATGCACTGGCAGAGCGAAAAGGACATGATCCAGACCATCCGTTCCATAAAAGAACAAATCGAGCAGTTGAAAATTGAAGAACAACTGGCGGAAAGAGAAGGAGACCTGGCAAAAGTCGCCGAACTCAGATACGGCAGGGCCGCCGAGCTTCAGAAACAACTGGATGAGGCCAATAAAAACCTTTCGAATCTTCAAACCGATAAAAAAATGCTGAAAGAGGAAGTGGATGCTGAAGATATCGCCGAGGTCATCTCCAGGTGGACGGGGATCCCGGTCAGCAAGATGATGGAAGGCGAAAGGGAAAAACTGGTGCACATGGAAGAGCGATTAGGCCTTCGCGTAATCGGCCAGCACCATGCCATCTCGGCGGTATCCAATGCCGTCCGGCGGGCGCGTTCCGGCTTGCAGGACCCCAATCGTCCCATCGGCTCCTTCATATTTCTAGGCCCCACCGGGGTAGGCAAAACCGAGCTGGCCAAAGCCCTTGCGGAATTCATCTTTGACAGCGATCAGGCCATTATCCGGGTGGACATGTCCGAGTACATGGAAAAACATGCCGTGGCAAGGCTCATCGGTGCCCCCCCGGGCTATGTCGGATACGAAGAAGGGGGATATCTCACCGAAGCGGTTCGGCGTCGCCCCTATTCCGTGGTCTTGTTCGATGAAATCGAAAAGGCCCATCCTGAAGTGTTTAACGTCCTCTTACAGATTCTGGACGACGGACGGATGACGGATGGACACGGCAGAACCGTGGACTTTAAAAACACCATTATCATTATGACCTCCAACGTGGGGAGTCAATGGATCCGGGAACTGGGATCCAACCGTGACGAAATGGAAAAACGGGTCATGGAAGCCCTCCGCGCGGGTTTTAAACCTGAATTTTTAAACCGGATTGATGAGACCATTATTTTTGAAAGTTTAACCCGGGAACAAATCGTCGACATTGTTGAAATACAGATGCGTCGTCTTGCCAAGCGCCTTTCCGATCAGAACCTGACGCTGGATCTGACGGATGATGCCAAGCGGTTTTTGGCGGAAAAAGGATATGACCCGGTTTACGGTGCACGTCCCTTGAAGCGGGCCATTCAGAAATACATCGAAAACCCGTTGTCAATGGAAATCCTGAAGGGCAACATTCTTGAAGGTGCCCGGATTATTGCCGATGTCAATGAAATGGGCAGTATAACGTTCAGGCAGGAGACATAACGACAAAAAGGGCGCAAGAAAAAGTCTTGCGCCCTTTTTTTGGGTTATTCCTCAAACTGTCTACTTTGGAACTGCAGATGCCAGAAACTGCTGCAGGAGCTTCTGGTTGTCCTCCTCAGTGATGTATTGACCGATATTTTTCAGGGCGAGATCCATGGCCTCATCAACAAGATCCGCCCGAAATTTTTTTTCCGCCGTCAAAATCTGGTTTTCCACCCGCCGTTGGGCATCCTCGAGCATGATCCGGCTTTGAAAACCGGCCTCCTCGATAATTTCCTGTTTTCTCGCTTTGCCCTTGCTGATTATTTTATCTCTGATCTCTTTAAAACGAACCTGGCTTTGCTCCATTTTTTTAATCGTTTCCTTTACTTGCCGAACCATCTCGTCCCGTTGACCTTCCAGTCCGGAAATCTCCCCTGAAAGTTCCTCTCTTTGTCCATTAAGGAAATTCTTGACCGGTGCTTTTCCGAATTTGACGATTAAAAAGACCAGGATTAAAAAATTCACCCACATCATGACAATATCATAGGTGGCGCGCCAGTTGCTCTTGCCTTCGGCTGCAACCGCTTCCGTGCAAAAAAGGAAAACAAGTACACATATCGCCGACCAGTTGATTTGCCGAAAAAATCTTTTGAATCCGCACATCAGGCTAATCTCCGCTCCAATATTTTTTCGATAATTGCAATAGATAACGCTTCGGCTTCTGTTTCGATCTGTTTTCTGGATGCTTCGATCTGGGAATCGATCTCTTTTTCCGCCTTCTTCTTTTTTTCAGCAATTTCTTCCCGGACCGTTTTAAAAATCCTGCCCGCTTCGCGGCTCCCCGCCTCTTCCAACTCTTTTTTGATCCCGAAGGCTTCTTCCTTAACAACAGATTCCTGTTCTCTGATCCGACGGTTCATGCGTTCCAGTTCATTTTCCGCTTCCTGGATTTCGTTTTTGACGTTATCGATATGGCTCTCCCGCTCGTTCATGACCTCTTTTAAAGGACGAAACATCAAGCGGTTGATGATAAACAGAAATATCAAAAAGGAAACCATCTGAACGAGCAGGGTCTCATTTATACTGATAAGCGCAATATTGCTAATGATCTGCATGGGCTGCCATCCGTTCGGTTGTCGTCATCAAACAACAAATAAAAGCAACAACGCGATAACCAGTGAATAAATACCGGTGGATTCCGATACTGCCTGGCCCACCAGCATGGTTCTGGTTAACAGTCCCGCCTCTTTGGGATTTTTCCCGATGGCTTCGCATGCCTTTGCCGCTGCCATTCCTTCTCCAACGCCCGGTCCGATGGCGCCGAGTCCCATTGCCAGTCCCGCTCCCAAAAATGCTGCTGATTTGATAATATCCGCTCCTTCGATTGCCATGTCATCCTCCTAATATATGATTAAATATGTTCCATTTACACCAGCAAACCGTTAAACCACAAATATAAGTACCAGTGCCACGACCAGGGAATAGATGCCGGTTGATTCCGCCACTGCCTGGCCCACCAGCATGACACGGGTTAAATCCGCTGTTGCATTCTCATTTCTCGATATCCAATCCACTGCACTGCGGGCGGTAAAGCCTTCGCCGATACCCGGCCCGATGGCGCCGATCCCCATGCATAACCCGGCGCCCAGCAGCGCCATGGAAGGTGCCAGTGCATCCGTTGCCGGAAAGGTTTTAAAAATAAGAATGAAACTGACAAGCAAACCGTAAATCGCCGTGGTCTGGGTAACGGCCTGCCCCAATAACATCACGTTGGTGACCGGAGTGGCGGCAAGGGGCTGCCGGGCAACCCCCTGGCAGCTTGTCTGGGCCACCAGCCCGCCTCCCAATCCAGACCCGATAGCGCCCAGACCGGAAGCAAATCCCGCCCCCAAAATGGCCGCCCATGTGGGGGATACCGGCCTTGTTGAAAAATCCGTAAATATGAGAATAAACGATGTCACCAGGGCGAATATGGCAGGTGTCTGGGCCACGGCGGAGCCGATGAGCATGTTTGTGGTCAGACGCCCGGATGCTCCCGGTTGCCGGGCCATCCCCTCACAGGCTGCTCCCGCGGGAAAACCGGATCCCACGCCGGATCCCATTGCCCCGAGTCCCATGCATAAACCGGACGCCAGCAGTACGCTCACCATGACGTAGGAGTTTGCTGAAAATTCCGTAAACAACAATATCATGGATATGACCAGTGCGAAAATCGAAGCGGATTCCGCAATTGCTTGGCCCATCAGCATGGATTTAAAAACATCTCCGGCCATTTCCGGATTTCTGGAAATGGCGGCGTTGGCGCATGCGGCCGTATATCCCTCACCGATTGCCGCTCCGATGGCACCGAACCCCATTGCCAGTCCACCACCGGCAAACGCAGCGACCTTAACCCAAGTTTGAATATCCATAAGCTATTTCACCTGCAATGAGATATATGTCACCGTTAGCATCGTAAATACAAAAGCCTGAATCGTTCCCACAAAAAGGCCGAAAAATACGTTCAACAACGGGGGTAACACGAGACTGTAGGTCAGATAGGACACCACCAGGATGATAATGGAACCGCCCATAATATTGCCGAAAAGACGAAAAGAAATACTGATCACCTTGGAAAGCACATCGATAATGTTCAATGGCAGCATAAAGAAAAAGGGGTCAAAATAAGCACTGAGATACGCTTTAAATCCTTTTTCCTTTATACCGACATAATGGGCGACAAAAAATCCCAATATCCCAAGGCTCAGCGGCGTATTCAAATCCTTGGTGGGTTCCCCCAGATGCGGGATGATTCCCAACCAGTTGGAAATCAGTAAAAACATGAAAAGCGCACATATCAGCGGCGAATATTTCCTTGAGAGTTCTTTGCCCAGTGAGTCCTCGGTGAGACCGTACAACTGGGATACAAAAAGTTCGCCTACAATCTGAAAGGACTGGGGAATTATCCCCCTGTTGCGGACGGCCAAAAATCCAAATACAATGAGCACCCCTATAACAATCCAGGTCATGGCGATGACTTCAAGATTGAATGTCATGTTGTGCCCGAAAAACGGAATAATCAATTGGTGAATTTTACCGAGTTCTTCCATAACCTCTCCGACCCGTATAGGAAACCTTTTTCAATAATTACTTTTCACAAGACTTTAAACCTGTTTTTTCGCTTTATGGGTAAAAGCATTGCAGCGTGTTCCGCAATAATCACCAGCTGAACGGCAAACAGACCGGCTGCTGCCGCATACAAGTTAAATGTATCGGACTTCACCGCCACAACCACCGGAATCGCCAGCAATACATATCTGAATAAAATCGAGCCGAGGCCGATAAAAAAGGTTTTTCCCTTCTCCTTTGCAAGCCTTGCCGGAAGGGTTTCCCCCATTAAAACAAAATTTATGACACTGAATATGGAACCCAGAATCAACCCTTTCCCAATGGTCTTCTCACCCAGCAGAATAAATCCCAGGCTGATAAAAATACAGACCATCATGGCCCTTGAACAATATTTTTTCTGGGTTTCCCTAACCGTTTTCATCGTTTTTTCGATGGTTTTTCCCTTCGGTGATTTCCATGATCTGTCGATAGGTGGTGTATCCGCCGCCAATAATCCCCAGGATCGTAAACATAAATGTAAAAATTCCTTTAACAGAAAGCCACTTATCGATATAAAACCCGACAAAAAAACAAAAAATTATACTTCCGGCCATATTCAGGCCCAACTGCAGGATGATGGTCAAGCCTTCGCTCCAGACCCGATTCTGGCGAAAATCGATAAATCTTTTTCTCTTCTCCCGCATTTGGCCCCTGAAAAGGTCATGTGGTTTGGTTTTGATAACTAATAAAACCAAACGCTCTGGTTATCAAGTATTTTATTGGGCTGTCAAGGAAAGAAAGATATTTTTTTACCCTAATTCCACCCATGATAAAAAATGGTTTGAAATATACGACGCTGCATCGTAAGATTTATTAAAATACATTCTTTGCGATCACCAGAAGGAGGCCCTTGAAACTCTCAGCATCTGAGCGGCTAAAGCGATTTTACACGCATTTTTCCAATGAGGATAATGTGTTGATCGTCATTAATGCAGACCCGGACGCCATTGCCAGCGCCATGGCGGTAAAACGGCTGCTGTGGCGAAAAGTAGCAGGGGTCGTCATATCCCACATCAATGTCGTCAAACGTCCTGACAACCTGGCCATGATCCGGCTGTTGGACGTCAACATCGTCAATATCGCACAAATCGACCCTGCCCGGTTTACGCGGTTTGTCCTCGTCGACTCACAGCCGAATCATCATGAACTGTATATGAAGTTCAAATTCGATGTGGTCATCGACCATCACCCGGACACCTGCCCAAAGGCCGCATTCCAGGATATTCGCCCGAATTACGGCGCCACGGCCACCATTTTGACGGAATACCTGCGTGCGGCTAAAATCAAACCATCGACCAAGCTGGCCACAGGATTGTTTTATGCCATTAAAACCGATACCAGCAATTTCGAACGCCAGACCCTGGTGGAAGACCTCCGTGCATTTCAGTTTCTGTTTCATCATGCAAATCCCTATATTACAAGAAAAATCGAACAGTCTGAAATCCCGGTGGAATTTCTGAAGCATTTCAAAACAGCCCTTGGCAATATGAAACGCCGGAAAAAAAGGGCTTTTGTTCATTTGGGGCCCGTCTCGAATCCGGATGCCTGTGTTTTAATAGCCGATTTTTTCATGCGGATCAACGCTATCACCTGGAGTATCGTATCCGGAATATACGCCAATCGACTGATCGTTATATTCAGAAATGACGGGATTCGTAAAAATGCCGGCAATATCGCCAAAAAAAGCTTCGGCAGTTTCGGCTCCGCCGGCGGTCATAAAAGCATGGCACGGGCGGAAATTTTGCTTTCGGACCTGTCCGACCATGTGGATTACCAGGACCCTGATAAGCTTCAAAAATGGATTATTCGCCAGGTGGAACACCATGCCGGGAAAAGATAGACCCCAACAATGCGACACCCGTTATTCCCCCGGAACAACAACAGTGACCATTCTGGGTTCGGGCACATGCGTACCCTCTTTAAAGCGGAGTTCCTGTGCTGTTCTGGTGGATATCAGCGGTCAAAAACTGCTGTTTGATATCGGACCGGGAACCATTACCAGGTTACTGGCCGTGGGTGTGGAAATTTTCGACATTTCCCATCTGTTCTTGAGCCATTTTCATCCGGACCATACCGGCGAGCTGGCATCGTTTCTTTTTTCATACAAGTATGCAGCAAAAAACAACCCCAAAAACGGTATCACCATTATCGGCGGAAAAGGTTTACTGAATTTTTTTAAAGGGCTTAAAACCGCATACGGCCGTTGGATAGAGCCCGATGACAATGCATGGCGGCTGATAATCGTGGAAATGGACGTTTCAGGACCAGATCATAGGGATTTTGAAGGTTTTTCGATAAGCTCCGTTCCGGTTGACCATAATCCCGAAAGCATCGCCTACAGGGTCTTTGACCCAAACGGAATTTCGCTTGTTTATTCAGGGGATACGGATTATTGCGACAACCTGGTAATGCTGGCCGGAAATACGGATCTGTTGATTTGTGAATCATCAACACCGGACCACGGAAAAATAAAGGGACATATGACGCCCAGCCGGGCGGGAAAAGCGGCCCGTCTGGCCGATGTCAGGAAATTGGTTTTGACGCATTTTTACCCGGAATGCGATCACGTTAACATTGAAAAAGAATGCCGAAAGGAATATGCAGGCCCCCTTGTGCTGGCCGAGGATATCATGGTTCTGCGAATTTAAGGATAAAAACCAACATGAAATATTATCCGGCTTATCTGGACGTTTCCAGACGTAACTGCATCGTTGTCGGCGGCGGCTGCGTGGCCGCACGTAAAGTGGAAACCCTTCTCGAATGCGGTGCGGCGGTCACGGTGATCAGCCCCGAATTAACCGAAAGATTAAGCGAATTGTTCAAGAAGAAAAGAATCAGCTGGAAAAACCGGCCGTTTGCCGCCTCAGACTTGACAGGCGCCTTTCTGGTTATCGGTGCGACAAATGACAAGAACTTAAACAGACAAATTCATGCGGATGCAAAAAAATCAGGCGCCCTGTGCAATATCGCAGATCATCCGGAATTGTGCGATTTTATCCTGCCTTCCCTTGTGAAAAAAGGAGACCTTGTCATTGCCGTATCGACCACGGGCAAAAGCCCGGCCTATGCAAAAAAACTGAAAAAATGTCTGGAAAGCCGCCTGGGTGAAGAGCACGCCCTGTTCCTTAAACTCATGGGGGCCATACGGGAAAAATTTTTAAGAGACAGGCAGACGTCTCATCTGAACAAGCCTGTGTTTAAAAAACTGGTTGACGCAGGCCTTGTTGAAATGATTAGAGATAATGATGAAAAAGCCATTAATGAAACGCTGAACAAAATCCTGGGCACGGGATATGATTATAAATCGCTGATACAATAAAAAAACACGCGATAAAAATATGGAAACGTTGGCCGATATTACAATTTTCTTTTATCTGATGGCTGCAGCCGGATATTTTGCCTATCTGTTTTTTCAAAAAGATCTTCTGCAGAAAACAGGGCTGGGATTGCTGGTCGCCGGTTTTTTGTGTCATTGCACTGCAATAGGCGTGGGTTACGTTAAAACCGGTCATATACCGGTGAACAACTTGAATCAAACCCTGCTCATCGCATCATGGGCCGTTGCAGGTGTTTTTTTATGGGTGCAATATCGACACCACCTGAAAATACTGGGGGTATATGCCGCACCATTGGCGGTGTTTATCATGATTCTGGCCTCCCGGCTTTCCAGGGAGCCGGCACAGACGAAAAATATCTTCAACAGTATCTGGTTCTTCATTCATATTCTGGGCGTGTTTCTTGGTGAGGCTTTTTTTGCACTGGCGTGCGGGGTGGGGATTTTATACCTGCTCCAGGAACATGCCATCAAGTCCAAGACACACGGCTTTTTATTTAAACGCCTGCCGGCTTTGGAACTGCTGGATATCACGGGATACGCCTGTATCGCCGTGGGGTTTATCCTCTTGACACTGGGGTTGATCACCGGATTTGTATATGCCCGACATTTATGGGGAAGTCTCTGGAGCTGGGATCCCAAGGAAGTATGGTCCGCCATTACATGGCTTATCTATGCGGCCCTCCTTCACCAGCGCCTGACCGTCGGGTGGCGGGGACGACGATTTGCCATTATGGCGATCATCGGGTTTGCCGCCGTTCTGTTTACTTTTTTCGGGGTTAATTTTCTACTTCAGGGACATCATCAGGAATTTACACGGTGGTAGGGAGTCTTCGACAATATCCATGACCATGAAAGAAATCATCATTATCGGTTTAAATCATAATTCCGCCCCTGTTGAATTAAGAGAATGTATTACCTTTTCATCTGAAGAAACAATGGAAGCGATTAATGCATTAAGGAAGCACCCTCATATTGATGAAGTCCTCCTGCTTTCAACGTGCAACCGTGTTGAAATTCTGATGGCCTCAACAAACGCCGATCCTGCTGTTGAAGATGTAAAGACATATATCTCCCAATCGAAAAATATTCACAAGAACCGGTTTGAGGGAAATCTTTATGTTTACCGCGGTGACCAGGCCGTTCGTCACATTTTCAGAGTTGCCGGCAGTCTGGATTCAATGGTGGTGGGTGAACCGCAAATACTCGGACAAATAAAAGAAGCCTACCGACTGGCAACGGCGAACAAGACATCAGGGGTTATTTTAAACCGCCTTATGCATAAAACGTTTTCAGTTGCCAAGCGCATCCGAACCGAAACCGGTATTGGAGATCATGCCGTATCCATCAGTTATGCCGCCATCGAACTGGGGAAAAAAATTTTCGGGTCTTTAGAAGGCAAATCCGTTTTACTCATCGGGGCCGGTGAAATGGCCGAACTGGCCATGGATCACCTGTTTCGGCAAAAAATAGGCCCGGTCATTATTGCCAACAGAACATTCGAACGCGGTATGAATCTGGCAAAACGTTTTAACGGCAAGGCTGTCGCCTTTGAAGAAATACATGACTACTTGAAGCCGGCCGACATTGTGATCGGTTCCACCGGTTCAAGGGATTATGTCGTAACCCGAACCCAGGTTAAAAAGATGATGCGGGGACGGCGGAATCGGCCCATATTTTTTATTGATATCGCCGTACCCCGAAATATTGATCCCGAAATAAACCGGATCGATAATGCGTATGTTTACGATATCGACGACCTTAAAGGCGTTATCAGCGAAAACATCCGGGACAGGCGGAAAGAAGCAAAGAAGGGGGAAAGACTTGTTGACGAGGCGGTGATTCAATTCAGACAATGGTACGAGAGCTTATCGGTTGTACCGACCATTGTTGAACTCAGGAAAAAGATAGAAAGTATCGCAAATGCCGAGTTGAAAAAGACCCTTCAGACCTTGAACCATCTTTCGGATGATGACTGCCTGGCCTTAAACCGAATGGTGAGCGCCCTGGTGAATAAAATCCTTCATGATCCCACAATGCTGCTGAAAAGTACCGGATCCCACTGGAATACGTCCGCTTATCTGGATTTGATTCGAAAATTGTTTAAACTGGACTCCCTCTGAATATACCAAGGCCTTTGCAAAATAACTTTTTTACAAAGGCCTCGGTATGTTGCGGACTTTTTCCGCCGGCCTCGCTTTATCGGCAAAAGCCGTTGGTCGGGGGCCTGGAACGGGAACTGAAAATAAGTTTTTTATTCGGGTTCAACCCAGATTATATGATCCTTATTGATAAAAAGCGTTTTATTGGTGACATCCTTTGAAGTCGCATCGACCAAAACGATAAAGGGCTGTTCGCCCCTTGTAAAAATATCGGATACCCGCTGCTTGGAAGACAGGTTGATCTTTCCCAGTATGGTCTCGCCGTCAGTCGTTTTTACGGTGATTGTCTTGTAATTTGCTGCATATATTTTTTTTGCGGCCTCCAGTTCCATTTGTCACTTCCTTTTTTTAATGGTCAACAACACAACATTTTAACACTATCGGTGGGTAAACACATACGGCATTTTTCGGCTTTATCGAAGTTTTCCCTAAAATATGAAACCCCTGATAATCAAAACATAAGACGGACATTTTTCAAGTTTATCTTTTATAATATATTTAAAATAATGTTACAATAAAAAAACGAAGGGATTCTGTTTATTAAATCAGTTTTTGTTTATTCTTTACATTGGCAGATGATTGTGGTAAAGAAATTTTTTTTAAATTGGTTCATTTGGTTCTGAAATAAAGAATAAGGGTCATCCATATGAAAAAAAAGGACATTGAATACTTTAAAGAACTGTTAACCAATCGTTTGGAAGAATTGCTGAATCAGGCGGATAATACGGTTGTTGGCATGACATCGCCCAAGGAGAATTTTCCCGATCCCACAGACCGTGCCTCATTGGAGGCCGAGCGTAATTTTATGCTTCGCATCAGAGACAGGGAAAGCAAATTGATTAAAAAAATCAAAAAAGCCCTGGAACGAATCGAAAACGACACATTCGGTATCTGCGAGACCTGCGGAGAGGATATATCAATTAAGCGGCTGAAGGCCAGGCCCGTGACAACGCAATGTATCCACTGTAAAACAAAAGAGGAGGCCTTAGAAAAAGCCCTTGGATTGTAATAAGGCTGGAATCGATTTACACATTCACACCAATGCCTCGGACGGAACATTTTCTCCCTGTGAAATCCTGCGTCATGCCGAACAACTCGGCCTCAAAGCAATTTCCATAACCGACCACGACACCGTTTCCGGTGTAATTGAAGCTCAAAACGCAGGAATTCCCGATTCAGTCCGGTTTTTAACCGGTGTTGAAATCAGTGCCGCCCTGCCTCCCGGCTTTGGATCCCTGGGGAGTTGCCATGTCCTCGGGTACTGTATTAATCCGGATAACCCTTGCCTGACGAAAACGCTCCGCGTACTCCGGGATGCCCGGAAAAACCGTAATCCCCAAATCATTGGAAAACTCAACTCGTTAAACATCGACATCACCCTTGAAGAAGTCCTCTCCGATGCTGTCCACAATCAGGTGGGACGTCCGCATATTGCCGAAATCATGGCCAAAAAAAATATCGTCTCTTCCATTGATGAAGCATTTGAAAAATATCTGGGTCGCGGCAGACCAGCCTATGTAGACAAGTATCGTATCGACTGCGCCGAGGCAATTCAGATCATCAAGGATTCAAACGGCATCCCCGTTTTGGCCCACCCGTTTCTCTTAAACCGGGAGAATCCCACCGTGCTTGAAAACCTTATCATAGTGCTGAAGGACATGGGGTTGATGGGAATCGAGGTCTACTACCCGGGACATCCACCGGCGGTTATGGCCTACTTTACCGAAATCGCCCATCGTTACGAACTACTGGTAACCGGTGGTACGGATTTTCATGGTAAATTAACGCCCGAAATACGGATGGGAAGCGGGAAAGGAGACCTGTTCATTCCTTATGAACTGTATGAAAAACTGATCATCGCAAACAAAAAACGGTCAGGATAAGCCGGACAACGCAAACCGTATAAATCCGGGTGAGGGTACTCATGGAAAAACCTAAATTTGCAGACATCACACGGGTCATTGAATATGAATTTAAAAACCCATCCTTATTGAAAGAGGCGTTCCGTCACAGCTCCTATGTCAACGAACAGGGCGATAAAAAACTGAAAAGCAATGAACGCCTGGAATTCTTGGGGGATGCGGTGTTAAATCTCGCTATCGGCCATTTGCTCATGATCCGGTATCCGGACGTAAATGAAGGAATGCTCTCGAAAATGCGTGCAGGCCTTGTAAATGAATCCCAGATTGCAGAAATTTCACGAGATATTCAACTGGGAAAAAATATTCAACTGGGAAAAGGCGAGATGATGTCTGACGGATGTAACAAGCAATCCATTCTCGCGGATGCACTCGAAGCATTGATAGCCGCGGTCTATCTTGATGGCGGATATCACGAGGCTTTTCGAATTATTGAACGGCTCTTTGACGAACCCTTGAATTCCATTGACAAAACAAATATAAATATCGATTATAAAAGCCGTTTGCAGGAACTGACCCAGCTCCATCAGATTCCCATGCCGGAATACACCATTATCGGCGAAACCGGCCCTGATCATGACAAGACATTTACCGTGGAACTCAAATTCGATGCCATTGATGCAAAGGGCATGGGCAAGAGTAAAAAAGCGGCGGAACAGGAAGCCGCCAGAAACGCATTCAAGGCCCTTAAAAAAATCTTAAACCAATCTTGAAAAAGCCGTTTATTATTCCCATATTTATTCCCCAGGCCGGTTGCCCCCACCAGTGTGTATTCTGCAACCAGCATCTCATCACCGGATTTGGCCGAACCATTCCGACAAAAGAAGAAATATGTCAAACCATCAACATGCATCTGATCCATAAACCCAAAAACAGGGGCAAGACCCAAATCGCTTTTTTCGGCGGTAATTTTTTAGGTCTTCCTGACAACATGATTCGATTTCTGCTTGAAACCGTCCTGCCCTTCACCTTGTCCGGTGATATCGACGGCATCCGATGCTCAACACGACCGGACACCATTGACAAAGACCGCCTTGCCCTGATCCGAACATATCCGTTCTCAACCATTGAAATCGGCGCCCAATCCTTAAATGATGAAGTTCTTCGTATATCCAACAGGAAACATACGGCATCAGATACCATAACCGCAGCATGTCTTTTAAAAAAATATGGCTACCAGGTCGGCATACAGATGATGGTGGGATTGCCCGGTGATGATGAAAACACATTGCAGGACTCGGTCAAAACCATCATTGATATTTCCCCGGATTTCGTCCGTATTTATCCAACCCTCGTCTTTTCAAACAGCCTGCTGGCCCAATGGTATAAAAGCGGACGGTATAAACCCCTTTTATTGGAAAAATGTGTATCGCTGGTGAAAAAAATCTATCTGTCATTTAAGGAAAACAATATCCCGGTGATCCGCATGGGACTCCAGCCCACACCGGAAACGGAAAAACAAGGCACACTTCTCGCAGGGCCGTATCACCCCTCATTCGGACACATGGTGTATTCCGAAGTGGTTTTGGACGGTATTGCCGCGGTTCTGGCGGATGACACCGTGGGAACCGATCTCATCATCCGGTCTAATCCCAAAAACATATCCATTGCCCGAGGTCTTAAAAATCAGAACATTCAAACGTTGATCCGTCAGTACGGCGTCACATCGGTTCAGGTCATACCGGATAATACGCTTGATAAAAATACCTTACTGGTAAATCATCGAAAAATCGAGATTTGATGACTCCAGAAAAAATGCAGGCTGTCCCGGGAATCCGGCACCTCACGAATCCGAAACAGGACGACTGCATGAGGTGTTGCGGCGGGTTTTACAGGCCTGATTTAAAAAAATCGTCCGGTGCTGAAATGGAATCGGGTTTTGGCGTATACTCGGTAGGAACCGTTCCTTCCTTAAAACATTCAAAAATTGTCTCTTTTGATTCCGGAATCGGCAGCAACCCGGTCTCTGCGTCGATTTTTGAAAAAACAACACCCTCGGGCACCTGAAACACCCTTACCGGTGCATCCTTCAAAATTGTCTTCATGAACCCCAGCCAGATGGGGCTGGCCGCCCTCGAGCCGGTTTCGTTTTTCCCCAAAGAGCTTTCTTCGTCAAATCCCACCCAGGTCCCGGTAATATACCGGGGGGTATAGCCCACAAACCACGCATCAAAAAGGTTGTTGGTCGTCCCGGTTTTTCCCGCCACCGGCCGGTTAAGCGCACGAACCCTTCTGCCGGTGCCCTGCTTTACAACACCCTCCAGAAGATTGGTCATGATATAGGCCGTACTTTTCTCGATCACCCTCTCTTTGACCGAATTCGTCTCCTCAAGAATATTGCCGTCCCGATCAAGGATCTTGGTGATGAATATGGGCTCAATGAGATATCCCTGATTGGCAAAGACGGAATAGGCTTTAACGATTTCCAGCAGGGAAACGCCGGAAGATCCCAGTGCAATGGAAAGATCCCGGCTGATCTCCGAAGTAATACCCAGTTTCCGGGCATAGTCGATGACATAATCGATGCCGATATCCTCTAAAATTTTTATTGTCACCACGTTTCTGGATTGGGTCAGGGCTTCCCTAAAAAGAGTGGGCCCGTGAAATGTTTCTTTGTAGTTCTTGGGCTTCCACTTTAAATCCCGCAGCTCATCATGGTAAACAATGGGAGAATCGATCAGCATGGTGGCCGGCGTATACCCTTTGTCCAGGGCCGCGGCGTATATGATCGGTTTAAATGCAGATCCCGGCTGTCGCCGTGACTGCGTGGCACGGTTAAACTGGCTTTCCTTGTAATCTCTTCCGCCTACCATGACCTTGACATGCCCTGTCTCGGCTTCTATGCAAAGCAGCGCTGCCT
Organism: uncultured Desulfobacteraceae bacterium; assembly: GCA_964386565.1. Lineage (GTDB taxonomy): Bacteria > Desulfobacterota > Desulfobacteria > Desulfobacterales > UBA5616 > CAYLRU01. Next base: position 76,164 of record CAYLRU010000006.1, on the reverse strand, counting down.
GCACTTTAGGCGTTTGTTCAAGCGCCAGTCGCCAGGTGTCGGTATCCGGATCTTTCTCCTTGAGCCTCACCTTGATGACATCCCCCACTTTTAAAACGTCTTTTACATGTCGGACCGTGTCCTCGTAGTAAGCCTTTTCCGGATCCGGTTTCCTGGCCCACTTCATATCCGAAAGCGTTATTATGCCGCGCATATCTCCCATGCGAACGACAACATTTTCCTCGCTATCGTTGACATCAACCACAATGCCTTCAAAAATGCCGCCCTGTTCTATAGCTACTTCACCGGCCGTCTTTTTCAGATTCTCGGAATAGGCTTCAATTTCATCAATCTCCAGATGTCTCAGCGGCCCCCTGTAACCCTGGCGTTTGTCCAAATCCGCCAGCCCCTTCTGAATTTCGGCTCTGGCCGCCTTCTGCATTTCGATATTGACCGTGGTGTACACTTTTAAGCCGTCACGATAAAGCGCGTCCGCTCCATACTTTTTTTCAACATACTGTCTTACATACTCCGTATAAAACGGAACAGCTTCAATGAACCAGTTCCGTCTGGGCTTAATATCGAGCTTTTCGTTAATCGCCTCTGTCGCCTGGATGTTGGTGATATACCCTTCGGCAACCATGCGGTTGAGCACATATATCTGGCGCTGTTTAGCCCGCTCTGGATGTCTGAATGGGGAATATTTGCTGGGAGCCTGCGGCAAGCCCGCCAGAATAGCGCATTCGGCCAGACTCAGCTCATCCACTGATTTTCCGAAGTAATTCTGGGCGGCTGCCTGTACGCCATAGGCGCCGTGCCCCAGGTAGATCTGATTTAAGTATAAAAGCAGAATTTCTTCCTTGGAAAAACTCTTATCAATGCGGTACGCCAGTACTGCTTCTTTTATTTTCCGGGTATAACTTCTCTCCGGGGTCAGAAAAAACGATTTTGTCACCTGCTGGGTAATGGTGCTGCCGCCCTGGACAATGGCCCCCGCCTCGATATTTTTAATAAACGCCCTGATAATACTAATGATATCAATCCCCTGATGTTGGTAAAATCGTGCATCTTCTGAGGCGACAAAGGCTTGTTTTAAAGTCTCGGGAATTTGGGACAAGGGGACGACGATGCGCCGTTCATGGTAAAATTCACCGATTTTCCTTTCATCATCCGAATATACCGTCGTGATGACGGGGGGACGATAATCCGCCAAGGTTGAGATTTTCGGTAAATCACGGCTTAAGAAAAAAAACACGGCCATGACCGTCAAAATGCCGCCGATTGCGACAAAAAGGATTCCGGCGAAAAACCATCGAAAAAGCCTTCCCCTGAGGCTCCTTTTCCGTTTTTTGGCCCGTTTTTTCAATATCTGGGATGTTCTTTTTTTCCTGATTTTCATGGATCATAACCCTGAAAGCATCGTATCAACACATTAAAAATCGGTATGCTAACAAATGTCTCCAATCAAAGCAAGGTTTGAGATAACAATCAAGAACTAAAAAATAAATTGACTTTGTAATACGTTATGGTACGTATAAAAGTTTTATGAGGCTGAATTTTAACGGGTTGATCATCCCATTTCATCTTTTTTAATCTGATCAAAAAAAGGATCATCATGGTTGAACTTGATTTTGACAAAACCGGCGGTTTGATACCGGCCATTGTTCAGGACTTTGAGACCGGGGAAGTCCTGATGCTGGCATTTATGAACAGGGAAGCCTGGGAAACCACCCTGTCTTCAAAAAAGGCGACCTATTACAGCCGCAGCCGAAAAAAACTGTGGATCAAAGGAGAGACGTCCGGAAACGTGCAGCATGTAAAAGAAATCAGAATTGACTGCGACAACGATACGGTACTGTTAAAAGTCGAACAAATCGGAAAGGCAGCCTGTCATACGGGATATCAAAGCTGTTTTTATCAAAAAGTAGACGGAAATGCCGTTACGATAGACGGCATAAAACACTTTGATCCCAAGGAGGTATATGAATAATGGAAAATACGCTCAAGCTGGGAATTCCCAAGGGAAGCCTTCAAGATGCGACCATTGAGCTGTTCAGACGCTCCGGGTGGAAAATAAACGTTAACGGCAGGAGTTATTTCCCTGAAATTAATGATGAAACCATTGAATGTGCCATCTGCCGGGCCCAGGAAATGTCCCGCTATGTTGAAATCGGGACACTTGACGCAGGGCTGACCGGAAAGGATTGGATCGCCGAAAACAAATCAGACATTCATGTGGTCTGTGATCTGGTCTATTCAAAAACAAGCGCCAAACCCGCCAGGTGGGTACTGGCCGTGCCGTACGATTCTCCCGTCAAGACCCTTGAGGACTTAAAAGGCAAGAAGATCGCAACGGAACTCGTGGAGTTCACAAAAGCCTATTTTGCATCCCGGTCCATTGATGTGTCCGTGGAATTTTCCTGGGGGGCCACCGAAGCAAAGGTCGTATCGGGGCTGGCGGACGCCATAGTGGAGGTTACCGAAACCGGCAGCACCATCAAGGCACACGGACTGAAAATCATCCACGAGTTGATGCAGACCAATACCCAATTGATTGCCAACCACGATGCCTGGAAAAACGGTTCAAAACGGGAAAAAATCGAACAGATCGCTCTGCTGCTCAAGGGCGCACTGCTGGGAGGAAAAATGGTGGGGCTGAAAATGAACGTGCCTGAAGAAGCGCTGGAAAACGTCGTGGATCTGCTTCCCAGCCTGAATGCCCCGACAGTCTCGCCGTTATACCAGAAAAACTGGTATTCCGTTGAAACCGTAGTCAACTTAAATGTCGTGCGCGGCCTTATTCCAAAACTGCTGAAAATCGGTGCGGAAGGCGTTATTGAATACCCTTTAAACAAGGTTATATAATCGTTTCGGACAAAATCATATGATCTCAAGCCGTATGAATGAAATGACATCGTTTATCGTCATGGACGTCCTTGAAAAAGCCCATGAAATGGAACGAAACGGGATCGACATTATCCATATGGAAGTGGGTGAACCGGATTTTGATACGCCGCAATGCGTCAAGGAGGCCGCCGCCAAGGCGTTACAGGACAACTATACCCATTACACCCATAGCCTGGGACTCGTGGAGCTTCGGGAAACCATATGTGAATATTATCAGAAAACCTATCATGTAACCATCGACCCGGCCCTGGTGGTGATCACATCCGGCACCTCTCCGGCCATATTTCTTGCTCTTTCCGTTCTCCTTGATCCTGGGGACGAAGTTATCATTTCCGACCCTCATTATGCCTGTTACCCCAATTTTATAAATTTTTTGCAGGGGCTGCCGGTCACCGTTCCCGTTTTTGAGGATGACGGCTTTCAATATCGGCCTGAAGCGATTAAAGAGAAGCTGTCCCGGAAAACCCGGGCGATTTTTATCAATTCCCCGTCAAATCCCACGGGAAATCTCCTGTCGGCAGACCGAATGCGTGAAATCGCCGATTTGTCGCCATATATAATTTCAGACGAAATCTATCACGGACTGGTTTATGACGGTAAAGAACACTCCATTCTGGAATTTACCGATCGTGCTTTTGTTTTAAACGGCTTTTCAAAGCTTTACGCCATGACCGGGTTAAGATTGGGATACCTTATCGTGCCGAAAGAATATATTCGACCCATTCAAAAAATTCAGCAGAACTTCTTTATCTGTGCCAATGCCATGATTCAGGCGGCAGGTATTGCCGCGTTAAAACATGCGGATGATGATGTGGCGCGGATGAAAAAAATCTATAACGAACGACGGAAACTGATGATCGCCCGTTTAAAAGAGCTGGGGTTCGGCATCACGGTGGAACCTACGGGCGCTTTTTATGTCTTTGCCAATGCAAGGCATATTCACAACGATTCCTATCAACTGGCATTTGACATCCTGGAAAATGCCCATGTCGGTGTAACGCCGGGAGTCGATTTTGGGAAAAACGGGGAAGGCTACTTGAGATTTTGTTACGCCAACTCCCTGGAAAATATTGCCGAAGGAATGAACCGGCTTGAGGAATATTTACGCCGACCCGTCAATATTTCGTCCCGGTCGGCTGAAATGAAACGATTGCGTCCATGATCGTCAAATCCGCCGAATTTATCAAAAGCGCCGTAAAGCAATCCCAGTACCCGACGTATGGCCATCCTGAAATCGCCTTTGCCGGCCGATCCAACGTGGGCAAATCATCCCTGATCAACACACTGGTCAATCGGAAACGTCTGGTAAAAACCAGTTCCACCCCCGGACGCACCCAATTGATCAATTTTTTTATTATCAATGACAAATTCGGTTTTGTTGATCTTCCGGGATACGGATATGCCAAAGTCCCGGAATCCGTGCGCAGAAACTGGGGACCGATGATCGAAACCTATCTGAAAACCCGGGAGAATTTAAAAGGGGTCGTTCTGATTATGGATATCCGACGCATACCAGACCATAAAGAATTCGATCTGATCAACTGGCTGACCCAATGTCACATTCCCGTTGTCCATGTTCTCACCAAGACGGACAAACTCTCCAAATCCGGGCGCAAGTCCCGGCATTCGGATATCGCCAGCATCCTGTCCCTGGATAAAGCCGAGCTGTTTTTGTTTTCGGCCAAAACCCGCCAGGGAACGGATGCTCTCTGGGGCCGGATCAACCGTTTGCTGTTCAAGGACAAAACGTGTGCATGAAGGATCACCATGAATCTGAATAACCATGAGAAAGAAGGATTCAAATCCGGCTTCATAGCCATTGTCGGGGTCCCGAACGTGGGAAAATCCACCCTCATGAACCGGATGCTGGGTGAAAAAATCTCCATTACCTCGAAAAAGCCCCAGACCACCCGAAACCGTATCCTGGGTATTTTGCATCGGCCCGCATCCCAACTGATTTTTCTGGATACACCGGGCATACACATGGCGAAAGGCCCTCTGAACAAGCGGATTGTGGATGCCGCCCTCTCCGCATTGAACGATGTGGACCTTATCTTGATCTTATCGGACATAGCTTCTAAAGAAACCTCGGCCGAACGCCTGGTGATGAAAAGCATCAGAAAACAGAACAAGCCGGTTATTCTGGCGTTAAATAAAATCGACCTGATAAAAAAAACAGATCTTTTCGCCGTCATAGACCATTACAGGAGCGTTTACCCGTTTAAAGAAATTATTCCCATCAGTGCAAAAACCGGGGAACAGACTGATATTTTAATACTGGCCATGGAAACGCTTCTGCCCCAGGGCCCGCCGTTTTTCCCGCCCGACAGTATTACGGACGTTTCCGAACGGTTTATCGCGGCGGAACTGATCCGGGAAAAAGCATTTCGTTTAACAGGCCAGGAAATCCCCTATTCCATTGCCGTTACCGTGGAGGAATTTTCCGAAAAGTCGCCCTCCGGTGTTGTTCGAATTCATGCCACCATCCATGTGGAGAGGGAATCCCAGAAGGGAATGGTCATCGGAAAATCAGGGAGCAAGCTGAAAATAATCGGCAAAACAGCCAGAAAAGATCTTGAACGGCTTCTTGGACGGAAGGTTTTTTTAAAGCTGTTTGTCAGGATCCAGAAAAACTGGAGCAAAGACACAAAGGCCCTCAGAAAATTCGGATACTGATGATACTTTCGTTTAACCCCATATTTGAAGGAGACCTGCAAATTATCTGTGCGGGCAGAGATCCGGATGAAAGGGATCTGGCCGCTGTCAGATCAGCACGCGCCGTTGTTCTGCCACAGGGTTGCGGGCATGCCCTGTACAGAATGGCCCGGGAAAACTGCCCGCATGTTTTTCCGAATTATGACGCCCGTTTCTCCTACCCCGGCAAGCTGAAACAAATCGTGCTTTTCAGAAACCATGGGGCACCGCATCCAAAGACCCATATTTTTGACAACGTCAATTCTTTTCCGGATCTTAACGACCCGAAAGGATTACGTGCCCTGCCGGCATTTCCCTTTGTTTTTAAGTTCGACTGGGGAGGGGAAGGTGATTTTGTATACCTCATCGAATCCATCGACCAATTAAAAAACGCTGTTGACCGCGCCCGGCAATACGAGCGATCCGGTCAGAAGGGTTTTTTGGTTCAACAGTTCATACACGGAAAAAACAGGACCCTTCGCGTGGTCGTCATTTATGAAAAAATTATCGCCTACTGGCGAAAGCATTCCGAAAACCAGTTCTATGGAAACCTCTCAAAAGGGGCTGAGATCGATAAGAATTCCGATCCGGACCTCCGGGAGGCAGGTAAACGACGGGTGATCGATCTATGCAAAAAAACCGGGATCAATCTTGCCGGTTTCGATCTTATCTTTTCAATGAAAGATAATAACCCCAAACCCCTTTTTCTGGAAATCAATTATTTTTTCGGCAGAAAGGGACTTGGCGGATCTGAAGCATATTATGAAATGTTAACCGGAGAAATCAGACGCTGGATCGACAATATAGATCTGATCAAGAATCCGTGAAGATACGGAACATATTCAAAACGGTTAAACCCATGGCACCCTTTTCTTCTTATACGGATGACGCGGAAATAAAAAAAGAACGTCGAAAAGCAAGAGAGCTGAGGCACTCCCAATGGTGGAAAAGACGCTGTGCAAAGGGGGTATGCCACTACTGCGGGCGCTCGTTTCCCCCGAAAGATCTTACCATGGACCACATCGTCCCCATCATTCGCGGCGGGAAATCCACCAAAGGCAATACGGTTCCCTGCTGCAAGGAATGCAACAACAAAAAGAAATATCTGCTCCCGATGGAATGGTCGGACTATCTGAAAGGATTTTTAAAAGAATAACATACACCTATCGCTGTTTTTTCACCCATATCCGATAGGCCTTGTCTTCCGATTCTTCAAAGCATTTCAATCCCGTGAAATCAACAGGTTCAACCTCGACATTTTCTTCACCAAATATCTCCAGGACCTGGGAAAGCCAGTTTTTGAAATGAGCCCCGCTTCCGAAATACACTTTTGACCACGTGTTTCCGTAGCTGTCGGTTTTTTCCCTTATGCTTTCTTCGCCCTGCAGTACACCAGCAACGTCATCGGCGATTTGACACAGTCCAGCCCCGTCACAAGCCTTTTTCATGGGGTTGCCTCCTGGTAAATCTTTTGACCGTGTTTTTTAGAAGCGGTTTTGAAGCCGTTTTTGATTAATTGGTATTATACCCGAATACACCGCAAGATGCAAACCGGAATTGACCGGTGATCAAGGAAACGCCACCGGAAAAAGCACTCCGAACCCCATGTGTGCCACAAGTGTTGAGAAAAAAAAGGCATCTTATCCGATTGCCGGATAAGACGCCATGAATCTACAATGGAAAAATTTAAACTTTTTCAACATTTTTGGCTGCAGGTCCTCTATCTCCCACCTCAACATCGAATTTCACGCGCTCGCCCTCGGCAAGGGTCCTGAATCCGGGCATATTGATAGCGGAATAGTGGACAAAAATATCGCCGCCCTCTTCTTGTTCAATAAAGCCATAACCTTTCTTATCACTAAACCACTTGACAATCCCTAATGCCATAACACATCTCCTTTCAAAACCTTTAAAAATTACCCATAATTCAGGCGGCTACTTAAAGAAAGACCCTTGCAAAATATCCATTTTTTAATGGCCTTAAATCTATTGGGAAGTGAGCGCCCGACCTGCGTTTTCAGGGTCCGAATTTTCGGATGATAAATTCATTTAATGAATGATATATACGAAATGTTCAGGCCCATGATTTTTGAATTTTATATTTATACCAAATAAAAAATAAATAGCAAGGAAAAAATCAATAAATTTAAAAATATAGATAACCTGGACCGGTCTGTTTTAACTTGCGGGGGAAAAAATTTTTTGTTTTTTTCTGCAATATTTGTCAGAATTTGAAGCTTGCCACCATTCTTTGGGATATGCCCCGTGCAATTCAACAGTTGTGCCCGGGAAAAGCCCATCCAATGTTTTTGCCATTTCACGAATTTTGTGGTAAGCCTACCCAACTTTTTATCCTTTTCGGGGGTGTTTAGCTTTAGAGATGAGTCAACTGCCATATAATTGTCTGGGAATCATAGCGGACAGCCATGGAAATTCCGAAATGATTGCCAAAGCAATCGATTTTTTAAAAAAAGCCCATTGCGATAAAATTATTCACTTAGGAGACATCTGCGATTCTTTCCGGCCGCAGACATGCGATGCCTGTGTAAGACTCCTGAAAAAACACGGGGTCATAGCGATCAAGGGAAACAATGACCATGTACTGGAAATCAACCAGACGGGAAATGCGGATTCACCGGTTACCGAAGGAAGTCTTTCATTCCTGCGTCATTTGCCCCCGATCCTGGCGGCAGGCGACTCGATTTTTGCGCATTCCCTGCCATTTTTTAAGGAGCTTGGCATTTCCTGCATCACAAAGGTCATGGGAAAAAATGAAGTTCAAAAGTTCTGTTCCATGAATGATTATCAAATTCTGTTCCGCGGTCACAGTCACTCCCCCACCATCAAATGGATAGAAGATCTTGAAATCCGTTCCATTGATCTTTTACCCGGAAAACAGATCCATCTCGGCAGCCGTCTTCCCTGCATTGTAACGTGCGGCGCCCTGACCCGGGGCCTTTTAATGATATGGGATGCCCGGTCTCAAATGTTATCCTGCCGGTCGATTAAATAACGGGAATCAAAACATATAAAACACATATAAGAAAAGCAGGGTCAGGCTGAACGCAATCTTCAAACCGATCCCCATCATATTGCCCAGCAAAACGCCCCACCCGATCTTTACGGCATCCCTTCCCCTTTTGCCGAAGATCATTTCACCGATAACGGCACCGGCAAAGGATCCGAAAAATATGCCCCAGGGCGGCATGATAAATATACCGGCGATCATTCCGATGACCGATCCCCATATGCCCTGTTTGGTTGCACCGGCCTTTTTGGCACTGACGGCGGGAATAAAATTGTCCATTACGGAGAAAATCAATGTTAAACATCCAAGAAAAACCAGGACGCAAGCGCTGAAAGGCTCCCAGGCACGGGCCCATGAAAGAACAAGCAGGGCGCAATAACTCATCAGCGGACCCGGCAATACCGGCACAATACAGGCGAGAACACCGGCAACCGCCAGCATCAAGCCCAATATGATGAAAACGGTGTAAAGCATCATTCCACTATTATTTACCTGTTGAAATAACCCGACTATCCGGGTTCATTCTCTTCTTGAGGAGTAATCGTCCAGAGGCTGTTTCAAGATGACATACCCGATATTTTAAACCTTTTTTACAAAACCATCAATCATGGATTTTTCAGAATCGATTTGCGTAAATCTCGCTGCGGTGATATTAAATATTATCAATACGAATTTGTCCTGGATGAGCTCGATATCATGATAAAAAATTCCATTTATGAGGCTATATTCATAATCTTGGCGGCGGTGTTCATTGCACTGATGGTGAATGCCTTGAGACCCGACGGCATAGAATTATTTGTTGAGCGCCATACAGCGGTCTTACAAAACGACAAAAGCCCGGTCCGAATGATAGATATTGATGAAGCCATTGAAAAGTTTAACGAAAAGGGTGTGGTATTTGTTGATGCCAGGTCACCGGATGACTATTTTTCAGGGCATATTCACGGTGCGGTGAGCCTGCCGGACCATTTTTTCGACGATGTAATTGAAGATTTTATCGCCGAAATCGATCCGCAAACAGAGATCATCACGTATTGCAGCGGTATTGACTGCCACCAGGCCCGGTCTCTGGCGGAAAAGCTGTGTTTTGTCGGATTTGAAAACGTATTCTATTTTGCGGGCGGATTCAGCCAATGGACGGAATATAAGATGCCGGTTCAAAAGAATCTGGACAATGCCATCAACCGGTAAACCACCATGCCGGCCATCCATGCAATATCCTCCGGAGAGAGGATTTTTTCAATGGCGGCGTCAAACAGGATATTTGCCTCTGCTGGAAATTCCGCATCGCCCTCCCAGATGATCAGTCGCAGCGGAACTCGCGGAAAAACCTGGAATTCAAAGGCAGCATCCCCCGGTTCGACGATTTTCCCGTTTAAAATTCCGGCCGCTTTTTTAAACCCTGAAATGTTCTGCCCAAAGACTTTTTTTAAGGGATCGACGGCCCGTTTTATAAAAGCACTGTAATAAAATGACGCACCGGGAATCTCCCGATACGACACCCAGCGGGACAAAGACTCGGATGTCTCCCGGCCCAGCATATAATGAAGAATCAACACCTGTTCCTGGATGGGTATGTCGGCTGTATCGTCCGGAGACGCGTTTATAAAATTCATTTCCGGGAATACGATATGATACAACTTGTCCAGAAAGGGAACACATATTGTATTGTCGCCTTTTATTTCAAAACCGGATCGCCGGCTGATGTCGTCAATCGATTCGCTCATCAGCCTTTCCACCGCCAATTTCTTTGCATGAGTATAATCGTCGACACGCGCCATGTGCTTCCCCATCCCCAAAAAAAGAAAGCCCTACACAGGCGGAAGGGCTTTTTGATTTTCTCTATGCTTATATTTCAAGCCATGAATCGGAATACAGGGTCTTGCCCAAAATAACGTTGGTGGTCTTGACATAATCCTGCATCTCTTTCGACAATGAGGCCATATCCGGCTCATTCCCGTCCATGACACCGTAAATCAGATCCACGATGTCCTGCCGCTCACCCTTGGCAATGGAAATCAACTGGTCGTCCAGAGGATCCGCAATCACGGACATCATGCCGTATTTCTGAAGCATGACCATGTAAGTCTGATTGAGTATGGGCCGTAAATGGCTGGGGGGACCATTCGAAATATTGGACAGGCCGCATGTTGACTTGGCGCCCGGTGCAATATCCTGAATCATACCGTTGAATTCCATCAGGCTGATGGCCTGGGGCTGCTGGATGTTCACCGGCGTTACAATACCGTCCACCCAGATTCTTTCGTTCTCGATACCGGCTTCATTCGCGGCGTAAAGCAACTCGACACAAAGGGCGGCACGTTCGTTTTCATCCCTCGGCAATCCTTCAGGACCCCACATCAGCGCGATGAAATCCGCATTGTGTTTAACGGCAATGGGAATCATTTTTTCATAGCGCTCGGGGCGGCACATGATGGAGTTGATAATGTGCGGCCTGTCGCAGGGTTTTGCCACCTCCAGTGCGGCGTCAATCGCTTCGATATTGGACGTATCCAAGGCAAGGGGAATATCGGAAACCACTTCCTGAACGGTTTTAACCACCCAGGGCATGAGTTCAACGCCGTCCTTTTTAGCCGGTCCCAGGTTGATATCAATATAATCCATGCCTTTTTCCTTCTGGAAAAGAGCCTCTTCCTGGATGGGCTTTGGATCACGTTCTTTAAAAGCCCTTCCGATTTTTTTTGAAATGACGTTTAAACTTTCACCAATAAGTAACATATTACCTCCCTCATTCTTTAATATATCCGGTCATCATCCACCCGATTACGGATGGCCTCGTTTTTCCATAAAAAGGATAAACAGCCTTTGAGACCCATGACTTCATTTTATTAATCCTTTCATTACCAAATGGCAATCATTTTATTACCCGGAATCGGATTTAACCGGCAGGTTTCCGGGCAGTCACAGGAACAAGGCTGCTTTAAATAAAACACTTTCATTGCGGTGCCCCATATTCAGCACCGCAATGAAAGAATCGGTTAATGACGCCCGTCAGCCTATTTGGATTTAAGAAAAGCCGGAAGATGGGCCGCTTCCCTGGGACCGACGGTGATTGTCCATCCGGGAAGTTCTTCTTCGACGTCACCGGCAATGGCGGCTGCATAACCCGGGATCACCAGTTCCTGATGCTTGATTTTATCCGCAATACCGCATTTCTTAACGAACATGCCCACATCATCACCTGAAAATTTACCGGCCGCCCACGCCGTTAATACGGACAACCCCTCAGAATCTTTGATCAACAGCCAAGTCGGAACCTTGCTGGCCTCAACTTCACCGGAAACGATAAAATATGTCAGGGCAAAGTTGGTGGTCACCAGCACCGGTGAATTTTCATCCGGATTGTTGACCTCGTAAATTCCCTCGGTCACCGTCATGGGCCGCTGGGGATCGGTGAAAATGTTCAACCGCTCAAGCAGAAGCGGAAAAATGCTCTCGCCCGTAAAATCGGAAAGGACCGTGATTCCGCCGTACTTGGCGATAAAAGTTGCGGCAATCAATGTTTCCATATCCAGGTTGCTGGCCATTTCACACGGGAAAGTAATCGTCGGGAAACCCACTGCCCGGTTTAAATCCTTCAGCGCGGCACGCCGGATGGCGATGGAATCGTCCAGGGCCGCTTTCAGTTCCCTTGCACCGGAATCGATCACAAGGTCTTTTAGTCCCATGTCCATGAGCTTTGTCGTCATGCCGGCAACGGCTTCCACGGAATCCCCTTTTACGGCAAGGGGAAGGTCGTTGTCCTTGGCCAGAGCACCGAATTCGTCAAGGGTGCTTTCCGTGGCCGCATACATCAGCGGTCTTTTAAAACCGCAAGCCGCAATTCCCGCTTTCATGACATCGGCACTTTCCGTCATCAAAATAAGATTGAACTCCGATGTCTCCGCGATGGTCTTGGCAGCGGCGGCAAAGGCATCCTTGTCGCCACCGACATCCTTTAATGCAATCAGTTCAGGTCTTAAGTTGAGTCCGACCCGTTCGTATTGCAGGGCATTATAAGCCTTCAGCTTTGTTTCCAGGTCGGCCTGTGAAATATCGGACCCCACCAGCACGGCGATCGGCGTGGGGTTATAAAACGTTTTTTCATGCCTGTATTGTACTGTTTCGCCACCTGTGGTGACCTTGCGGACCCCTTTCCCGATGACAACCGGTCGAATGGGAGGGGCTGACGCCTCTGCCAATTTCTCCCTGGCCTCGTCGGATACATACGGACAACTGTCCAGTTCTGCTTTACCGGAAGCGAGGTTCATTGCAAATGCAAGGCAAGTGGGAACACCGCATTCCTTGCAGTTGGTTTTCGGCAGGAGTTTAAATATCTGTATACCGGTTAATGCCATTTTTGTCTCCTTATCGTTTCCAAATTAAATAATTCTGTTTGATAGATCCCCGTCGGGTTTAAACGGCCTTTTTAATGCCGTTTAAACCCGACGGACTTATCGACTATCCGATGAGCGAATCCATTGAAAGGGCCGGGTGGCCTTTTTCCTGGAGAAACGGCAGAATCTCTTCTTCCGTTGTTCCGACGGTTTCATCGGCGATCATGTCATAAAAATCCGGTACGCCCAGCTCCTTGCCCCGGGCAATGAGCCGGTCCTTGATCTCTTCCTTGAGCATTTTAGGCATCCATACCATCCTGAGGAGTCCGCCGTCCCCGACAATGAATTTCCTCTGGGTGATGTTGTATTTTGAATGTCCCACAAATCCCGGTGAGGAAGCACCGCCGCCCATGACACCGGCCAAGGTGGTGAACTTCATTCCACAGGGAGTTTCTCCCGTATATTCCCGGTTAACGGTCATGATGCCGTTGCATGACGGCAGCATGGCGGCAATGCATTCGCAGCATCCGCAGGTGGTCATGGGGTCATGAACCAGAGAATAAAAATTGTAATGCGTGACAGCGCCACGGGAGGCCTTGGCAACAAACTCGTTAACCCCTTTCCACTGACCCAGTTTGGGATCCAGGCATTCACCCTTTTCAATGGGCTGGTTGGGGCCGGTTGGGTTGATTTCGTAAGAAGCCTTGCAGTCCATCCAGTTATATGCACCGCACAAACCGGTTCGCTCGGGGCTTACCGTGCAGACATGGTTCGGTGCGAATGACTGGCATAGGGTGCAGGAGTAAAAAATCTCTTCCTCTTCGTCCGTCATCTTATCCACCCGTTCGTCTCTCATCTTGTACTCCGCCCGGGCTGTGTCCGTAAGTTTATCCACATCTTCCTTTTTGGTATACAGGGTCACCTGTACCTTGTCTAGAATATTGGAAAAATCCTGGTGGAACTTGGCATGAAGAACCACGCCGATATCTTTAATGGTGAACCCTTTTTCCACGGCCTGCTTGCTGACGCGAACCCATGAGATGTCCCGCTGCCCGATATGCATGATGCCCTGGATGTAGTTCACCAGATGGTGGATCTGGCGTTCGAGAATCGGTTCGAAATCCGTCTGCATTTCACGGCCGGCCACCTGGACAAAAATACCCAGGGGCAGGGTGTCGCCTTCTTTCAGATCACCGATATCCTTGCCCACAACTGTTACTTTCCCGTCTTCGATTTCGTTCATTTCCGCCATTTTCACCAGTTCGGTGCACTGGGTCTTACCGCCGCCCATCTGGCAGTACAGATCGGCGCCGCGTACGCGTTCACCCTCGTAGGCCGGACCGAAAGAGCAGGGGATATCAATAGAGGATACCTGGACCTTGAGACCGCGGACTTCCACGGATCGCTGAACGATTTCATCATGGGGCACATTGGCCACAACGTGTTCATACGTACAGATACCGGTAGGCAGAATTTCGGGAATATCCGTATCCGCCAATGTGGGAAAACCCCAGTTGACGCATCCGGCCGCGGCTGCGGCCCACTCGGTTCCAACGTCGCCCAGTGCATTGACGAATGCGAAGATTCGGGCCTTGTTGTAAAGAAGCATTCTCCGGTAATCGCCGGGCTGAATGCCGCCAAAGGCCATGGCCGCACGGTTGGCAAATCCCAGGGCAAAAATGGCCGATGAGATATAAGGACCGAAGGGTACGATACGGGTGTTCCATCCCACCTGGACCCCGGCTTCAACCAACTGTTCGGCAACGGATGTACCGTTGTGGCTTGCGGCCAGGAAAATATACAGGTTTCGTTTCTGGTATTCTTCGACGATCATCTTGGCGGTTTCCGGGTCCGGGGCAGCGCCGACGATTGCGGCAAAACCCGGTGCAGAACCGTCCACGAACTCAACGCCGCGTTTTCTGAAAACCACGTCGTCCGCAGGGCCCAGCCAAAGTTTTCCATTTTCGAGATCCGTCTCTTCCGAATAATAGTAAAAATCCGGTTCGTTCAGATAACGGATTGCCTCCTTGATCTCGAAAGCAAAAAGGGCCGCCATGCCTGCATCCAGTAAGGGGCCCAGGTACGGCAGATGATTCGAACCCTTGACATGGGGCGGAAGCAGTTTACGGGCGAATTCCAAAGGTTTTTTCATATCCTCAAGGGTTTCCACCTTGATTCCGAGGAGAGAATAAATCACCGGCAGATAATAAGCGGTATTGGGGAAACCCACCTTTGTGTCCGCATCATAGGTCTCCAGCGCTTTTTTATATTCTCCTTCAACTTGTGAAACTATATTATAACCACCTTGAATGGCGGCAAATGCTACTAACTTCGACATATCTTCCTCCTTCGTTGAGGATTTAATAGTGCACTACGACTCCAACGTTCCAATACCGCCGTTTATGCCACATCCAGCTTCTGGCGGTCTGCCATATCCATAAGTACCCGTTCCCTGGCCTTGTCGATACCGAGGGCTTTTCGTTTCTTGTCGATATGGGCGATCATCTTACGGGCATGCTCAATGGGGTCTTCCACAAGGTCCCACATGCCGCCGTAGATTTTTTCCAGTTCCTTGAACAGGTAGTCCTTGAATACCGGGGCGCCTGAAACCGGCAGTGTTACGCCGAATACCGTGTAGACGCCGGAGGCGACAAAATAATGACCGATGCTGATGGCTTTCTCGCTCATCCATTCCGGCGCGCTTCCGGCCGCCGGCAGGTCACTGATATCGTTGCCGAGTCCACCGGCTTTCACCACTTCGGTGGCCGCCAGTAGAATCCGGCTGTTGTCCACGCAGGACCCTAAATGAAGGACCGGCGGAATACCCACGGTCTCACAGATTTCCGCAAGGCCGGGACCACAGTAAACCGCCGCCGATTCGGGCGTCAGAAGACCTTCCATGGCACAGGCAATGGCATTGCACCCGGTGGTCAGCACGATAACGTCGTTTTTGATCAGCTCTTTTACCACCGTAAGATGGCCCTCGTTGTGCCGCGTTCTGGCACTGTTGCATCCCACGACGCCAGCGATGCCGCGAATCCGGCCGTTGATAATGTTGTCGTTCAAGGTATAGAATGTGCCGCGGAAGGTACCGCCAAGGTGATAATTAATGGATTCCACGCCAAAACCGGCAACCAGGGAAGATTTCTGCTTCGGGATGATAACCTCGGAACCCCTGTTCTGGAAATTATCAATCGCCATTTTTACTATCTTTTTGGCGTCCTCGATGGCATGATGTTCATCAAACTCGATATGAATGACATTTTCCTGTTCCATCCGGGCAATGGGATGCGTGGTGATCAGTTTGGTATGGAAACATTTTGCCACGTTGGCAAGGTTCTGAAAAATACATTGAATATCCACCACCATGGCATCGCAGGCACCGGTGATGATGGCCAGTTCCTGCTGCAGGAACGTACCGCAAAGGGGTACGCCGTGACGCTGTAAAATTTCATTGGCCGTACAGCAGATCCCGGATAACTGGATCCCCTTGGCGCCCTTTTCTTTGGCGTAATCAATCATTTCTTTTGTCTGGGCAACGGCCACGATCATTTCCGATAATACCGGTTCATGGCCATGGATAACGATGTTGACATGGTCTTCCTTCATGACGCCCAGGTTTGCCTCGGAAACCACCGGATAAGGGGTGCCAAAAAGAATGTCCTGAAGGTCTGTTGCCAGCATGGATCCGCCCCATCCATCGGCCAGAGCACACCGGGTGCCCTGCTTGATGAGGTTTTTATAGTCCTGGTCAACGCCGATGTGGGTCCGGTGCATGATCTCAACGACTTCCCGATCGATATTCCGGGGAAGCACGCCCTGCTTTTTCCAGATTTCCTGGCGTGGTTTCGGGGCCCGGTCAAGGTAAAGCAGTTGGCCCTCGGCTTTTCCCCATTCGTTCATGGCGATTTCAGCCACTTCGAGGGCGATTTCATCGATATCCCGGTCGACGGTCTCTCCATCCACTTCCACCTTTGTGGAAACACCAAGGACGGAGGCAACCTCGAGCAGTTTGTTGATATCTTTTATCTTGTAAGCATCGGTTTCTTTCCTGGCTGCCGACATGAATACTTCTGCCACGCAACGGCCGTGATCCGAATGGGCCGCGGCACCGGCAGCGATCATCCGTACAAAATTTCTCGCGGCAATAGTGTTCGCCGTGGCACCGCAGATGCCTTTACGGTCGTCGCTGGCCGGATCATAGTCCTTGGGCAACGGCAGTCGGCAGGGTCCCATGCCGCAATTTTTACAGCAGGTTCCCTGGTTCCCGATGTTGCACGGTTTCATGGTAACGGCACGGTCAAAAGCCGTCTCAATATTTAACTGCTGGGCACGACGAATCATCTCTTGGGTGGCCGCATCAATTGACGCTGCAACAGGATCGGCTACCTTTTTTGCTTTTACCACTTTTTTTTCTTTATCGGACATACGAGGTTCCTCCTCATAATTATATATAACCGGCACATGTCAAAAGTCATATCATCTGTAATCAGACATACTATCTTCGATGTACCCAGTTTATTTGATCAATCAGTTTATCAACCATTGATTTCTGAACTGCGGCCGCAGTCATGGTGATTTCCTTCGATTTCGCAGCAGCCCTCTTGGCGGCCAGTTCTTCACGCTCTTTGGCACGCTTTAGTCTGATATCTTCCAACTCGGCTTCCGCCTTGGCGCGCGCTTCCGCTTTTGCCTTGGCTTCCGCCTCGGCCTTGGCCTTTGCCTCGGCTTCGGCTTTGGCTTTGGCTTCCGCTTCGGCCTTGGCCTTGGCTTCTGCTTCGGCCTTGGCTTTGGCTTCCGCTTCGGCCTTGGCTTTGGCTTCTGCTTCGGCCTTGGCCTTGGCTTCCGCTTCGGCATCCACTTTCACTTCTTCTTTTGGCTCAGGAACGGCTTTGGGCGCTT
>CAYLRU010000006.1:0-58217 GCA_964386565.1 uncultured Desulfobacteraceae bacterium | reverse complement strand
GCTTCGGCATCCACTTTCACTTCTTCTTTTGGCTCAGGAACGGCTTTGGGCGCTTCATCCGGTTTTACAGGCTCGGGAGCTACTTTCTTTTCCGCCGCCGCGGGCGCCGCCGGTTTTTCAGGCGCGGGTTTTGCCGCCTTCTTGGCCGGAGCCGGTTTTGCGGCTTTTTCTTCTTCGATGGTCAAATCCGGTTCGGGCGACAGGGCGACCAAATCGATTTCCACATCATCCAGTTGTTTTTTAATGGGCGCTACGTCTGCAGCGCTTCCACCATCGGCCAGCAGTTCAATATAGGATTTTACAAGGCGGATGGCTTCCGGATGCCGCATGATCAACAAGTTGGAGCCGGACAGGAGATATGCCACAGCGGCAACCGCTTCCATCAGGATTCCACGTCTTTCCGGGTCGCCCAGGGTGGGGGCCTCCTCTACCGTCTGTTTGGCTTCCTTGCATTTCCAGATTTCAACGCCGAGATTATTCACGATGGGAAGCTGCAGTTTATCGTCTCCCTGGTTTAACGCCGCCATCTTGATCCTCTCCATAACGGAATAGCTATACTCCAGACCATAACCTAACCCGCCGGTTGTGGGATCGACAATGACCTTGTCCATGGGCATGCCCAGGTTTTCAAGTAAAATATTGACCTGTTTGGCAAGGTTAACATCAATGGGAGAAGATGAAATCAGGTAATGGCCGAAACCCATGGCGGCCGCTCCGATCCCCTTGTGGTTTTTGTCTTCCACCGGCCCGAGAATCAGATTTTCCCCCTCGCACGCTTCGGCGACTTTCTTTAAAACGGCCTCATCTTTTTCACCGTTTCCGGTTCCCCATACGATTAACGGTACGTTCACGGCGGCTGACACGTTCTTTACCACTGCCGCCGCATCCTCCGGGCTTGTATCCTTACCGTTGGGATCGGTACTTTTCAACTGGAGCGCAATCATATCGGCTCCGAACTGCTCAACACATTTTTTAGCCCATGCTGCCGGATCTGAAATCACGTCTTCAAAATTGTTTCTGACGGATTCGGGCCATTCCTCGGGTTCCATGTCCCAAACTTCCATGGCGATCTTGGGTTTATTGGGCATTTCACCTTCGAACTGGTAAAATGGGTAGCAGGACTCACCACCGATTACAACGGCAGAATCTCCCTTTCCCAGAGAGATCTCTTTTATTTTGCCATTATAAGATTCCTTAAAAAATTCAAAGCCCAATTTAACCTCCTTATCGGTGTAAAAATTATCGGTTTTATTTCTTGTAAAAGATCATACACATCCAAAAATGATAATAAACGGTTCAGCCCCCCTTTCTTTAAAATTTCTTCAAGTCAATCATAACACTTCAAACGATTTGATCGTTGTATTCAATTAAAGCAGCCGCCCGCATGGCGTAACCGTATCATCCGCAACACCCATTGAGAAAAAACCATACCGCCGCCCCGAAACGAAAAACGGCATTCCCATGCAACAAACCGGCCTTTTTGTACGAAATTTAAAAAAACGCAAAACCGATTTTCGCCAAATTTTATTTTTTATATCCAGTGCTTCGCTTTGTCAATAGAGGAACATGGGTAAATCGCAATTTATAACTAAATCCGATTCATTTGTCCTGGCCTTTCCGTTGTTGAAGTCGCGACTTCAACAACGGAAACTGGTCTAGATCCGTATGGGGCAAAAACAGTGCCGCTACGTAATTGTCCATGTAAGACGGCGTCTCGGATAATTCAAAATTCGTCATGCGCTTGGTGGCTTCCACGACATCAAAACGAATCCTGTTGGTCAGCGCACTCATCTTGCACCCCATTAGAGAACCGTTTCCGATAAACGTCACCTTATCCGCATCAAGTTCCGGCAGCAGTCCGATGACCATGGCCTTTTCCAGATCCACATAGCTTCCGAATCCCCCGGCAAGCATGATCCGTTCTATGCTGTGGATATCCATCCCCACTTCTTCCAGCAATGTCATGCACCCGCTGTATATGGCCCCCTTGGCCCGAATGAGGTTTTCAATATCAATTTCCGATATGGTGACATCCCGGTCGATCAGGGTTTGGTCTTTCCATGCCAGTACATACTCGTAAACCCCCTGGTTTTCACGGATGCGGTCCGTCCCGAGATCACGGTCAAATTTACCCTGGTTGTTGATCACGCCCATTTCAAACAGTGTGGCGACAATATTGATCAACCCCGACCCGCAGATACCCTTGGGCCTCACGTTCCCTATGGTAATGATCATGGGTTCCAGGGTTCTCGGATCAATGGAAAAATCCTCAATGGCGCCCTTGGCCGCCCGCATGCCGAATGTAATGCCACCGCCCTCAAAGGCCGGCCCTGCCGAACAGGCGGCACATGCCAGCCATTCCTTATTACCGATAACAATTTCCGCATTGGTCCCGATATCAAGGTAAAGCGTAACCTCATCGGTTCGATACATGCCCGACCCCATAACACCGGCCACGATATCACCCCCGACATAGCTCGACACCACCGGGTAGACCAGGGCCGTTACATGATCAGCCAGTTCCATTCCCAGATCCACGGCCTGAATAGGCGGATACAGGGTCGATGCCGGCACATAGGGGGATTTGCGGATATACTGTGGATCCACCTTCAGTAACAACTGGGTCATGGTGGTGTTGCCCGCCAGGGTAATCGTGGAGATGTCCTCCAAGTCAACACCGGCCTTTTTTACAATCTTTCTGATGATGGTATTCACCGTCTGGATGACCACTTCGTGCAGTTTTTCCAGTCCTCCCGGCTTTTCCGCATAAATGATCCGCGTGATCACATCCTCGCCGTAACTGATCTGCCCGTTGAACTCGCCGTGTTCGGCCAGCACCTCGCCGGTCTGCAGATCTATCACCTGCCCATAGATGGTCGTGGTACCGATATCCATGGCAATGGCGAAATTTTTGCTGGTCGTGTCTCCGGGCTGAATATTGATAATATGGGTTTTTCTGCCTTCCTGGACAGGCCGCTCCAGTGTAACGGTTACCCTGAAGTCGTCTTTTCTGAAAACCTCGGGAACCTTTCGTATCACCGGCAGGCTGACCACCAGCCGGTGCTCATCATGATGCAACTTTAAATGGTTCACGAGCCGCGACACATCCGGAATATGGTCCTGGGCGTCCGGAACCGGTAATTCCAGATATCGTTTTTCCACGGGCGGAATAAACAGGCCTCTTTCCTTCAAATCATCAAAATTCATCTGCTCGATCCGTGCCGTTCGACGGGGCATGCTCTGAAGGTTGAGCACCGCGGTGTCGACTTCTGATTCCACCGGGATCCGAACCGTCAGATCGCTCATGACCCGTGCCCTGCAGGCCAATCGATAATTTTTAGCAATATCCTCCTTGCTGAGCTTTTCGGATATACCGCCTTCCACTGTCCCGTCTTCGATCAGTACGCGGCATTTGCCGCAAACCCCCTCACCGCCGCAGGAAGCATTTATGTGGACCCCTGCCTCCAGTGCCGCACGGATCAGAATTTCCCCTTCTTCGACCATCACCTTTTTTTCATGAGGAACAAACAATACTTCGAATTTACTCATCTACCTGTCTCTCCTGTAAACCGCCGTCTTCTAAAACGGCGCGGGTAAAATGTTTGCACGACGATACCCTCCCCAGTTCCCTGGTTTCCGGTGAGTGGGGAATCCTCCATGTTATGGGCTAAGCTCGTCAAATTTGCAGCTTAAAATCAGCGTATCATAATCAATGCTGGTGGTAATTTTGTACGGCAACTTTCTAAACAGCCGGATCATGGCCTGATTTTCAGGCGCCGTGTAGGCGATTAATCCCAAAATACCGTTTTCCAGGGCAGTGGCCGCCAGTTTTTTCAGTAAAATTTTTCCAACCCCTTTCCGCTGCCATTCCCGGGCAATGGAAAAAGCCACTTCCGCCATATTCCTGGCGTCATCCAAAAGATATTCCCCGATACCGACAACCTTTTCAAATCCCACCTCTCCCAATACGGCAATAAGGGTCAGATTTTTCACATAATCGATCTGGGAGATATTTTCCACTTCATCCCGGATAAAAGCCGACTTTTCATGAAAAAAACGGGACACAATGTCCTTTTTTTCCATCTCGTAATAATGTTCCTGTATCCGGCGTTCGTCATCGGGCTTGGCCGGACGGAACACCACGGTGTGGGTGCCGATCTCGACGGTTTCTTCCAGACGCAGGGGGTATACGCCATGAATGGAATCCTTTAAATGACGCTCCGGACCCAGCAGTCCCATCTTTTTTGCTTCAAAAAAGAGCTCTTCCCTGAAATCAGGGTGGGAAATGCTGATCATGGCCAACGCCCTTTCCTGCAGGCTCTTCCCGAACAGGTTCACAGCCCCGTACTCCGTCACCACGTAATGAACATCTCCCCGGGGTACAACAATGGCCGTATCGTTCAACATGGGAACGATTCGGCTCTTCTTACCCCCCTCGGCGGTGGCCGTCAGCATGAGGATGGACTTCCCGGATTCGGATCTTGTTGATCCGCGGATAAAATCGAACATCCCCGTCACACCGGAAAAATGATTATACGGCAGGGCGTCGCAGGCCACCTGGCCCGTCAGATCAATGGCCATCACCACATGCATGGACACCATTCGATAATGCCTTGAGATAATGCCGGGGTCATTGACATAATCCGAGGGATAGAATTCAATGGAAGGATTATCGTGAAGAAATTCATAAAACACTTCGGTTCCGATGGCGCTGCTGGCGACCGTTTTCCCCTCATTGAATCCCTTTCTCCGGTTTGTCACCACCCCCCTTGACACCAGATACATGATATCATCGGTTAAAAACTGCGTATGGATGCCCAGGTCATTTTTATCCGCCAGGGCCAGCAATATGGCCTGGGAGGTGGTCCCCAGTCCGATCTGCATGGTGGACCCGTCATCGATAAGCCGGGTGATATGTCTGGCGATGGTATTGGCGGTCTCGATTTCCGGCATATGCCCGATGGTCAAAAGGGATTCGTCATATTCTACGATAACATCGACGTCGTTTACGTGAATAAAGCTTCTGCCCAGAACCCGGGGCATTTTTGAATTGACCTGGGCAATGACCAGGTCGGCGGACAGAGCAGCAGACAATGTCACGTCGACTGCGACCCCCAGACTCATCCACCCGAAATCATCCGGCGGGGACACCTGAATCAATGCCACATGGATGGGCAGCTTACGCGTTTTAAACAGACGGGGCACGGCGGACAGATTAATGGGGGTGATAAACCGCATATTCTTTGCCAGCCCCTTGGGTTTGGCGGAACCCAGATAAAACGACCGGATATTCAGCCCCTGGTCATGAGTTTCGTCCGCGATCAGCGTCAGGGGGGTCGTTTCCAGGGACATGAGCCGTACAATCTCCAGATCCGTAAAGCGGCCCAATGCGCTTGACAACTCTCTGACCAGATGCTGGGGTTCCCCGCATGACGATCCGATAAACACGCGCTGCCCCGGCTTGATCAACCGGATGGCATCCTTGCCGACAGTTCTTTTTTCGACATATTTGTCTGCCCAATAGGATACGGTGACCATGTCAATATTCCGCTGACTGAAATCACGTCAGTCTTTCATTTTTTTAAAAAAATTCTATTATCATACAGCTTAAACAAGGCAAATTGTCAACAAACAAATGATAAATTCAGCCCTCTCCCACCGGCTTTTATTTCAATCTCTTGACAGTTTCACCGCTTTTTGTCATGGTGATGTCGCCCATCTACGGGCATTGAACGCCTTCACACAACAAACGGATTTGATTTTAAATGGTTGGGGAGATTTAAGCATGACGAAAAAGCTGATCGTTATCGGAGGCGTTGCCGGCGGCGCCACTGCTGCGGCAAGAGCAAGACGGCTGGACGAAAATGCCGAGATAATTCTTTTTGAACGGGGAGAACACATCTCCTTCGCCAACTGCGGTCTGCCCTATTACATCGGAAACGTTATCCAAAGCAGGGACGCCCTTCTGGTGGCGACACCGTCGCTGCTTAAGGAGAGATACAATATCAATGTCCGGATATTCTCGGAGGTCGTTGCCATCGACCGGCGGGAAAAAACGGTTCAGGTGAAAAACCATCCAACCGGAAAGACCTATACAGAGGGATATGATAAAATCATTTTATCCCCTGGTGCAATGCCCTTAAAACCGCCCTTGCCGGGAATCGATTCGGAAAATATTTTCAACCTGAGAAACATACCGGACACCGACCGGATCAAGACCTTTGTGGACACACGCCGGCCGGAAACGGCGGTGGTTGTCGGGGGCGGCTTCATCGGCCTTGAAATGGCCGAAAATCTTTCATTAAGAGGGATTAAAACCATCGTCGTCGAAATGCTGGATCAGGTGATGGCGCCGGTGGACTATGAAATGGCCGCCATTCTCCACGCCCATCTGAGGGAAAAAGGGGTGGGCTGCATGCTGAAAAACGGCGTAACCGCATTTGAACAAAACAGGGACAAAATCGTCGTCCACCTAAAAAAAGGAACTCCCATTAAGTCCGACATGGTGGTGCTCTCCGTGGGCATCCGACCGGAAAACCAGCTTGCCGCGGATGCGGGGCTGAACATTTCACAACGGGGCGGTATTATTGTCGACCAGACCTTGAGGACCTCGGATCCGGATATACTCGCCGTGGGAGACGCGGTTGAAATCAGGGACTATATCACCGGCATCCCGGTGATGACGCCGCTGGCGGGTCCGGCCAACAAGCAGGGACGAATCGCGGCAGACAATGCCATGGGCAGGCGATCGGTGTTCAAGGGCACTTTGGGGACTTCCGTTGCAAAGGTATTCGATATGACGGTGGCTTGCACCGGGGCCAATGAAAAAATTTTAAAACAACACCATATCCCCTACCTGACAAGTTACACCCATTCGGAATCCCATGCATCGTATTACCCGGGAGCTGCCATGATGGCGATCAAACTGATTTTTTCTCCATCCAGCGGCAAAATCCTGGGCAGCCAGATCGTCGGTGCGGACGGCGTTGACAAGCGGATCGACGTTTTGGCAACAGCCATCCGTGGGGGATTAACCGTTTATGATTTGGAAGAACTCGAACTGGCCTATGCACCGCCTTACGGTTCGGCAAAGGATCCGGTCAATATCGCCGGATTCGTAGCATCAAACATCCTTAAAGGGGACGTTGAAAATACCTATTGGAACGACCTCGCCGGTTTCGACCCGTCATGCGATATCCTGATTGATTTAAGAAACAGGGAAGAACTGGACGAATCCGGAAAAATTGAAGACGCCCTTCACATCCCGCTGGACAAACTCCGGGCGACAATCCCCGACTTGGACAAGTCAAAGAACTATATCGTTTACTGCGCCATCGGTCTTCGCGGATACATCGGGTATAGGGTACTGGTCCAGAACGGCTTTCGGGTGAAAAACCTGTCCGGCGGGTATAAAACCTATCTCGGGGCCAGGGAAAAACTGATGAAGGAGTCCGAAAAAACCCGGAAGTGGCTTACAGGGTAAAACTTTATTAACATTCAATAATATCCATCCGGAATGACAGTCGTTTCCGGATGGATACCAAACAAGGAACTTTATCATGACCAACCAGAGTCGATATTTATATACGAAAGAATTTTCTGAAATCACCGGTATCCCCGTTTCAACCGTAGCAAGGCTTCTGCGGGAAAAAGCAATAAAAGGGGAAAAAAAATCCGGCAGATGGATCATACCGGAAAGTGAATTAAATGCGCATGCGGTAAAAGATCTGACCGGCAGCCCCGGGGTTGCAAAATCTCAAACAACGAATCCGGCCCCGGTTGTCTCCTATTCAATCGCCGAATTTGCACAAATGACCTATTTGACGGAAAAGGGCATAGCCAATTGGCTGAAAACCGGGCGTCTTAAGGGACACCAGGATGCTGCGGGAGAATGGCGCGTCGACGCCTCCAATTGCGAGATTGATGATATCAAACGCCTGCTGCGCGGTGATTGACAAAACCGGTGTCCATATGGACACAAATCGGTCTTTTCAACCCTATGACCGGTCGATATTACGGGCGCAGTCCGAATGGGGAATCTGAATTTCCGTTCCACTGATTTGGAAGGGCCGGCAGTGTTATGCCTGAACAGGGTCCAAAATAAGCCGACTTCCTGTTTCTGATCTCATCGGAAAATTCCGATACCACCTGCTTGATAACCGTTTTATGACCGTCTCTTTTGCCCGGGCAGGCACATGATCCACCAGTGCCCAGCCGAATCCCTCCATAAAGAAACAAATGCCTGTCCTTAAGATGCACAACAGCACCCAAATATTGTCAATAAAAGAAATTATGGTATAATATTTTTGCACCGGATTCGGACCAAGGAGCGGCGTTTCAGACTTAATCGATATATAAATTACAGCAAAAGGTGTGTAAATGAAACTTGTGGACAAGTCAACCCGTATCATCAGTAAAACCCCGATATTTAACGGCCTGAATCCATCCGACCTGGAAGCCGTCAGACATATCGCCATTGAAAAAACGTTCGAAAAGGGTGAAATGATCTTTTTTGAAGGAGATGAGGGAAAAGGTTTTTACATTGTCGTGGAGGGACAGGCCAAGGTGTTCAAATCCTCTTCGGAAGGAAAGGAACAGATTCTTCATGTACTGGGACCGGGGGAACCTTTCGGAGAGGTTGCTGTTTTTGCCGGCCGATCCTTTCCGGCAAACGCCATGGCGTTATCCAAAAGCAGGCTGCTGTTTTTTCCCAGGCAGGCATTTTCCGACCTCATTGCCGGCAATCCTTCCCTTGCCCTGAACATGCTGGCCGTCTTATCCATGCGACTTCGGCAGTTCACCGTTCAGATCGAAAATCTTACCCTCAAGGAAGTCCCTGGACGCCTGGCCGCTTACCTGATTTATCTGGCGGAAGAACAGGAAAATGACGCATCCGTCACCCTGGACATATCCAAGGGATCTCTGGCCGGCCTGCTGGGCACCATTCCCGAAACACTGTCACGAATGTTTTCAAAAATGACCGAACAGGAATTGATCCGGGTGGAGGGACGGAACATCCACCTTGCCAATTACGAAGGCTTAAAGGCTCTTGCGGAATACGGCAAACCGCTTGAGTGAAAAGAGCAAGGCCGATGCAAAAACAAATTATTGCAAAGGCATCGGCACTTGTCGGCTCATCTCTTCACCCAAAATGGCCGTTCTTCTATTTTTTACAGGCCAGCAGTTTTTTGCTCAACAACCGGATATGACTCATTTCTTCCTTGATAATGGCATCTATCTTGTCCTTCCCCAAATCCGGGGGCACCGCATCTTTCATCCCCAGGTAAAACACGATGGAATCCTTTTCAGCTGAAATCGCATCTTTCAACACCCCTTCCATGGAAGACGTATCCAGCTCTTTTTCGAAAAACACGCGGGTATCCGCCAATGCCCGTAAGTAACCCACTGCTTCGTCCATGGGATCGAATATGGTGCTCTCCTTTTCTTTTGCGGAAAGGTTTTTCCGGAGAGAGGCAAAGGTTTTTTCGTGTTCATCTTCCATCCGGGCAAGATCGTTCAAAAGCTCCTGTTCTTCCGGATCTGAAATCTGTTGTGCGGCATTTCGGTAAAATGTCGCACCGTTTCGTTCGATCTGCTCCGCCATTTCGAAAACTTCGTCAACATTAAAGACATAACTCATGGGCATACACCATCCTTTCTGTAATGTGTGGGAGATGGACTTCGTGTTTAACTTGACGGTTTCATCCTGCATTCCCTGTCCCATTCAGGGCAGGCGTCTTTCATCTTTGTATGATAGGTTTTCATGCACTCTGAACATTCCATTTCAACATTGGGAACATCACCGAACCGCTCTTTCATTTCCTCAGCGGCCAAGTGCGAAACCGCGCTGCACCCGCATTGAGGGCAGGCGGTTTTTATCTGGTATTTTTTTGTGATCATAAACGCCCCCTCTTTTATAAGGCCGCTCCCCGCAAAAGATTTGCAGGAATCGGTATGGAAAATTAAAATCTGAATCCTGCACGATTGATGTGTGTTGCAAACAACTTACGGAAATTTAAATGATTGACGGTTATTTGTCAATTTATCTAAAAACCGTTGTCATGAATTTCAAGTTATGGCATACATCTTATAATTTTTTGGAATCGTTATGTTCCATTTTTTACAGGTCTTACAGGTTTTGTTAAAAACGATGGGTATCCATATTATTATTTGCAACATCCTTTCAAGCTATTTTACAAGGAGGCTGTATGACAACAAAATTAATTCCCCAGACACCTTCAGCATATTCCTATCCGCTGTTGATCAAAAATATTTTAAATACGCCCGTCACCTATTCCCCACGACAGGAAATTATTTACAGAAATCAATTCCGGCATACCTATGAATCCTTCTACCGCCGGGTCCATCACCTGGCCTGTGCCCTGAAAAAAGCCGGTGTGAAACAAGGCGATACCGTGGCTATTCTGGACTGGGACAGCCACCGGTACCTCGAGTGTTTTTTTGCCGTTCCCATGATGGGGGCTGTTCTTCATACCGTCAACATCCGTTTGTCACCGGAACAACTGGTGTATACCATGAACCACGCCGAAGACGATGTGGTACTGGTGTTCGAAGACTTTTTACCCATGCTCTCCGCCGTAAAAGATCAGCTGACCACGGTGAAAAAATTCATCCTGCTCTCTGATTCGGATGCCGTACCGGAAACCGATCTGCCCATTTACGACGAATATGAAAAGCTCATTTCGGAAAACAGCGACATGTATGATTTTCCTGATTTTGACGAAAACAGCATGGCCACGACCTTTTATACCACGGGAACCACCGGACTTCCCAAGGGCGTCTATTTCAGCCACCGTCAGCTTGTGCTGCACACCTACGGCCTGATCTCCGCCCTGTGCGCATTCAGGTCCCATGTGTATCTGGATGCCCATGACGTTTACATGCCGTTGACCCCCATGTTTCACGTGCACGGCTGGGGAATCCCCTTTGTCACCACGTTGCTGGGGATCAAGCAAGTGTATCCCGGAAGATATGAACCGGAGATGCTGCTCAAGCTCATTACCGAACACGGCGTCACATTCTCCCACTGTGTTCCCACCATTATCCATATGATCATCAATCATCCGGGAATAAAACAGCAGGATCTGTCGAAATGGAAGGTCATCATCGGGGGATCTGCACTCCCCAGGGGGTTGTGCCAGGCCGCCGCCGAAATCGGCATCACCATGACCTCTGCCTATGGAATGTCTGAAACCTGTCCTCTTTTAACCGCCGCCAATGCCAAGCCACATATGCTTGACTGGGATATGGACAGGCAAATCGAACTTAGATGTAAAACCGGGCTTCCGGTGCCCATGGTTCACCTGAAAATTATCGATCCCATGGGCAATGCCCTGCCACACGATGGAAAGAGTACCGGAGAAGTTGTTGTCCGGGCGCCCTGGCTCACCCAGGGATATACGAAAGAACCTGAAAAAAGCGAGGAATTATGGAAAGACG
The DNA here is from genome assembly GCA_964386565.1 of uncultured Desulfobacteraceae bacterium. GTDB lineage: Bacteria > Desulfobacterota > Desulfobacteria > Desulfobacterales > UBA5616 > CAYLRU01. The sequence continues at coordinate 46,757 of CAYLRU010000006.1, read as the reverse complement.
GGTGGCTTCATACCGGAGACATCGGCTACGTGGATACCGAGGGATACCTGCAGATAACAGACCGGTTGAAGGATGTAATCAAGACCGGTGGCGAATGGATTTCATCCCTTGAACTGGAGGATATCGTCAGCCGGCATGAGGCCGTAAGCGAAGCGGCGGTCATCGGCATACCCGACGAAAAATGGGGAGAAAGACCCTTGGCATTTGTCGTTTTGAGGGAGGGTTTCAAGGAGAAAGTTTCCGAAGACGATTTAAAGGCCTTTTTCATGAAATTTGTGGATAACGGGACCATACCCAAATACGGCGTTCCCAACAGAATCGTCATTACGGATACCATTCCAAAAACCAGCGTGGGGAAGATCAGCAAAATGCAGCTTCGAAAGAATTTCCAATAGCCGGCGGACATCGTCGGATCAATTTTTTACCAATGAAATGGAATTCTAATTTCAGGAGGCCTTAATGCCCGACCAGTTAAGTCTGTTTCCATCCAAAGAATTGCCCGAGGATATGGATCCGATTCTTGGTGCGGATCTGAATGCAACGGATGAACTGTTTTTGACTAACCGGCGATTTCGAAACAGCGTCGAATATTTTGATCTCCTTCATTTCATCGCAGGATTTCCCAAATATTCGGCCTTCAATGGCCTGCTGCTCTATCTGCAAAATCCGAATATCACATATGTGGCCACTCCCGGCAACTGGTGGCGACAATTTCGCAGAAAACCCAGATACCGCGCGAATCCGCTGATCATTCTCGCCCCCATGTCCCCGGTACGCTTTGTCTATGACCTTCATGACACCGAAGGGGGGCCCATTGATCAGAACCAGTTAAAGGTCCTGCGGGCGAAGGAAAACCTGTCAAGGGACAACTTTGAGAAAACCCTTCAAAACTGTCAGGTTCATGGCATCCAGGTTGTCCATTTCAGTCCTGCCGAGCTTGAAGCCGGCAGTTCTTATTCACTGACATTCGACACCCGGGAACGCTTTAAGAAAAAAAACTTCGCACAGTGGGCAAAATACTTTATCGCGATAAATCCCGACGATTCCATTGAGAACAGGTATGCATCGCTGGTACTGGGACTGGGACACATCTTTTGCGGCCACCTCGGTATTGACGACAAAGCCTGGTGGCAGGACAGACGGGACGTGGACCGGATCCAGGGTAAAATTGAAGCCCAGTCCGCGGCATACTTGGCCTGCCTGAGAAAAAACGTTTTAAAACCCACGGAAAAACTGTTGACACCTTACAGCAAAATCGATTGTGAGATGCCGGTTTTCGGACTCAATACCATTCTTCAGGCAACCCACTACATCGAGGAAATGGGAAAATCAAAATGGAACACGCCCAAAAAAAAAAGCCGGTATAAGACCGAGTAAACAAGAAGACGTTTTGTAAATATTTCGATAGAGGGGTATCCCATGGAATGGCTGCTTGATCCGCAAATCTGGCTGGCACTGATCACGCTGACCGCACTTGAAATCGTACTGGGAATCGATAACATTATTTTCATCGCCGTGCTGGCCCAGAGACTTCCCCCGGAGCAGCAATCAAAAGGGCGGCGGGCCGGCCTGGCCATGGCCATGATCACCCGGATACTCCTCTTGTTCTGCCTGACCCTTATCATGAAGCTCACGTCACCGCTGTTTCATGTTTTTACGGAAGGGATTTCGGGACGGGATATCATTCTCATTGCCGGTGGATTGTTTTTACTGGGGAAAAGCACGGTTGAGATTCACGTGGCCCTTGAAGGCGAAGAAGGACACGATCCGGCCGGGAACATGGTCTCAGCGTCGTTTATCAGCGTTGTGGTTCAAATCATGATTCTGGATATAGTCTTTTCTCTAGACTCCGTCATTACCGCCATCGGTCTGACCCATCACCTTCCCATCATGGTGACGGCCATTGTTATTGCGGTCCTGTTTATGATTTACCTTGCCGACCGTGTCAGCTCTTTTATCGAAACACATCCGACCATTAAAATGCTGGCCTTGAGTTTTCTTTTGCTGGTAGGCGTGGCCCTCATCGGTGAAGGGCTGGACCTTCATATTCCCAAGGGATATATCTATTTTGCCATGGCATTTTCCGTATTTGTGGAAATGCTGAATCTCAAGATAAGAAAGCAAATGGCATCACCGGTTAAACTCAGACGACAGGTTCCCGGCACCCGTAAGCCGGAAAATTAAAGCCCTGGTCCGTCGACGGTTTTTTTCTTGCCGTTTTTATTCATTTAATATAATATTTCTTTTAAACATTTGAAGGAATTACGCGGTGACCAGCAGACGATTCATAAATACCGCCTTCATGTGCCTGGCCGGGTTGCTTTTTTCAGTAATTGTACGGGTTGAATCCGTTAAGGCCGGCATTTATGTTTACACGGACGAAAACGGGATCAGGCATTTTACCAATGTTCCCGTATCATCCCGTTTTAAGCCCTTTATCCGGGAAAAACCCGATCTGTTCACCGGTGTTTTGCCGGACCGGTATGATCATCTGATCCATAAGGCATCCAAAACCCACGGCGTCTCTTTTCACCTGGTAAAAGCCATGATTAAAGTGGAGTCCGATTTCAATCCCCGGGCGGTTTCACGGGCGGGCGCCCTCGGTCTGATGCAGATCATGCCTGAAAATTTAGAACCCCTGCAGATCAGGGATCCTTTTGATCCCTTTGAAAATATCATGGGGGGAACAAAATACTTGAAGTATCTATTAAATCGATTTGACGGGCAGGTTTCCATGGCCCTTGCCGCCTATAATGCAGGACCGGACCGGGTTGAAAAGCACAATCGCATTCCGCCGTTTCCGGAAACCCGGAATTACGTTAAAAACGTGATCAAATATTACCGCCTCATCCGGAACCAATAACACCCGGCATCAGAATACCAGGTCCGAATCAACCCGGGTTCCCGCCTTTATCACCGCCTGGGCCGAACCCCTGTTTTCTATGGTTACATCCCCGACGATCACCACGTTTTCTTCAAACCGCACATCACCTTTAACCGACAGGGACGTGCATGCCAAAAGTGAGGGGGGGCCTTTTGGAAACCGGGCTTCGAACCGGTCGATTTTGCCATAGTAGTCCGGATCAAGGTCAACGCGTAAATTATCCGAACAACGCCTTGGATTGATATTCAGCCGTTTTTCATCGGAAAGCACATAACAATCAGACCGAATGACCAGCAATTCATTACATTTTTTAACCGGAAAAAACCGTGAGCGGGGAACCTTGACAATAGCGGCGTTTTCAAAAAGGGAAATGGCAGCCCCCATGGCCGTCTCGATCTGGTAAACTTTCGGACTGGTCTCATCCCTGGGATCCAATGTTTTGGGATTGAGAATCATGGGCAGCCGAATGGTGCGATGGTGATTGATATGGTCTTTGAGCACCTGCAAATTAATCCACAGATTGTTGGTATTAAAAAAGCAGTAGCGGTTTATATTTCTAAACGCCTCCAGTTCTTTCTCCGGGCACTGGGCTGTTTCCCTCAATATGAAACGGCCGTCTTTATATCTTGCCAGGTGCCCTCCCTTCATATCAGCCGGGGTTCTGTCGGACACCTCCATCATGAAAGGGATATTTTCCGTTGAAAAAAAACCCAGCAGGGCCGTATCCATACAGGCGGCGAGGTTATCGGAATTGGCCACAAAGGCAAAGGTGACTCCCCGGTCCAGGAGGGTATCCAGCATACCGGAAGAATCAAGCGCCGTATAGATATCTCCGTGGCCCGGGGGATTCCATTCCAATTCCGGATTTGCCGGCCATATTGCGGGTGAAAAATCATCCTGACGTATTTTGGGAAACCGGTTTTGAACAAATGTCAGGGGATAAGCGGGCGGGTTAAGGTGCGATACAGCAGCCATGGTCGCATCATGGGTGTTGTAACTGTTCATCAACACCAGGACGACATTGTCATGTTGGGCCCGTTGAAGAATGATTTCGAGAAAGGATTTTCCTTCTTTGGCTTCAAGCAGGGACTTGGGACCGGCAAGTCCCATGCTGGTGCCCAACCCCCCGTTTAAAATAATCACGGCGGCGTGTTTAAGTGCACGATTTCCCGCGTCTTTGTAGGAATTCAGTCGTGCGGCGTCCATGACCTGATCGGCATTGATGGCGGACAGGTCTTTGTCATAAAGCAAACCGGTCTCACCCCTGACCGCAATTCCATAATAGTATGTAAATGTGTCAATAACAGCGGACGGGATATTTTTCCGTCTCATCTTCTCAACAAATGCCGGCAGATACGCTAATTCAGGTTGCATGATATCCGTTTACAGGCCCGGTGATATGAAAACCGCTCTCAATTGAACCTAACCAATCCCCGTGCCGCCGAAAAGGCGGAATCTGGTAGTCCTCGATTTGGATTATACGGGTTCGATCCATCCCATTGGATCTTCTGTGAAACCGTACTGGATATCGGTAATCGTCTTGAAAAACTTCTGGGCCATTGGGCCGACCATGCCGTTGCCCACATGGATCACCTTGTCGCCGTACTTTAATTCTCCCACGGGAGAAATGACCGCCGCAGTGCCGGATCCGAAAATCTCCTTCAGATGACCGGATTCATGGGCATCAAATACTTCGTCAATGCTGATTTTTCTCTCGGTTACCTGCATGCCCCAATGCCTGGCCAGCGCGATGACAGAATCACGGGTCAGTCCCGGGAGAATGCTGCCGTTTAAGGCCGGTGTTATGATTTCATCATCAATGACAAAAAAGATGTTCATGGAGCCCACTTCTTCCACATATTTCAACTCCACGCCGTCCAGCCAGAGCACCTGGGTATAACCGTTCTCGTGGGCCACTTCTCCGGCATAAAGGCTGGCCGCATAATTGCCCGCCGCCTTGGAATCTCCCACCCCGCCCCTTACCGCACGCACATGATCTTTGGTCACCCATATTTTCACGGGGTTGAATCCCTCGGGATAATACGCCCCCACCGGCGATAAAATAATGAAAAATCGATAGGTGTAGGACGCACGCACCCCTAAAAAAGGATCCATTGCGATAATCGTCGGCCGGATATACAAAGAGGTTTCCGGTGCATGGGGGACCCAGTCCTTTTCAATTTTCAACAATTGTTTCAACGCATCCAGAACAAAGCCTTCATCTATCTGGGGAATGCAAAGCGCTCTTGCAGAGCGGTTCATCCGGCGAAAATTATCTTTGGGACGAAACAACTGGATGGCGCCGGATCGGGTCCGATAGGCCTTCAACCCCTCGAATATGGCCTGCCCGTAATGCAACACCATGGTGGAGGGGTCCATTTGAATGGAACCATAAGGTTCAATTCGGGCATTATGCCATTTCTTTTCCGGATCATAATCCATGTTGAACATATGGTCCGTGAAAGCAGTGCCAAAGGTCAGCTCGGCATCCTCGGGTTTTTGTTTCAATTTTTCTGCTTTTCTGATTGAGATTTGCATGACTTGCTCCTAAATAGGGTCGAAAATAAAATATGATAACGATATCAGCATTTGTCTTCTGCCTCCCACAGCATCAGGCCGGTGGTTTCATCATACCTTCTTTTTAACGCTTTTCCGGTTATTTCCTGAAGACAAATTTCCCCTGCATAGATCAACGTTTCCGAAAAAAGATGGCCGCCAAGGATTTTTCCATGTTCATCGGCCAGCAATATGTGGGCATGGACAAAGGGTTTACCTTCTTTCAGCGAAATATTACCCACACAGGTTACGATTTCAAGGGGCTTTTCTTCCTTGAACGTAACGTAAACCTGCTGCTTTTGATCATATGCGCCGACAGTGGCTGACATAACCGCTCCGATCAGCGAAAATGTCGCCATTTGGATCCCGTGTTCCTCGCAAATCAGCTCGATGGACCCGATCAGATCCTGGCCATGGGGAATGCGTCCGACAAAATATCTTCCGGCTTTAAATTCTCTGCAAGACGGTGTCAGCATAATCATCATCCGGTTTTTTACAATAAATTCAGGATCGGCCAACGGCCGGGGGATTGGGAACGTCCACTTTTCAGATATAGCACTTTTTCACGTTAAATCAAGCATTATCATGTCAATTGGATCTTCGGCAACGGATATGCCGTACGATTGGCAAAAGCGGTTTTGAAACCGCTTCCATAAAAATTTAAAAAACCGTCCATGACCGTCATCCGCTAAAGAGGAAATGCTTTAATTTTTAATGTCGTCATTTCCGTGCAGCATCTTTTTCTGTTGACTTCTCTGCATAAAAAATTCTACAGAAGTAGTATATCACGAGATTAAAAATCATGGAGCTTGCCCGATATAATTTCAAAAGACCCCTGATCATCGGTCATCGGGGATTCCGGGCCCGTTATCCGGAAAATACCCTTGCGGCGTTTCAAGCGGCTATTGACGCAGGGGCGGATATGATCGAGTTCGATGTTCAACTCTCTTCAGACGGATACCCGGTGGTCATCCATGACCGCACCCTTGACCGCACTACCGGCGGCAGCGGTCCGGTGGCCGACCGCTCCCTTTCCGAATTGAAAAAACTGGACGCGGGAAGCTGGTTTCATCCCCGGTTCAGCACTGAAACCATCCCGACCCTGGAAGAAGTACTGGACCTGGTCGATAAAAAAGTCTTGATGAATATTGAAATCAAGGTGGACACGGATCAGCCCCTCCGGGAATATGAGGGAATCGAATATATGGTCGTTGACGCCGTGAACCGGAAAAACCTTCTGCCCCATGTTCTCGTTTCAAGCTTTCACAGGCAAATCCTCGAAAATCTTCATGGGATTGATCCTTCACCGGCCATCGGCGTTCTCACCGAGTTCGGGGAAGAACTGAACCTTGTTGACGTATGCCGCTCCCTCGATGCTTTTTCGTGGAATCCTTATTACCTGGAGATAGAGGAGTCCAGGATCGCATTCATGCATAAACAGGGCTTTAAGGTAATTCCCTATACGGTGAATGAGCCGGATGATATCCGGCGGCTCATTCAAATGGGCGTTGACGGCCTGTTCACTGATGATCCTGAAACAGCCATGAAAATAAGAGGCGCTTAACGGACATTCCCCTGCTTAAACGCCCCTTACAAAAGTTCAAAGCCTCTTTTTATTGAAACCTCTTCTAATAATACAATTCTTCCCAATACACCGGATTATTCAGACGTTCCTCAATATCCACCCGGAAAAAATCCGCCACCGGCTGAAGGATCTCGGGATTCTTTTCCTGCACGCCCTTTACCGTATCGATAACCGTTTTCATGCCGTTTTTAGTCATCTTCCCCAGGGGTCTGCGACAGGGACCCGACGGCATTCCCAGAACCGCCATCAGGGATTTTATGGGCAACGGATTTCTGGCTTTGCACAGCGTTTCTCCATAAGGCGTGGTTTCCGTCGTTTTTACCGTCACCAGGTTGAAAAGAGGATCTAAGGCATTTTTAAGGGATTCGGCTTCCTTATTCTTCCCATCGGCAAGAAGGAACACCATGTCGGTGACCGCCTTTGGGGCAATATTGGAAATCACCGAGATAACACCGGCAGCCTTTATGCCGGGATCCGTCATCATATCAAAGGTGATGGGATCATCTCCGGACAATATGGTATATTCCGGACCGCAACATGTCCGGGTGCGCCGCATATTTTCAAAATCGCACGTGGCTTCCTTTACGGTCTTCACATTTTTGTATTCGGAGAATATGACGGCAAGGTCCTCTGGCAGCAGCTGGGCCCCTGTCCGGCCGGGTATGACATAGGGTATTATTTCCAGGTCCGGAAAAGCAGCTGCAATGGGTTCAATATATTCTTTTCGAATTTCAATTGAACTCGGTCCGTTATAATACGGATCCACCAGAAGAACGGCGTCCGCACCGACATGGGCGGCATGTTCGGTACCTGCAAGGGATTCACGGGTGTTGTTGCTGCCGGTACCGGCGATGTTGATACATTTCCCTTTTGTATTTTTCACAACGGCTTCAATCACAAGGTTGTGTTCCTTCCAGTCCAGCGTGGGGCTTTCCCCGGTGGTTCCCACAGCCAAAATTCCGGTTATTCCGTTCACCGTCTGAAATTCCACCAGCTTTTCCAGTCCATCGCAATCAACGGCATCATCGGCAAACGGGGTTATCAAAGCGGTGTAGCATCCAGTTTCCATAAACCCCCCTCACTCTCGCATGTTCCTTAATAAGGCCTTTGTAAAACGTCCCCATATGCAACGCACATACCGGTGGGTTGTTTGAAATGCGTTTTAAGAAAAACGGACGTGGTTTCAAAGGTTTTTCCAATCGGCCCTACCCATCGCCGATATCCATTAACAGGCTCAAAATTAAAGAGAATGAAACGGATAGTCAAGAAAAAATGAGGCGTCCGCCATTCACCGGGACTCGGCAACTTTGTTTATGGTTGCCAGGGCATCCTGTCCTTGAAATCCCATTTTTTCATTGACAAGGGCACATGGTCATACTATTCACAACAACCTTAAAAGACAAAAAATATAGGATGATATTATGGAAAAGGCAAAAAATGTACAGGAATATATCGCCCACCAGCGAAACGCCATTGCGTCAAATCCTGAATGCGGCACCTCCCATTACAACCTGGCCGTAGCGCTCATGGGGCTTAAAAAATACGACGAAGCTGAAAAGCATCTTTTTGCAGCCATCGACTGCAGCCCCGGGCTGGCCGAAGCGTATGTTCAACTGGGCGCCATCTGCCTCCGGCAGGGCGATCTTGACGGATGCCTCGAATATAATAAAAAGGCGGTAAAGGCCCGTCCTGGTTTCTCCGAGGGGTATGGAAACATCGGATTTGTTTATCTCCAAAAAGGAGAAATCGACGAAGCCATCAAATACCTGAAAAGGGCCACGGCTTTTAATTTCAGGTTTATCCAGGCCTATACCACACTGGCCAATGCCTACTTGATGAAAGGCCGGATTGAAGATGCCATCAAAACCAATCTCAAGGCCCTGGAACTCGATAACAATTTTGCCGTTGCCCACAACAATCTCGCCGTTGCCTACCTTGAAAACCGGAAATTCGAAGAGGCGGTTCAACATTGCGACAGAGCCATTGAGCTGGGATATGATGTCGCGCCTGAATTACTGGAAGAAATTGAAATGCATCGAAAAAAAATAACCCCGGCATAATGAACCTGCTTTGTTCGCGCTCACGGGATACCGGGCGGTTATAGTCGGATATGACCCAACACCCCATTTTTTTTTATTATATTTCCAATGACGAGCAGGCTGTAAACAGCCGGGATTCCCTTTGGAATCAATCCCTGCCCCTCAACAGGTATCTGACGGATCTTTCCCGTTCCCCGCAACCCCATGCCAGTTACGGCGACTATTTTACCGGGATCAGATCCTTTTTATCCAGGGACAATTATAACCCTGTTTTTTCTGCTGTAAAAAAATCATGCCGCACAGCCCTATCGGACAAAACGATTCGGGTCATACGCGTATATCTGATGAAACACGGCGAATATTACCATCCCGCACGAATCAAAGTGGATATGGGGAATCGCTCTTTTTTGTTTGTGTTGAACGTGGCCGTATCTTCAGCCGGCCTATCGATTATTAAAAATGAAATTGAATCCTTAAACCGCCTTGCCCGGACATTTCCCTATGCCTATATGCCCAGGGTCTTTGCCCGGGGGGAAGTCCGTCTTGATGACCGCCGTTGTCTCAAAATGTTTTTGGGCGATTGGTTTGAGGGATTTAAAGAATTTCATCTGTCCCCGAATCCTCAAACCCGCCGGATGCGAATCATTGTCTGGGATGATGAAAAAGGCCCTTATTATCTTGATGAATCGAAAATTGAAAACCTCTATACGCAAACCGCACAAATTCTGACCGGCTACTATAATGTTTCAACCTTTGAGCAAATCTCCTACTGGCACCATGCAGCCGGGGATTTTATTGTCAACGATTCCGACCGGGCACTGTCTGCCAGACTCGTATCCGTAAGAGGGTACAGACCGCTTTTTGAAAATGCGGAAAATGATACCGAGACCATGCTGGACGCCCTTTTGGTCTTTTTTTTAAATCTTTCCATCCGGATGAGACTGGACAGAATCGACGGCATCGGGGACTTTGAATGGGCGGATGAACGGGCCGTAGCTGGAACCGTCAGGGGTTTCTTTCACGGTCTTCACGTGCAATCCCTTCACGGGCTCATTCCACCCGAACTCGTCGACGCGTTCAAGACCTACCTGTCTACGTTTAAACCGGGGGATCTTTTGGATTGGGCAACTGCCGTAACGGACCGCTCTCATCCCCATGCTCCGGAAGCGGCATTGATCAGGGCAAACATCCAGGATCATGCCGAAAGCCTTTACAATCAGATACTTCAAATTCGTTAACTCAAGCCGGGTAGTCCCGTAAAAGGGACACAGGCCGACCGGTAAAAAAGCAAGGATCAGGATTCGTTTCAACGGCATTTAAAATATTTTCCGTTTCTTCCAAAAGAATGAAAAGCACCGGCTTGCGATGCTTTTTATCGTTTTGATAATCGTTGGGGACCTTATAAAGATGGGACTTTAAAGCCGAATAGGCTCTCCAGATACCAAGTGTTTTTGTATAAGACCGAACTGTTACGGCGTTTCCATGTTTGCGGGGATATATTCCACGAATTCACCTTCGCCCTGCTCCAGATATCCACTGAAAATCGGATCATCAAGGATGTCTCTGGCAATCTGTTTTAATTCATGTGACAGGACACTGATCGGTTCCCCGTTTAAAACGCAGATCTTGACGGCTATGGCAAAGATTTTTTCCAGATACTCTTTCTGTTTCAAATTGAGCTGGGTTTCGTCTACACCGGCAACCTCATAAGCGTCATATAATGAGTTTTCCATTATTACACTCTTTAAATAAAGGTTAATAACAGTTCGCTTTCAATAACAAAGATATTCGAATTTTTCAATACTTTACGCAACGTAAAAACCCTCTGCCGCATACCGGCATAATTTTATCACCGACATTGTCGTTTATACCAAGACCTTGGCATACAGCCACTCATTCAGGATTTTTCCATTTTTATTAACACTTTTTTCCAGCACACCCGCCAATCGATATCCCGCTTTCTCCAGAACCTTTGCAGAAGCTGGATTGGACTCAAACACACAGGCAAAAATCCTGGTCAATTCACATGAAAAGCAATGTCCGCAACATCACCCGGTAAAAAATCCCTGATACAAAACTCACCCATATCGATATGAACGCGGGTTGATTTCGTCAATGATCCGGGTCCCCTTCATTTTCCTGATTGCCGTTTAACATAACGAATTTATCATCGGCATTCAACCATATAACCCCCTATGACCCAAATAAAAATCATAACGTGAAAGGAATCCCTTAAAATCCCCCATTCCCGGGCCTGGTGCCTCGCAAAGTCCCAAAATGAAAAAGCCCCGGATGTTGTCTTGAATTTAATACCGATATGTGCTTATCTGATCTTTATCAGCCACATCAGGATACCCAGAACAACTGCACATCGGAAATGTATATGAAAGGTTACGTTCAGGTTTACACGGGAGATGGAAAAGGAAAAACTACGGCTGCTTTGGGATTGGCCCTTCGGGCTGCCGGCGCCGGTTTGAAAGTCTATATCGTCCAGTTTATGAAGATGGGGGATTACAGCGAAATCAAAGCACTTCAACGATTTTCGGATTTAATCACCATTGAGCAGTACGGACTTGGTAAATTCATAAAAGGAAAGCCCTCACCCGAAGAAAAAACCGCTGCTGAAAAAGGATTTGAAAAGGTCAAATCCGTTATTGAAGAAGGCCGACACGACGTGGTCATTATCGAAGAAGGCAACATGGCGGTTTATTTCGGACTGATTCCCATCGAGAAATTACTGACCCTCATCGACAACAAGCCCGGGCACATGGAAATTATCATTACCGGCCGTAACGCAGATATGAAACTCATTGAAAAGGCCGACCTGGTCACGGAAATGAAAGAAATCAAGCATTATTACGAAAAAGGGGTTCCCGCCCGGATGGGTATTGAAAAATAGTGGGGGACGCCGTGAGCGAAATCACGTTGATCATCGGCGGATGTAAAAGCGGAAAAAGTCGACACGCACTGAGGCTGGCACGGCAAATACCGGTAAAACACCGGAAATTTATTGCCACGGGCGTTCCTTTTGATACGGAAATGGAAGACCGGATCCGGCGCCACCGGAAAGAGCGGGGTGCTGAATGGAAGACCATCGAAGCACCGGTGGACCTCATCCCGGCAATTGCTGAAAACGGCGGTTTTGACACCCTCATCCTTGTGGATTGTATCACCTTGTGGATAAACAACCTGCTGATGGAAAACCGTGACAGGGATGAGATCATCCGGTATGGGAATGAACTGGTTAAAATACTGAACGCAGTCGAAGGACCGGTTCTTCTGGTTTCAAACGAAGTCGGTTCGGGAATCGTTCCGGAAAATCCCTTAGCACGTCGTTTCAGGGACATCGCCGGCGTCATCAACGGCAAAATCGCCGGGTGCGCCCACCAGGTCATATGGATGGTTGCCGGCATACCGGTGAGAATTAAAGGCTTGCCATGCTCAAAGGGCTGATCTTTGCATTGCAGTTTCTGACGATTCTTCCCTTGAAAACAGGGAAGGAATTTGAAGCACGCCGTATGGCACCGTTTTTCCCCATTGCAGGCCTTTTTTTGGGAATCATGCTCTCCATCTTTGACCGGACGGCACACCAGCTATGGTCCCGACCCGTGGTCGCAGTATTGGATGTTGTCTTCCTGATGATCATGACCGGTGCGCTGCATATCGACGGTGTGGCAGATACAGGGGACGGGCTTTTTGCACACAGGTCCAGGGATAAAGCCCTGGCCATCATGAAAGACAGCCGGATCGGCGCCATGGGACTTGTATCGGTCTTGAGCGTTCTCCTCGTAAAATGCGCCGGTCTTTTAAGTCTGAATGAAAACCGTCTGCTTGTCCTTATTATTGTACCGGCATATGCCAGGGGCGGCATATTGTTCGGCATACGGTTTCTGGCATACGGCAGATCCGATGGCGGTACGGGCCACGACCTGTTTACTCATCCCATGGGGTTGAAGGATTTCTGGGCATTGCTCATTCCCGTGGCGATTTCGGCCATGACGGGAATAAACGCCATCCGGCTGAACGCCGCATTCATATTCATTACGTTTTTCATTATTCGATTTTATCAAAAAAAAATGGGATGCATCACCGGTGACATGCTTGGGGCGATGGTTGAAACCACGGAAGCATTTCTTTTTTTAACAGCCGCCGTATCCTTTGTTTAAAGACACTATGTATCCGACATTGGAAAAATCACATAAAGGAACATTCCCGTTCAGGCTGGGGACCACTTCCTTTATTTACCCGGATAATTATGAAACAAACGTCAGGCTGTTGGCACCTTATCTGGATGAAATCGAACTGCTGTTTTTAGAAGGCGACCCTGAAAGCCTGCCGAAAAAAAAAGAAATCGCCAAACTGGCCCGATTGAAGGAAGAGTACAATATCACCTATAATATTCATCTGCCCTATGATTTAGATTTAGGACATCCGGAAACCACGGCCCGGTGCCGGGCCGTGGATACGGTGAAGATGATTGTCAGCACCGCCGAAATCCTTGAACCGTCAACCTACACCCTCCATTTCCACCGCGGTGGAACCGGACCGGGCAACAGCATTTCGGAAAACCGGCGAAAACGGCTGCGGGACAGTATCAGGGGGATTTTGGAAACAGGCGTAACGGCAAACCGGTTCTCCGTGGAAACCCTTTCATACCCTTTTTACCAGATCGAGGATATTGTCTACGACTGCGGTCTGGGTATCTGCCTGGATATCGGACATCTGTTTCTTTTCGGATTCGACCCGCACGCCGAATTTGAGAAATATGCCGAGAAAACCGGAATCATTCATCTTCACGGTGTCAGGAATCAACAGGATCATCTGGGACTGGATAAAATGCCAATGGATCGGATGAAAACGGTTATTGATATTTTGAAAAGATATACCGGTGTCGTATCCCTGGAGGTGTTTTCCTACAAACACCTGAAATCATCTTTACGGCATCTGACCTGTTTTTTTGAAAAGCAGGGGATTGAAGACGCCCCGCAGTCCCGGTTTACAGAAATCGCCGGCAAGGTACGGGAGGACATATAGATGATCCACCTTAACCTCTTCTTGCAAAGGAGTTCACAGTGAATACAAGTCGAGACTGGGAAAAACCGATTAAGCGGCTGGAACGGCTGATGCGGCTGAAATCCTTTCCGGTTGCATTCAAACTGTTCGAGGGCAAAACGGAAATTAATGAAATCGCGTTTATGCGCCGCATGAAGCACAAATCCACCTTGTGCCAGTTGATCAACCTGGTTCGAAATTTCGATTGGACCGTGGGGGCCGACGTCAATGACTTTATCTCGGTGATATGTCCCTCCATTATCGGGCTGACGGATATCCCCGAATTTATGAAGGACGGAACTTTCAGGAGTATTGTCTGGACAAAAAACCGTGCCGACGGAAAAAAATACGAAAACGGCATTCCCCGGCTGCCCACGGGAAAATACGAGGCAGTCGCCATGGCCCCGCTGGTATATAACCCGTTTGACCCGGATATCATCCTGATATACGCCAACCCGGCCCAGATGATGCTGCTGATCAATTCCATTCAATTTGAAGATTACCATGTCATGGAATTTTTTTGTGTCGGCGAATCCTCCTGCTCCGATGCCATTGCCCGTTGTTATCTGACCGGAAAACCCGCTCTGACCATCCCCTGTTATGGGGAAAGACGGTACGGACATGCCCAGGACGACGAGCTGGTGATGGCCCTTCCCGCCGATATGATCGACAAGGTCTTAAGCGGCATGGAGGCCCTGTACCGCAGGGGGATTCGATACCCCATCAGTTACGCAGGGGCGGAATCGGATATTTCCGGCGAATTTCCCCAGGCTTATCAGTCCGAAGGTATGATTACCGGCATGCGGGGAAACCCCAACCGCCTGCTGCTCGGCGTTACCGGCAGCATCGGCACGGGCAAATCCACCGTGGCGAAAATGCTGGAAGAACTGGGAGCACCCATCATCGATTTTGACGTGCTGAGCCGAATCGTGGTCGAGCCCGGAAAGCCGGCGTACAAGGACATTGTTTCCTTTTTCGGAGAACAGGTTTTAAATGAGGACAAAACCCTTAACCGGGAAAAACTCAGGGAAATCGTATTCAAAGACATGGAAAAGCGGAAAAAGCTGGAGAGCTTTACCCATCCCAGAATCGGTGAAGAATTTATAATGCGGGTCGAAGAATTCAGCAAGGACAAGAAGAATATCATCATTCAGGTAGTCATCCCCTTGCTCATTGAAGCCCACATGCAGGCCGTATTCGACCATCTGTTAATGGTGTATGCACCCGAGGAAGTTCAATTGAAACGGTTGATGGAAAGAGACAACATCAATGAAGACTTGGCCATGCGCATTATTCGCAGTCAAATGCCCGTGGAGGAGAAAAAAGGGTATTGTGACCTGATCATCGATAACTCCGGGACACTGGAAGAAACCCAGCGTCAGGTCGAAGATCTGTGGCAAACCCTAACGGATATCCAGAAAAAACGTGTTTCTGACAAATCATGAGAGAAAAGGAGACAGCCGAATCATGACATTGAAATTTTTACGAAACAAAGTGGTTGAAGTGGAACAGGGGCCGGATGGGAACCTGGCGGTTTCATGGCGACTTACCGACGACCTGACCAGAGCGGAAATCGGTCTGGTCGTTCAACCCCCTGAACTGGTGATCATCTCCGCAGATGCCCGATTTGAAAGATACGTTCCGCCATCCTGCAAAAATGCATCGGAAAACATCAAAAAGGTGGAAGGGATCGGCATCGGCGGAGGACTTCGGAAAATCGTCACCGGAATTTTGGGCGGACCGGACGGGTGTTCACTGTTGGTTGATGCGGTACTGGAAAGCTGCAATGCCGTTATTCTTCATTTTACCCGTCCCGGTATTGAATTCGGTGAGAGCATTACCGATCCAGATGAGAAACTCGCGGTGTTGCGTGAGAATGTCAAATCAAATCCCAGGCTCATCAGAAGCTGCATCTCTTTCCAGGACGACAGCCCCATCATGAAAGAACTGAACATATAGGGAGACGATAATGATTGGATTTCAAAGAAACCAGATAATCGGTGCCGAATTTATCGACGATGACATCATCCGGTTCAACGGCATCCAGGAAGATCACATTTATGGAATGGAAATTTCAATGGATGTCCGTGTAGTCGATGGAAAAATATTGAAAATAGAAGGAAATATGAAAAGATACACCAATTTTGTCTGCCCCCGGGCCGTACCGGTTCTTCAGACCGCCGTGGGCATGTCCCTTAAGCAAAACGGGTGGGACAAACAGGTGATGAAAGAAATCGGTCGAAAGGGCTGCGAGCATTTTGCAGAGATCGTCATCGAGTGCGGTCGATGCCTGAACCAGGCGGTCATGTCAAAAGAGCTTTACCTGGCGGCAAGGGAAAATCCCGCCCTGGATCAAAAAGAATTCCTGAACAACCGGATCAACGATAATTGCGGTTCATAATATGCATTTAAAGGAGGACATGTGAAAATCGATCTCCACGTTCACACTTATCCAAAGTCTCAATGTAGCAAAATCGACCCCAAAGACCTGATCCCGGAAGCTAAAAAAATCGGGCTGGACGGATTCTGCCTCACCGAGCATCAGGCACTGTGGGATATGGCGGATATAAAGGAACTGGCTGCGGACAGCGGCATTAAAATTTTCAGGGGAAATGAAATCACCACGGCCCAGGGGGACGTGCTCGTTTTCGGGCTGGACACGGACATCCAGGGAATCATCACCATTGAAGAGCTCCACCAACATGTTAAAAAAGCAAATGCATTTGCCATTGCGGCTCATCCTTTTCGGGGGTTTAAGGTATTCGGGTTCGGACAACTTGATATGAGCATTGACCAGGCCTGTAAAAAGAAAATCCTGAAATATGTGGACGCCGTTGAGGTGAAAAACGGCAGGGTAACGGAAAAAGAAAACGATGTTGCGTCAAGCGTTTCGGAAAAACTGGGGCTTTTGGCCACTGCCGGAAGCGATGCCCACGAGCTGGATGCACTGGGAACATGGATCATGGAGTTTGAAAACGATCTCAAGACGGAACAGGATCTGGTCCGCAGCCTGCATTCCGGAAAATTCACGATTGCCTCTCTGAGATAAGGCCAACGACATTTAAGGTTGTTTAGACTGCGGGCTTTTGGTTTTGTGCCTTGCATTGTGACCATCCATGTATATTTCGGGGCTGCTGATCCGATTCTGATAATTACCGCCCATTCATCAGCCGGCACAACAGTTTGAATTTCCGTAAGTGTTCAGCCCATTGAAAAACCGGTCCAATGGGAACAATTTTTGTACTGACCTCCCCCCTCCATTCCCCCATCGAAGAGGGATTTAAGGGGGGGCATCGTATTAAATTCTTTCAGATCCGGTTTTAATCAGCCGTTTTCGGACAAGACCGGGAGCGGTTTCGGAACAGATGCGAACTTTCGAATCCAACGCCACATTTTTGCCTTACAGCATACAGCCCACAGGTTATCCATCCGACCTTTCCCGTCTTGACATACTCCTTTTGAGCATTATTTTATCGGCAAATGGTTAACTATGAATTGTTTTTATTCTTGAAAGGAGGAATGATATATGAACAGCTTATTACCGATTTTAAGAAACAGCGGATGGATCGGCCGTCCCCGACTTGATATTTTCGAACGTTTTTTTGACGATTTTCAACTCCCCGGAGTACTGAATGAAAACGGAGAATGGATGCCGAAAATCGATGTAAAGGAAACCGAGGCGGAATTCGTCATTAATGCCGAAGTACCGGGCATGAGCAAGGAGGATATCAGTATTACGATGACGGACGGCCTGCTAACACTAAGCGGTGAAAAGAAGCATGAACATGAGGAGAAGAAAGGCGATTATCATGTCATGGAAAGGAGATTCGGCTCATTTAAAAGATCTTTTCGTCTGCCCGAACATGTTGAAGCCGAAAAAATCGATGCATCTTACAAAGACGGGGTTCTGACTATTTCCATACCCAAACCGGAAACGGTTCAGCCCAAAAAAATCGAGATTAAACATTAAGGCCTGATTACGGATGTGCCGGGCAACCGGCACATCCGTGGTTTTTTTAAGTGTTAAGGCTCGGGATATCGATGTTCTGAACTCTGACGGTTAAGATTAAAAAATTAGCAGTATACCAAATGCTTAAAACTTAAAATCCCCGTGAAAAATTGTTTCATGCTTTTTTTACAAGGCCATTAAAATTTAACCTTTATGAATTTCCAAGGATATTTTTAGACCCGGCTGTTGCTTACGAACAATTTTTTATCTGAATTCATCACAAACACTCTTGTTTATAATTCCAAAAACTTATCACTGATCCGTTATTACCTGAAAATTAAAAAAATATCGCGCTAAAGGTTGACTTGGAAAGTCCAATTGACATAAAATGCAGTGTATATTTCCCCTTAATTAAACAAGGAACGAGCATAATGATAAGCGACCGGGATATCGTACATAAAATCATTAAAGAATCCATCGGGAAAGAATTTAATGAACGGCTGACGAAAAAAGAGATGAAAAAGGTAAAAAATCTCGATCTTGCCACAATGGAAATTTCCGATGAAAGCCTTAAGTTCATAAAAGATTTAACCGAGGTGGAAACGCTTTTTTTGGATGGAACCTGGATTCACGGGACAGGGTTGAAATACCTGAAAAAATGCACCCTTTTAAAGCGACTCTACCTGTTCAGAACCCGTGTCAATGACCGGGGCTTGATCGCGTTCAAGACCTTAAAAAATTTAAATCACCTGGAAGTTTTATCTCTCAGCGAAACACGCATATCAAACAGTGGATTAAATCACATCAAACACCTGACTACGCTTAAGGATTTGGATATCAGTCGGAACAAGGTAGCAGATAAAGGCATAAAATATCTGGCCAATTTCAAAAATCTGGAAGTACTGAACCTGAGCGGAACACAACTGACGGATATGGGAATGCGTTATATCAGGGAAATACCGTTATTAAAAATCCTCTATCTCAGCGACACGGCCATAACCAACAACGGCCTGGAGGAAATAAAAGGGCTGACCAACCTGGAAATGCTTTACCTGGACGGAACGCAAATCTCGGACGAAGGTCTGGAGAATCTGACGGACATGAAATCCCTGAACTGGCTCTCGCTGTATAATACCTTTGTCACCAAAAAAGGCATGGCGGAACTTCAGAAATCATTGCCCGACTGCGTCATTATAGATAGATAAAGATAAAATCAGACCGATAACGGCCGCCATGAGTATGGGTTCATCTTACGGGCGGTTTAGTATTCAATCAACGATTCAACGACTTTGGGCAAAACTTCGGGAAGAGAGAATATATCCTGAATCACCAGATAGTTCCTCGGATCGCACATCTTTTTCAAATAATCGCTCCCGCCTTGATCAACCGTAATGCAAAACGGTCGGACCCCATGGTTTTTTGCTTCAAGAAGAGCCATCATCGTATCATGCAGACCATATTCATGAGAAGTCCTGTCTTCACCATAATCGGAGTCCTGGGGGAACCCGTCGCTTAACAAAATCAACAGGCGCTGTTGCGTTTCCAGCGACGCCAGTTTCCTTGTTGCATGCCGTATGGCAGGCCCCATCCGGGTGCTCTGTTTCGGGGCAATACCGGCGATTCGCCTTTTGAGTTCATCCGAGTATATGTCATCAAAATCCTTGATCCGGTAGAAGTCAACCTGTTTTCTGCCGTACCCGGAAAAACCGTATATGGCATATTCATCTTTTAATGCCTCAAGCGCCTCCATGATGACCACCAGGCTTTCGATTTCAATATCAATGATTTTCTTATCATCCTGATAATGGCCGTGCCCACTCAAGCCGTGTGCAGTACCATTCTTTGCTTCGGTGTTTAGCGACGAGGCAGGATTTCCGGTAGACGCACTCATATCGATGAGAAAGAGAACGGCGATTTTCCGAATTTTTTTCTCCTTGCGGTTAAAGATCTTATCCGACGGCTGGCTGCCGCTTTTTTTATCCACAACGACCTGTACAACGGCCGGCAGGTCGATTTCATCCCCCCATTCCACCCGGGGCACGACTTCATGAATCTGCGGCCGAATCTGCTGGAACTGGTGCTTGACTTTCCATATAAGGTTGGCATGGCGCTTATAAATATCATCTATAAGGGTGGAAGTGATGCCGTGTACGGTTTTCTCCGACAGACAGCACCAGTTTTTCCTGTAAGCACCCTGAAGATGGTCCCATTCATCGTAATAAAACGGCCCGTCCACTGAACCGGAAACCGATCCGGACAAAACATCCGGGTTAACAGGACAGCCGTCATTCATTTCCTCGTCTGCCGTTATTTTCTTGAAATTGATTTTATCCCGATTCCGGATAAAGATTCCCGGAGAAGATGATATTTTTTGTTCTGCTGCTTTTAATACTTCCAAAGGATCGATCATCCGGTCGATCCACTGCTTCAGTTCTTCCGGCGTCAGGGGAGTACTGCCTCTTTCGTCTCCTGCTTCTGTTTTCCCGACATCAAGGGAAACCGGGTCATCGTCTTTCGGCAGATCCATCTTCCCACGAAACGCCAGGGGCGGGATTTCCCGGTACATATGAGGCTCACCGTTCTTTCCGGTCCCGTAAACCATTTCACCCGATTGATGTTCATATTCGTTCGGCAGCCGACTGATGTAGGTGTAGATTTCTATCGCTTTTGAAAAACAGTGCCGAATCGTTGTTCCATTGTTATAAAACCCTGAAAGAGCCCGCCGTAAAAACCTGACATGAGGCTCAAAAAAGCCGGAAAGAGAGACTTCATCGTCTTTGTCAAACCGCATCAATGACAGCCTTAACAGTATTTCCACAAGGGCGGACCAAAGGGGCATCAGATCCGGAGATTTTCTGTTTTTCAACCCGCGGGTGATGATTTGCCGGAGATCTTCTTCAAGACCACGGTATTGCCGCATCAGCATCCAATCGATACGACCGTCTTCTAAAATAATAAAGATATCCAGGGCAAGGTCTTTCTGGGGAAAGCATTCAAGGATTCCCAGCATCAGATTCAGCCCGTTGTCAAAGGAACCAAATTCCAGGTATCCGGCCTGGTGGGCAGTGGCGGCCTTGTAGTATCTGAAATTCTCGTTAACCGTCTTTCCATCGGCGACAAATGGGGAAAGAAAGATGGTTTTTCCATCGGTGGCGGGATATATTTCACTCCCCGGTTGAAAATCGGGATGTTCCGGCTGCGTCTTTTTGATACTCAGTACTTTTCCGGTCAATGCTTCGGCAAATACGGCAAGGATGTGGCTGTAATCTTCCAACAGGACCGCATTCCCCCATTTCAGAATCTGTTCAAATGCGTCATCCGTTGACAGGGAAAAGTATTGAACGACGTGATTATCGCCGTTCAGATATCGTGCAACGCCGAAATCAACAAATCGGCTTAAAAATTCTTCGGGAATCAGGGAAACAAGGTCGGGTACATGTTTAATAAATACCCTGGCGGCATCAACAGAGAGGTCTGTTAAACGCTCGGCCTGTTGGAGAATAATCTCACGGGTGGGATAGGACATGCCCCGTTGTGCATCCATCAGCAGATCAAAGTCTTCCACGATCTTTTCGGGTTGAAATCTGGTCAGTTTCTCAACGATCCCGAGGATCGTATCCCGGGTATTCGGGCCGGCCTCTGCCAGACGAAAAGGCGACCGCATAAAAAATTCAAGGGCTTTTTCCCCGTCGATCTTTAACAACGCAGACGTCAACCGGTAAAAAATATTGCGTTCGGGCCAATGCATGCAAGAAAATCCTTCAGCCGTACTTGAGAAGAAACGGTGCCCCAGTGTCGGTAATGTTTTTAAGAAGGCAAGACCCAGGTTCTTCCATTCCTTTAATTCCCTGAAGGTCATGAATTTCAAATGGTCAATGCTGTTCTCAAAAAACAAGACAGCCGATCCGTCACCTTTTGGGATGCAATTTAAAATCTCGATTCCCCAGTCCGCCCACCTTCTGATATGATAAATATCACACTGGTTTAAAAATAAAGGCGTAAAACGATAATATGCCGCGGCGCTGCGGGTGCAAAGCCCGGATATTCTTTCTCCCGTATCCACCCATCCTTTAAAATAAGCAAACGAGCCCGACGCCAATACCGAGGGAGTGGATTTTAGAAAACTGTCCACAACCCGCTCATGTTCCGGCGTCATCCCAAGCAAACGGATTCCGGTATCGGCCCATACATAAAAATCCTCTTTGGATACTTGAGAAAAGACCTGCATGGAAACATGGGAAAATTTTCGACCCACACTAAGGGAATGCTTATGATACAGTTCAGCGAAAACCGCCATTTCTTCACGGGAAATGCGATCGATATTTTCCGGTTCAGGGGCAACCTTACCTTCAGGGGCTTGTTCGCCGGTTAAGAAATCCATTAAAAACCGCCTGTCGATCAGCAACATGGGGTCGTTTTTTTCGGCCAATCCTTTACTCCTTATTTTACTTCTCCTCTGGGAATATGGCGGAAACAACTTCCGAGATCGCCCGCTGAACCTGTTTTTCGTCTGAAACGGAAGCCATAATGGCGATTTCACACGCCCGCCTGCGAGAGACTCCCTGCTCGATCAGTCTCCCGGCATAAATCAAGAGTCTCGTACCGGCCGCCTCGCTCAGGACATGGCCCTTTAAATTCCTGATTTTTTGTCCCACCCGGGCCAGATCCAAGGCGGTATTTTCATCCACATGGCTTTCATGCCGGATAATCATGGCTTCTTTTTCCAGAGGCGGATAATCAAACTCAATGGCGATAAATCTCTGCCGGGTGCTGTGTTTTAAATTCTTGATCGTGCTCTGGTATCCCGGATTATATGAAATCACCAAAAAAAAATTGTCATGGGCCTCGACAATCCCGCCCTTTTTATCCAGCGGCAGCATCCGTCGATGATCTGACAACGGGTGGATGATCACCGTGGTATCCTTTCTGGCCTCCACAATTTCATCCAGGTAGCAAATCGCCCCGCTTTTCACCGCCGTGGTCAACGGCCCGTCCATCCACACGGTTTCATCCCCTTTAAGGAGGTATTTGCCCACCAAGTCGGTGGACGTCAGGTCTTCGTGACACGCAATGGTAATCAGCGGCAGGCCTTCCTTCCGGTCGTCCCCGGTTTCTTTTCCCAGAACATACGCCATGTATTCCACGAACCGGGTTTTCCCGGTCCCGGTGGGGCCTTTCAGCAGAACAGGAATTTTCGATCGAAACGCCGCTTTAAAAATTTCCACCTCGTCTTTTATTTCCAGATAAAACGGCTCGCTGTTAATCCTGTAGTCTTCAATCTTTATTTCCCTGGCCTTCATTCAGATGCAGCCTCCTTTTACATTTTAAAAACCCGGTGTCGGGATATTTGGCCATACCATTATTCAAACAGATCTTCGGTTCTGTTCCCGTGAAAAGTTTGTTCAACGCAGATGAATGAAATAGGCACTTTCTCCCTCCTGGCGGGGGTGCTACGGAAAATATCCGTAAACCGCCATACAAAGGATTGATAATACATTTGCCCCTGGATTGCAAAAATTAATCCGTACTTCTGTCACAGATCGGCCCGTCCCATACCTTTGCGTTTCCGGCTGAAGGAAAAAACAGATCGGATAGCCGGTGCTCATCCAGATATGTCTTTTTCAGCTCCGGGCCGGGTATGGATGGCGTTTTTTTCTCTTTTGTGTTACAGTATATTTGATTTGTATTCGGGGTGCAATATAAAGCACCCTTCTAAAAGGAGGACCTCATGGAATTTGAATGCATCCTGTATGATAAATCAGACCGGATAGCGACCATCAAACTCAATCGTCCCGAAGTTTTAAACGCCATGAACAAGCGCTTGTGGATCGATCTCCAGGCAGCCCTGGCAGATGCCGGAAATGACCCGCATGTTAAGGTTGTCGTGATAACAGGGGAGGGACGGGCATTCTCCACAGGCGCCGATCTCAAGGAATCCAAAAATCGGAGTGCCGAGGCCTATCGGGATTATCTTGAAGAGCTCCAGGAGGCTACTAAAAAAATCATCCGTTTCGGCAAGCCGACTATCGCCGCAATCAACGGATATGCCCTGGGTTCGGGATACGAGCTGGCTCTGGCATGCGACATTCGAATAGCAGCGGAAGATGCACAGATCGGGTCCCCCGAAGCAAGGGTCAGCTCGTCGGTTACGGGAGGCGCCATGCGGCTGGTACAAGAATTGATCGGCCCCGGCAAAGCCAAGGAACTCTTGTTTACCGCCAAGAATATCGACGGCCGTGAAGCAGAAAGAATCGGGCTGGTGAACCTGTCGGTTCCCGGAGAAATGCTCATGGAAAAAACCCGGGATATGGCCCTTGAAATCGCACAGAATTCTTCTTTTTCCATTAAACTTATCAAAAAAGGCCTTCACATGGCAAATGAGGTGAGTATGGAAGCACTCATGGAATACGAAATCGAGGCCTGCCTGGCGTGTGTTTCCACCAAGGAACGGGAAGCCTCCTTAATACGATTTGAAAAAAGGAACCGGAAATAAATCATCCGTCTGTTCAAATAGACGCCTAACGCCATTGAAAGGAGTAAAAGATGTCGTTAAACAAGATTTTAAATGCCGAATCCGTTGCCATCGTGGGCGCATCAAAAACCGATACAAAACGAGGATTTCAAGCCATCCGAACGCTGCTCGACGAAAAATTCGAAGGAAAGATTTTTCCGGTTAATCCCAAAGAAAAACGCATTCTGGGGATACCCTGTTACAAGAAAGTATCCGACATTGAAGAACCGGTTGACCTGGCGTTTATCACGACACCGGCCGATACCATAAAGACGGTTTTACAGGACTGCGGCAAAAAAGGCGTGGCCGGTGCCATTATCATAGCCGGCGGTTTCAGGGAACTCGGAGAGGAGGGCAAAAAAGTCGAGGAAGAACTGATCCAAGAAGCCAGGCGCCAAAACATCCGGATCATCGGACCCAATACGTCCGGCATGATGAACCTTAAGAGCAATTTGAACCTCATGGGACTTCACGATGTTCCAAAAGGCGATATCGCCCTGATATCACAGAGCGGCAACATGGCACTAAGCCTCATCACCGAAGCCAAGATCAAGAGCAGAAAAGGATTTTCCTTCTATGTGGGGGTGGGGAACGAAATGGACATCCGTTTCCATGAATACCTTGAATTTTTTAAAAATGATCCAGGCACCAACGCCATCCTGATGTATGTGGAGGGCATGCGGAACGGTCGGCGTTTTCTCCAGGAAGCCTATAAAACGACATTGCACAAACCGATTATTTTGCTGAAGAGCGGCCGATCCACAACCGGTCAACGCAGTGCCGGATCGCATACCGGGGCCCTTGCCGGCATTTCCGAGGTAGCTCTTTCGGCGTTTAAACGAGCCGGAATCGCGGTGATCGAAAAATCGGACGCCCTTTTTCCGGTGGCGGAAACCCTGTCAAATCTTCCACCCATAAAAAACAACCAGATTGCCATTCTGGCCGACGGCGGAGGCCATGCCACCATTGCCGCCGACATTCTGACCGATCTGGGGATTTCAATTCCGGAAATGAGCGAGCAGACACAGCAAAAATTGAAAATGATCCTGCCGTTCACCGCATCCGTAAGAAACCCGGTGGACGTGGCCGGGGGAACGGATTCCGACCCTGCCCTCTTTGCTGAATGCGCCCGTATCATCTTAAATGATCACGGCGTCGGCGGTTTGCTCATGGTCGGACTGTTCGGCGGTTACGGCATTCGTTTTGCCGAAAGTCTCTCATGGCATGAAGAGGATACGGCCCATCAACTGGGAAAGTTGGTTCGCAAAAAAAACAAGCCCATTATCGTTCACAGCCTTTACAGCTCGGTAAAGCCCCATGCCTTGGACCTGCTGCGATATTATAAAATCCCCGTCTACGATTCCTTGGATGTGGCCTGCAACTGCATTTCCGCCCTGTCCGAAAGAGGCCAGTATCTGAATGAATACCATGCCAAGATAAACTTTATCTTCAATTGGGGAGCCAGAGCAAAGCCGGAGGGAAAAGAAATCATTACCGGGGCTGTTAAAGAAAACCGGCGGTTTTTGCTTGAACCGGAGGCCAAGCAGCTTTTCCGAATACACGGGGCCCCGGTCAGTAATGACACATTGGCCGAAACAGCGGAAGAAGCCGTTGATATCGCAAAAAAACTGGGGGATGAAGTAGCACTGAAAATCGTATCTCCCGACATTCTTCACAAAAGTGATGCCGGTGGTGTGCACCTCCATCTGGACACGGACGCAAAGGTCCGCAAAGCCTTTGACGAGATTATGAAAAATGCCAAAAACTACAAGCCTGACGCGGATATCCGCGGTGTCCTTGTGACCCCCATGGCAAAACCCGGACTCGAAGTGATTATCGGGACAAAGATCGACGACCAGTTCGGTCCTGTCATCATGTTCGGACTGGGGGGCATTTTGGTGGAAGTGTTAAAGGATGTATCCTTCAGGGTTTTGCCCATTTCTCCCCGATCCGCCAAAAAAATGATGGAAGATATCAACGGTGCGGCCATATTGAACGGCGTAAGGGGAACGACGCCATATGATAAGGCGACCTTAAGAAAACTGCTGCTGCTTTGTTCCGAAATGATGGAATCCTATCCCGAAATTGCGGAAATAGATTTAAACCCGGTCGTTGTGTATGAAAACGGGGCGAGAATCGTCGATGCCCGTATCATCCTGCAGGAGAAAATTTCATGATTATAGCACCATGCGGCGTGACGCCGAAAATTACGGAACCGGTAAAAAAACTGATGGCCCATGCCGCCGGCATGATCGGCAACTTCGAGGCAAACCGGTTTTATATCCGCCTGGATCAGGATTTTTATGATATCGACGACACCCCGTGCAAACAGATGCTGTATATCGCCCTGACGGCCATGGCGCACACCTGGAACGCCCTGGTACCTTCAACCGTTGAAATCCGAACCCGGGGAAAAATTGAGAATACCCCATTGGATTTTCTTTTGTTATTCACCAAATTCAGAGGCAACCAGAAGGTACTGGAAACACGCGCTGTCGTGAACTGTATTGGAGATATAGACGCACAGAAAAAAGAACAAGAGGATAAAGAACAAGGTGTTGGAGACTTAATTTCCCATGGCGTCAAGGTCCTGCAATATCATTTCGATGAAATCACAAGGGACCCGTTTGCCGTTGCCGACCACGTCTTCCGGGAACTAACGGGCAGTGACTGGGATATGTATGAACTGTTGAAAAACAACCTGAGGATAATACCGTTGGGACAACCCGCATGAAGAATTCATTTTATACATAGGGTGAAATGGAAAAAATTATCGACTCGTCCTGAAGTCCTTCGATTTCAATATGAGTCGCCTCGTTGGCAATCAGCTCCCCTTTTATTTTCTCAATAAAATCCATAAACTGGTTTGCCGCGCCATCGTTATTAAAATCAACGTGCGTTACGGCCTGAACAGCATAATCGTTGTCAAAAATTGAAATTTTTAAATTTTTCATTGCATGCCTCCCTGGGTTGAAAAAGTTTATTCGATACCTTCACCTCCTTGCGAAAAATTGTTAGTAGAACTAATTTCACCGGGTCCTTTTTAGTATATATTAATAATTATATCAATCGGTTATAATATCTTTTAAATACGGAAAACAACCCTGCCTGTCAAGCGTTTTTCCTGCGGCCGTAATATGGCAATGCCCCGAATCAGCCCGGCCTTGATACAGGTGACGCCCCGAATTTTTTATCTGGATCCCCGGTGGATGAATGAATTCCGGGTAAGCGGTGTTTATTTGATTAAGGAAGAGGGTATGACCTTGATTGGAACCGGAACGGCTCTGACAGCACCGGGGCTGAAATATCAAGTTGTTGAAAAAAATAAAAAAACCAGGTTCTATGATCAAAACCGCAAAAACCTATTCAGTTTCATTTGTTCGGGCGCTTGCCGCATCAATCACAATGATAACATTGCATTGTTTCAGGAATATGAGGTGTTCGGAAGAACTTTTCAATTTCAGTGCATCCGTATTGCTGATGATGATGTCCGCACCCCGGCCGTTTTTTGGCCTCAGGCCCCTAACCGTCAAAGGATGATTGCCTGCATTGGGGTGCTTTTTCGCACATGCCATGTTATCCGCATAACAACACATTCCCTTCTGAACTGCTGTTTCCCGGCTGACAAACGCGGGTCCGTAAACTTCCTGGAGGTTCTCGTCAAAAATTTTCGGCGTCATAACCGGTTTCATGCCAAGTCCCCTGGCATCCACGACAAGGCCGGAATAAATTTCCTTTTCCGGATGATGAACAGATGCCGAATCATCAGAAACCAAGGGGCGGCTTTTTTTCGCAATCGGTTTAACGGATTCCACATGCTCTATTTCCGCCGGCAGTACAAGTTGTGAAAATCCGCCGAATAAACTCATTTGGACACTTACTTCCGCAATACCGTTGGTTAAATATTCCTGTTTGACGGTATCGGCTTCTTTCACCATATCCATTAATTTGGCCATCACGCCGTCACTTTTTTCGGCAAAATCGCCCACCCGGGTGTTGCCGTCGATTCGAACCGCCTTTGCCGTTTCAAGAAGTTGTTGAAACGCCTTCATTTTTGCAGCGGCCAGGGCTTTCTGGCAATTTGTCTGCCGATGGTTTCTTTCATCCGGAACATCAATTCCAGTTGCCGAGAGACTGCCCCGGGTCCAGTTGATCGAACCGCTTTCAAACGTCTCAACCACATCTGCCCAACACGGCAGGATCCATATGAAAGCCATGAGTTGAATGGCGATGACAAGAGGAATATACCGACACGGTATCCGACCGCCAAAATAATTTCCATGTTTAATGCCATACATGGGGATTGTGTAAAAACGCATCACACACGTCCTCCGCTCCACCTGAGTTTCGCTTTTAACACATCAAAATAATTCTGACCGGGTAGTGTGATCATCTGAACAGGATGCCGACTTTTCCCCACATGAATTTCATCCTTTTCATCAATTTCAATCCCTGCCTGTCCGTCAAAGGTCAGAATAATATCCGAGGATTTTTTTGCCAGTTTCATCTTGATGCGGACATTGTCGGATAAGATAATAGGGCGATTGGTCAGGGTAAACGGGCAAATCGGAGCCATGATAATGGCCGGCACTTCCGGATGAACAATAGGCCCCCCGGCTGCAAGGGAATAAGCGGTGGAGCCGGTGGGCGTGGAAACCACCAGACCGTCCGCCCTGTAAGTCGTCAGGTAGTGGCCGTCAATATAGGTTTCAATGTCTGCAAGCCGGGCCAGGGCCCCCTTGTTGATGACGACATCATTTAATACGGTTTCATTTATGATCTCGTCGTTTCCCCTTACAACCCGTACAAATAGACGCATGCGAGGCGTGGTTGAAAACCGGTGATCCAGTATGGATTGGGCTGTGGAAAACAATTCATCTTCCATGGTCTCCGCCAAAAACCCCACTTCACCGAATTTGACACCCATAATCGGAATGTTTTGATCGCCGATCCATCGGACGGCACTTAAAAAAGTACCGTCTCCTCCAAGGACAAAAACACAGAAGAAGTCCGCCGGCGCCAACAAGCGGTTTTTTTTCATCAGTCTGCGTGCCGGCTTTTCGCTTTTCTTTCTCACCACTTCAACATGGCGGGATTTCAGCCATTGCTCAAGTTCATCGGCTTTTTTGGCGGCTTCCTCGTCAACCTTTACCACAAGCCCGATTTTTTTCATGAATCCGTAAGCACCCTTTATTGTGTCTGGTTGGAGTCCTTTTGCATTCCGCAATCGGACCTTCTCACCATACGGGTCTTATTTTCAAGATCCGTTTCTGATTTCGCAACGACCCCATCAATACAGGTAACGGCATAAAACGGCAAGATTTATTTATTGCTTTACAAACACCATTATGTTCTTAAAGCCCTTGTTTCAAGGACAGTTCCCTGTGGTGTCAACATATCTGCCTTCAAAAATTCTCTTCCTTTTCCGGCTGATTTCTCCAGGGCCTGGCGGAAAAAATCAAAGCCGCAACCAATGTCAAAAGCAGCCAGTTAAACCCGATGAACACCAGTGATGTCCATGAATAGCCCTCATAGGGGTTTACAAATTCATTGTAAATATCCCCGACAACGATAACCGAGAGAACGATGGGCACAAAAAATTTTATCAGCATGTCCCACCAGGGTCCCAGCTTAAAGGAAGATATGCGATTAACATGGGATCTTAACATCTCTATGTCAAGTACCCAGCCCAATAATATGCATTCTGCGATACCGACTACGACAAGTCCGTAATGGGTTAAAAAGTGATCCACGATGTCCAGCCAAAAAAGCCCCCCCTGGGTTGTGAAAACAATCGATCCCAACAGGCCCAGGGCGCATAGCACCGAAACAAGCTTTTTTTTACCCACATTGAATTTGTCCATTACAGATGAAGAAAAAGCTTCAATGATGGAAATCGAAGAAGAAAGCCCGGCAATCACAAGGCTCAGGAAAAAAATGGCCCCGAAAAAATTGCCCGCCGGCATCAGGCTGACTGCTTTGGGATAAGCGACAAATGCAAGACCGATACTTTGGGAGACCACTTCGGAAATGGGTTTTCCCTGGGACGTCGCCATAAATCCAAGGACAGAAAATACGGCAAACCCTGCGAAAAGAGAAAAGCCGGAGTTGATACAGGCAATCAAAACGGCATTTCTGGATAAATTTGCGGTTTTGGGCAAATAACTGGCGTAGGCAATCATAATACCAAAACCGAGGCTCAGCGTGAAAAATATCTGGCTGAATGCATCAATCCAGACTTTCGGATTTGATAAAACGCTGAAATCCGGCGTGAGATAAGCCTTGACACCCATCATGGCGCCCTCCAGTGAAAGGGACCAGAAAACAAGGATCACGGTCAAACCAAACAACAGGGGCATAAATATCTTGTTGGCCAGTTCAATGCCCTTTTGCACCCCCCTGAAAACGATGATCCAGTTCATTGTCCATACGATGACAACACTCACCAGTACCGGGCCACGGATATGACCGATGGTGTTGGCGCCATCACTGATGGAAAGAAACTCATTGAAAAAGAAAGTATTGGGATCAGTGCCCCAACCCAAATTAAACGAAAGAAAGAAAAAATTAAGGCACCACGCAATGATGACCGTGTAATACAACTCGATTCCGAACATGACAAAAATAACCGACCACCAGCCGAGCCACTCCCATTTCTTTCTGATCCTGAAAAAGGCCAACGGTGCAGAGCCCACCCTTTCATGCCCCACTGCAAATTCCAGTACCAGCAATGAAATCCCGGTTGTCAGCAGTGCTGTAATATAGGGAATAAGAAACGCACCGCCCCCGTTGCTGTAAGCCATGTAACTGAAACGCCAGATGTTGCCCAACCCGATGGCCGACCCCACTGCGGCAAGAAGAAAACCGATTTGACTTTGCCACTGTTCTCTCTCCATATGGCTGCTCCTGAATGGTTCAATGTTGTTTTCTTTTGTTATGGACTCAAGTACCTTGCTATCCCTGAACGCGACACATAAGAACGCCACCCCCGTCCGCCCTTCCGGGACGGATGGTGTGTTAACGATCGATATATTAAAAGAGATTATACATACTTGGATCTGAAAAACCCGTTACGGTATCACCAGAACCTTTGCTCCGCGAATTTTTCTTTCCTTGAGTTGGCGCAAAGCCCTGTTCGCTTCCTCGAGAGAAAAAGTCTCCACCTCCGGAATTATCGGAATTGCAGCGGCAAGGGCCAAGAATTCGGCAATATCCTGCCGGGTTACATTGGCAACGCTTTTAATTTCCTTTTCCATCCAAAGATGTCTGGCGTAATCCAAATTTAAAAGATAATCCCTGTCCTTGGGTTCTTTCCGAATGGCATTGACCACCAATCGGCCACCCGGCTCCAGGTTGTCCAGCGCCTCTACAATGGGTTTATAAGCAGGCGTTGTGTCGATAATACCGTGAAGCTTCTCAGGCGATCGTTGGGTCGTATCGCCGGCCCATACAGCACCCAGTTCCAAGGCAAAGATTCTTTCCCGTTCGCTCCTCGCAAAAACGAAAATCCGTGCCATGGGAAATTGGTGACGTGCCATTTTGAGAACCAGGTGGGCTGAGGCGCCGAACCCGGTGAGGCCCAGGTTCTGCCCGTCTTTTAATCCCGTCAGCCTCAATGAGCGGTACCCGATGGCACCGGCACAAAGTAAAGGTGCTGCCTGAACATCGTTAAATGCCCTTGGAATAGTTATCGCAAAATGTTCGGAAACGGTCATATACTCGGCATATCCGCCGTTTTCATCCCTTCCGGTGGCCATAAAATCGTTACACAGATTTTCATTTCCCGACAAGCAGAACCGGCATTTCCCGCAGGCTGAATAGATCCACCCCACTCCTACCCGATCGCCGATGCTGAATTTTTTGACGTTTTGTCCTTTTTCCATCACACTGCCGATCACCTGGTGCCCCGGTATGACGGGCAGTCGGGGCGGAACGGTCCGGCCTTCTATCTCGTCGATCTCCGTATGGCAGACACCGCATGCGGAAACCTTTATCAGCAATTCATCTTCTTTGGGTTCAGGATCGGGCATGGTTACCGAATCCAGTGGGTTACGGTTGTTTTCAAGGTTGGAAATGTGGTTTAATACCATTGCTTTCATGGAAAACACCATTTAATCTTCAGTTATTCGTATGCCTACCATATCATGAAATAAAAAACGTCTCAACCGAACGGACCTGTAAGCCGGCCCCCAGGACAAATATTGATACTGAAAGAGACGGCGTTGCATCTCCCGGTTTATCTCTCCATTTATCATTGACACATGGGCTTGACCTGCTTATTCTGACAATCATCCGTTCCATCCGTTTCAATCACTATGAACCTAAAAAAACAGGAAACACCATCATGGCTATTTCAATCACAACCCGGGATGCGCTCATCGTTATCGACATTCAGAACGATTTTCTCCCCGGGGGTGCTCTGGCCGTTTCCGGCGGAGACGAAATTATTCCCGGAATCAACATGTTGATGAAAACGTTTCAACATCATGGCGCCAGAATTATCCTCACCCAGGATTGGCATCCTGAAAACCATTTATCCTTTGCCGGCCGGCATGATGGAAAAGCGCCTTTTGATCCCATCGGGGGAGTATGCGGTATTGGTCCGGTTCTCTGGCCGGATCACTGCATCCAGGGAACTTTCGGGGCAAGATTCCATGAGCAATTGGATGTCGATCTCGCTCACCTGATTATCAGAAAAGGGTTCCACGAACAAATTGACAGTTATTCCGCATTCACTGAAAATGACAAAAAAACCGACACCGGGCTTGCCGGTTATTTGAATAACGCCGGGTTGAACCGTATTTTTCTCTGCGGCCTGGCATTTGATTACTGTGTCTTCTGGTCGGCCATGGACGGCATTAAAAAAGGGTTCAAGACGTTTGTCATTCCGGAATTCTGCAGACACATTTCAGAGAAATCCTCCCGGCATGCGGAAAAAGAGATGGCAGGTGCCGGTATTGTGCTTTCAGCCCCACGTGATTTTTAGCAGGACATCCCGGCCGATGGGGTCCGGTAAATGTGTTTAAGGCTGCAATTCGTTTAATTTACTGCTGATTCTTACGGGAAAGGGTTCACACCGGCTCAGTGCTTTGTATTTTTCCGGCAGCACTGAAATATTTTTTTCAAACTCTTTTCTCAGTGACTCAAGTGAAGGATAGGACTCAACAGGCCTGCCCTTATCCATGACTTTTATCATCAGGGGGACGGCATCTGAAATTTTTTCATCCCTTGTTCCGATAACATCCTCTCTTATCAGGCCTTTGCCGTCATATTGCCTGAAGACCTGTTTTTCACCGGCCAGCGTAGATTTACCCGGACTCTTTTTTCTCACAACCTGCTCACCAAAACGAACCATTTTGTAAACCACATCCAGATACGGCGCATCTGCCGATACGCCGAGCTTCGTTCCAACACCAAAGGCATCAATTTTTGCACCTTTGGAAAGGACGTCTTCAATGGCATATTCGTCAAATCCGCTGCTTGCAAAAATCTTTACATATAAAAGCCCTGCCCGATCCAATATGTCCCGCACCTTGATGCTCAGATCGACCATATCTCCGCTGTCAAGCCGAACGCCTTTTAACCGGGTATTGTTTTTCTCCATCTCTCTGGCTGCACGCACGGCATTTTTCGCACCTTCCAGGGGGTCATAGGTGTCGATGAGAAATACGGCATTGTCCGGAAAAATTCGTGAATAAGCTAAAAATGCATCGTATTCATCTTCAAAGGCCATTACAAAAGAGTGGGCCATGGTGCCTGAAACAGGAATGTTAAAGTATTTTCCCGCCAGCACGTTGCTTGTGGCTGAAAAACCTGTCAGATAAAAACTACGGGCCGCCTTCAGACCGGAATCGATCCCCGGAGTCCGTCTTAAGGAAAAATCAATTAGTTGGCGCCCCCGGGCCGCGATCTTGCACCGGGCGGCTTTTGATGCCGCCAATGTGGGATAACCGACGGCATTTAATACAAATGTCTCAACAAGCTGGGCTTCAATGACAGGTGCCGTGATTTCCAGAACAGGCTCGTTGGGGAAAAAGATGGTCCCTTCCGGAAGGGCTACGACATCTCCGGTGAATCTGAATCTCTCCAGATAATCGATATAGGCACTTGAAAATAATCCGGTGGATCGAAGATACGCCACATCACTTTTTGAAAAATGAAGCGTTTCCAGGCCATTTAGAACATCTTCAAGTCCCATGGCTACAAAAAAGTTTCTGTATGGCGGGTAATCCCTGACAAACAAGGAAAACGTCGCCGGTTTCGACATGTGACTTTCAAAATACCCGGCCCCCATGGTCAATTCGTACAAATCCGTAAATAAAGGACTTAAGCCCTGCGTGTACATTTTTTCACCGCGTTCCTTCATAATCCCACCATTGTACCAAGGCCGACAAAAACATCATACGGAATTGCCGCTTCCGTCCGACCCGGCGGTGGCGTTTTTCAATGGAGCGGTAAACGACAAATCGCGTTTTTAAGTCTTCCACCTCTTCATTGGATAATTTTTTACCCATGGCAATACCGTCTTGGGTAAGGGAAAGGCATTGCGATTAACTTCCGGAGGATAAAAATGAACTTTAATTTCATTGTTTTTCAACAACATATATTCATTTTGCAACCTTTTCAAGAAAAAATGCCTGCCCTTCTTTACATATTACATTGTAGTATTATTATTTGATTCACAGGATGCAGGTTCATCATAAATCTCATCCTCCTCCCCCGGGAGGGCGGTTATTTTTTTGCCGCTCTCCCGTTTTTATGATATCTTTGCAATATCTCTCTGCATTGACCGATTTACGTACCGGCCGAAAAAAAATCAGCTGGTGCGTCATCTTTTAATTGGCCTTCAGCGCCATTCTGTATTATCTATTGAACGTCATGCAACAGAGACCGACACCATTACCTTATTAACCGACTCCGACGATACTGCAAAAAAACATGGAAAAAAAACAAAAAACCGGCTTTTACGGGTGGCCGAATACCGCTCTGCTGTTCTTTATTTACCTGAGCACCACCGGAATCGTTTTTTACGGATTTGCCGCCATCTTTCCGGTTATGATCAATTCCATGGGCTGGTCCCGCGGCGACGCATCCTGGGCGCAATCCATAAACGGGTTTCTATGGGGTCTCCTGACACCGTTTGCCGCCATCTGCATGAATGCATTCGGCATCAAAAAAACCATTGCAGCAGGGCTTTTCATATTAATGACAGGTCTTATCCTTTTAGGCACGATCACCACGTCGTTATGGCAATGGACTCTTTTTTGGGGAGGAATCGTTGCACTTGGGTTTGTCTTGAGCGGCCTGATGCCCATTCAAACGATTCTGATGCACTGGTTCAACGTCAGGCGGGTGATGGTAATCGGCATTGTCGCTGCAGGCGCACCTTTGGGGGGATTCATGGCCCAGCCGTTTTTCACCTGGCTTTTATCGGCTGCCGAATCATGGCGACATGGGTGGCTGGCGGCCTCCGGCTTTGTATTTACAGCCTTGATTGCCTGCTGCTTTGTTAAAGTACGACCAGAGGATATGGGACAATATCCGGACGGCATCCCCCCGGAAACCGGCACTGGTGTCGCCGACAGCCTGATACCGTCAGCCAGAACGTATCGAACTCAGACACAATGGACATTAAAAGCCGCCATGATCACGCCTACGCTGTATTTTTCCATGATTGCTTCACTTGCCTACCTCATGCCCCTTTTGATGATCACCACCCATGGAATTCTCCATTTTACCGATACGGGAATATCAAACGTCAGGGCAGCATCCATTATCAGCTCTATTCTCCTGGGCAGTGCTGTTTTCAGATTTCCCGCCGGCTGGCTGGGCGACCGGTTTGAACCCAGATGGATCATCACTGGATCACTTGCCGTATTGCTGGTCTCTTTTCTGGTTCTCTGGAAAACCGTTAATATTGTGCTTCTCACGGTATTCGGTTTTTCATTCGGCTGCACTTACGGCGCCTGCCTGGTCCTGATCCCCGCCATGCTGGGAAATTATTACGGTCCGGACTCCTTCCCGAAAATAATGGGATTTATGGCCCCGTTTTTGATTACCTTTGACACGGCCGTTCCGGTTGGTGCAGGAATTATTGCGGATAAAACCGGCTCATACGACATAGCCTTTATCGTACTGCTCATCTTCATCGCCCTGGGAATCGCAGGGGCGGCCCTTTGCAAGCCGCCTTCAAAAAAATAACGGGGAAAACATTTGAAATGTTTAACTTCTTGAAAAACCAAGACCCCGAAGAGCAATAATGTTTCGCTGAATTTCCGAGGTCCCTGCCCCTATGGTTTCCGAAACGGTCCATAGGTACAACCGTTCGATTTCGCCTTTGATCCGGGCCCATTTAGAACCCGGTTCCAGTGGACCGAAAGGCCCCAGAATTTCCATTCCGGTGTTTGCCAAACGCTGTGCCATCTCGCTGCCGAACAGCTTGGACACGGACGCCTCGTAATTGGCGATGATCCCCTTCGTCAGCATCCAGCTGAGGCGATAGGCAAGAAAACGGCTGACTTCGATTTCCATGGCGCTTTTTGCCAATTTTTGCTGAATTAGAGGATTTTCTGACAGAGGTGTCCCATTTACTTTTACTTCTTTGACATAATCGCACAATTGCTCAAGAACTCTCCTTGATCGTGCCGATATGTTGACACCTCCGCCGAAACTGGTCCGTTCAATATCCAGTTCAGTCACAAGCAAATACCATCCCTGGTTTCTGCCGCCCACCATGTTTTCCTTGGGAACCCGGACATGATCAAAAAAAACTTCATTGAACGTATGCCGTTCCAGTATATCAATCAGGGGCCTGACATCGACGCCGGGTGTTTTCATGTCCACTACGAACATGCTGAGCCCTTTGTATCTTGAATCTTCATCACCGGTTCGCGCGACCAGCCAGCAATAATCCGCTCGATGGGCCAGGCTGGTGAAAATCTTCTGTCCGTTGATGATATAATCATCCCCGTCTTCTTCAGCACGGGTCCGGATCCCGGCAAGATCGGAACCGGCGTCGGGTTCGGTGTACCCGATGCACCATTCCACTTCTCCTGATGCAATACCCGGAAGATATTTTTTCTTCTGCTCCTCGGTACCATGAACAATTATAGTGGAACCCACCCATGGGCCCAGGTCGATTTGCGCCGGGGCCCCATAGTAAGCCATTTCCTCGGTATAGATCAACTGCTGCATGGGCGTGGCATCCATACCCCCGTATGCCTTTGGCCAATGCATATTCAGCCAGCCTTTTTTCCCCAACTTACGAATAAATTCTCTATAAAAATTCCAGCCCTCCTCTGTCGTCATGGATTCTATACCCTGCCACCAGGAAGGAAGTTCCTCCTTAATGAAATCTCGAATGCCTTCCCGAAATTCCTCTTCTTCACGGGTAAACTTGAAATCCATTTCCGCCTCCATTCAATCGGATTTAAATTATGTCGTTAAAAAGCATATTCTTTTGAAATTATTTCGATTACTATTTCTCAAGCAAGATCTAAACGTGCGATATTTTGTCAGATGGTACGTCTGTCACAGCATTCGGTCGACCATGTCGAAATAATCCGCCTCCGTACTGATCGCACCCTCAATAATCAGATCGGATATCTGGTCATCCGTCAGATTTAAAATATCTTTGAATACATACGTATTGTGCTCGCCGTATGCCGCGGGACACCACATTCGGTCGGGAGTTTTCGAAAGCTTCATGGAAAGCCCTTCAAATCGTGTCGGTCCCATGACTTTGTGCTCAAAAAAGCGGAAATGATTACGATGTTCAAGCTGAGGATCTTCAAAAAGCTCTTTAACGCTTTGGACTACATGAGCGGCGACTCCTGCATCCTGCATCCTGGCTTCCACTTGTTCGGGCGTGTAATTTATCGACCACTGAGCGATAAGCCTGTCCAGCTCGTCTTCATTTTTTTTCCGGTTGGAGAATGTTGAAAATTTTTGACTTTCACACCAACCCGGATTGCCGATCGCATTACAGAAGAATTTCCAGTCATCATCGTTAAAAACAGCAACCGCCACCCAACGATCCTCGCCTGTGCATGGATAAACACCATGGGGCGCTGCATGGGGCAGCCGGTTTCCGTTTCGCTCAAAAATACGCCCGTTGACCATGAAATCCATCAGCGGCGGCGCCATGAAATGAAGGGCGACTTCATACTGGGACATGTCGATATGCATTCCCCTGCCGGTTCTTCGGCGATATTCAAGGGCCGCAAGAAGGTGTGCAGCACCGTACCGCATATTTATGAAATCCGTATAGGCACCGTATGGAGGAGAAATATCCCGATCCGGCCATCCGCTGATATAATAAAATCCCGCGAGGTTTGCACCCAGGTTGCCATATCCGGGATAATGGGATCTGGGACCATACTGCCCCTGAATGCAGGTGCTGAAATAAATAACATCCGGCTTGATCTGTCTTGCTTTATCGTAATCAAGATTGAACTTTTTCATTACGCCGGGCGTGAAACTTTCCGCGATAATATCCGGTTGCCATTCCTCGATAAGACGATAAATCAGGTGAACCGCCCCCGGCTTTTCGAGATTGAGGGTAATGCTGTATTTGCTGGCATTATACATTGCCGCCCAATACCCGTAATCCGGGTGGGCGATATCATTTTTCCGGGGTCTTTGGTAGGAGAGAAAACACGGACGGCTAAAAGACTGGACATGGATGACCGCAGCGCCGTAATCCGCCAAATATCGAACAGACATGGGACCTGTTGCGGCCCATCCGAAATCCAGTATTTTAATTCCTTCGCATGCCTGGCGCACCTTGCTCGCATCCCTTTGTCCGGGAGCTTCAGGATATTTTTGCGGTAAAATCTCTTTTTTTGAAAACGTTTTTATTTCTTCAAAAACTTGGCAGGTGTGTTCGCCGATAAGCGGGGGACGCTTTTGGATCCGCCACGGTGCCTCGGATAACTTTACCGGGGGACCGCAATACACGATTTTATCATTAAGCTCCGGGTGCTCAACCGTCACCCAATAATCGCGGGCCTTAAGCTGCGGATCTTTTCGAATTTCCTCGACGGTCTGGGCCGGGGCAAGGAGAAGCCTTTTTTCCAGCGCGACATTGTATAGTTCGGACTTTGTTTTTGATAACAGGAATTTACTGATCGGCTCCCATTGGAGATCCATGAGTTTCTGGTCCCCGCTTTCCTGCATCTCAAAAAACCTTCCATACCAGTCCTCGGCCAACCACCAATCCGGAGCCTTACCTTCCGCTATCATCATCGCCTTGATTGCCTCAAATGTGGCGGCAATGGGCTGAACAGGGACCGGACCTGCAACGATTGCTACATAGCCGTCTTTACATCGCTGCCCGCCCGGTCCTTTCAGTGTACCTTTATGTCCTTTAAGGTTCATTCCGTCTCTGGGCCAGTTCCATTGATGACACTCCCAGTGGCCGGTAAGGTTCATCAGGCACCACACCACGCACTGCTGGATCGATATATCCACATGCTGGCCTTCGCCGGTCATCAGGCGATGCCATAGGGCGATTAATGAACCCACAGCGGCTTCTGCGCCGCCATGAAGATACGCCTGGGGAAAACTGATTCCCACGGGCGTATGATCCGGATCCCCGGCAACATAAAGGCAACCGCCGCTGGCCCATGCCGTCAAATCACAGCCTTTGTAACGGGATTTGGGCCCGGTCTGCCCGAATGGTGTTATCGAAGTGAGGATAATATCGGGTTTGATTCCACATAGCGAAGCATATCCCAGAGAAAGGCCGTCCAGATACCCGGGAGGAAAATTTTCCATAATGATGTCTGCGGTTTCGACCAGCTTGCAAAATCGGTCCCGTCCTGCCGCAGAGGCGATGTCCAGCACGACGCTACGCTTGTTGGTGTTATAAGCAAACCAGTAAAGACTTTTTTCCGGATCCGGATCATCCATATAAAAAGGCCCGATTCTGCTTGGACTTCCTTCGGGGGGTTCTATTTTAATAACATCCGCACCGAGATCGGCCAGAAGTTTCCCACCCACCATACAACCCCCTTCTGTCAGATCCAACACACGGTAAGGGTTCAATATTTGTCCGGCTTCCATACCCTTCTATCTCCTTCTTCCCTGATATCGGCATTTTGGAAATATTTCCGCTATGGCAACCCCAAACCGCGGGCCACGTTTTCCAGGTGAAAATCGCTGTCACCAAAGGCGATCTCCCCTGATTTTGCGCGCCGGTAGAATAAATGGATATCGTACTCCTCGCAAAATGAAATGGCACCATGGATCTGATGGGCAAGCAATGTTACGCGTCGCGATGCACTGCTGGTCCATGCCTTGGCCATGGAAGCGTCCATACCGGCTTCCTGTCCTTCGGAAATTTTCCATGCTGCGTAATAGGTGATGAATCGTGAACCATCCACATCAATCAGCATGTTTGCACAATGGTGCTGGATGGCCTGGAAACTGCCGATGGGCCGCCCGAACTGCTTTCGTTCTTTGGCATATGCCACTGTCATGTCAAATGCGGCTTGCATTCCGCCCAGCATTTCAGTGCATTTGGCAACAGCCGCATGGTCCTGAATTTTCCGTAGAACGGGCCACGCCCGGTCGACTTCTCCGATGATGTTTTTCTTCGGTACCACAACCTTGTCGAATACAACTTCGCATTGCTTATCGTAAGCCAGTGTCTTTAATAACGACCATTGAATTCCGGATGTTTTCGCGTCCACCAGAAACAAGGTCAGGCCATCGTCAGGTCTTTTGCCTGAATTCGTTCGGGCGACGCAGAGAATGTAATCGGCGATATGGGCATTTTCCACAAAAAGCTTGGTACCGTTAAGGATATATGTCTCTCCGTCCGGCTCGGCGGTCATACAAACCCCCATGGCTCCGTACCAAGCATCCGGTTCTGTCATGGCAAAAGTCAGGATCAAACTGCCGTCGGCAATTTTAGGCAGCAATGCTTCTTTCTGCTGTTCGTTTCCGGCGAACATGATCGGCAAGGCCCCGGTAATGACTGTTGAGAAAAACGGGGCAGGACAACAGGCTTCGCCCATTGTTTCAAGCAAAACACATACGTCTAAAAACGTCCCGCCGTATCCGCCGTATTTTTCGGGAATTGCCAGGCCCATCCAACCCAACTCCGCCATCTGGTCCCATAATTTTTGGGGATATCCTTTTTCATCGTCTTTCATTTCACGAATCAGTGATCGCGGGCATTCCTTCTTTAAAAATTCCCTGGCGGAATTTTTTAAAATCTTTTGTTCCTTGGTTAAATCGAGATCCATGTTCCGACTCCTTTCATTTTACCTGAAAATCGGTCACAACTTATTTTCTCGGCAACCCCAGTCCCCTCATTGCAATAATATTGCGCATGATTTCCGATGTGCCGCCGCCGATATTAATTGAAAACGACATGAGATAAGACCGTGCTATTCTTCCCTGTAAAACCGACCACTTGGAACCACGATCCATCTGGCTGTAAGGTCCCAGAATCTGCATGCCCACATCCGCCAGCGAAACAAGCAGTTCTGAGCCAAATACCTTGGTTATGGAGGCTTCATAATTGGGCAGCTTATTTTTCATGTGCATCCATGGAATTCGATAGCATAATAATTTCAAGGTCCGGGCACGCACGGCAAGATCCGCCAGCTTTGACTGAATCAACGGATCTTCGGAAAGGCGTTTGCCGTTCCGCTTCGTTTCTTTGCAATACTGGACAAGACTTTCTATGGTTCGCTCCGCCTGGGTGGGGATCCCCACGCCGGACCTTTCAAAATCAAGGGCCACGGCAAGTTGATACCAACCATTATTCTTCCGGCCGACCAGGTTTTCTTTTGGAACACGCACGTTGTCGAAAAACACCTCATTGAATGAATGAAATCCGAGGATATTGATCAACGGCCGAACAGTAATCCCGGGACTTTTCATATCCACAACAAACATGCTCATGCCTTTGTGTTTCGGAACATCAGGATCGGTCCTTGCAGCCAACCAACAATAATCCGCCCGGTGCGCAACTGTGGTCCATACTTTCTGGCCGTTCACGACATAGGAATCTCCGTCTTCAACCGCACTGGTCTGAACCGAAGCCAGGTCGGAACCTGAACCCGGCTCGCTGTAACCGCAACAGAAAACAATATCCCCTTTTGCCGCCGGCAACAGGTAATCTTCTTTTTGGTCTTCCGTACCGAAAATCATGATAGTGTTGCCGACCCAACTTATTGTCATCATCGTCTCAACGCCGGTAGGCGTCCCGATACGCGCCATTTCTTCATCAAGGATAAGTTGATCGATCGGAGAACGTTCCAGACCGCCATATGCTTTGGGCCATGTCAGCGCCAGCCACCCTTTTTCACCCAGTTTCCGATTCCAATTCCGGGTGATCTCCCATGACTCGTCGTCTTCTTCCCAAATCATATAAGCAAGTTCTTTCCATCGCGGAGGCACCTCTCTTTCCAGAAACTCGCGAACCTCTTTCCGAAACGCCTCCTGTTCCGGCGTAAATCGGTAATCCATCGGAAACCCTCCTTTTCACCTGATCTGCCGGCAAACCGGCAACGAATTGAATGGTTGATCACTCTGCGACAGTCAATACGCCTTCTGCCAGCAGGTCCGAGATATCATCGTCGGTCATTTGCAGAATTTTTTTCAATATATGCGGGTTGTCCTGGCCATAGAGAGGAGCGGGCTTCATTTGATCCGGAGACTTTGACAACCGGAACGGATGACTGTCAAAATTGGTCGGCCCCATGGCAGGATGATTTAAAAGCCGAAAGTGCTGCCTGTGCTGAAGCTGCTTGTCATCAAACAAGTCCTTGGTGCTCTCCACAACGCCGGCGGCAATGCCTGCTTTCTGCAACAGGGATTCGACTTCCTCTGCAGCGTGTTTTTCCGTCCATTCACCGATTATACGATCAATTTCATCTTCGTATTTTTTGCGTTTGTTGAAGCAGGAAAATTTTTCGCTGCCGGTCCATTCCGTTTTTTCCATAACCCGGCAAAGAGAATCCCACTCCTCGTCGCTGAAAACGGCGATGGCGACCCACCGGTCCTCGCCTTTACAGGGATAAACACCGTGTGGAACGGCATAAGGATGTTGATTGGCTGTCCGTCCCATTATCCTTCCGTTGACCAGGTAATCCATGATCGGCGGCGCCATAAAATGAAGGGCGCCTTCAACCTGTGACAGGTCGATGAATTGGCCCTTCCCGGTTCTTCGCCTGAATTCCATGGCAGCTATGATAAGACTGGCAGCCATGGGAACATTGATCCAGTCCCCATAAGCGCCAAATGGAGGTGCCGGTCCACGGTCAGGCCAGCCACTGATGTGAACGAAGCCGGACAGAGCGGCACTTATCGGTCCGTAACCATGAAGCCTGGAATCTGGTCCGTAATGTCCCGTCTGGGAGGTGCTGAAATAAATAATATCCGTTTTCCATTTTTTGATGTTTTGATAGTCCATGTCCCACTTTTCCATCACACCGGGGACAAAGCTCTCCACGAGGATATCCACGGGCCATTCCTCGATTAAGCGTCTGGCAATCTCCTTTCCTTTTGGAAAGTTTAAATCAAGACTTAAGCTGAGCTTGCTGGAATTATAATCGGCATTCCACCATGAGTAATCCAGTCCCCATCCGCCTTTATAAGGAATTGAAGCGGAAGTAACGTCGGGATGGTGATGCACTTGGATATGGATTACGGTCGCTCCGAAGCAGCCCATCCAACTGACAGGTATCGGGCCTACTCCGGCAAGGGAAAAATCCAGAATATGAATTCCTTCAAAAATCTGCCGCGTCATTGTAACCCTCTCTTACTTTCCGGATACGTTTTTATACGATACCCATCTGACAGAACTGGATCAGGGTTTCTTTTGGAATGCCGAGTTCTTTTTCGTAAATTTCATCGTTATGTTCGCCGATCAAGGGCGGGCGTTTGTTGATACGGACGGGCGCTTCCGAACATTTGGCAAAGGCCCCGCAGTAAGTGATCGTGTCGTCCAATTCCGGGTGATAAACCGGCGTCCAATATCCGCGAGCACGATATTGTTCGCTGTTCCATATGTCCTTTACCGTGGCAACCGGTGCAAGAAGGATATTTCTTTTCTTTGCGCCTTCGTATAGTTCGGAGATATTTTTACTGTTGATGAATTTTGATATTTCCTTTCGTACCTTTTGAACAAGCGCTTCATTAAAGATATCGTATTCGGTAAACCAGTCC
Source organism: uncultured Desulfobacteraceae bacterium (assembly GCA_964386565.1). GTDB lineage: Bacteria > Desulfobacterota > Desulfobacteria > Desulfobacterales > UBA5616 > CAYLRU01. The sequence continues at coordinate 1,997 of CAYLRU010000006.1, read as the reverse complement.
ACCTTTTTAAGCCAGTCCGGGCACACATTTTCCTCATCCATCCATCGGATCAACCCTTCGGAGCTTTCTCTCATCGAAGCTGCAGACCCACCGCCGAAAAGAAGGGTTACCCAACCATCCCTGGCTTCGTAACCGATTTTTCCTACTATCCCCAAAACATTCCACCCGTATCCGGCACGAGGCAAATCGTATTGATAGCACTCCCATAATCCAACGGTAAACATGGTTATCCAGATCAGGTATTGCTGTATAGAAACATCCACATGCTGCCCTTCCCCGGCCATTATCCGATGCCATAAGGCAAAAAGAGAGGCAGAAGCTCCCACATTGCCGCCATGCAAAAATGCCTGTGGAAAACTTATCCATGTGGGCGGCCGATCCGGATCACCCATTGTATAAAGAGTGCCGCCGCTGGCCCAGGAAATCAGCTCTGAAGCCTTGTAACGGGCCTTTGGGCCGGTCTGACCGAATGGGGTTATAGAGGTTAAAATAATATCTTGCTTTACTTTACAGAGCGATTTGTAGCCGAGCCCCAGGTCGTCCAGGTATCCCGGTTGAAAATTTTCCAGGATAATGTCTGCGGTTTTGGCCAATTTGCGGAAAATCTCCTGCCCATCCCTTGTATTGATATCCAATGTTATGCCGCGCTTATTTGCATTATATGAAAACCAGAAAAGACTCTTTTCAGGGTCTGGATCATCCTTGTAAAAAGGGCCGGTTTTCCTGCTGGGGCTTCCGCCGGGCGGTTCGATCTTGATGACGTCAGCCCCGAGATCCGCAAGGATCTTGCCGCCTATCATGCATCCGCCTTCCGTAAGGTCCAACACGCGATATGGCGAGAGCATTTTTTCATCCTCCATATTTCGCGCACCTTTCGTGATTCATCAGGGTTACATTCAGCGCATCGAAAAAAACGCATCCCCTGCTTGTAAAAATTTCGGCAACTGAGTGGAATAATTACGATATCACGACCGAACGCAATTACCTGCAAGGAAGCATGATCGTAGCCGTGCAGGGCGTCGTAATTCCCTGGCTATCGGTTTCGCACCAGACATTTACTTCTATAAAGTGCTCCCCGTTTCGAACGTATTTATCGGTCACCTTTCCCTTAACGGCCATAGTATCTCCAAGGAAGTTCATTTTCCGCATCTCTATTCGATACTTGCAAAACCGACCTTTCGGCCCTATCCAGTCTGTTAATAACTTGCCCGTGGCAGCTGTCAGAAAGCCCGTATTTACAAATACGTCCGGAACACCCTGGGCCTTGGCAAAGTCCCGGTCATGATGAACCGGATAGTAATCCTGGGTGCCGCTGACCTGTAACACGATTCGGGTCATGTCCAGATTCATTGAATAGCCGGTAGGGATTTCCTGGCCGACGGTGACATCTTCCCAGAATAATTGCTTCCGTTCCATTTGAATCTCCTTTTTTCCTAATCCGTATCAGCTGCAACCTCTTCCGGTGATCGATGGGAAAGAAGAATATTTTTTACAATACAGACCTTTTCTTCTTTTTGATTACTGTAGTGAAATTCGATGACGATCCAAAATGCTTTTGGATCCAGGCGAATCGGCTTAATATAAACGTCGCCCAGCCGGGTTTTCATCGTAAGCCAGTCGCCGACAAAAACCGGCCTGAACCATTCCCATTCCTGCGCCATGTTAATTAAATATCTACCGGGAGTAGGCGGTATGATCCCGTCTTCTCCCTTTGTGCCGGCCGTTAAATTCCTCATCATTTCGGGAGAACCGCTGCTCATAATTCCAAAAACCGCAAACGGCGGTAAAACCACTTTCCCGGATTTTGTCTTTTCAGCATATTCAGGATTTAAAAACATCGGATTGTCATCATCGACCATCAGGCAGTATCGGCGAATCGGCTCATACTCAACGGGATAAGGAAATTTTACCGGTTTTGTCTCCTTGCCGATCAGGTTTATGGCCTCTTCAAGAAATTTTTCAGGCGTCTTTCCGGTTTCCGGCATTTTTTAACCTCC
>CAYLRU010000005.1:0-155520 GCA_964386565.1 uncultured Desulfobacteraceae bacterium | reverse complement strand
CCGCCGGACAGAGAAGCCTGTCCGGCTTTCGACGGATACCTGCCGGAGGAGTCCTCGAATCGTCGGAGCGGGCCTGCGATGGATGTAGGCCTGTTAAATGACGGCGAACAAGAAACGGAGAATCGGCAGGGGTGTGTGGAGGTGTGTAACTGCTTGAGAAATGGGGAGAAACGACAAGACCCCGAGGGGATCACCCCACGGGGTCTTGCGTTAACTAAGAACCGCTCAAATTGGCGGATTGAAATCTGGCTCCCCAGCACGGACTCGAACCGCGGACCCGATGGTTAACAGCCATCTGCTCTACCGACTGAGCTACTGGGGAATAAGGCTTAAGACCGCCAAAGACGTGATGCTTTCTATATGAAAAAAAAAAGGCTGTCAACAAAATTTTATGGGTTTTCCAGGTCGCATGCGGCATGGTCGCCGGACATAAATATTCAGTTTGTTTTTAAAAATATCGTCAACGGGATGATGTGTAACGCATTGCTTATCTCACGGGTTTTACCAAGCTCCCAGTGATCGATTTCCCACCGGCCGTCCAGAAGACGGCCTATTTTCTCCACAACCCCTTTTATATTGATAACCGGATGACGGGAAAATACTTCCGGCAGGCCGTAGGTGAGACTGCATCTCAAGCATTTTCCCGGCCGGTTGACCAGATGGATTTGAAATTCGAGCCGGTCTTCCTGGTTCCGGTCAAAGACCAGGCGGATATCATAGGACCCTTCTGATACGTCACCGAAAAGCGCCTCAAAAAACCTGTCCGCAACAGATTCCGGGAAAATTTGGTTTAATTGGTGTTCATTGAATACATCAACAAGGTTTTTTTCATTCATTGACCGATCCTTATGTCATATAATCACTTGGCGCATCGCCATACCATATCCGTCAGGTAACCGCAACATGTATTTTATTGATGGTATGTGGCTTATATGATCAAGATCACTGCATTTTTTAAAACCTTTTTCCGGCGGCAAGGCAAAGACGCCCTGCACCGGCAGGATCCGGGTAAATCAGATCGACAACAGTTTATCGATAAGATCTTTTGAAAGAACCGATTCTTCAAGGGCTGTTTCCCGGATGGTTTTCCCGGTTCTGTGGGCTTTTTGCGCGATTTCCGCGGCCCTGTCGTATCCGATATGGGGAACCAGGTGAGTGGCCAGGGCCAGGCTTTTCTCAATATAGCTGGTGCATTTGTCAATGTCCGCCCGGATGCCCGATATGCATTTTTCGGCAAAGACATGGGCTGCTGCGGCCATGATGCCGATGGATTGAAGCAAATTATGGACGATAACGGGAAGGTTCACGTTCAGTTCAAAGAATCCGCCCTGTGCGCCCATGGTAATGGTGGTGTTGTTGCCGATGACCTGGTATGCGACCTGGATGACGGCTTCCGGAATCACCGGGTTGACCTTTCCCGGCATAATCGAAGAACCGGGCTGCAATTCCGGCAGAATGATCTCGCCGATTCCGCAACGGGGACCGGATGCGGCCAGGCGGATGTCATTGGCGATTTTAATCAGGCTGACGGCCGCGGTTTTCAGGGCCCCGCTGACTTCAACGGATGCATCCTGGGCTGCCTGGGCTTCGAAATGATCCACTGCCTCGACAAAGGTGCACCCGGTGTGGTCGGATATTTTCCCGATGACCTGCCGGGCGAATTGCGGGTGCGTGTTGATGCCGTTGCCGATGGCCGTCCCGCCCAGGGCCAGTTCCTTTAACCGGTCCCGGGTGCTTAAAATCCGGTCGATTCCCAGTTCCACCTGGCGGGCGTATCCCCTGAAAACCTGGCCCAGGGTGACGGGCAGGGCATCCTGCAGGTGGGTGCGCCCTATTTTTTTGACGGCTTTGAATTCCACGGACTTTTCCAGCAGGCTGTTTTTCAGGTATTCGAGTGCGGGAACGAGTTGATGCCGGATTTCCAGCAGGGCCGCAATATGTAAGGCCGATGGGATGACATCGTTGCTGGACTGGCCCAGGTTGACATGATCATTGGGGTGAACCGGCAATTTGGTTTGCTTGCGTCCGGCGATCATCTCGTTGGCCCGGGTGGCCACGACTTCATTCATGTTCATATTGGTGGAGGTGCCGGAGCCGGTCTGGAATATGTCCACGATGAACTGATCGTTGAATTTGCCTTCATAAACCTCCTGTGCGGCCCGGGCAATGGGTCCGGCCAGATCGGAATCAAGCAGATTCAGCTCACGGTTTACATCGGCTGCAAATCGCTTAATCAGGGCAAGGGCTGAAATCAGTGCCCCGGGCATCCGGATACCGCTGATGGGAAAGTTGTCGGCGGCCCGTTGGGTTTGGGCGCCATAATACGCCTGTTTCGGAATCAGGACTTCTCCCATGCTGTCTTTTTCTTTTCTATAGTCCATGTGCCATCCTTTTTTTGCCGGCATTCCATTGGTTTTCTTCCTGCATCCGGTCATGAAGCCTTCCCGCCCTGAGGCAAAATGCCTCCAGTTTTGCATTGATCAATTGGGGAAAAGGGGATCCATCGCTTTCAATGGATAAAAACGGCAATTCATCCATGTCCGCCAACAGGGATTCCAGGTGTTTGTTTTTCCCGCTGAGTGACAGTTTTACCTCGCGGTTCATGGTTTCATTTAAGATGGCTTCGGAAAGCCGGGTGGGCATGCATCCGAAGGGGCCGATGGAAATGACGCCGCAGGCGTGGGTCGCCACTTTGGTTAATGCACTTCCCACCGTCAGTATGGCTTCACCGCCCAGAGTCGGTGAAATATATCGGCTGCCGTTTTCCATGACGGTTTTGATGTCGCTGAGGTGATGGCGTAAAAGTCCGGACCGGGCCAGTTTTGACTTTATTTTCGATTCAAATAGCGTCTTGAACTGGTTCTTGGTAAAGATGCCCAGCTTCTTTTTCAGGGACAGGTCTTCGCCGGAAAGCCCTTTCAATACCAGTACGTCCAAATAATAAAGCCATTCGGCAATGGGCGCACAGTGGACGGCAAACCCTTTTTCCGCCAGGCGCTCTGTTATGTACTGCCTGGATATTCCGTCTCTCCGGACGAAAATTTCACCGATAAGCGCAATGACGGGAACCTGGGCTGCCGGTTTCTTGAGATCGATTTGCCGGAGGCGATGGGAGACGAATTCCAACTGCTTTAACAGGTGGGAAAAATCCCCTGTTGAAAGTGCTTTTAAAATGTGTTGCCACAACCGGTCAAAAGTTTCCATTGCTTCTTCGGGATTTACCGCGTTTGTCAGAAGCATGGAACGGACGTCTTCCATGACATCGGATACGATTACCGCCCACCAGGCTTTCCGTTCAAAGCTGTTGCCCAGCCCGGCATAGGTGTTTTCAGATGTCAGGGAGAACAGTGCCGTATCGGCGATTTCCATTTTCCGGATCAGGTCGGTCATGAAGACCGAATACTGACCGAACCGGCAAGGGCCCAATGTGGTGGGCATGAAGTAAACCAGGATTTCATCTTCTTTTTTGATGTTCCGGACATAATTGAGCAGCGAGCCCGTGGTCAGGATCAGCGGCAGGCATTCCTTGCAGGACGTGTTGGCCCTTCCCAGTTTAAGGATGGCCTCATCCGCCGGCGGATGGGCCCGGGCCCGGTAGCCGGAACCTTGAAACACGGCGGTTAACGATTCGGTGGAGAGTTTCCCCATGGACGGAAGGAGTATGGTCACCCTGGGATCGGCCAGGGGGAAATGTTTGCCTGAGGATGTTTTTATTTTCACGGACCCGTTATGTGAAACCAGGACAGCCGGTGTAAAGGTGCTTTTTTCACGGGATGTTTGTTTCCGGTCGTTGATTTGACGGTAGGCCGAGACAATATCCAGAAACGCTTCGATCCGGGTTTCCAGCCCTGCATCGGCGGTGTGACTGTCCAGTTCCAGGGTCAGCGAGGGCTTTTGTCCCATGATATCCCGGAAATAGCCGATTAAAAACGAATCCGGTCCGCACGAAAAATTGGTGATATAGGTTCCGAACAGTTGGGGATGGCGTCTGACCCGTCTGGCGGCTTTCATCAGCCGTTGGCCCACACCCCAGTACATATGGTGTTTGGACTCTTCCGAGTCAACGTCCAGACAGTCCCAGGGGATGACCGGGAAACCCCGGGAGGCCAGCTTGTGGGGAATGCCCATGTGGGCTTCTTCTGCAAATGCGTTGTATGACCGGCCGAATAATACCACGGCGATTTTATCCGGGTTTTTCGCCAGAAAATCCATCATTTTCCGGCCCATGGCTTTCATTTCATCCATGCATTTGGTTTGTTTTCCGAGGGCCTTGTCAAACGCCTTTCCCGCTTCCCACGCATCGATTCCCATTTCACGGGCTGTTTCAATGAGGGGTTTTTTTGCCGCATGCTCCCCTTTTGTCAGGTCGAGAAGGGGGGTGAGCAGCGTTGTGCCCCTTTTCTTCAGAAGGTCGAGCTCTTTTTTGAACGCGGTCTTGAGATAAAAGGTTTCTCCCTGGATAATGGGACACACCTGGGATGGCATGTTTCTGATCTGGGTGGGCAATGCCTTGAAATACGGCAGAAAGATATAATCCAAATGCTTTTCTGACGTTAACAGCGCGTGGAAAAAACCGTGGGCCAGTTCCCCGGGATAGCAAAACGCGGCGTTCCGCCGGTCAATGCCTGCGGGTGATGCTGTTTCGGGGAGGACCGGCTCAAACCCCAATTCGACAAAAAAATGAGCGTAGAGCGGATAATAGGTGTTCACCATGAAGCTTCTGGATATGCCGATACGGCCCCGGTTTTTTACGGGACGGCGCGTTTTTGGGGGTGCCCCGTATTTTTCAAATATCAACCGCTGGCGGGTGCGCACCAAATCCAGGGTGTCAACATCATACCGGATGGACCGACGTATATTATAATACCGGTTGCAGGCGCCGCCAAAAGGATATTTTTTGCCTTCGATGTCAATGACGGCTATTTCGCATCGGCGGTCGCATTTTTCTTTCCCCCCTTTGCAGGTAAAGGGTTTTTTATAGGTAACCTCCCGGGTTGAAAGGGCCTTTAAGTCGAAAACCGTTTCATCCATCAACCCCAGTTCGATTCTTTTCTTGATTTCCAGGGCCACGCCGAATGCCCCCATGAGGCCGGGTTCGGGGGGAACCACGATGGGTTTTCCGATGAGCGCCGCCATGGCTATGGGAATGGCACGGTTATAGCAGACCCCGCCCTGCATGAAGACCTTTTTCCCCACCTGTCGGTTTCCTTTGACCCGATTGGCGTAGTTCATGCAGATGGAATATACCAGGCCCGCCACGATATCTTCATGCCGGGCACCTTCATGAATGGCGTTTTTAATGTCCGATGCAATAAATGCCGCGCACTGGTCGTTAAAATTCGGCGGTTTTTTGGCGGTCAGCGCAATGTCCGCGATGTCTTCCATTTTTACCCCGAGGCTTTCCAAAGCGGATTCTTCCAGAAATGAGCCGGTTCCGGCGGAACAGGCCTCGTTCATGGCATAGTCGGCCGGAACCGAATTGACGATATACGTGTACTTGGCGTCCTGGCCGCCGATTTCCAGAATGGTGTCCACATTCGGGTCAAAATAAACCGCAGCGGTTGCGTGAGCGATAATTTCATTGACCACGCCGTCGGTCAAGGCGTGCAACCCGGCGATCTGCCGTCCGGATCCGCAGACGCCCAGCCCGGTGACATGAATGTCTTCGAGATTTGTTTGCTTTGCGATTGCTGCGTAACATTTTCGCGAGGCCTCCACGGGATCGCCGTTGGTTCTCAAATAAACAGATGCCAATATGGCGTTGTCCCTGTTTCTCAACAATACGGCTTTGGTCGTCGTGGACCCTACATCCAGCCCCAGGGTGCAGATGTCGTTTTTATTTGCAATACCTTTTTCAACGGATTTAAATTCCACCATGTGCCCGAAATCCGTTAAGGGACGTAAGGTGTCATACATGCTGAACCGCGATATAAACCATTGGCCCGTGTTTTCAAATTTTCCGGCATCATTTTCAACCGCCCATAAAGCAGCGCCCAGGGCCTCGAAATACGGGGCCTCTTCCGGAACGATCAGCCCGGTGATATGATTGCGCAGGTACTGCATCATCATCCGGTTGGATGTTGTGCCGCCGGTGACCATGATATTCCGGCGGTCCACTTTTTTCAGAAGTTCCAGGATCTTGTTTGCCATCATCCGGCAGAGGCCGGCGGTGACATTGGCCTTTGGAATTCCCTTGTTGGTGGCATGAGTGCAGTCTGATTTGCAGAAGACGCTGCATCGCCCGGAAACCGGGTAGGGGTCTTCATCAGCCGCCCAAAGCGCCGCTTCCGCCAGGGTTACGTTCATGCGTCTGAGTTGCTGGAGGAAAAACTCTCCTGTGCCGGATGCACATTTGTTTCCGGTAATGACGTTTGAAATCTGTCCCTGCCGGTCGAGCACGTACACCATGAAGGTTTCCCCGCCGGCAGATACGATGGCCGGGCAGTCCACATTCGGCGGTTTTACGTAGCGATAGGCATATTCCACTGCCTCGGGTTCGGAAATGGCGGTGAAATTAACAAAATCGCGAAACCGCCGGCCTGTGGCGACAATTTTGTCAAAATCATTTAAGTTGAAGGATTTTAAGGCATTGTTTAAGGTTTGCCTGGGGTTTCCTTCATGGGTGAAGGTCCTGGCAAGTGTGATAACCGGTCTGTTTTGATCTTTGTGTCCGTTTAAGGTCAGGTGCACCATGGAAACGGTGGATGCACCAAGGCATATGCCCAACAAGTGTTGGCCATGATTTTTTTGAACAGGTCGGGTATCCATGGATTTATCATCCTCATCAACAGAGTAAGTGATCTTAAAATGTCGAGAAAGCCATCCACATAAACAGAACAGGCATTTTAAATAATCCCGGCGCCTTGATATCGATCCCGTAAGATACCGTTTCGGTCCGCTTTTACCGCCATGGGGAGGATATCCAAGATATCCTGTGCAGTGATGCCGTCTTCCCCTTTATCCATGGCCGCCAGATCCCCTGCAAGGCCGTGAATGAAAACCCCCTTTCTTACGGCATCCTCAATGGTAAGCCCTGAAGCAGACATGGCGGCGATGGTTCCGGTCAGCGCATCTCCGGAACCTGCCGAAGCCATGCCGCTGTTGCCGCTTAAGTTGATGAAAATTTTTTCATCCGGACAACCGATAAGGGAGTGGGCGCCCTTTAAAACAACATGGGCATTGAGATCCTTAACGGTCTGTTGCAGGATATCGATTTTATTGTTTTCGATATCCTTGACGCTCATTTTCGTTATTCTGGCCATTTCACCCATGTGGGGCGTTAAAATGGTGGGGAAAGTCCGCCGGCGGATGATATCCAGATCTTTACACACGGCGGTAATGCCGTCACCATCGATGAGCAGGGGTCGGGTGACGCTGCTTGCCAGTTCCCTGACAAGGGTTTGGGTCTCCTCGTTCAAAGACAGGCCCGGGCCGATGATCACGATGTCCATGGTGTTTGCAACTTTTAACAGGGCGTCTTTATTTTTAAGTGAGATACTGCCTGCCCCGGTTTCCGCCTGGGGCAGGCATACGATTTCGCTGCCTTTGACGGCGATAAACGGGGCAACGGATTTCGGGGCCGCCAATCTGGCATATCCGCCGCCGGCTTTTAAAAAAGAAAGGGCGCTGAAATAGGGTGCGCCATAATATCCGGCTGCGCCTGCGATGCAGAGCAGGTTGCCGAAATCGCCCTTGTGAAAGGAAGGATTACGCCCGGGAATGTCGATGTGGGTATTGGTTTGGATTTTGAGGTCTTCATATATCACCGGGGGGAATGAAATATGGGAGACAAAAAGCCTGCCGCACTGATCAAAACCGGGATAAAGCATATTGCCGATCTTGGGAAGGCCGAACGTGATGGTATAGTCGGCCTTGACGGCCGTTCCCATGATTTTCCCGTTATCACCGTTGACCCCGGACGGGATATCCACGCTGAAAACCGGCTTTTCAACTGAATTGATCAGTTCGACAGCTTCGCGGTACAGCCCTTCGATGTTCCGCATCAACCCGGTTCCCAGCAAGGCATCCACAATGGCATCGCAGTGAAATACGTCGGATCTGATCGCATCGACCGAATCCACTTCACGAATGTCGAGGCGGATTTTTTCGATAATATCCAGGTTTAATTTGGCCGATCCGCTGTATTTCCGCCGATCTCCCATGATAAACACCTTAACGTGTCCACCCCCGGCATGAATTTTTCTGGCGATGACGAATCCATCGCCGCCGTTATTCCCCATTCCGCAGAAAACGACAAATTTTTTTCCCGACATGCCGAACTCGTTCGATATGACCGCGGCAGCGGCCAGTCCCGCATTTTCCATCAGCAGTTCATCCGGTATTCCGAAGTTTTCCACCGCTGTTTTGTCCAGTTGCCGCATTTCGGAAACACGACTGATTTTCATGCACCCATATCTCCTTGTCCGGATCAGGATAATACCCCGTTGAAAATTAATATGGAAAAATCAACCACCGGTTCACGGACATATAATACTATAATACTATTTATTTACCAATGAGTCGATTGGAAAAAAATTATTTTTTTGACGTCCCGTCCGCAACCGGTCGCCGGATATCACTTTTTCTTGATTTAATTGACCCTTCATGGCAGTGTACCATTTTTAAAAAAAACATTAAACGGAGCTGACAGATGGAATACCTTGTCAAGGATTTGATGGTCCCGATATCGGAATATGCAACCGTTCCAAAGGGCTCCACGCTTTTTGAAGCGGTTCTTGCCCTCGAAAAGGTGCAGGCGGAATATGACCACAGCAAGTATCGTCATCGTGCCGTTCTGGTCATGGATAAAAACAGACGGGTTGTGGGAAAACTCAGCCAGTTCGATGTCCTCCGGGCCATTATCTCGGTAAACGAGCAGATGGAGAAAGTCGAAGAGATCAGCAAGTTCGGCTTCAGCTCGAATTTCATCTCTGCTTTACGGGAACAGTACCGTCTGAAAGGCCGCGGCTTGAGGGAAATCTGCAGGGAACCGGCGAAAATGAAGGTGGAGGATTTTATGCAGACCCCTTCGGAGAATGAACATATTGCGGCGGATGCCGCCTTGGATGTTGCCATCTACCAACTATCCGGCGGTCCTTATTTATCCCTGATGGTAATGGAGGAAAATTCCATTGTCGGAATATTGAGGATGTCGGATGTATTTGCGGCGGTTTTTCATGCCATGAAAGAAAACGAAACAACCGAACAGTAAAGGGCATGCCATGAAAGAACTGGAAAAATTGTGCGAAAGAATCATCCAGCGGACAAATATCAACCTTCGCGAGCTCGATATCGACGTCAACCCGTATGTCCGGAACCTGATTCCGTTTCGCCAGTTGCTCAAATTCTATGCGTTTTACGGTATTACACCCAATCATCCCCTGGATCTGCAATTCATGCATTCCAGCCTGTCCGGCAGCTATTTCCTGGGGAAATGCCGGGTGAAAAATTCCCTTTTATATAAAAGCGATATACGGGGAGATGAACTCAAGAGAAAAGGGGAAATATTCCATTTCAGCGGTCATGAGATTCCCATCACCGATGATGAAGGGATCGATATTGAAGACAGCTTTCTCATCAAGACCCTGGTTCATAATTTCAGCCATGATCCGGAAACCCTTGAAAAGTTTTATATCAGGGACACCATATCTTTAAATTATGCCAATATTCACGGTTCCCCTTCATCCGGTTGTTTTCTCGGGCCTTTTTCAACGGTGGATCTGACCACCATACGGGATTGCATCATCGGGGCCTTTTCATACTTACAGGTCGGAGAGATCAGTCATCAGAACATCGGTCCGGGTACGATCTGGGTCAAAAACGGTGATGTATTTAACTTTTTGTACCGGTATCCCCTTGATCAATTAGATGATTTTATCGGTTTTTCCGCAGGCAGCCCACCCCGGGGAGAGCTTGTCGATTTCGTGGAAGATCGCAAGGAAGCGTTTCAGCCGGTTTTTGACAGGGTCAACGTCGAGCCGGTCATATCGGTTCCCGGGAGTGCTTCCCTGGATCGTTATGCCGTGACCGATAACCAGACCCGTATCAGCGAAAATGTCCTGGTGTCCCAAAGGGCTTTTCTTCAGAACGCATGGCTTGGAACGGGCGCCAATGCACAGGAAAACTGTTTTATCATCAATTCCCGTCTGGAAGGCTACAATGTTACGGCCCATGGCGCCAAAATAATTGAGGCGGACATGGGGAAAAATGTCTTCGTGGGATTTAACAGCTTTTTACGGGGGATGCCCGACTGCCGGTTGACCATCGGCAAGGAGTGTATCATCATGCCCCATACGATTATTGATGCCAAGGAGAAAATCGTCATTCCGGATGGTCATGTGGCATGGGGAATGATTAAAACCCGGAAAGAACTTGAATTGAACAGCTTGCCGATAGAAACCTTCGAACAGATTCAAACCAATTTTTCAAAGGGCAATATGTTCTTTGAAGGAAGCGGCAATGCCTTTATCACCGCCTTTAAGGACAGGATTCATCACATCCTGGAGGCCAATGGTGCATTTTACAACGAATCCGGCAACAACCGGGGACATGCCCAGAAAAACCAGAACATATCGTTTAATACCATTCAGCCGTATCCTGAGGGGGATAAGCGCGGGTTGTACCCGACCATTATGATCCGGCCATGAGGATCGGTCACTGTTTTTAAAAAGGATTACAGAATCCCGGAAGCGGTTTCAATACCTTTAACCGGGTTCAAGGCCGGGGCGGGGCGGGGAGTTCAACCGCAGGAATACATTCGATATTTCGGGTTTTGAACTCCCCGCCCCGGTTTCCCGCAGGATTCAGACGTTATTTCATCGATCAATATCAATTCGTCATTACCGGCATTCCCATCAATGGCCATATAATCCAGACAAAAATGGCAATAACCACCATCAGCATGATGCTGGCCGGAATTCCGTATAAGAAAAATTCGCCCGTGGAAAACTGCTTGGAGTCGTATGCAATGGCATTGGGGGCGGCTCCCACCAGCAGTAAAAACGGCATTCCCGCCGCAACCAGCGATGCAAAGGTAATAACTTCGGGTGCCACATGGAGATATGGCGCAATTACCAGGGCCACTGGAAGGGATATGGCGATGGCGGCCACATTCATGATGAAGTTGGTCATCATCAGGACGAAAAAGGCGATGCTTAAGATAAAAACAAATCCCGGGGCGTTTTGGAACATGACCAGCCAGTTTACGGCCAGCCATTTGGCAGCCCCGGTTTCCCATAAACAGAACCCGATACTCATTGCACCGGCGAAAAGGAGAATAATGTTCCAGGGAATGGATTCCAGGTCTTCGATATCCATGATGCCGGTGATGAAAAACATCAGTGTGGAAAGCAGGATAATGGCCGTTTTGTCAATGGGTTGCAGGATTGCAACATAGGGCCGTATGGCCATGGCCAGGATGCAGGCAAGCACGATCAGGGCGGCGACGATTTCATTTCTTGTCAACGGACCCAACTGACTGTTGAGCTGGGTTGCCTTTTCCCTCAGGCCGGGGATGACCTTCTTTTCAGGCTTGAAAAAAACCATGAAGAACCCCCAGAGCAAAAATGTCATGACCCAGCCGATGGGAAACATATAGTAGCTTAACGTGAAAAAGGAAATATCCATGTTCTGCCCGGCTTTAATGCTTTCGGCTAAAATATCGTTGTAGAATCCGACGGCCACGGCTCCCCGGGCAGCCCCCAGGAGGGTGACAATACTGCCGGCGCCGGCAACATAAGCCATACCGATAAAAAGTCCTTTGCCGAACCGGGTCTGTTTATCCCCTTCACCGTAAAGGGCGTAAATGGACAAGAGCAGGGGGTAAATCGTCGCTGCAACAGCCGTGTGGGCCATGATGTGGGTTAAAGCGGCGGTGACGACGAAACATCCCAGGTAAATCATGCTGGTCCGTTCACCCACGATCATCAGCATTTTATAGGCCAGTCGCTTGGTGAGCCCGGTTTTGGTAAACACCATGCCGATCATCAGGGATGCAAAAATGAACATGACCGACGGGTCCATGAAATCCTTGAAAGCCACCTTGGCCGGGCGAATCAGAAACAGGGCCTGGAAAACGCCGATGGCGATGCTGGTGATGCCGATGGGCAATACTTCGAATACCCACCAGGTGCCGGCCAGTAAAAATATGGCCAAAGCTCCCTTTGCCTCTCTGCTCAATGCAAAGTGTTCTCCCATGGGATCAACAGCGTCAGGGAGCGGGGGGGCATAATACATGACGGAAAAAAGGATAATGCCGATACATAAAAACATGTATTTTTTCCAGTCGAACCTTTTTTTACCCGTATCGTATTCAATGTGACTGTCCATTGGTATTTAACCTCCATATTAACGTGCCCGGTGCAAAAGGCGAAAACCATCTGAATTCGCATTGTACCGCATCTGCCTGCACATTCCCCGTGTCCCCGTCGTCGGGGCGGGGTTGGCCAGGCGGGTCTGAAAAATCGTTAAAAAATCCTTACTGTCGAAGTCCTGTCCTGTCCGGCCTGCGGGGGATTAAATTTTGATCAACCGGTTTGTCCGATAGCTTCAAATGTCCGGCTGATCTCCCGAAAGACATCGGTAAGCCGTAAAATGCCGACGATGTCTTTACCGTGAGTCACCAGCAATGACTGATGGTGTCCTATAAACAACTGATGAATGGCAACGGACAGTGTGGCGGTGTCTTCAACGAATTCTCCCAAAGTGGGGGTGTACATGATGTCTTTGACTTTCAGCCTGCCCGCGATTCTGCAGCTTTCCTCCAGTGATTTGTCCCACAGGTTGAACTGGGTCATCATGGCCTTCATAAATTTCGGGCTGAACCCGTATCTGGACAATCCGAATCTGGATAAGAGATGGGAATCGCCCAGTTCCCCGTATTTGGGTTCCAGGGCATGAAGTACGTCGAGTTGACTGATCTTGCCGACGATTTTATTGAATTTGTTGTAGACAAGGATCGCCCGGTGACGGTCCCGGGTCTGGTCAAATGCTTCCTGGGCCTTTCGAAGCGCCATCACGGCTTCATAGAGTGTTGCATCCTCTGAAACCGTGGCGTACTCGGAAAGGGGAACCATCAGGTCCTTAACGATTTTTGAATTCACGAGAACCCTCCTTATTATTTTTGTATTTATTCCAGTTGGTGTTCCGTGGTGTCTGTAAAATATAAAATCTGTCCTATAATAAAATTGTTTACCGAAGGTAAAGGGAAAAATTAAAAAAGCGGGTGTTTTTTCGAAATTTCCGAATGTATGGAAAAACCGGTCAGGCATCATCGCATAATGAGAAAGGCCGCCGGGTGCGACGGGCCGGTCATGTAATGTCGACGCTATTGACTTTACGCTGTTTCTCGTTTATGGTTTTCCTGAAGTTTCCTTACACATCAACAAACAGGGTTGTTCTTGAAGAGAGGGCGGGGGTATGAATTTTTCAGATACCGAATCGGGCGACAGCAAGGTTCTCGAGGAATTGATCAGACTGATTCTTGATATGCCGCCGGAAAAACGGTCGTCTTTGTTGGACCGGCTCACCTCGCCGTTTGTTGAAGAAGATCCGGAGGCCAAACGGGGGGATATCAGAAAATCGTATCATAAAACAGTATATTTTGATTTTGAAAACTTTACCTACACGGGTCTCATAAGGGATATCAGTACCAGCGGAATGTTTATCGAGACCGGAGAGTCCTTTAAAATCGGACAGATGATCATGGTCAACATCCCGGACTCAACCGATGATGGCTACGTTCGCCTGGCAGGGGAAATCATCAGGATGGAACCTGACGGCATCGGTATAAAATTCCTTTCAAAAGCAAAATATTAGTTTCAATCTAAACCCGCCGTGGCCGATATTCTCCTGATACAACCCCCCATCAGGGATTTTTATCTTACCGCGAAGCGAACCATCCCCTACGGACTGGCCTGCATTGCCGGGGCCCTGATTGAACGGGGATTTGACGTGGAGATCCTTGACGCCCTGGCCACCTCAAAATCGCGTATCCTTCAAAAGCCCATGAAAATGGCCTATCTGGATCCGTTCTATGGAAAGGAGGACATCTCACCTTTTGCCCTGTTTCACCACTTTCGCCATTACGGATACAGCTATGAATACATCGGGAACCGGGTGAAGGCGTCCGGGGCATTCCTGGTGGGGATTTCATCCCTGTTTACGGCCTATAGCAATGAAGCGCTTGAAACGGCCGGGATTGCAAAAAAGGCAAATCCCGGTTGCCGTGTGGTCATAGGCGGCCATCATCCCACGTATTGCCCGGAAGATGTGTTGAAGTGTGACGCCGTGGATTATATCATCCGGGGCGAAGGGGAGGTCACCATGCCGCTTCTGGCAGAAGCGATAAAAAACCATGCTTCCGTGAGAGGTCTTCCGGGGCTCGGATATAAAACCGGACCCGGTCAATTTCATATCGGCCGCCCGGTTTTTATGGATCGATTGGATGATTTCCCCCTGCCTGCCGATCATCTTATAAACCACTCCTTTTATAATCGAAAAAACAGGCGGAGCATTGTGGTTATTACGGGACGGGGATGTCCCATGCGGTGTTCTTACTGCTGTGTGGGTGCATCATCCGTATTTCCATACCGGAAAAAGTCCGTTGACGCCGTGATACGGGAAATCGGAAATGCGACGATGCGGGGAGACGTCGGATTCGTGGACTTTGAAGATGAAAACCTGTCCATGGATAAGGCCTGGTTCCTCTCTCTTTTAAAGGAGATAACGATTCAGTTTAAATCGCTGAATATGGAACTCCGGGCCATGAACGGCCTGTTCCCGCCATCACTTGATGAAACCGTGGTCGCTGCAATGAAAGATGCCGGGTTTTCCGCGCTTAATCTTTCTTTATGCTCCACACGGAAAAAACAACTGGAACGATTTACCAGGCCCGATGTCACACGGGATTTTCAGAAAGCCCTGGCGTGGGCACAAGAATACGGGCTGGATGCGGTGGGCTATATTATTGCCGGCGCTCCGCACCAGACAGCCGGCGAATCTCTGCAGGACCTGTTATTTCTCTCGGGGCAAAGGGTTTTGGCAGGCCTTTCCATCTACTATCCCGCTCCCGGCAGCAGGGATTTTGAAGACTGCCGGAAACGGGGCATTCTGCCCGGAGACTTTTCTTTAATGCGGTCCTGCGCCCTGCCCATATCCCATACGACACGGCGGATCGAAGCCGTTACCCTGTTGCGGTTGACGCGGATTTTAAATTTCATGAAACGGTTGATCGATGAAGGGAAAGAAATACCGGGCCCGGCGGTGTTTAAAAAGGAGGAGTTCGTCCGGAAAGGCCGTGAAGATACGGGGTTGAGGCTGCTCGCATGGTTTTTGGAAGATGGAAAAATACGCGGGGTGACCCCGGAGGGGGAGATTTATGAGCACCGGATATCGCAGAAATTGACCAGAGGCTTTCTTCGCGGCCTGGGGACCATCCGGATGAAGGGGTGCAGGGTTTGACCACCACGGAACAGCGCAGGGGATATGCCGGGTTTATTTTTTTAAACCGTCTGTCCGGCATTGCCCATACAGCCGGCATCGGATTGTTTCCCGGACGTTTCTTTGGATTATTTATGTTATAAGTATTTTGAATTATACGTAAAATAGCTTAGTCTGGCTGATGCCCATGTTTATTTTTATCGACAGGCAAACAGAATTGACAGATGTTTTTTTATTGACAGGCAGCTTGTCACATCAGATCATTCTGATTGGGTTCAAAATCTTGAACTTTTTATAATGGCAAATAAAATGAATAAATACAGCAGGTTCCTGTAACTCCGGGATTTTTCGGTTCAAAATATTAAACAAAAGATGCATTTTTAAATATCACCATACCCTTTAAAACAGACTTGGTTTATGATTGGTGAAATTATAACCTATTGAATAATAAATAAATAATAATGACCATGAGTTTTTTTGGAAATAATTTTTCAGTTGGCAACGAACTTGCATTATAAAAAAGCGAAACCAAAATATTTCTTCATCTTTTTTCTCCTCTCCACGGTTAACCGGCCTTTGGCCGGTTAAC
This sequence comes from uncultured Desulfobacteraceae bacterium, assembly GCA_964386565.1. Lineage (GTDB taxonomy): Bacteria > Desulfobacterota > Desulfobacteria > Desulfobacterales > UBA5616 > CAYLRU01. The sequence goes on along the minus strand of CAYLRU010000005.1, from coordinate 139,493 downwards.
CGTTTTTTTTTGGGGGAGGCCTGTTTTTCTCGTTGAATTTTATGAAATTATTCAGTAGGCACCGATTTTTAAAATAAAGAACCATTTAATTGTCGGAATGGAGAACCTGGCATGACAGATGAACCGTTTAACTTTTGGCAGGACCACGCATTGTCGTATCTTGAAATGGCCCTCAGATCGGATTACCATGAAAGCATTGAAAATCCGAATGGTTATGGCAAAAAAACCGGCGAGTGCGGGGACTCTGTCGAATTTTTTTTGACCATTGACGAGAATCGTATCAAATCGGTTTCATTTACAACGGACGGCTGTCTGAGCACCAATGCCTGCGCAAACACCGTCGCCTTTTTATGTGAGGGAAAGGCCGTTGACGCGGCATGGGAAATCACGCCGGAGACCGTGGTCGAATACCTTCAAACCCTGCCTGCCCATGAAACCCATTGCGCGGAATTGGCCGTTGGTGCATTTTATCTTGCCCTGGCCAGTTGTAAAAAGCCCTGAAATTAATTGACCGTACATAAAAAACTTGACGATATTACTACAATGTGGGATGTATGCTTGCATCAACATTTCGCGATTAAGGACAAACAATGAAAAAACAGGAATTTTCATATTTTCGGAAAAAACTGGGCAAAACACAAAAGGAAATGGCCCAGCTTCTGGGCAAGTCCATCAAGGCGATTCACAGTTACGAGCAGGGCTGGCGGGTCATTCCAATGGATGTGGAACGGCAGGTTTATTTTTTGATGGCAATGGCATTGGTGGACATGGAAAAACAGGAATATTGCTGGAACCTGTTGGGTTGCGATTCAGCAAAAAAAGAGAAATGTCCGGCATGGGAATTTAAAGCCGGAAAATATTGCTGGTTCATTAACGGGACCATTTGTGACGGATCGCCTCGCCGGAACTGGCAGGAGAAAATCGAAATTTGCAAGTCATGTGACGTCTTTCGGGATATCCTGAAACAAATAAAGGCACCATGAAAATCGTATCCATCAGTATCAGCAAAAAAAAAGGAACGCGGAAATTTCAAATCAGCAAAGCCCGTGCAAAGAAAGACCATGGGCTGGAAAATGACGCCCATGCCGGGCCGTGGCACCGCCAGGTCAGTTTTCTGTCGGCTGAAAACATCGACCATGTGCGTCGTGTTCAGGGACTTGACGTCAGTTATGGCGATTTTGCGGAAAACATCGCTACTTCGGGGATCACCTGGGAACGATTGCCGGTGGGTACACGGGTGAGACTCGGTGATTCAGCGGTTATGGAGATTACACAGATCGGCAAGACCTGCCATAACAAGTGCGCTGTCTACCATCAGGCCGGAGACTGCATCATGCCCCGCAAAGGGGTGTTTGCACGGGTCGTTAAGGGCGGCGTCATCCGGGTCGGTGACGGAATCGAGATTTTATGATTCTTTTGCTGAATGCGTTATTTGATTAGAAAAAGCTGGACATATCTTGCATCAAGATCGTCAGCAGACACTTCACCGTACTCGCGTTCAATCTCCAGAAAAAGATTTTCCAGTATCGGACCGACCTGATGGGTGATGTCAAGCGCTTCAAGCCCGGTTTTTTGGGCCAAAAAGGATAAAAACGAGGATTTCATGGTATCGGCGATTTTTTTCGGCCTGGTTTTTTCCCGCCAGAGACGTCCATAGAACTGACGGAATTGACTCATGGTGAGGTGGGCTGCTTCACCGGGAAGTCCGAGATAATGTCGTGCCCATAAAGTCAACACCAGGTTTTTGTAAAATAAAACCCCCACCCTGGTGGTGGACGGATGAATGCGGATGTCCGTAAGAGACAAAAGACGGTCGAATGCAATAATGTCGTTCAGGATTTTTCGGGTTTGTTCCAATTCCGTTGAGGATTCAAATTCTCTGTATAAAACGCCGGTTTTGTAATTATCGAAAAAAAGCGGTCTTTTAATCAGCAATCCCCCCAATACGCCGAGCCATTCTTCTCCCCAGAAATTCAAGGAAAGTCCCTGGTGTGAAAACCAACTGTCGGCGATCCACTTTTCAGCCTGCCGTTTAAGGGCCATGACCCGGCCGTAACCCACCCTGAAAATATCGGCAACCGGATATTTTAAAATCAAATTTACAGCCGTACCCGGTTTTTCGCCTTTGCTGGTAAGCATTTCAAGACCCATGGCAATGTATCCGCATGCTTTTTTGACGATTCCCTCCAGCATTTTCCTGTCTTTGATTTTTTTTTGATCGGCTACGGCCAGTTGGTTGCAGAGTGCGGCAAATTCCGTCTGAAGCGCCTCTATTCGTTCATCAGTGGAGATATGCGCCAGTGCCCGGGAAAAGATGTTATCCGCGTCAAGAAGCTTCAACGGGGTCATGGGCGTTGCAATCATCCGGCCTGAAAAAAATTTTTTCTTATCAATGCTTGATCTTTTTTCGTAAATCCTTTCAGGCGTGATGGGTTGATAAATTCCGACTGCCTCGTCAAAAGGCAGGAACCCTTTTTCCGAAAGCCTGATGTTTCTGAGGCGAAATTCCTCCTCTTCCGTTTCCGCGGGCAATACATGGACGGACTCAAGGATAATATTCCGGTAGGTCGTAAAATCCATGGACGCCATGCATTCAAGGATGGTTTTTAAAAGGTGCATTCTTTTGTCATCATCAACAAGGTCCTGATCCACCACTGCAGCGGCCTGAATTTCATCCTGGTCAAGGGGCAATATCCTGATATAAAACACATTATCAAAGGTAATGAAATCCTCTCCAAATTCAGACGGATCCTGATCATGTTCCCGGATCCTGAGTTCGATGTTTTTATACAGGTAAAATTCCAGCAGGTTGATTCGCTCCTGTGTCAGCCATTTGATAAATCGGGCAGGTTCTGTCTTCAGCATCAGGTCAAACCAGTTCGTCAGCGCCAGGGGATCGATCCGGTCTTTTTCCCAGATTTCCTGGTCCAGGATAAAATCCAGTTGTCTGCCGGAAGCCAGGGCCAAAAGGGGCAAGGCATCTTCCGGACCGATGTCGTGGATCAAAAAATAGAGGTCTTCTTCAGGAAATGAATGAACCAGGGCCGCGGGTTGGGGATGATCCAGAATACGGTTTAAGGCCTTTTCCGGCGCCATGGATAAAATTTCGGTTCTTTCTTTATCGAGAGCTTTAATTCGCCGGATTTCGTTTTGACGGCGGTCAGTTCCTGCCATGATCATGTTACTCCATATCTTTGTTTTGTCGGGTTGCGTGGGCAAATGGGACAAATTTGAGCAGGAGGAGTAAACCGGGGATGGCGATGATGGTGCAGAAGATAAAAAAACTTTCCCAGCCCATGTGCTCGGCCATGAGTCCGGTAAAAGCCGATGCTATCACCCGGGGAACTCCCATGAGGCTGCTTAAGAGTGCGTATTGCGTGGCCGTGAATTTTTTGTTGGTGATGCTGGCCATAAACGCGACAAAGGCGGCGGTCCCCATGCCGCTGCTTAAATTCTCGAAAGCGATGATGCCGGACAATGCAGCCGTATGATGACCGATCCGTGCAAGGACGGCAAATCCGGCCGTGGAAATGGCCTGCAGGATTCCGAAAAACCACAGACTGCGGTAAATTCCCAGCCGGAGCATCATGATTCCTCCGGCCAGGCCGCCGGCAACGGTGGCCCAGAATCCGAAAATTTTAACAACGGTGCCGATTTCCGATTTTGAAAAACCGATATTCAGATAAAAAGGCGTTGTGATGGCGCCGGCCATGGCGTCACCGATTTTATAAAACAATATAAACGCCAATATCCATAAGGCATTCTTTCGGTTGAAGTATTCGGTCAAGGGATCGATAACGGCTTCTTTCATGGTTTTCGGAACACCGGCGGCGATATCCGGCTCCGGGGTCAACACGGTGGTGATAATGCCCGGCAGCATGCAGGCCGCCATGATAAAATAGACCATGGAAAACGGAATATGGTCCGCCAGGATCAACCCGCCGCCTGAGGCCAAGAGCATTCCCGTCCTGTATCCGTTGATATAAAGAGACGCACCCAGACCCAGTTCTTCATCGGGCAAGTCTTCTCTTCGATAGGCATCCACAACGATATCCTGGGATGCGCTGAAAAATGTCACCAGGAAAGCGGCAATGGTGAGAAGCAGGGGGCTTTTAACCGGATCGGTTGATCCCAGTGCGTAGATGGCCATCATCAGGGCGATTTGGAAAATGAGCAGCCACCCCCTGCGCCGGCCGAAAACGGGCAGGGTGAACCGGTCAACCAACGGCGCCCAAAGAAACTTCAACACGTAAGGCAGTCCCACAAGGTTCATAAAACCGATTACGGTCAGATTCACCCCTTCGTCCGTCATCCAGGCCTGCAGGACCGACAGGGTCAACAGCAACGGCAGGCCGGAGGAAAACCCCATTAGTAAGGCGACCAGCATGCGGCGGTTGAAAATGTCGTTCAGGATGGATTGTTCAGGATGCGCCATAACGACCAAAAAAAAATATGGGCAGCGGTATTCAGACCGCCGCCCGTCACCTGTCGGTTGATGAAAACGGACCTTACCGGTTGTTGTATTGAATGAGATCTGAAGGCGGTACAATCGGACCGTATTTTTCTTTCAGATCGGTAAGTCCGGTACGCTGTTCGTTCAAGATTTCAAAAAGCTTTTTCGGGATATCGGGTTCCCTGGCATAGGCTTCCATCTGAAGATCGATTCGCGCCAGAATATTGTCCACGTACAGGGAAAACTGCTTGTTATAAAGGTCTTCCGGGTAGTCCTTGTCGATGATCGACGCAAACATGCTTTTTAAATCTTCATACCTGGGTATTTTCCCGATGGGGGTTAAAATAAATGAAACCTCATTGTTCACCAGGCGTTCGAGCCATGCCAGCCAGACCTTGACATCCCGTTTTTCCCCCAGCAGCTTCTTACCGGTTCCGCCCCTGGCTTCATGGGTCAGGAAATAGTTTAACCCGGCCATCACCGGCTGCCTGTCCTTTCTGATTTTCGGATTGTTGAAGAACCGGAATTGTGCGTCCATGTAATCGCCCAATGATCCCGGGATGAAGGGGGCATTGGCCCAGGGTGCACGCTTGACGCCCGTGGCACCCACTTCCGTTGCGGTTGCCGCCGACACGATGCAGGCACCGATGACAACGCCGTGGTCCGGATTTTTGGCGGCCCATATGGGCGGCATGGTGTCGCTGTCCCGGCCGCTGTACGTGATGACCCGTGTTTCCACGCCGGCCGGATCCTCGGCCAGTTCGGAGTAGTTGGCCAAGGCGGAAGACGAGAGGGTGCAGCGGGCGTTGGGATGGGATATGGGAATGGGTTTTCCGTTTTCATCCGTCATGCCCTTTTTCCATTCACCCTGAAAGTTGATTCCTTTTTCCGGGACTGGTTCGCCGTTACCGGTCCAGTGGGGCACACCATTTTCATCGATCAGCACATTGGACCAGATCACTTCGGTCTTCTTGCTTCTCAACACCTCCATTAACTTGGGGTCACCCTCCTGGTTCACGTCCTCAACAATGCCGAAGATGCCGCACTCCGGGTTGATGGAACGGATCGTGCCGTCTTCCGCGATCCACATCTGCGCCAGATCATCACCGATGAAATGATGGCCGGCCATGGCGGTCGTTGTCTTGCCGCATCCGCTGGGCGCGGCGCCGGCACACCACGTTATCCGTCCGTTCGCATTTTCTATGCCGGTGATGAACATGTGCTCCGAAAGCTCGTTTCCCCGGTTTTGATATACCGCTTTATCCACGGCAAAACGATGATTCCCTTTTTTCAGTAACAGGGTGTTTCCGGCATAGGTGCAGTTGAAACTGTAAGTGGTCTGGAATTTCCTGTCCATAAAAACACGGGCATGGGGCAAATCCTCGGGCCGGTTCAGCCCTTCGCTGTGGATGTTTGCGAAAAAATGATTCTGGCGCTCCACTTCACGGTCAAATGCATGGTAGGCATTCCGGTAAAGGATTTCGGCACTGTGAGCGACATAGGCGGAGCTGGTGATTTCCAGAGCCGGGTTGGAGGCAAAGGCGCCGACAGGACCCCGGGAATAAAAACCGACAATCATGACCATGCCCTTCATGATGCCGCACATTTTTTCCTTGATTTCCAGGCATGCCTTATCCCTTAACATTTTATTGGCAAGGGAACTGACCACTTCGTCTGCATTGACAATATAAAATGTCCGGTCGATAATCCGCCCCTGTTCCTCCTTTAAATCAAAATGGATGGTGTGGTTATCCATGGGCAACGCGGATTCCTCCCCCTTTTTCAATGCAAGGTCCCGGATAAACTGCCTGTCTTCTTCCGAGCCCGTATTGACATAGACGTCTTCGGGTTCGCACATCACAATCGAATTGGCGATTTTCAGCAGTACATCCGGATTCCGGATTTCCTGGATTCTCGACAGGTGTTTCGGGGACATCCTGCTCTTGAAGACCTCGATTGCCTGATCTGTGGATGTGATACCGCCGATCTTCCTTACGATGTCAAACCGATCGTTACTTTCGTTCATCTCATTCGACTCCTTATCCCTGAGCAATTAAAGTGATATTGACGTCAGCCCGATGCTGGTTGCCGTTAAAAACCACCTGGGGTGATGTACGTCAATCCGGCTTGTTTTCTCATTGCCTATATATCATCGCCGCTCAGGCCGGCATATGCCACCGGATCCATTTTAAAATTTTTTCAAACTCGTCCCGAATTTCGTGCAGCACTTTCCCCCGGTGGCTGACCTGATTTTTTTCCGCCATGGAAAGCTGGGCAAAGGTTTTTTTCAACGGTGGATAATAAAAAACCGGGTCGTAGCCGAACCCGTTTTCACCCATGGGCGAAAACGTGATTATCCCTTCACAACGACCTTCATACGTCAATGCCGGACCCGACGGCACGGCAATGGATACCACGCACTCAAAGGTGGCGTTCCGGTTTTCCAAACCGTCCATTTCACGGAGAAGTTTCATGCATCGCTCTTCGTCCGTAGCCTCATCTCCGCCATACCGGGCGGAATGAACCCCTGGGGCACCGTTCAGCGCTTCCACCAGAAGCCCGGAATCATCAGCCATGGCAGGCAGCCCGAGAACCTTTGCAGTGAAGGCGGCTTTCCTGTAAGCATTTTCATCAAAGGTATCTCCATCTTCTTCCACGGACGGAATGGGTCCAAATTCGTTAAGATCTTTGAGGGTAACCGGAAAACCGTTCAGCAGGTCCCTAAGTTCGGCGATTTTTCCTTTATTGCGTGTGGCGATAACAAGGGTCGTATTGTTTTGCACAAAAGCCTCTTACAGCAAATGAATTGCATTCATTATTATCTGTTTTTATTAAATATATCTTCAGAAATAGAATGGGTTATTGTTATAAATCATGGATTTGGCTTTGTAAAGGTCTTTTCAAATCAACACTCCAAAAAATGCTTTACACCTGCTGCATGCTTGTTATAATAATTTGCTCAAAATGAGCGGATCCGAGCGTCAATGCCAACCATTTCAGCCAGTGTAAGGATACGGAAATGCACAAACTGCTTGAAGACCATCCCGGAAAAAAGATGTTTCTTTTGGGAAATGAAGCCATTGCCAGGGGGGCCATTGAGGCGGGTGTTGCCGTGGCCACCACCTATCCCGGTACGCCGTCATCCGAAATATCGATGAATTTTTTTGACATATCAAAAGAAACCGATCTTTATTTCGAATACAGTATCAATGAAAAAGTTGCGCTGGAGGTGGCGGCCGCATCGGCCAACAGCGGGGTCAGGAGCATGTGTATCATGAAGCATGTGGGGTTGAATGTTGCTGCCGATGTGCTGATGACCCTGGCCTACCTGGGGGTAAAAGCCGGTTTGGTGATCGTTTGTGCGGATGATCCCTTCATGTTTTCAAGTCAGAATGAACAGGACAACCGGTATTACGCAAAATTATCCGGACTTCCCATGGTGGAGCCGTCATCGGTTGGAGAAGCAAGGGAAATGGTTCAATACGCCTTTGAACTGTCCGAAGAACTGCACGAACCGGTTATTTTCAGGACTACGACCCGGATCAATCACTCAACAGCGGTGGTGGAGCTGGGGAAAATGAGGCAGAGAAAGACCTGCGGTGATTTTACCCGGGACCCGTTCAATTACGTGGCCGTACCGGCCGTCTCACGGAATCTTCATGCCAAGCTGTTAAAAAACATCGAAAAGGCCGAGCGGCTGAGTGACGGTTCACCGGTCAACAGCGTGACGGGTTCGGGTGATTTCGGCATTATCTGCAACGGGGTGAGTTACCTGTATGTTGCTGACGCCGTAAAAGAGTTGAATATTGAAAATGCGGTTAAGATTCTCCGTATCGGGTTTTCAAATCCCATGCCCGAAAATACCGTAAAAGAATTTTTAAAAGACTGTAAAAAAGTGCTGGTCGTTGAAGAACAGGAACCGTTCATGGAGGAGGCGGTCAAGGCCTTTGCCCAGGAGGCGGGACTCACCCTTCCCATTGCCGGCAAAGGTGAGGGACTTTTTTCCCGGCTGTATGAATTCGACCCTGAAACCGTAAAACGCGTGATCACCGCTTATTTCGGGATTTCATCCGCATCGGCGGAAACAAAGCTCGATCTGTCGGATGTGCCCCGGCTTCCCGTTCGTCCGCCGAGCCTGTGCCCGGGGTGTTCCCATCGGGCCACATTTTATGTGGTCAAAAAGGCCGCGGAAAATATGGATTACATGTGTACCACCGATATCGGGTGCTATACGCTGGGTTTTTTTCCCCCGTTGTCCATGGGGGATTTTTTAATTTGCATGGGGTCTTCTTTTGGAACCGGTTGCGGTTTTTCAAAGGTCACCGACAAGAAAGTCATCTCCTTTATCGGCGATTCCACATTTTTCCATTCCGGCATACCCGGGTTAATCAATGCGGTGTTTAACCGGCATAACCTGACCATGGTGATTTTAGACAACGGCACCACCGCGATGACCGGCCATCAACCCCATCCGGGTGTGGATATGACCCGGTTGAATTTAAATGAATATCAGCAGGTTTCCCTAGAGTCGGTGGTGAAGGCCGTGGGGGTTCCCCACGTATCGGTGATTCAACCGTACCGCGTCAAAAAAAGCATCGAAACCGTAAAAGAGGCATTGCATTATAAAGGTGTATCCGTTGTCATTTCCCGGGAACTCTGCACGCTGTACGGGAAAAGCCTCAAAAAAGGCAGGGCTAAGCCTTTTTATGTCAGCGACAAATGTAAAAACCATCGAAATTGTATAAACGAGCTGGCCTGCCCGGCGTTTTTTCTCGATGGTGAAAAAGTTAAAATCGATCCCACCCTGTGCGTGGGATGTGCCGTCTGCGCGCAAATTTGCCCCGAGAATGCGATTTTGCCGTTAAAAAATCCTTAAACGGCCGGGTTGGGCATTGAGAGTTGTTTTTTCTGCATTGCCGGATATTGAATTTGCCACTCGCAACACCCAACCTGGATAACAAATGCCGGCACAGGTTCCGGGATAAGAAATAATCGTCTGGATAAACAGCGTCATTTAAAATACATTAGGATAATTATAGTGAAAACGACCCGATTGATCATAGTTGCAGTAGGCGGACAGGGAAATCTTCTGGCATCCAGGGTTTTGGGAGAGGTCGCGCTTGCCGCCGGCATTCCGGTCCGGATGAGCGAGATTCACGGTATGGCCCAGAGGGGTGGCGTGGTGGAGTCTGCCATGGTTTTCGGAGACGCCCAAAGCACCATTATTTCCGACGGCCAGGCCGATGTCCTGGTGGGATTTGAACCGTGCGAAACCCTAAGGGCGTTAAACAAGTGCAACCCGGAGACCGTGGTCATCACCAATCTCGCGCCCATTCCGCCGTTTACCGTCACCACCGGTCAGGGGGTGTACCCGGATATTGATGAAATCCAGACCATCATCCGCGGAAAAACAAAAAAATTGATTGCCGTGCATGCTGCGGGCCTTGCTGAAAAAGCGGGTAATATCATGGCCGTGAACATGGTCCTGCTCGGCGTCCTGATCAAGACCGGTGTTCTTCCGTTGTCCGTGGATGATGTGAAAACGGTGATTTCGACGAAAACCAGATCGAATTTTGTAGAAACGAACTTAAAGGCCTTTGACCTTGGATTTGAAAGCGCTTCCAGAGGAAAATAACAACCCGTTCTGCAGTTTTTTCTTTCCGCAACCCCATAAATTCGGTCTGAACCCGGATATCGATCGTGTAACATGCATGAAAGCGGTTTCGTAACATCGAATCAGGTTCAAGGGCAAGGTGCGCTCCGGCGAAAAAACGGCACATTTGGGTGACATGCCGGTATTTTCAGCCGGGCCGCAACAACGCTGTCGGGTTCCGCCTTCGGCAGGATGTTGAAGCTGCTTTGATTCGTGAGGTTGAAATTGGGTATTAAAAGAAGATTATACCTGATCCTGCTGTCCATTATAATGATTGTTGCTTTCGGGAGCAGCGGATATTACATCATTCTCAACGGGAAGGAAAGTTACCTGGATTGCGTGTACATGACCGTGATTTCACTGACAACCGTGGGATACGGAGAAGTCATTGATATCACCGGCAATACAATCGCCAAAGTCTTTACCATGATGCTGATCACATTGGGGATGGGGATCATCCTGTACGGCATCAGCACCATCACCGCACTCATTATCGAGGGTGAATTATCCGGTATTTTGAGGAAAAACAAGATGGCCAAACAAATTGACAAGCTCAGCAGGCATTATGTTGTTTGCGGCGGCGGACAAACCGGCCGTCCGCTTGCGGCGGAACTGGTCAGCAACCGGGAGACCGTTGTTCTGATTGAACGCGATTCCGACAAACTTGAACGGTGCAAACAGATCGAAGGACTGTTTTATATCGAAGGCGATGCAACCGATGATCAGAATCTGCTGAAAGCCGGCATCGAAAGAGCTGCCGGCATCATTATCTGTCTTCCTTCCGATAAGGACAACCTGTATATCACGATGACGTCCAGAATGCTGAATCCCCACATGCGAATCGTCAGCAGAATGACCGATCCCATCCTGAAGGAAAAGCTCAAAAAAGCCGGGGCAGACCGGGTTGTTTCACCCAACGTCATCGGTGCGCTGCGAATGGCTTCTGAAATGATCCGGCCCACTGCGGTTGATTTCCTGGACATGATGTTAAGAAGCCAAAAGGGCACCATGAGAATAAGCGAGGTCGGGATATCGGATGATTCCATCGCCATTGGAAAAACATTGAAAGATTGCGGGCTGAATGAACAATACCAGCTTCTGGTATTGGGCGTCAGGCGACCGGGGGATGAAATCATCTTCAACCCGTCCCCGGATGAAATTATCCGCCGGGGAATGAAAATGGTGGTGATGGGTGATGTGGACAAGATCGCCAAAGCCAGAAGCGTATTTTAAATTTTCTCGGGTTGACCATCATGCTCAGTGAGCTGTCGATAAAAAATTTCGCGATTATTGATGATCTTCGTATCGAATTTTCCAAAGGACTGACCATCCTAAGCGGAGAAACCGGGGCCGGCAAATCCATCATTATTAATGCGATGAATTTGATTTTAGGGGGACGGGCGTCCTCGGGCCTGATCCGCACCGGATGTGAAACAGCGGAAATAGAAGCCTGTTTTGAAATAACGCCCGGAAGTAAAACCTACCTGAGAATGAAGGAAAACGACCTCGATCCCCAGGACGGGTTGTTCATCCGAAGAATCATATCCCGCCATAACCGCCATAAAATTTACATTAACGGACGAACGGCCACCATATCGCAGTTGTTGTCGCTGACTGAAAATCTGGCGGGTATTTCCGGTCAACACGCCCACCAGGGGCTTTTACGGGAAGACTTCCAACTCCTGGTGCTGGACCAGTTCGGAGAATTGACGACACTTCGGGATCGTGTCCGCCAGTGCTATTACCGGATAATCCCGTTGATTAAGGAACTGGACAACCTGTCGGCGCTGGAACGGACACAGGCCCAGCAATCAGCGCTTCTTGAATTCCAGAAGAAAGAAATCACCGAGGCTGAAATCCATATCGGTGAAGACGATGACTTAAACACGGAGAAAAACCGCCTGAAAAACGGCGAATTTCTCTATCAAGCCGTCAATACCTGCATCGATGCGCTTTATGATCGTCAGGGATCCGTCATTGAATTGCTGTCCGAAGCCTCAAGGTACCTGGATAAGGCATCAAAAATCGACCCGACGCTGGTGAAAACCCATGAGGGAATCGGAGAGGCTGTATACCATGTGGAGGATCTCACCGCGGCGTTGCGGTCATATCTGAAGACCATTCAGATCGATCCGGACCGGTTGGAGCAGGTTGAAGCCCGGTTGGATACATTGGCCAAACTGAAACGGAAGTACGGCGGATCACTGGCGGCCGTTCTTGATCGGTTGGTGCAGATCGAAAACGATCTCTTTTCCCTTGAGAATATCAGCCGGGAAATCGAGTCGGTTAAAACAAAACTGGCGCAATTGAATGAACAGTTATGCAGGGATGTGCGGGAACTGTCCGCAAAACGGCAGGAAGCGGCGATGGTGCTGGCTGAAAAGGTTGAACGCGAGTTATGCGACCTGAAAATGGGGGGCACAAAATTTTTGGTGGCGATCACGGCCCGGCCGGCGGATGAATCTGCAAATCCCTATCTCGTAAGTGACGGCCAGGTGATTCTTGATACCGGCAGGGATCAGGCAACGTTTATGATATCCCCCAATGTCGGGGAGGCGTTAAAGCCTTTAGCCGGCATTGCTTCCGGCGGAGAACTCTCCAGAATCGTTCTGGCGTTAAAGTCGATCCTGGCCAATACGGAATCCCTGGAGACCGTTGTATTTGACGAGGTTGATGCCGGTATCGGGAGTGGGACTGCGGAAGTGGTGGGGAAGAAAATGCTGGCCTTGTCCCGATATCACCAGGTCATTTGCATCACCCATTTGCCTCAAATCGCCAAATTCGCCGACCATCATTTTAAAATTACAAAATATGTGGAGAATGGAAGAACGAGAACCGCCATTATCCGCATTCCAAAAAAAGACCGGGTCCGGGAAATCGCCAGAATGCTGGGCGGGGAGCGGATTACCCGAAAAACGCTGGACCATGCAACGGAGATGCTGGATCAAAAAACATGACGATTTACAGTCTGCCGCCGTTTCTCACACTGTGCAGTTTTCTATGGTTGGGCGCGATCACGATAAAACACGGTCGATGGACCCGGGCGGATGTGCTCTTTTTTGTCATCTGTCTTTTCGGGTCGTTTCTGTTCATTGACATCCTGTTGGTGTTTAATGTGAAATCGGCTGAAACAGCCCTTGTGATCAGCCGCGCAGACCATATCTTTATTGTTTACCTGTCGCCCGTGTACCTTCATTTTTTTCATGTCTATCTGGGTGTTGAACGGAAATGGCTGGTTATCACGGCATACGCATATGCGTTCTTCCTCATGTGGTTTACCCAGTCCGACCTTTATATCAGATCCATGCAACCGTATTATTTCGGATATTTTGCTTTGGGAGGTCCCCTGTACCCGTTTTTCGGTATAATGTCGTTATGCGTGTCGGTGTACGTGTTGTGCCTGATATACCGGGCCATCCGATGGGAGAAAAGCAGCCTCGGAAAATACAGGCTCCGCTACATGTTTGTCGGTTTCGGTCTGCTGGGCCTGTTAAACGCGTTGAATATTTTTCCCATCAGCGGTTATGCGGTATACCCCCCGGGAAACTGGAGCTTTATCCCCCTGGCCGTTTTCGGAATCGGTTTGTTTCGGCATGACCTGCTGGATACTGGTACGTTGATTCACAAGGGATTGATTTATACGCTGTTGACTTCCTTTCTGACGGCTTTGTATGCGGTTATTATCCTGGGAGCCGGAAGACTGATCAACGGGTTCAATCAGTCGGATTCGTTTTATCTCTCTTTCGGGTTTATTCTGCTGGCTGCCTGTTTTGTGGCGCCCTTGAAGGAAAAAATACAGGCTTTTGTCGATCGCGTCTTTTTTCGGAAAAAATACGATTACCAGAAGACGGTTAAATCCGTCGGTCGAAAAATCACATCGGTTCTGGATGTTCATCAGATTGCACGAATGATTATGACCGCCGTTTCCCAAACCATGCAGGTTGAAAACGGTCGGCTTTACTTAAGAGAGAAACCGGATGGAAATTTTATCTGCCAGATCGCCGATACGGCGGACATGGACGTCAACAGCACGGTATCGGGCAAGGACTCGGCCGTCATCCGTGAATTAAGGGCCGGGCAGGGAATTATTTTCAGAAAACGCTATATGGCCAACCAGATGCAACGGGATGGTAAAGAATTGATCAATGAATTCGAACAATTAAACGCCGATATCATTATTCCCATGTATTACAAGGACGAGTTGACGGGATTTATGACCATGGGAGAAAAGCGCTCGGGAGAACTCTTTACGCCCGAGGACTTCGATTTGCTGGAAATTCTGGCGGATCAGAGCGCACTGGCATTTGAAAATGCAAGATCCTATGCCCTGTTAAACCGGCTGAACGAAAATCTGGAGAAGACAGTGGCGGAGAGGACCCGGGAACTGAAGCAGGCCCTGTATGAAAAAGAAATATCCCAGGAACGGCTGATCAAGTCGGAGAGCCTGGCGGCCGTCGGGGAACTGGTGGCAGGTGCGGCCCATGAGTTGAACAATCCCCTGGCCTCTGTTATGAGTCTTTTGCAATCGTCTGTTGAGGATCTTAAACAATGGGACGGGAAGACCCCTCTGGATGAAAATTTTATCGATGATTTGGAATTCGCCCGGGGAGAATTGGAAAAGGCCAAACATATTGTGGAAAGCCTTCTGGGGCTGTCCAGACAGACCAGGACATTTTCGGAAGATGTGAATATCAACACGGTGGTAAAAAATGCATTGAGAGTCTTGTACAATCAATATAAAAACGGCGATTTTACCATTATAGAAAATTATGGACCGAATTTGCCCGCCATCCGGGGAAATTTTGCCAATCTGGGGCAGGTGGCCGTTAATATCATTAAAAATGCCATTCAGGCGGTAAAACCGACCGGCGGTGAAATCATGATCACGACGCGTTTCGAAAAAGAAGTCAACCAGGTGATTTTTGAATGCAAAGACACGGGACCCGGAATCGAAAAGAAGCACCGGTTGGACATTTTCAAGCCCTTTTTCACAACAAAGCCCGTTGGAAAGGGGACCGGGCTGGGCCTCTATATTTGCCATGAAATCGTGGAAAGACACGGCGGGACCCTGAGCCTGAAAGATAATGATGGCAAAGGCGCAAATTTTGTGATAAATTTTCCGGTTACATAAAATATTGTAAAAAGAGGTGAGCGAATGCCGATATATGAATTCAGGTGCTTACGCTGCAATGAATGTTTTGAATTGCTGGTAATGAACATCCAGGACACGGTTGAAATGTGCTGTCCTGCATGTCATTCTGAAGAATTTGAACGGGTTATGAGTGCCACGGCCCACCATGTGGCAGGCGGGTCAAACAGCACCGGGATCAGCAGCCGGACAAGAAACTGCTCAAGCGGTTCGTGTACGACGTATGATATTCCCGGACCCACGGGTTAAGAGGTGATGGAGACACATGCCCTTTGAGCCGTTTTATATCGAAACATATCAAAACGGATTGTTTCCGGAAAAGATCAAGACGGCATACGACGTGTTGGACAACTGCCGCCTTTGCCCGCGGGAATGCGGCGTCAATCGGAATGTGGGTGAAACCGGGATCTGCAAGACGGGCAAAAGAGCATGGATTTCCAGTTATAATCCACATTTCGGGGAAGAGGCCCCGCTGGTGGGGACAAATGGATCCGGAACCATATTTTTTACCCACTGCAACCTGCTGTGTAATTTTTGTCAGAATTACGACATCAGTCATCAGGGATACGGACGGAAAGTTTCTTCCGAACAGCTTGCCGATGTGATGATCCACTTGCAGAACGAAGGGTGCCACAATATTAATTTTGTAACACCGTCCCACGTGGTTCCCCAGATACTTTCGGCAATTGAAATCGCCGTCGGAAAGGGGCTTTCAATACCCCTGGTGTACAATTCAAGTGCTTACGAAAAGGTTTCCACATTGCGGTTGCTTGAAGGGGTCATCGATATCTACATGCCGGATTTTAAATTCTGGGAATCGTCCATTGCCGATAAAGCCTGCAATGCAGCCGACTATTCGGAAACGGCCCAAAACGCCTTGCGGGAAATGCATCGGCAGACGGGAGACCTTTATATCGATGAAGACGGCATTGCCCGCAGGGGACTGCTGGTCAGACACCTGGTCCTGCCGCACGGGCTGGCCGGAACGCGACGGATCATGCGGTTCATTGCCGGTGAAATTTCAAAAAATACATATGTCAATATCATGCCCCAGTACCGACCCTGTGGGAGAGCATCTGAAATAATGGAACTTTCAACAGGCCTGCCCGTGAAGGAATATGAACAGGCCGTAAAAGAGGCGATTGCGGAAGGGATAACGCGTCTTGATGAACGGCGCAGGGTATTTGTCGTCGAATAAAAAATCCCTTGCATGATTGCGGAGGTGGCGTGCCATGACGATAAATCGATATTTATGTGTAATGGTCCTGTTTTTTTCATTTTCCGTCAATGCCCATGCCCAACGCCTGGCTGTTTCGGCATCCGTGGCAAACATCCGGTCCGGCCCGGGGACGAACAATTATGATATCCTGTGGAAGGCCGAACGGTATTACCCCATAGAAGTGATTGAAACAAAAGGGAAATGGTATCATTTCAAGGACTTTGAAGGCGATAAGGGGTGGATTCACAAATCCCTTGTGAAGGATATCCCTTCGGTGATAACAACAAAGGAGAAATGCAATATCCGGTCCGGTCCCGGTACGGGTTCGGCCAATACGATTTTGTTTGTGGTGGAAAGGGGGGTCCCGTTCAAGGTCATTAAAAAACAGGGCAAATGGCTGTATATAGAGCATGCGGACGGAGACAGGGGATGGATCCATGCCTCACTGGTTTGGTGACAACATTAAATCATATGGATGATCACAAATGGATTGTCCATCGGAGGGAAAATGGCAAAGAAGCGAATTTCGCGCTCCCGGAAAAGAGAACTCGAAGCACCGGATGAATTTATCACCTTCACCGGCAAATTACTACGGGCGGCAACTGAAAACAGGCAAAAGATTATCAGTGCCGGCGGTGTTATTGTTGTTCTTATCCTCGTCATTTCCGGTTTTCGATATTATTCCATACAGACGGAAAAAAAGGCGTTTGAGCTGCTGCAGACCGGGTTGGATAAGATTGATAAGTTGAGCGAAGGTGCCGGCTCGGAGAAATTACCGGCAGACATAAAAAACGATTTTGAAATGGTTTTGGAAAAATACCCCGGGAAAAAAGCGGGAAAACTCGCCCGGATTCTTCTGGCGGATATCGCCTGTGACACCAGGGAATATGATTTGGCCATTTCTCTTTATAACCGGGCGTTGACGGATTTTGACGGGGATCCCTTTTACAGAACGCTGATTTTAAAAGGGCTGGCGTATGCTTACGAACAGATCGGAGACAATGAGAATGCCCAGAAATATATGGAAACCATCAATGCGGGGCCGGATATGGGATTTAAGGATGAAGTTCTTTACAGCCTGGGACGCATGGCTTCGAAAAACGGTCAGCATGACAGGGAAATCGAATATTATCAAGAAATATTGAAGTCTTATCCCGATTCGATATATGCTGATATAGTTAAGGAGAAAATCGGTACAAGGTCCTCGAAGCGATAGGATCTTATAAACGCTTCCATGAACAGGCAACCTCTCCGGGGATTATCGCTTGTCCGTCTCGGCGGTTATATCCAGGTTGTATTTTTTAATCTTTTGATTGAGGCCGCTTTTTCCGATACCCAGCAACCGGGCGGCATGGGATTGAACGTTGTTGGTGACTTTCAGCGCCCTGATGATCATCTCCTGTTCCACCTTGGCCATTGTCTCATAAAGATTTGCATTCACCGGAATGCCGTCCAGCCGGAGCGTGTTGTCGATGCTGCTTTTAAACTCGTTGGGCAAATCAGCAGGGGTAATTAACTCTCCGGGACATAATATCATGGCCCGCTCGATGATGTTTTCAAGTTCCCGGATGTTTCCCGGCCAGGGATAATCGTAAAAGAGACGCTCGACTTCATGGTCCACTCCTTTTATGGGAATATCGGATTTTCGCTCTTCTGCATATTTTTTTATAAAATGATTTACCAGCAGACGAATATCCTCCTTGCGATCCCTTAAAGGGGGAATGACGATTCGTACAACATTTAATCGATAATACAGGTCCTCCCTGAACCTGCCGTGGCTGATTTCATCCTCCAGCGTTTTGTTGGTCGCCGAAATCAGGCGGATATTAACGGATATGGGCTTTATGCCGCCGACCCGCTCAACGCTTTTTTCCTGGAGTACCCGGAGGAGCTTTACCTGCAGGTTCGGGGACAATTCACCGATTTCATCCAAAAAGAGGGTGCCGCCGTCAGCCAGTTCGAAACGTCCCTTTTTCATGGAAACAGCCCCGGTAAAGGCTCCTTTTTCGTGGCCGAAAAGTTCGCTTTCCAGAAGGGTCTCGACAAAAGCCGAGCAGTTAACCGGGATAAACGGCTTGTCATGGCGGGGGCTGTTAAAATGAATGGATTTGGCAACAAGCTCTTTTCCCGTTCCGCTTTCACCTTCAATTAATACCGTTGCCGGCGTGGGAGCAACTTTTTGAATGGTTTCAAAGATGCTTTTCATCACTTTTGTCTTGCCGATGATATTGCCGAACTTGTACTGGGATTCAACAGCATCCCGAAGCCTTCTGTTTTCCTTTATCACACGGAACATGGCAATTGCCTTTTCAACGAAAAGAACCAGCCGGTCATTGTCAAACGGTTTAAGAATATAGGTATAAGCCCCTTTCTGCATTGCCTCGACCGCCTTGTCCACGGTACCGTGCGCCGTCATCATGATCACCGGCAAGTCAGGATCACAGGATTTGATTTTTTCAAGCAGCTCGATGCCGTCCATGCCGGGCATTTTCATGTCGGTAAGAACAAGGTCGATGTCGGAGTCATTTAATATGAGAAGGGCTTCCCGGCCGGAATTGGCGGTCAGCGTTTCATAGCCCTCATCTTCTAAAACGGCGCTTAAGATCGGCGGATAATTTTTTTCATCATCCACGATTAAGATGGTTTCCATGGGAATACTCCTTAATTCACCGGTAATTCAATCCTGACGCTGACACCCCGCAAAGGGGTGTTGTTACGGATATCGATGGTGCCGCCGTGTGATTCGATGATGTTTTTTACAATGCCCAGACCCAGCCCGGTCCCTGTTTCTTTTGTGGTAAAGAAAGGATTCCAGATTTTATCGATGTTTTCCGGAGCGATTCCGGGCCCCTCGTCTTCAAAAACGATGATAACGGAATGGTCTGTTGAATTGACTTCAATCTGGATTTCACCGCCGTCGGGCATGGCCTGCATTGCATTTAGAAGAATATTTAAAAACGCCTGGTGCAGCATGTCTGCGTCGGCAGACAGCGGGGGCAGTGCATCTGTGATATATGTTTTGATAACATAACCTTTTTCTTCGATTTGCGGCTTGAGATATGTGATGTTTTTTTCAAGAATATCGGCTATCCGGCAGTCGGCATGGGAAGGCGATTTGGGCCTGGCGTAATTTAAAAAATCCGTAATAATATTATTCAGCCTGCTGGATTCCTCGATGATGATATCCGGTATTTTATTGGCGGCGTCAAAACCGCTCATCTTTTTTTTCAATAGTTCCGCGGAACTTTTAATGATGCCGAGGGGGTTTCTGATCTCGTGGGAAATGCCGGCTGTCATTTCGCCCAGGGATGAAAGATGCTTGGCGCGGTTTAATTTTTCTTCCAGCTTTAGTCTCTCCAGGGCCCTTTGCCGTATGATGCTTTCCCCTCTTCTGACGATCAGCAGCATCACAATGAAAATAGAAACCATTACAAATGAAATGGTGGAAAACACAAGGATCTGGAATCTGAAAATAGATTGGTAATCCTCGGACAGATCCTGAACGATCTCCACGACGCCCAGTATGGGGCCTGAAAGTGTTGAGAGCGGTTTTTCAGCCCTTAACGGTGCAAAGGTCAGCATCCGGCTTTCCTTGGGGAATCCGAACAATATTTCCAGAAAATTTCCCCTTTGTACGATTTTTGATGTCATCCGGCCGTCAAGAGCGTTTTGAAAACCGGTTCCGCCGATATTTTCCTTTCCGATGATGTCTTTATTAAAACTGTACGAAACCGTGTTTTCCAGGTCGTAGATGTTCACCATCTCCACGTCGAAACTATGAAATGTGCTTCTGACAACCTTATCCATTCGTTCGAACTGTTCGGGATTCCGGAGTTGGATTTTGCCGAATTGAATGGCCACGGGGATAACGAACTGCAGAAATATCTGGTGATTTAAATTTTCAATCAGAACGCGGGCATATGCCTCGCTTTTTTCCTGCTGCAGTTTTCTTGCCAAATGCGTGTTCAAGACGGACAACACGAGTATGCCGAAGAAAATAACGACAAGACTGGACAGTGTAAAATACTTTACCAGCCTGAAAGGTTTTGTTTTTTCCTCTATCGCGACTTGTTTCATGAATTCAGATAATTAAAAGAAAGACGGTTTAAAGTCAATAAATACAAAAAGATTTTGCCGGCGCCCCTTTATAAGCCGGGAATTTTTTGAGTGGTGACAAAATCAGCCGGATTTCATTCTTCTGGTATTTTTCGGGCGGTCCTGAAAGCCGGAATGGTGAATTTTTCAGGCTTTTTACACCACATATGGACGCATGGCTTTTTGTTAATACAATATATATATAATTATGCATAATTATATAAAAAATGTTGACAATTCATTCTCAAAAGAAGATACTGCGAAATATTCCGGCTGTTTTTTTTTCTTCTTGCATTTTATGATAATCATATGCAATAAATAGAAAGCTTTTCCCTCCGATGAAAAAAAATGCCTTAAAAGAAATAAGGGAATCCCTTATGTTGAGTAAGGCGGAACTCGCCAGAAAGGCACATATTTCTCCCCTTACCATAGCACGGATTGAAGACGGCAAACCATGTCGAATGGAAACCAAAAGAAAGATTCTTCTGGCTCTTGGAATGAAGTTATCTGACAAAAATAAAATTTTTAACCATTAAGAGCTTATTATGTTATTTGGTAAAAAAAACACTCTCGTCGGACTTGATATCGGCTCAAAATCGATAAAGGCAGGCGAAATCCTCGAGACGAAAAAAGGGATGAGCTTGGCCAGATTCGGGATGGTTGAACTCTCGCCGGGCCTGATCGAAGAAGGAAATATTACTGATCCGGTACAGGTGGCAAATGTAATCCGCCAGTTGTTTAAGGCATATAACATCAAAGAACAGAATGTCGCGGTTTCCATCGGCGGGTACTCGGTTATTGTTAAAAAGATCAACGTTCAGACCATGTCGGAAGACCAGCTTCAGGAGACCATTCATTTTGAAGCGGAGCAGTATATCCCCTTTGACATCAGCGATGTGAACATCGATTTTCAGATTCTGGGTGAGGCGGAAGGAAATCCCAACCAGATGAATGTTATTCTTGTTGCGGCCAAAAAGGAAATGGTTAACAATTATATCAACCTGATCCAGTTGGCCAACCTCAACCCCTGCATTATCGATATCGATGCCTTTGCCCTCCAGAACATTTACGAACTGAGTTACGGGTCGGGCGGTGAAAATGTCGCCCTCATCGATATCGGCGCCAGCAAGACATCGCTGAACATTCTAAAGGAGAACACCTCGGTGTTCATGCGCGATGTATCCCTGGGGTGCGGCCAGATTAATCAGGAGATCGCTTCGATGATCAATTGCTCCATTGAAGAGGCCGAACAGGTAAAACTCAATAACCCCGGGGACAAGCTGACCCCGGAACATCTCCAGGGGATTGTATCATCCGTGGTCGCGGACTGGTGTAATGAAATCCGGCGGGCCCTTGATTTTTTCTATTCAACGTATCCTGATGATCAAATCAAGAAGATCATATTGAGCGGGGGAGGCGCAAACATTAAGGAGTTCCGCCAGTTACTCGCCGAAGAGACGTTTGCGGAAGTGGAGCCGATTAATCCCTTTGCCAGTATTGATGTCGATATTGACAAGTTTCAAGCCTCTTACATAAAAGCAATCGCACCCCAGGCGGCAATTTGCATGGGCCTTGCACTCAGAAAAGTTGATGACAAATGATACGAATAAATCTTCTGCCCTTTCGTGCAGCGCGTAAAAAAGAGAACATCAGGCGACAAATATCCGTTTTCTTTCTTTCCCTGGTGTTGATTGTTCTTGCGTTGTTTTTTGTCCAAAGCATCTTGGCAAAAAAAATTGATACGCTGAATGAACAGATCCGTCACACAAAAAATGAAATTGAAAAATATGCCAAGATCAACAAGGAAATTCAGACCATAAAAGATAAGATAGCGGTATTAAAGAAGAAAATACGGGTGATCAAGGATCTTGAAGCCAATCGGACGGAACCGGTGAGGCTTCTTGATGCCATGACGGGCCTGGTTGTGCCGAATCGGATGTGGTTTACGGATTTTTCATTCAAGGGGCCAAACGTGATCATTACGGGAATCGCCCTTGACAACAAGACCGTCGCTGACTTCATGATCCGGCTGGAAAATTCGGATCTTTTTAATGCCGTTAATCTCAATACGCTGAAACAAGTGAAATATCAGCAGATCGATATGAAGAGCTTTCACATAACCTGTAACAAAAAATAATAAAATGAAAAAATTAGACATATCCTTACAAGTGATAGAGCCTTATATTGAAAAAGTTGAGACGCTGTCAAAGGCACAACGACTTCTTATCAGTCTGGGAACCGTTGTCCTTATTATAGGGGCATTTGTTTATTTTTCCTTCCTTCCCAAATACGAGGAAATCAATAAGCTGGACAAGGAACTTAAAAAGTTGGACAAAAAGCTTGCCAATATGAAAAAAGAAGCTGCCCAACTTTCGAAATACCGAAAAATGATGAAGGATGCAGAGGAAGACTTCAGGATCGTCAGGAGAGCGCTTCCGGAAAAGAAGGAGATCCCGGATCTGTTGACCAGTATCTCACAGTCCGGACATGACGCGGGTTTGGAATTTTTATTATTTGAACCGAAGAAAGAGGACATGAAGGATTTTTATACGGAAATTCCCGTCTCGATTATCGTATCGGGAAATTACCACAACCTGGGGCTTTTCCTGAGCAAGGTGGCCGGCCTTCCACGGGTGGTGAATATAAGGAATCTGAGTTTAAAACCCCAAAAAACCGGTACGGTGCTCAATGCGTCCTGTACGGCGGTGACTTACAGGTTTATTGAGAAACAACCCGAAACGAAAACAAAAAAAGACAACAAAAAGAAAAAGTAGCGAAACGTCATGCATAATTACTCTGTGACCATGCGGTACCTGGCCCTTTTTTTAGGATGTTTTCTGCTCCTTTTCTGGGGTTGCGATAAACAACCCGAGGTAAAGGAACGTAAAAAGGTGATCAGTAAAAAGATTGTTGTGGCCGATAAAGGGGCGTCTGAAGCGGAGCCGGAAAAGAAAAAAGAGATTCCGGCGAAATCAGCGAAGCAGGGGTCGGCTGAAGTGAGCCGGCCCGATGTGACGCAACAGGGTAAAAAAGAAGTCAAAAGAGACAAACCCGGCATCCCTTCGATTGTCATCACCAAGAGAACGGATGATCTGACGTATGTATACGATCCAACCGGAAAGCTGGATCCATTTGCGCCGATATTCAGAGAACAGGGCGGATCAGGCGAAATACAACCCAAGAAAGAAAAGAAAACCCGCCGGGTTCCTTTAACGCCCCTGGAGCAGATTTCCTTAAGCCAGTTGAAGCTTGTTGCCGTTATGCTGGCTCCCAGTGGAAACAAGGCACTGGTTGAAGAGGTTTCGGGTAAGGGGTATATCATTGAGGAAGGAACCTACATTGGAATGAACTCCGGTCGGGTGGTCGACATAATGATAAATAAAGTGGTGGTTGAAGAGGAAGTGGAAGATATTTTAGGAAATTTTACCATAAGAAAGACGGAAATGAAACTTCAGAAGACTCCTGGAGAATAACGACATGAATTACAATAGTACGACATCATTACGTTTAAGAGATGCATTCTTTATCATGATGGCGGGTTTAATGGCACTTTTTACCGGATGTGCAACAACCACAACCCAGATGACGGCAGTTGAAAAATCTCCTCCGGTGCCATCAAGGCGGATTGTCGATATTCAGGCATCTGATGCGTCAGCGTCAACGACCGTTGCCATTAAGGGATCGGACAAGCTTACCTATACGTCCGTAAAGCAGCCGTTCCCCCTGGGCGTGGTGCTGTATTTCCCGGAAACCGGAATTGATGCGGGTGTTGCCGGTGACGTAGCGGAAAATGAAATTATCAGCGCCGTTGA
Organism: uncultured Desulfobacteraceae bacterium; assembly: GCA_964386565.1. GTDB lineage: Bacteria > Desulfobacterota > Desulfobacteria > Desulfobacterales > UBA5616 > CAYLRU01. The sequence goes on along the minus strand of CAYLRU010000005.1, from coordinate 115,112 downwards.
AACAAATGCATCCGGTCAAAACGGGAGCGCTGCAAGAGTAAACATACTGTTGAAACGTGATGTGCCCTACCAGGTGACACAAGACGGCAATGCCCTTAATATTGTTTTCAAAAAAATACCGGGCAAGGCATCCGGTGTAACGGCGGATGCGCGGGACGATGACAAGGCGGCCCAGGCGGGTGCCGGGCAGCTTTTGGCGGCAAACGATGTCCGAATAGCGGGGGACCTGTCACAGGGCGCTGATGAACAGGCCGAAAGCGGTACTGTAAAACCGCCTATGACGATGCCGGCCAAACCGGCATGGGTCAACAGAATCGATTTTTCCAGCGAGGAAGCGGGAAAGTCAACCATTATCATCGGCACATCAAGGCCGGTGGAATACGATATCCTGAAGGTGACGGATAAACATCTGAAACTGAATCTTTATCAGACCAATATACCGGATTTTCGTCAACGGCAGTTGATCACCACCCGTTTTGAGAGTGCCGTGGACAGGATAATTCCTGTCCAGACGGATAGCATGAAGGGCAATTCGCTGATTTCAATCGAACTCAGAGAGGCGGTCCCGTATTTTGTCGAAACGTCCGACAACCTTATCATGGTCCACTTTGAGGCGTCCTCGGTTCCGCCCCGGCCTTTTGAAACAGCGGAACTGCCGTCCTGGAAAAAAATCATATCCGGTGCTGTCACCGAGCCGGAAATTGAAATAGAAGAAATGATTGAAACGGAAGATACCGTTTCAATCAGCGCCACGGATCAGTATTTTGAAAAGAAGGTTTATACCGGAGAAAAGATTGCACTGGATTTTTATGAAACCGATATCAAGAACGTGTTTCGTATTCTCAGGGAAATCAGCAGGAAAAATTTCATTATCGATGACGACGTCAGGGGAAAGGTCACCATGACCCTTGAAAAACCGGTTCCCTGGGACCAGATACTGGATCTGGTTTTGAAGATGAATCAATTGGGAGTGATTTACGAAGGCGATATCATTCGCATCGCTACCCTGAAAACGATTAAGGAGGAATCCGAATCCCTGATGGAGAGCGTTACAGCGGAGAGAGAGGCAAAGGAAAAAATCAAGGATCTGGCGCCCCTGATTACCGAATACATCTCCGTCAGTTACTCCAATGCAAAAGAAGAAGTATTGCCGCATATTGAAAGCATCATCACCAAGGAACGCGGCAGCATCAGCGTGGATGAACGGAACAATCAGATCATCATAACGGACACTGCCGAAAAAATCGCCCAGGCCAGGGAGATTGTCAAGAATATCGATAAAGTGACGCCCCAGGTGATTATCGAGGCGAAAATAGTGGAATTGAACTCGGAGACGGCCAGAGATATCGGTATTCAATGGGGCATGACAGGAGGGATAACGTCTTCAGACCCCAGAGCGGGTATCGGACCTCAAAGAGGTTTCGACATACTCGGGGGAACTTATGCATGGACCACTGCCATGAATTTTCCATCGGCCAGCAACTCGGGAATCGGATTCAATTTTACCCGGATTGCCGGAACGCCCTTTGTTCTGGATGCCCAATTGACCGCGCTGGCGAGTTCCAGTGATGTCAAGATCGTGTCTGCACCCAAAATCGTGACCCTGGACAATAAAAAGGCGATGATCAAACAAGGCTTTGAAGTGGGGTATTTTGACGAGTCTGAAGGTACGGATGAAGGCCGGGATGTGGAATTCAAGGATGTGGACCTGCTTCTTGAGGTGACCCCTCATGTAACGCCGGACAGCCGTATATCCATGAGCATCATGATTACCAAGAACGACATCTCCGGACGTTTCGACGGCATCCCCCAAATCTCCACCAACGAAGCACAGACCGAACTTCTGGTCAATGACGGTGATACCATTGTAATCGGTGGTATCATGAAAAACACCCAGTCTTTTAGCGAAACCAAATTCCCGGGACTTTCCAGGATTCCGGGTTTGGGATGGCTGTTCCGAAACGATCTGAAAAGCACTGAGAATAAGGAAATGCTGATTTTCATCACCCCCAGAATCGTTCAGTTGGAGCAAAGGGCGATGTAGTTTCAGCCATTTTCGCGGCATGCACCATAATATTTACCGTGCCGGCATGCGTAATTTAAATAAAAGCAGATTCAATATGAACAAACAATAGTGATTGGAAGGGTGCATAAATGAAATTCAATCGAGCCATATGGACTGTTGTGTCTATTTGTATGATGTTAATTGCATTTCAAATAACGGGATGCGGTTCAAAAGGCGGTGGTGGCGAAGATGCGGCGGTTGAAGTCGGTGATATAACCCTGACCCTTGATGTGGATCGCCTTGCTGGTGACGGCCAGTCACAGGCCGTGATTACGGCAACGGTTACGGATATCGACGGTAATCCCATGCAAAACAATACCCAGGTTACGTTTACCAGCCAGACCATGGATATTGACGATACCCAGGACGGGGTCCAGTTGACGTACAGGACGACCATCACCGGCGGTGTTGCCACGGCGACCCTGACCGCAGCGGAAGTTATCTCGGATTTCGATCCCACGGAAACCGTTACCGTGACGGTTAACGATGCCATTGAAACCATCGATATCACTATTGTCGGCCCGCCCGTGGACAGCGGGATAAGCATCACAAGCGGATCGGCTTCCATTGTTGCGGACGGAGAATCAAAGGTTCTCATTACGGCGGTGGTCAGGGATGAGAACGGCAATCCGGTTGCAGACGGTGTTGAGGTTGAGTTCAGTACCCAATACGGGACATTCGAGGATTATGTACGGGTTCTGGAGAACCCGAAAACAGTGGAGACGGTCAATGGTGTGTCATCCGCATATCTGGTCAGTTCGACCAATGTCGGCCAGACCGAGGTAACAATAACGGTGGATAACAGATTTGAAAAATCCATTTCAATCGATTTTGTCGCCGGTGCGGTTGATCATGTCCAGGTAACGGCAAATCCGACCAGCATTCCTTTCGGCACCATCCAGAGCGTCATAACGGTCAGGGCGTACGATGAAAACGACAATCCCGCCGGCAGTGAAACGCTTAAATTCGTTGCCGGGGACGGCACATTCGAACCTTCCAACATCGCAACCACGGATTCTGACGGACAGGCCCAGGTCACATATGTGGCACCGGTTGCCGCGACGAATACAACCGATAGCATCGAGGTCTATTCAACGGGTGAAGAACTGTTGGGTACGTATGAGATTACCATCGAAGGACCCAAGGTTGCCACCATTACCCTCAGCGTTGATCCGGCCACCCTGCCGGCGGACGGCGCCAGTGAGGCGGATGTCAAGGCCCAGTTGACGCTGATCGGCGGCGGAACCGTACCGGACGGCATAGAGGTGGAATTTGCAATCAAGGCCCCGGGCGGCGGCAGCATTACTCCGACGGCCGTAACCCAGGGAGGAACCGGAATTGCCACGGCGACCCTGACGGCAGGAGACACGCCGGAAGTGATCACCATTCAGGCCAGTGCAGGCGGAATAAATCAGGAGATCCAGATTGAATTCACGCCGGGAAACGTATCGGTGACCATTGTTCCGAATATTTTACTCGCCACGGGCCAGGATACCGCCAACGTAACGGCTGCGTTGACCAACGTGTTTGGAGAGCCTGCAGGTGAGAACATACAAGTCGCGTTCACGTTGAGCGACCAGAGCTTGGGGACCATTACGGCAACAGGTCTTACCGATGGGAACGGCGAGGTTGTCGTGCCGTTTACCGGTGCCCAGAAAGGCGGGACCGTAACGGTGATCGCCACATGGGACAGCGGCGGAACACCGGTAAGCGGTTCCGGTACCATAACGGTTTTACCACCGCCAGTCCAAATCAGTCTTGCAGAAGGCTTTCCGGATCCGGCGGTGATCAATATCCGGGGGACCGGCGGCGTGTCCACCTCGCAGATCACCTTTGATATTTCAGACATTGAAGGCACGACCGTGGCCGACGGGTACCCGTTTGTCCTGAGCATTTCTTCCGGTTTGGGCGGGGGAGAAGAGATCACCCCCACATTTGCCACGACAAAGGATGGACAGGTCAGCGTGATCCTGAGGAGCGGAACCAAATCCGGTCCCATCGGTATCAAGATCACGTATCTCTTTGACAGCAAGATCAATTATGATTTGAACAATATCATTATCGCCAACGGACCACCCGTGGGAGAGGCCTTCGGCATCGCCGCCCAGTACCTGAATGTTTCCGGCCTTGAAGACGCAGGGCTGGAAGATGCCATAACCGTCAATGTGGGCGACATCTACGGAAATCCGGTTCCTGACGGAACGGCTGTTTCTTTCAAGACGTACAATACAGGCGGGATTTTCAGCAATTCCGCGGATGTGGGTACCGTGGACGGCAGTGCCGTAAATATTCTTCGGACGCCCGGTTCCAATACCGCTCCCCTGGACGGATTCGCCTTTGTGACGGCGGAGGCCAACAACAGCGGCCGTTCCACCCATGTCACGTCCATTGACAGTTATTTTGATGCCCAGAGTGAGCTTGTTTATGCCGGAACGGACGGCGGCGGGGTTTATAAATCAGAGGATGGCGGAAGGACATGGACAAACGTCAGCTGGTCCACCGGTGACAATGTGGGTCAGAATATCATCGATCCGTATGTCAATGATATCAGTATTGACCCGGATGACCCGAATACGATATTTGCAGCCACCGGCTATTTGGGACGGGGAAACATCTACCGCAGTGTAAACGGCGGGTATACGTGGAACAGCAATGAAAACCCCGAAGAGTGGTACGGCGTTTTTTCGGATAATAATGCGGTTTTATCCATTTTATGCGATGACGGAAGCGATTATGTGTGGGCCGGAACCGCCGGCAGGGGAGTTGTTTTTGTCGAAAACGGTGATGATGATGTCATAAATTTTCATTGGGGAGGATGGGTTGATCCAATCGGGCCAACGGATTGGCAGGATCCGGATGAAACTATTTTGACAAACCCGGCCAATACCGGTGACGGAACTGTTTCGGATTTAACGCTGTCCGCCGCTTCGGTGACCGAAAACTGGACATTAAGCTACGAGCGTATCGGTATCACATCAACAACCCCGGTTTTAACCGATGTTTCCGGCAGCCAGGCCGGCGGCACCATGACCGTGGACGCGGTGGATGAGAACGCCGGCACCGAGACGTGGACGGCGACTTACCTCGGCGGGTATGGTGCCAAAGTTATTCCGAATGGGGATACGGTGGGTGAAGAAGCCGGCATTCTCTATGTGGACGCGGTAACCGGAGGCCGGAACGAAACCTGGACCGTAACCTGTTACGATGGTGGCGTCGGGGTGGATCCCAAGTTTACGGTAACAGGATCCATCTCCCTTGGAAATTCGAATTATGATGATATATCCCAGCCCTATACGACGGATTCAGGTGAAGTCACGTTCAGAATCGTGGAAACCGGCCTGTTCACCATCGGTGACACGTTTGTTTTCAGAACCACCTATGACGGAAAGAGCCGTATCGAGAATACCAACGGCGAGTTGTTTGTCACCTCCCTTTCCCCCAGCACCAAAACGGAAGACTGGACAGTGACCTGCGTGAATGCAGCGGAAAATCAATTTGAAGTGATATCCAAATGGGGAAGTCAGACCGAAAACCATGGTTTATATAAGGCTGATCCGGGTGTGTCGTTTACATCCTCGGGTGGGGAAGTGACCTTTTTTATCTCTGAAACCGATGTTTTCGTAAACGGAGATGTCTTCACGTTCCATACCGTTGCCGACGGCTGGCAGGTTAACGGCAGTGCTTCGGGCGATCAGGCCAATATCGCCAGAACTGACGTGGCCTACACTTCTGACAACGGTGATGTGTCCTTTACCATATCTTGGGATACGAATTTTTACGGAACCGGGGATTTCTGGCAATTCGAAACCATTGCCACCGCCAACTGGGAGGTTAGAGGCAGCGAATCCGGGGTCCAGGAAAATCGTGCGGAAACCGGAATCCCGTACGTGACCGACGGCTACGAACTTTACTTCCTCATCGAAGAAGGATCAACGCCTTTTGCGCCGGGAGATGAGTTTACGTTTACCTTGAACGACAGCGGGTTGGGCGAGAACAGAACCGTGCGGGATATCGTCAAAAAACCCGGGGCTTCCGGCGTAAACGCCGAATTATACGCGGCAACCGGAAAAGGCGTGTATCGCAGTACCAACGGCGGGCTGCAATGGATTCCCACTGAGGGATTTGGGGGGGACAACATTATGGCCATAGCCTGTCATCCCACCCAAAATGTGATTTATGTCGGGACGGAGTCGGCCGGCGTCTGGTACAGTTCCGACAATGGCGTTACATGGATACCGAAAAATGACGGATTCGGAAAAGGGCTGAACGCGACAAGCCCCGAACCGGATGTTTACAATACCGGGACCGGCATCATGACCATTGTGGAAGTGGGACGGGATGCGCTTTCCGAGACCTGGACCGTTACCTGTGAAGAAGAAGTTGAAAACGGCGGCCGTTTCAGCGTGAAGGGAAGTATTTCAGGGGACGTTACCGGCGTGGACCTTTACGACATCACAACGGGCGATTACGTCATTGCCGATGTGTTGACGTTTAACATCGCCGATGGATACCTCGATTTCGCGGAAGGGGATTTCTTTACCTTCAGCACCACCCGGGACAGGGAACAGCATATCAAAGACCTGGTGGTGGCGAGCGACGGGGTCGCAAACGACAATGACCGCCTTTATGCGGTAACCTATTTTGAAGGTGCCCTGGAACCCCATGCGGTGAGCAATGTGTATTCCATCGGCATAGATGAGACAACCGGTGAATTAAAAGACGAAGACTGGATCGAGGCCAATACCGGCCTGCCCCAGTTTGAACCGCCGGATGATACCACCTTGTTTGCCCAGCATTCCCTGGCCTATGACAACGGCACGCTCTTCATCGGCGGTGAAGGCATCAATTTCTACCAGGCCGGAACAGGCGTGGATACAGGAACGCCCGTATGGATTGAAAGTAAGGAGGGCATGTTCAACCGCATCATGACCCGGATGCCCGTGTTGTTTTCCGGTGAATGCGATATGGACATATTTGATGAAATTAATGGACAATTTATCACTTTTAAAGTCTATATTCAGGATGAAAACGGCAATCCCCCCATTGCGGGATCTGATCTCACCGTTGTGCAAAAAATCGGCGATGATGAGGAAGTTATTTTTCATTATACTTATGCCGACGGCTATACTGCTCCGGGAACATGGCGGGATATCACCAACCCGGCGACCAATAATCCTTTTATCATCGGGCCGATGCTTAATATGGGAGACTTTATCTTTACCTATACCCCCACATGCGATACGACTACGGCGCCGGGATGTTCCGGTTCCATTCAGGAGTTGACCTATTAGTAAAGCTGGAGTTGCAGCAGAAGAAATACAAAGGCGGTTTACCCGGTAAACGGTAAGCCGCCTTTTTTATGAGTCCACAAAAATAACAGGTTATGGTCGTCGTATTTTCCTGGTGCCGGCCTGTCCCAGGCAATGGGTATCATACTCCTTTACCTTTGGTACGGGTTTATCTGTTTTTCTTTTGCAAAAAATGCAGGAACGGGTTTTAAACCCGCCCCCAGGGTGAGATGGTCACGAACCGTTTCCCGAAAGGGCGGGTGGCTTCATGACAAGGATTGTTTATTGAGCGCGTAAGGATTTTATCTTTGCCTGGATTTCAGCCTTTTTGGGATTGTGCGGCGCTAATTGGAGAAAGCGCGAATAATGATAAACAGCTTTTTGCCGGTTGCCGCTAAACTCGTACGCCTCGGCGAGTTTCAATTGAAAGCCGGGTATAGAGGGGACTTTGCTGACAATTTTTTCATAAATCAAAACAGCCTGCTCATAGTCTTTAAGGGCCATGTGGATTTGCCCGAGCCCGTTTAAGGCGATTATAAAATCAGGCTGGATTTCAAGGGCTTTCAGATAATAGGATTTTGCAGTTGAAAAATCACCTTTATTAAAATAAGCCCAGCCGATATTGGACAAAGGGAAATGGGGCGTCATATAAAGGACATCATCCAGAACCGATTTGAAATAGCCGATGGCAATATCCCATTCTTCTTTATCCAGGTAGACGGTTCCCAGGTTGTTCCGGGCAACCGAGTAATTCGGCTTTAAACTTAACGCCTTGTTAAAATGCTCGATGGCTTTATCCGGCATGTTTTTATTTTTATATGTGATTCCCAGGTAATTCTGAATAACAGGGTCCCGGGGGTTGAGTTTTTCCGCATCAAGCAACTCTTTCAATGCCGCGGTATAATTTCCCTGCAGCATATTGGCTTCACCCATGTTGCGCTTGTTTATGGCCGGATTATTGCTGGCACGATCAGGCGTGGTTTTGCAGGCAGTGAAAAAAAACGGCAGAATAATGATCAACCGGAAAAAACAGCGGATAGAAAAATAAGGCGTTATTTTCAGATTTATCATCCGGAACGTATTTTTTGTCAGTTGATTCATAAAAAACCTCTCTGAATTCTCATTATCCCGTATTGCCGCCGGTATACAGGAGATCATGCATGACAGGGGTTGATGCCGGCTGAAATCCTGCGGCGTCAGGTATCATCATTACCTCGATTCCGATTGCAGTGAAAAATTTTTTTAATTCAGGGTGCAGGTGGGATCGTGTGATAAGATAACGTTTTTTCTCAGGCGTTTCAATCCTGAATCCGGGTACATTCAAATAGATATTATAATCATCACTCCTGTTGGCCGCTTTAAAGGATGGTCGTTCGGTAAGGGTAAGGTTCAGGCCGGTCGTGATTTTCCTGACAATATCCGTCCAGTGATCTTCGCTGGAGAGCTGAATGATGCGAAGCCCTGAATTTTTAATGGACGATACGGCATCTCCGTATAGATCGCCATAATCCACAAGCAGTTGTTCCCCCTTGGGCGTGGATATAAGATTTGAAAGGGCGTGGACCTGGATACCGGCATAGGGAAATGAAATATCGATATTTTCGGCGTATTGATATTTCATCATTGACACCAACTGGTGTATAAAATTTCTTTGATTTTCGTAAAATCCGGGTAATATCATGCTTTTGCCTGGTTTTTCGTTCCATATGCTTTTCCCCGAATTTTCAATCAGATTCCCGTCTTTTCCGATCTCCTTGACCAGAATGTCAAGATCCGCCAGGTACTGCTTTATCGGATCGGGCATAATGCCGTCGTTCAGTCCCACAATAAAAATACAGGACGTTTTCGGATTTTTATCAACAGGTACTGACAAGAGATTTGATCGAACAATCCATTTGGCGTTGATATCGATGTGTATTCCCTGGTGTTCAAGGGTCAGCCTGTTTTTCACGTTAAAACGCTTGTCAGACCTGAATATGGCGTCTAAAATTTCTTCAAAAGAAGACTGAAACGATATGGGGATGATTTTTAATCCCGGCCAATGGGATCGCAGTATGGCTCTGTCCGCTTCGGGGAAATCATCATTTTCGCTGAAAAGAAATTTTTGACCGGTCGCAAGTTCCATTACGGGATATCGGGTCAGGTCGAGCTCTAAATCTTTTTGTCTTTTTCTGGGGAAGTAATACGTTCCCCGGGTAAATATTTTGGCATGCAGGGCATTTGCCGCTTCAAACAAAGGCGTTCGCAGACCTGTTAAGACAGAGGTGGGCTTTGATGAATCAGGAGGGTTTGTTTCAGCCGGGGCTTGCATCAGTTTTTCCGTGGATGCGATAATGCCGCTGATATCAAGGTCCTTGTTGATTTTACCGGACTCAGTGAAAAGGGATGCATACCAGGCCTTTCTTTTAAGGGCGGCATTGGGAATATGGAGGACCTGTCCGGGATAAATGCGGTTTAAATCGACAATGCCGGGATTGATCAGCTTGAAAAGCTGTATGCCCTCATTATAGGATTTTGAACCATATCTGCCGAATTCGGACGAAATGATTCCGGAGACATACTCCCCCGGTTTTACGGTATGGGGTGTTGAGTTTCCTTTAATAATGTCCGGTAACTTGGAGATGGTGACAAAAGGGATGGTGACAATCCCGGAAGATTGACCGGGCAGGGTGTCTTTCCCCAATTTTTTTAAGGGGATCAGAATGTTCTGGCCGGGCAGGATTTTGTTAACATCATGGATATGCGGATTCAAGCGCTGAAAAATCCTTAAAAATTCGGGAAAATCCTGTTCCGATATCTGGCCCCGCCGTTGAAAAAGTTTAATAACCCAGTCATTTTTCTGGACAATATAAGGATCACAGAGGATGTCCCATCCCTGATCATGCTGAATAACGTAGTTTTTATATAAAAATGCGCCAGATGCTGAACAGGCCAGGATAATGAAAACAAATAATAGTCCAACAGTATGGTATAAAATTTTCATCATTAAAAACACCGTGTTTCCCTGAAATGGGAAACAGGCGCCTTAACATGGCACCCTGTTAATTTTTCCGTAATTTCAGGTAAGACGCAATATCCTCGGAAACACGCCGGATGAAAACCGCCATTTCTTCCGGCTGCAATGGTTTTCCCGGTTGTGGCACTTGTTTCAAATCCCCGGGATGGATATAGATCGGTGAATTGATCAGTTCAACCTTTGAGGAGACTTCAAACTCCTCGGGAAAACGATTTTCAAAATACATATCCTGAAAACCGGAAAATTTAATCGCATGGGCTGTTGAATCCAGAATGGCTGTTTCCTTTGGATCAACAATCCCGAGACGCAGGGCTTCGACCAGACCTGCCAATGATTCCCCACCATGGGTACAGGCGATGTGGCCGTTCCTGTTTGCCGTCAACTCCCAATCCATGATGGATTGCTCTTTTACCCGGACAAAAAAGACATTCTGCTTTTTCGACTTTCGGTTATACTGGTCGACGATGTGAATAATTCTCGGCATGGATACGGGATTGCCGATCATTGCAGCCTGGGCCACACTGGGCTTAACGGTAATGGGAACGAATTTTCTTTTAGCAGCGTCGTTTTCCCGGTAATACCGATACACCGGGTCTGCATGATCGGACTGGACACCGATAATTTTCGGCAGGGATGTAATGATGCCGGTGTCAAAAAACTTCAGAAAACCGTTCATGACCGCTGAAAGATTTCCTGCATTCCCAATGGGAACAACAATCACCTTGTCGTCCATCCGGTATTCAAAATCCTGGGCAATTTCATAGGAGTAGGATTCCTGTCCAAGGATACGCCAGGCATTTTTGGAATTGAGCAGGGCAACAGGATAATTTTCCGACAAAGATTCAACGATTTTCATGCAGTCGTCAAAAACACCGGGAATTTCAAATACCGTGGCACCGCTGCCCAAAGGCTGGGACAACTGCTGGGGGGTCACTTTTTTATGCGGAAGCAGTACCGCGGATTTGATATGCGGATTCAGATAAGACGCATACAGGGCTGCGGATGCACTGGTGTCCCCTGTTGAAGCGCAGACCGCCAAAACCTCGGAGACTTTTCCCGTTCGAATTAAAAATGAAATGTAGCTCAAAGCAGAAGCCATTCCGCGGTCTTTAAACGAGGCACTGGGGTTTTGGCCGTCGTTTTTATAATAGAACTTTATCCCGACGGCTTCTTTTAAAACGGTATTTGCTTCAATAACCGGTGTATGCCCTTCACCCAGGTATAAGACGGCATCCAGCGGAATAACAGGCCCGATGAATTCATGATACCGGTAGATTCCCTTTAACGCAGGCATGGAAAGCATTTTTCGATAGTCAAAAATCCTGTGCCAGGTTTCAGGGGCGATTTCCTTAAACCGGTCAAAATGTTTATCATAAATCAACAACACCTGACCGCAGTGCGGGCAGATATACAATAGATTATCGATTGCAAATTCCTCGCCGCATCCCAGGCATCGGTATATCAATTCCCCCTGTTCTTTTGGAACAAGATAGGGCTTGATATTTTCAGGAAAATCATTGAATTTCATTTTTCGATTCTTTCCATTCCGCCCATATAAGGCCTCAGGACTTCGGGTATAACAACCGTACCGTCTTTTTGCTGGTTATTCTCCAGAATAGCGGCTGTGGTCCGGCCCACGGCAAGACCTGAACCGTTTAAGGTGTGAACGAATTCGGTCCCCCTTTTCCCTTTTCTTTTAAACCGGATATTTGCCCTCCTGGCCTGGAAGGATTCAAAATTGCTGCAGGAAGAGATTTCCCTGTACACATTTTGGGACGGCATCCAAACCTCGATGTCATAGGTTTTTGCAGCGGAAAACCCCAGATCACCCGTGCACAGCGTTATCACCCGGTAGGGGAGGTTCAGTTTCCGTAAAATATCCTCTGCATTGTTGAGCAATTTTTCGAGTTCTTCATACGATGTTTCAGGTTTTGTCAACTTGACCAGTTCAACCTTGTTAAACTGGTGCTGACGGATCAGTCCCCTGGTATCTTTCCCATAAGATCCGGCCTCGGATCGAAAACAGGGCGTGTAAGACACATAATATACCGGCAGAAGGTCTTCATCAAGAATTTCACCCTGGTGAATATTGGTGACCGGTACTTCCGCTGTGGGGATCAGAAAATAGTCCCATCCCTCCAGTTTAAAGAGATCTTCTTCAAACTTAGGGAGCTGGCCCGTGTTGGTCATGCTTTGACGATTGACGATAAACGGGGGCAGCGCTTCTTTGTACCCGTTGATATTGGTGTGAACATCGAGCATAAAGTTGATCAGGGCGCGTTCGAGTCTTGCACCGGCGCCGAAATATAAAGGAAACCTTGCCCCGGCAATTTTTGAGGCCCTTTCAAAATCAAGAATTCCCAAATCAAGGCCGATATCCCAGTGGGGCCTTGGATCATATTCAAATACCGGCGGATCGCCATAGGTTCTAACCGGAAGATTTTCATTCTCCGTTTTTCCCACAGGCACGGATTCATGGGGGATGTTGGGGATCTGAAAAAGAATGTGACGCATCTTTTCTTCGTTTTCAGCCAGGGACTTTTCCAGTTCTTTTATTTTGTTTGAGACCTCTCTCATTTCAAGAATGAGTGATTCTGCGTCTTTTTTTTGTTTTTTTAATTCCGCGATTTCCTCGGAAACTTTATTCCGGTTATGCCGGAGATCCTCGATTTCAAGGAGCGCGGCTTTTCTGGCGGCATCGATTTTTTCAAATACGTCAAGATCGAATTCCATGCCCCTGTTTACCATGGATTGATGAACCAGTGAAAAGTTTTGATTGATGAACTTGATATCAAGCATTGTTATCCCTGTTGTGTTTTATATGGCGATTTTCTTAAAATTATAAATATATTATGTTGCCCTGTTTTAGTCAATCATTATTATAAGTTGACTTTTATGGTAAAATCGGTATATTAGCAGCTTTAATCTCATACAAATACCGGAGAGGATAATGGACGATATACGGGAAACAAAGAATGAAATCAGAAAAGAGATTTCTAAAAAAATAAGCGAATTTTCAGAGGCGGTACGATCGGAAAAAACCATGCGGGTTGCCAACAGGCTGTTTGCGTTTGCTAATTTTCTCGAAGCCGGCATCGCGTTGTTGTATATTCAAAAAGAAAACGAGGTCCCCACTGAAGGAATTATCAAGCAGTGTTACGCCATTAACAAGGTCGTTGTATTGCCGTCTTTTAATGCTGAAAAGCACCGTATGAAATTGATGAAGGTGGACAACCCGGAATCCGATCTTATTCCAGGCCCGCGCGGTATATTGGAGCCGGACTCAGGAATCTGCAAGATTGTGCCCATAGACTTTATCGATATTGCGATTATTCCGGGCGTTGCTTTTGATGAAAAAGGCGGGCGGATCGGTACCGGCGAGGGATATTATGACAGGCTTATTCCGAAACTTCCGGCTACCACCCGAAAAGTGGCCCTGGCCTTTGAGAGCCAGATCATTTCCCAGGTGCCCATGGCCTCCCACGACAAGTATGTGGACATCATTATCACGGAAGAACGGATCATATATAAAATATGATGAATTCGTAAGCGGAAAATTACCCGGGATTTAAAATTTTCTCAAGTTTCTGAAGATTTTTGTCCTCTCCCACTGCTATCAATGTATCGCCCGGGGTCATCACTGCTTCAAAGGAAGGATTGAACATCATTGTGCCGTCGGCTTTTTTTATGGCGATAATGATGAGGTTGAATTTTTGGCGAATCCCGGAATCCTTCAGCATGACATTTGCCAATTCCGATGATGCGTCAACCGGAATTTCTTCCATTTGAATATCTTTTCGTTTATGGGCAAATGCCAGGTCAATGAAGTTGGTAACCGTGGGCCGCAGTATCCGTTGGGCCATGCTTCTCGCTCCCAGTTCATAGGGGGATTCCACGTGATTGGCGCCTGCGGCCCTGAGCTTTGCTTCTGCTTCACCAGTACCGGCCCTTGCCATAATAATCAGTTCCGGTGCCAGTTGCCTTGCCGTCAGAACAAGAAAAACGTTATCCACATCCGTTGCCAGGGCTGCGACCAGCCCCTTGGCTTTTTTTATACCGGCTCTTAATAAAATGTTCTCTTCCGAGGCGTTTCCGACGATATAAAGGATTTGATCCTGTTCCATGACAGGAACCAGATCGGGATTATTTTCAATGACCACCACACCGATGGGCTTCTGCCTGGTCAGGTTTTGACATAAAACCCGGCCGATTCGGCCGTATCCGCAAACAATATAATGACCTTTTAAATGACTGATCTGTTTATCCAACCTTCTCCTCCCCATGATTACCCGCACTCGGCCTTCCACCATAAACTGAACAATGGCGCCGGCCACATACAAGGTAAACCCTACGCCTGAAAAAACAAAAAATACCGTGAAAAGTCTTCCGGCGGTGCTGATATCATGAACTTCCCTATACCCTACGGTAGAAAGGGTGATAACGGCCATATAAAAGGCATCAATAAAGCTCCAGCCTTCGATCACCATGTAGCCTGCGGTACCTATGGCAAGAACGATCAGTGCCAGAATGACGGATACTTTTAAGTGCTTTGTACTTTCCATATCGTACGAATATCAGAAATATGAGAAGACCTGAAGGGCTTTTGTCAACACCGGAAAGGCCGTTTTATAAATTAACCCATTATCATAATTTTTTATTGAAAAATCAAGGGCTTTTTAGTAATGAAAATAAACGGTCGGAAACGCGTTAAATTTGTGGGAATATGCCAGGTATGAACAAAAACGCCTTGAAATTTGAAAAACAGCGCGATGAGATGGTCAGACGGCAGATTGAAGCCCGGGGGATAACAGATACCCGGGTTCTTTTTGCCATGCGGAAGGTACCCAGGCATCTTTTTGTCAGTGAAGCGTTGATGGATCAGGCATATGGCGATCATCCGCTTCCCATCGGAGAACAACAGACCATCTCCCAGCCGTATATCGTAGCGGAAATGACCCAGGCGCTTGCCTTGGGAAAAGACGATCGTGTACTGGAAATCGGCACTGGTTCGGGATACCAGGCAGCCGTTCTTTCTCAAATTGTTT
Source organism: uncultured Desulfobacteraceae bacterium (assembly GCA_964386565.1). Lineage (GTDB taxonomy): Bacteria > Desulfobacterota > Desulfobacteria > Desulfobacterales > UBA5616 > CAYLRU01. Next base: position 99,698 of record CAYLRU010000005.1, on the reverse strand, counting down.
TTCGCGTATATACGATAGAGCGGATATATTCCCTTTTCGTAAAGGCGCGGAAATGCTTTGATGCGCTTCGATATTATAATATCGTTACCAGGTATTCGGACGGTACTTCCGGATGGCCTGATGAAAGTCCGTTTGATGCAATTATCGTTACGGCAGGGGCACCGGAAATTCCCCATGTGCTGGTAAACCAACTGGCTGTCGGCGGCCGCATGGTGATACCGGTCGGAGATCAATATTCACAGGAATTGATCAAAATTGTCAAAGATGAAGACGGGATTCATAAGACCGACCTGGGCGGTTGCAGATTTGTAAAGCTTGTGGGAGAGTACGGCTGGCGGGAGCTGTAATAGATGCGAAAACTATACGACTGGATTGTTCGCTGGGCTGAAACACCATACGGTTTATGGGCACTGTTTATTCTCGCATTTTGTGAATCGTCGTTTTTCCCCATTCCCCCGGATGTTCTGCTCATCGCCCTTTCCGTGGCTGCTCCGAAACAATCGATTCGGTATGCCCTGGTATGTTCCTTCGGATCGGTCATCGGCGGATGCCTGGGGTATGTGATCGGTTGGCAGTTCATGGCGGGGATCGGCGATAAGATCATTGAATTTTACGGCCTGTCATCGAAATATGACTATATCCGAAACCTCTATGTTGCTTATGATGCCTGGGCCGTCAGCATAGCGGGTTTTACGCCCCTGCCGTATAAATTATTTACCATAACGGCCGGTGCATTTCGTATAAATTTCGGCGTATTTGTGCTGGCGTCAGCGTTTTCACGTTCGGCGCGGTTTTTTCTGGTGGCCGGGCTGATTTATCGCTTCGGAGGGGCCATTCAAACCGTAATCGATAAACATTTCAACCTGATCACCGTTGTATTCACTGTTCTTCTGATCGGCGGATTTATGCTGTTCAAGTTTATATTTTAACCTGGATTGGCCGCATTTTAGCTGCACTTGGAAAATCCGCAGGAATGGCAGACCAGGCAACCTTCTTCATGGGAGAGAACATCTCCGCACTCCGGGCAGACGCCCATCATGGACTGGCTTTCCGTAAAACTTGAAGCTGTGAGGTCTTTTAACACCTGGGCGATGGCATCCGGACAGGATAATACCATTTTTCCATTTTGCCATGACGGTGAGGGGCATCTGATGCCGATGAGCTGCTTGATAATGGCATCCACTTTTACGCCGGACCGCAGGGCCAGGGAGGTCAGCCGACCTGCTGCTTCAATTTGAGATGATGCACATCCGCCGGTTTTTCCCATCTGGGCAAAAACCTCACAGGTGCCTTTTTCGTCATAATTAACCGTTACGTAAAGATTCCCGCAACCCGTACTGATTCGTTGGGTGATCCCCTGTGTGCGTTCCGGCCTCGGCCGGGGCGCGATTTTTAAAGACTCTTTTTTTTCATCCCCCAGGGAGAGAACCTGTTTATCCCGGCTTCCGTATCGGTATATGGTAAGTCCTTTGCACCCGGTTTTATAGGCTTGAATATAGGCGGATTTCACCTCTTCCGGTGAGGAATTGTTGGGGAAATTTATGGTTTTTGAAACTGCGTTGTCGGTGAATTTCTGAAATGCAGCCTGGATTCTGATATGCCAGTGGGCCGATATTTCATGGGATGTGACAAACAGGCGTCTGATATGATCAGGTACCCGGGCAAGGGATTGGACCGATCCGAGCCGGGTGATTTCCGAGTACAGGTCTTTCGAATAAAATCCCTCTTTTTTGGCTGCTTTAAGAAACAGCGGGTGGATATGAGAAAGTTTCTTTCCATCCAGCACGTGCCTGACGTGGGCGATGGCGAAAATCGGTTCAATGCCGCTGGATGTACCACAGATCAGGCTGATGGTGCCGGTTGGGGCAATGGTCGTGGTGGTCGCATTTCTCATAAACGGCGTTTGCGGCGTGTCATAAATGCTGCCCTTGTAAAAGGAAAAGTTGCCCCGTTTTTTTGCCAGGTTCACGGATGCTGCTTTGGACTCTTTTTGAATAAATTCCATTACGGTTTCAGCCGTTTGTACGGCTTCTTCCGAATTGTACGGGATTTTTAACTGTATCAGCATATCGGCAAAGCCCATAACGCCGAGTCCGATTTTACGATTCCCCTTGCTCATTTTTTCGATCTGCGGAAGGGGATATTTATTTATTTCAACGACATTATCCAGGAAATGAACGGCATCGTGAACGGTTTTTTTGAGCCGTTTAAAATTGATATTGCCGTTGGATGTCATTTTGGACAGGTTAACGGAACCCAGCGTACAGGATTCATAAGGCAGCAGGGGCTGTTCACCGCAGGGGTTTGTTGATTCGATTTCACCGACTTGCGGTGTGGGATTATGCTGATTGATCCGATCAATAAAAATGACACCTGGTTCGCCGGAATCCCAAGAAGAATTGATGATCATATTGAATATTTTTGATGCGGATACCCGGTCTGATACGTTACCTGTTCTCGGATTAATCAGGGCATAATCCGTTTCTTCTTCAAAGGCTTTCATAAACGTATCGGTTAACGCAACCGAAATATTGAAGTTGTTGAGTCGATCAGAATGCATTTTGGCGCTGATGAATTTTTCGATGTCAGGATGATCCACCCGTAAAACCCCCATATTGGCCCCTCGTCTTGTGCCGCCCTGTTTGACGGTTTCTGTTGCCATATCAAATACGCTCATGAATGACAGGGGGCCGCTGGACACCCCTGCGGTGGAAAGTACCACATCGTTTTCCGGGCGGATTCTGGAGAATGAAAATCCTGTCCCGCCGCCGCTTTTATGGATCATCGCCGTATGCTTCAATGTTTCGAAAATGCTTTCCATGGAGTCTTCAATGGGGAGTACAAAACAGGCGGCAAGCTGACCGAGCCGCCTGCCGGCATTCATCAAAGTGGGGGAATTGGGAAGAAATAAAAAATTGGCCAGCATGCGGAAAAATTTTTTTTCTGTTTTTTTCACATCCGCTTCAGGGTCAAACAAAAGGTCGGCACCGGCGATGGTGCGGGCGACCCGTGTAAAAAGATCTTCGGGATTTTCAACGATTTTCCCGCTTTCATCCTTTTTCAGATACCGTTTTTCCAAAATAATTTTTGCGTTTTGTGAAAGTGATATGGCCATGGCATTTAAAAGCGACCTGAATGGATCGTTTATGATTTAACAGGACCGTATTTTTCCCTTAATTTTAAATTCACCGGGTCAGGAACCAAATCCGAAACATCTCCACCGAATCGGGCCACTTCTTTTATGATCGAAGAACTGGTAAAAATCCACCTGAATCCGGTCATCAGGAATATTGTCTGGATATCCCTGTTCAAGCGGCGATTCATGATGGCCATCTGGAATTCGTATTCAAAATCAGATACGGCCCGCATCCCCCTTAATATGGCAGTGGCCTGCTTTTTACGTGCGTATTCCACAAGCAGGCCGTTGAAGGAATCAGCATAAACATTGGGGTATTTTTTAAAGGCCTTTTCCAGCAAATCAATGCGTTCTTCAACGGAAAAAAGAGACTGTTTTTTCGGGTTAATCAATATGGCGATGATAATTTCATCAAACAAGGTAAGGCCCCTTTCAACGATATCTACATGACCATTGGTAAGCGGGTCAAATGATCCGGGGTATATGGCCAGTCTTTTCATGTAAAAACATTGTCCTTTCTTAAGATGGCGGCCTCGTAAAAAGTCGTAAAACAACTTTTTACGAGATGGTTTCGAGTTTTCGGTTTAAGTTTTAATCATCTGAAATTTTATCATTTTTTTAATCTTAACACTTAAAAACCGGGTGAATTCGGGTTTTAAAGAATTCACCCGGATCGCTTTATCCATAACGTAAAAATGTCAGAGACGTTTTCCCATATGTTCTTTGGCCGGTGATCGTAAATTCTGTTGCATCAACTGAAACAGGTTCTGTTGATGCATGTTCCACGATAAGGGATGAATGCCTGGCCAGTTTTTTGGTTTTGCCGAGATTTTTTAAAGTATCAGGAATCATGCCTTTGAGATAAGGCGGATCCATGAATATCATATCAAACATTCCCGGAATTGCCGTAATACAGTTTAAGTTTTTGCGGATATCCCACAAAATTGTTGTGGATTGCGCATCAAGGGTGCAGGATCGTATATTGCGCTTTATTATATCCATTGCTTTTTTATTGTTGTCGATAAACACGGCAAACCGGGCTTCCCGGCTCAGCGCTTCGATACCAAGAGCTCCTGAGCCGGCATACAAGTCCAGCACGAGAGCGTTTTTTACGCGGGTGCCGAGGATATTGAATATGGATTCTCTCAACCGATCGGATGTCGGCCGGGTCTCTGTCCCGGGCAACGTATGGATTCTTTTTCCCTTTAAGCGACCGCTGATGATTCTTAAGCCCATGTGGTTCGGATCAGCGCATTATGGTTTTAATAATTTATTGAGATAATCCGGTTCAACACCAATGGCCCTGGCTGTCTTTTTGATGTCATTGTTGAACTGGATCATTTTTCTTTGGATATAGTCCTTCTCGAATGTCTCCCTGGCGATTTTGAAGTCTTTTATGGAAAAATATCGATCCGGTTCATCGCAATGGCAATTTTCCATTTCAGGTTTATATAGGGATAAAACATCCTTTTCGTCAATAACATCTTTTTCAACCAGGATAACCAGCCGTTCGATAAAATTTTTTAACTCACGCACATTTCCCGGCCAGGCATATTCACAGAGCAATTTTACGGCTTTTTCTGTGATGGATTTTCTTTTCTGGCTGTTTTTTTCGGATTCCGCTAAAAATGTATCAACCAGGAGCGGAATATCTTCAGCTCTTTTTCTCAAAGGCGGGACATGGATCGGAATAACATTTAAACGATAATACAGATCTTTTCTGAACCGTCCTTTTTGAATTTCGTGTTCGATGTTTTTGTTGGTCGAAGCGATAATTCTGGCCTTCATATCAATGGGGCGACTCCCGCCGGTCCGCTCAAATTTTTTTTCCTGGAGAACCCGTAACAGCTTGCCTTGAATGCCGAGACTCATATCGCAGATTTCATCAAAAAAAAGGGTTCCCATATCGGCCAGTTCGAATTTTCCGATTTTTTTTCTGGTGCCATTGACAGGTGCTCCCTTTTCAGTACCGAAAAGCTCCAGGGTCATGAGTTCTTCCGAGATTGCCGCACAGTTGATATCAACCAGGGGAAAATCCGCTCGCGGACTTAACTGGTGAATCGTTTTGGCCACGAGCTCCTTGCCGGTCCCGTTTTCTCCGGTGATAAAGATCCATTTATCGGTTGGGGCTGACGCCGCGATCTGGTTTTTAAGGGACAGGATTTCGGGGCTGTTCCCCGTCAGCGAGTGCTTTTCCAGTGTTTTCCGACGGAGATAACGATTTTCTTCTTCGAGACGACGGAAATTCAATGCATTATTGATGGTCACAATAATTTTATCGATGGATAATGGCTTTTCGATCAGATCGAAAGCCCCCATTTTAGTGGCTTTTACAGCTGTTTCAATGGTGCCGTGTCCGGTAATGATGACCACCTGTATATGCGGGTTGATTTTCTTGATTTCCTTTAAGGTTTCAATACCGTCAAGTCCGGGCATCCAGATATCCAAAAGCACCAGGTCCGGCGATTCTTCTTCAATTCTTTTTAAGGCCTCATACCCGTTGGAAGCCGTATGGGCTTCAAAACCTTCATCCGAGAGTATACCGCTTAAAGATTGAAGAATTGACGGTTCATCATCAACGATCAGTATGGAAGGAAACATATGGGTGAATCCTCGCTTTCATATTGGATGTATAAACGAAAATATAGTTTTTTTAAATATTATCCTGTACCGGCAGCTCAATTACAAATTTTGCTCCTTTGGGTTGATTGTCATGGACACTGATCATGCCGTTATGATCCAGTATGATATTGTGCACGATGGTTAATCCCAGCCCCATGCCGGTTTTCCTGGTTGAAAAATCAGGTTCGAACAGTCGGGTTTTTTCCACATTCGTGATTCCGACACCGTCATCTGCTACTTCTATCCGGACCATTTTTAATATGGGATCATGGGTGATGGTAATGGATATATGGCCTTCATTTTTTACGGCGTAGACGGCATTGTCGATCAGATTGATCATGGCCTGCTTGATTTGCTGTCGGTCAAGGTTCAGCAGGGGAATCTTATTTTCCCGGTTTATCGTAAATTCAATCCCCTGGTGCCCTTCTCTGAAAAGAGCCGTGCTTTCTTCGATAATGGATACCAGGTCGGAAGGCTTCGGGTCTGCAAAGGGGAATCTGGCGAATATCGCAAATTCATTAACCAGATTACGGATGAGTTCCACATGGTTGATGATCATTTGCGTGCATTCGTCAAAAACACTGTCGTTAATCCGGTCGGCGAATTTTCGTCTTAACCGTTGGGCGGACAGCGTGATCGGGGTTAACGGATTTTTCACTTCATGGGCGATCCGTTTGGCCACCTCCCGCCATGCCAGCATGCGCTGGGCTTTTTCCAGGTCCGTTAAATCATTGAAGACCATAACAATGCCCATCTGGCGGCTTGATTCGTCCTTTAACGCGTTGATGTGTACCCAGAAGCTGCGGGGCCTGCCTTCGATGATCAATTTCAAGGGAAGCTCCACGTCGTCGCTGTTTTGCCGGTTAAACTGATCCATGATGGGGTGAATAAAACCCGGTTCATCTTCATCGGAAAGCATCTGGTAATTTTTATTTAAAAGCCTGTCGGGATTTAACCGCAACATTTTTTCAGCCGATTTGTTGATGGTGGAAATGCGTCCGTCCGCTTCAAGGGTGATGACACCTGCGGACACGTTTTTTAAAACGATTTCAATGTAATTTTTCCGACCTTCGATTTCGGCATTTTGTTCTTTCAGCATTTGGTTGCTGCGTTCGATTTGTTCCCGGCTGGTTCTCAGGTCTCTCGTCATTTTATTAAATGAATCCACCAGCGTTCCGATTTCATCATCCGCACTGATATCAATGCTGAAACTTAAATCTCCTTCCGCCACCCGTCTTGTCCCGTTGGCCAGGTCCATTATCGGGATACTAATGGATTTTGCCAGAGAAAATCCGAACCATATGGCACAAAACACCACCAGCAGGGCAACGATGGAAAGGGCGATATAGTAACTGCTCTGGATCGGTTTTTTTAACAATTTGATCTGTTGATAAGCCTCGAATCCCCTGGAGATAGATGTCATCTTTTCAGACAGTTCCGGTGAAATCAGAAAGGACAGCACCACCAGCGCTTCCACCGTATCACCGGAACCGTGAAAAGGGACCGTGCCGATGGTGCGGACAAGTTCGCCGTTGGGGACGCTCTGGGAAACGGTTCTGACTTTTTTTGATGCAGCGGCTTTTTGAAGATCATCCGCTGCAATGATGGTCAACGGTTTGTCCGCGATATTTTCGGCCACGGCATAGGTGATACGGTTCGCATTGATGTCGTAGACTTCCACGCCGGGGATGTTGAATTCCCGCTGGACCACCTGGATATAATTAGTGAGGGCGTTGTATTGTCCCGGCGCCAGCAGCTTTTTGCTGGTAATCTGATATGAGATTCTTTCCAGAAAAAAACGGCTGTTGTCTTCCATGTGCTGGTATACATTCCGTCCCACTGAGAGCGAGTTTTCCAGGGCCTGCTCAACCGGCACGTTAAACCAGAAAGCGATGCTGTTCGTGATGAAGTTTATAGAAAAGAAAAAGAGAATAATGGTGGGCAACAGTGTCAGCGAGATAAATGAAACCACCAGTTTTGTTTTGAGTTTGGCGCCGATGATATTCCTTTTCCGGTCGTAAAACAGTTTGACCAGATTTCTGAATACAAGAAAAATCAGCAATATCAGCAAAAGAAGGTTGATATTGATCAGTGTGAACATCAGGATCGTATTGGAAACCGGAAAGTCCGCACCGAAATAAATGATTTGATTTTCAGCAATGGTTAAGAGGATGACAAAGATAATAATGACAAGGATAATAATGCGTTCACGCTTGCGCTTGGCTTTTTCCTGTTCGTGGTGTTGTGATGATAATGTGGTCAACCGATTACTTGTCATGATAGATATTTGAAAAACACATACCCGTTATCGATTCATGTTTTTTTAACCCCGCCATAATGGGGCGAAGGCTGTTTATAACCATATCCGTTATTCGAAAGGCCCTTTTTGTTTGGAAGAATATTAATAAACAAAATCAATGGTATACCAGTCTGTTTCAAAATCCCACAGGGAAACGAAAAAAAAGATGTAGTGCAAATAAAACGGAAGGGTTTTTTTACTCAGTTCGGCTTTCGCCCGGATCTGGTATTGCTCTCCTTTTTTTAGTTTTTTCAGCCGGGTGATTTTTAAACTGTCGATCGTTACCATGATTTTACGGGCTTCTTCAAATGATTCGGTAACAATGGGTTTACTGTTGTCCCAGGAGCGGTCTATGACATACTCTTTTTTAAGACTGTTGAATTTCAGTGTATGAGTGATTTTTAATTCTTCTATTTTTTTATCTAACCAAAGACTCCTTACCTGATAAAGATCGATAAAAAAGGAAAATGTTATGTGCACCCCGCTTGAAACGGCTTTGTTCATTTTTTCCCTGAAGGCGCCTTCGACATTCAAATAAATAAGAAGATCATCCCTCGTGTTGGTAACGATGATATTTTCCAATCTCGCTTCCTGCCCTTTTGAAACATGAGGCCAAAAGAGCAACAGACAACAGAGACTTGTTATGGCAACGTTGTTTTTTCGTTTCAATTTCATTTAGACCACTTAAACGATATCCTTTGAAAAATCGAATTTTTCAAACCCCGGTGCTCAACAGGGTAAACGTAAGGCATCAGGTCGTGTACATCCCTGTCAATTTTTTCCGATTTACGATTGAAATAACGCCACCTGTCGTTCGTTTGACGGTTTGCGCCCGCCCGAAGGGTTGATAAATATTTAATTTTTAACGGATAATATCTGAAATGGCAAGTGATTTCGAAGGGATTGAATAATTTCACCGGGTTTCAGTGAGCTATCGGGCATTGAATAAAATGCCGGTTTCCCATGATTGTTTGGCCTCAAAAAATCTCGTTAAAAATTCGTGATTAAAGGCATGTCCGGACTTTTCAACAACCACATGTCCCGAAAGAGGCATTCCCAGCAGGGAAAAATCGCCGATGCAGTCGAGTATTTTATGGCGAACAAATTCATCCGTAAAACGCAGGCCTTTTTCATTAATAACCTTTTCTTCGTCCAGTACGATGGCGTTATCCAGGGAGCCACCCCGGGCCAATCCGTGCATTTTCATCAATTCAAGTTCGTGCAAAAACCCGAACGTCCTTGCCGTACTGATCTCCCTGGAAAAGGATTCTTCGCATACATCAATGGAATATGACTGTCTTTGTATGACCGGATGCGAAAAATCGATGGTGCAGGTGATTTTGAATTTATCGGACGGGTATACGCCCACAAATTTTCCGTCTTTTGCGATTTCAATGGGTTTTTTGATGATAAACCCGTAGCGGGGGGCTTTTTGCGTACAGATACCGGCTTGACGAATCAGATGGGTGAAAGGCCCTGCACTGCCGTCCATGACCGGCACTTCGTGGGCATCCAGTTCAACTAAAGCATTATCGATGCCGATTCCGGCGAAGCTTGCCATGAGATGCTCAATGGTGGAGACGATGGCACCGTCCGATCCGATGACCGTTGCCATGCTTGTGTCCACCACCATTTTGAACAGTGCCTTTATATCGGGACTGGACGGCAAGTCGATTCGCCTGAATTTTATCCCGTGATTTTCAGGAGCGGGCTTGATGGACATATGAACACTTTTGCCCGAATGCAGCCCCACACCGGTGCATGTCACGGGTTTTGCCAATGTCCTTTGTTTTAAGGCCGACGGTTTCTTATTCAAGGGTTGTGTCATAAAATCAATCAACACCTGCATAACATTGAAAATGGCTTCTTTTGACACATTCCAACAACAAAATCAAGACATCAAAACATCCCACGGCGATTCCCGCACGGTCCTTTTTCAACCAGCAGCGGCTGCTTGATGAAAAGATTTTCCGAAACATCGCTGAATTATACTTGACAGCCTTGTCATGAATTGTTTAACATGAATGTTAAACAATAATGTGAAATATAATATTGAATAAAAATAGATGGATATAAATACAATTCATGCAGGACCAAAAATGAGGAATTCAGAAAGTATTGTAAAAAAACGGGAGGAAACCATCGAAAAAATCCTCCGCGCGGCAAGGGCGGTTTTTGCGGAAACCGGATTTAAAAATGCAAACATCGAAGAAATCGCCAGAAGAGCGAAAGTGGACAGAGCCTCGGTATATTATTACATCGGCGATAAAAAGGAAATTTATTCAGAGGTGATTGCCAGATCCTTAAATAAACATATCGAGGAATTGATCCAGGTCGGCACAGCCGGGAAATCACCCGAGGAAAAACTCAGACGATATATAAAGTCATGGGTGCCGGAGGGGGGTAAGAGCCTGAAGGACAACATGATATTTTTTTGGGAATTTGCTTCGGGCGGAGAAAATATCACGGAAGGGTATAAGGAAAATTTTTCAAAATTTATCGAAATTTTCCTGGATATTATTGAGGAGGGTGTGAAAACAGGTGATTTTAAACCGGTTAACCCGTTCATGCTGCATATGATGATTGCCGGGGCCCTGGTTCTGTGGGGAGCGCTGAATGCACCTAAAAGCAACCTGGTATCTGATGCGTTCTTGAAAAAATACAGTAAGCATCTTTCCATCGATGTGGCCGGGGAGATCGAATGGCTTATTTTGCAATTAATCAAAAAATAACAGTACGGAGGCTTGAGCATGGGTGAAATCAGTACGGAAAGCCTGAAGGAAAAACTGGTTGATGTTGTCGGGGAACCGAAAGTGATTTCCCGGGAAGAACATCTGGTGGGTTATACCCGGGCAAATATCGGATCCGGTGAGAAACCGATGTTTATCGTAAAACCCCAAACCGCCGGGCAGGTTGAGCGGTTAATAGGGCTGGCAAAGGATTCCCGGCTAAATCTGGTGCCTGCCTCATCCGGACCGCCCCATATGAAAGGCGGTACCCTGTTGAACAATAAGGGGGTCATCGTCGATTTGTCCGAAATGAACAACATCATGTTAATGGACCGGCGCAACAAGGTTGCATTGATTGAACCGGGTGTTACGTACGCTCAATTACGGGAAGAGGCGGACAAAAACAACTTGAAAGTGTTGTCCCCGCTGCTTCCGAAGGCAGGCAAATCGGTGCTTGCCAGCTACTTGGAACGTGATCCCATTCTCATCCCCAAGTACCATTGGGACATGACAGACCCGCTTTTGTGCACGGAAATTATTTTCGGAAACGGGCGTCTTTACCGAACGGGTTCGGCCGGAGGACCGGGGAGTATCAAGCAAAAAATAGCGGCCAAATCCATGTTCAAAAACCCACTGGGGCCCGGGCAGACCGATCTGATGAAAATCGTTCAGGGATCCCAGGGAACCATGGGCATTGTGACATGGGCATCGGTGAAACTGGAAGTAAAACCAAAGATCCATCGACTGTACTTTGTCGCGGATGACAAGCTGGAAAGGCTGGTCGATTTTTCCTATCGCGTATTGAGACCGAAGCTTGCAGATGAGTTTTTCATATTAAACAAGCATGCATTTGCCGCAATCGTTGCGAAAAATCCTGATGATATTCCGGCGATGACGGAAAAGGAAAAGGCATATGTCGTTGTATACGGCGTCTCCGGTTACGATGTATGTCCTGAAGACCGCATTGCGTTTCAGGAACATGATATTTCAAAGATCGCCCAGCAGGTCGGCGTTAAAACAGCCAATGTGTATATGGGCACTACAGGGTCAAAATTTGCCCGGATCATAGCCGGCCCGTGCGCCGATCCCTACTATAAAAACAATATAAAAGGCGGATTTGCGGATATTCACTTTCTGTCAACCATGGATAAAGCCGGCCGGTTCATCCGGGTGATGTCCGATTTTATCGCCGGAAACGGGTATCCTGGATCGGAACTTTCCATGTATATTCAGCCCATCCTTTTCGGCCGGGCGTGCCACATTGAATTTTCCCTTTACTATAATCCGAAAGATGGAAAATCGACGGCTGACATGGAACGGCTGTATCCGGCGGCAAGCGAAGAAATGGCAAAAGCCGGTGCGTTTTATTCAAGGCCTTATGGCTGCTGGTCGGATCTTGCCTATGCCCGGTGCACCGATACGGCCGCGGCGTTAAAGAAGGTAAAGCATATCTTCGATCCCGAGCATGTATTGAATCAGGGGAAACTCGTATTTAAGGAGGCCGTGTAAAAATGAGATTAAAAGAACTTCAAAACGACATGGAAGGATGTTCCCGTTGCTCATCCTGTAAATGGGTGCCCTTTAACCAGGTAAAAAGCTGGCGCTATGCGAAAAATTGTCCGTCCGTGACACGATACAATTTTCACGCCTATTCCGGATCGGGGAAAATGATAATGGCAAATTCCATCCTTCAGAACCGATCCGAGCTGAATGATCAAATTGCCGATATCGTATACCATTGCCAGCTTTGCGGTGCCTGCGACGCGGCATGCAAGGCCTACCGGGATGATATCGATATCAACGAAGTACTTCTTGAACTGCGGGCGTACTGTGTTGAAAACGGTTATGTATTGCCGGAGCACCTGGAAGTTATTGAAAGCATGAAGCGGGAAGGCAATACTCTCGGAGAGCTTAAAAAGGACAGGGGGCAGTGGGCTGAAGGTCTGCCGCTGAAAAATATAAACAACGAAAAGGCCGATATCATGTTTCATGCCGGCTGCCGTTTTTCCTATGACCCGGGTCTGAGAGACACCATCCGGGGAACAGTGCAAATTCTGATTGAGGCTGGTGCAGACCTGGGCATCGCCGGCCGGGAAGAGTCCTGCTGCGGCGGAAAGGCGTATGAAAACGGGTACCAGGGAGATGGAAAAACGTTTGCCGAGGATATGGTCCGACGGGTCATTGCATCCGGCGCAACCGTATTGGTAACACCATGTTCGGACTGCTATGCCGCCTTTATTTATCTTTACTCCCGAATGGGCATGGAAATGCCGGTGAAGGTACTCCATGTTTCCCAATTCATGGAAAACTTGATCAAAGAGGGAAAACTCGAATTGAAACATGAGATACCCATGCGGGTCACCTATCATGACCCCTGTCACTTGGGGAGAAAAGGCGAGCCCTACACAGGAGACTGGACCGGGAAGAACAAATTAAAACGCCCGGAGTTCGACAAGCGCCAGGGATGGTTTGGTATCTATGATCCGCCGAGAAACGTACTGAGATCCATAAAGGGTATTGAGTTGGTTGAAATGGAACGTATCCGGGAGTATTCATGGTGCTGCGGATCAGGCGGCGGTGTGCTCGAAGCCTTTCCGGGGTTTTCCATGGAAACAGCCCGGGAAAGGCTGGAAGAGGCCCTGTCCACCGGTGCCGAAGCACTGGTCACAAGCTGCCCCTGGTGTGAAAATATCTTCAAGGAGGCTGCAGCGGAAACAGGGATCGATATTAAAATTTATGATGTCAACGATCTGGTTCGGTTTTCAATGGGTTTATAAGGAGGGACAGCATCCATGATAAATGATTCAGCATATAAAGATTTGGAAGACTGTGTGGGTCGTGAAAATGTTTCCCGTGAACCGGCGATTCTGGATACCTATGCCTGGCAACCGTATGCCAATGAGGATCCCTCGAAATGGGTGACGCGGCCCGTGGCCGTCGTTCTTCCGGCTTCCACTGAAGAGGTCCGGGGCGTGGTTAGGGCCTGTAATAAGCACGGTCTTAAATTCAAGGCGTTTTCAACGGGCTGGGGAGCCTGGGGCGGGCCTTCGGAGGATAATGTCGTCCAGGTTGATTTGCGGCGGATGGACCGCATCCTGGAAATCGATGAAAAAAACATGTATGCCGTCATCGAGCCGAATGTCTGCAACGCCCAGCTTCAGGCCGAAGCCATGAAGGTCGGACTCAATTGCCATATTCACGGCAGCGGGCCCAATTGTTCACCCCTGGCCAGTGCCACGTCAGCGTTCGGCGTGGGGAATGACAGTATTTACATGGCCTACAGCCCGCGAAACGTTCTTGCCGTGGAATGGGTCCTCCCCAATGGAGAATTACTGAAGCTCGGCTCTTTGGGATCGGGCCTCGGCTGGTTTATCGGGGACGGCCCCGGACCCTCCCTAAGAGGCATATTAAGGGGTACTGCCGGTGCTCTGAGCGGTCTGGGCATCATCACGAAATGTGCACTCAAGCTCTACGACTGGTCAGGTCCCCCCATCATCGAGACATCCGGCGTGCTGCTCACCGCCCGGTCGAAAATTCCCGAGAACACAAAGATCTTTTCATGTTTTTTCCCGGACAAGGAAGAATTCAGTAATGCCGTATATCAGATCAGTGATGCCGAGATCGGTTACAATGCGGTGAGAATTAATCCCGTCGGTATTCCGGGCGAACTGCTCCAAAGAGACAACAAGTACCATTACTTGATCATGCTTCACGGGAATTCAAGGGGAGATCTTGACTACCAGGTAAAGGCACTGAGAACGATTACAGACCGCTGCAAAGGTACGTTGGTTGATTTTGAGGATCAACCGGATGCCCTGGCCATGATGTACATGAATATTTTCAGATCGACGCTGTGGGCATTGGCGTTCAAGAGGGGAGGGAGTTTTCATACCATGATCGGTCGGAACGAAGCCATCGATCTCCAGACCGATTTTGCCGAAATATTGGCGGATATAAAGACGGAATATATGGAAAAAGGTCTTATTCTGGATCCCATTGCGGATAATCCGTATTATGTATCCTATGAAAACGGCACGTGGGCCCATGTGGAAGTCATTTTTCAATACGATCCGAGAAACCGGGTACAAATCGAGAATATGAAAAATATCGCCCTGGATAATCTGATCGCCGCGTTTGAAAAATGCAGCGAACCCATGTTCAGCTACGAACCGGCTTTCAAAAAAATAACGTCTCCCGTAAGCGGGGATTTCGGGTACTGGCAGAAAATGATATCCGAACAACTGGACCCCAATAAATCCGCGGACACAGGTCGTTATCTGAAAGAGGAAGATTTTGATTTATCCGCCATGCCCGGCGAAAAAGTCGACAGGCTGAAAACGTTATGCGAAAAATACAAGTGGGTGGACGGGCATCCCCCCGAGTAGAAGGTGGTTAAAAGGGAATCCATGACAAAACCACATAATTTTCTTGTATACGTAGAGACGGATGACAACGGCATTGTCACGCCGCTGTCTTTGGAAGCGTTGAATGCGGCAAAACAGGTTGCCGTTATTCAAGGTGCCGCGGTCTCGGTACTGGTAATGGGAGGAAATGTGGCCCGGGCCGTCGAGGAGTTGCGGTTTCATCACATCGATAAGATATTCATAAAAGAGGACGCCGGCCTGAAGTACTACCGGCCCCGGATGTTTCTGTCGGTCTTTGAGAAGATATACTGCTTGCTGGAACCGGAATTGACGGTATTCGGCAATTCGAAGAATTCCCTGGATTTTGCTGCCAGGGCTGCCACTTACGTAAATATCGCCCTGGTTACGGATTGCGTCAATATTGAATGGGATAAAGGAGAGCTCCTTTTTACAAAGCCCGTTTACAGCAACAATGTCATGGCGGTTTATTCCAGCGGCTCTTTTCCCTGCATCGTCACCCTGCGGTCAAAATCAACAACGCCTTCGGAAAGATCGGAAAATCAACAGGGAGAAATCATCGATCTTGGCGAAGTCGATGAACCCGCTTCGGATGAATATGAGATCGTGGGAAAGTACATTCCTGAAGAAGGAGAGAAAAAACTGACGGATGCGGATATTATTATTGCCGGGGGCAGGGGAATCGGCGGGCAGGAAGGATTCTCGGCGCTTCAAAAACTTGCAGACCTGTTGGGCGGACAAGTCGGTTCAACCCGGCCGCCGTGTGATCTGGGTTGGGTTTCCGCCGATGCACAGATCGGTATTACAGGTGCCATTGTCTCTCCGGCCGTGTATTTCGCCGTGGGGTTGTCCGGATCATTTCAGCATATGGCCGGTATGAGCGGTTCAAAAAGGATTATTGCCATTAATTCAGATCCCAATGCCAATATTTTCAAAATATCGGACTACGGTGTCGTCGGGGAGTATGAGCCGGTGCTTTCCGGTCTTATCGGGGAAATCGTTCAAAGCTCAAAATGATTTATTCGGGGGAAACAAAGAATGCACATTGTTGTTTGTATGAAGCAGACGCCGGATCATGAAGGCCCCAGGGAATCTTATGAAATAAACCATGAGCTGAACAGTGTGGAGCCCAGGGGAATCCCGCCGGTTTTAAGCCTGTTTGATGAAAATGCACTGGAGGCGGCCCTGAGGATTAAGGACAAAAGAGATGACGTGAAGATCACGCTTGTCAGTATCGGGAAAAGAATATCCAATGCCGTGATGGTAAGAGCATTGGCGGCCGGTGCCGACGAGTTGATAAAAATGGAGGATGAGCGTTTTGAGTCCCACCGGTTCGACAGCGGGGCCACAGCCCTGGTTCTGGCGGAAACGATAAAACGAATCGACGATTATGATTTGATATTAGCCGGCCGCCAGGCATCGGACTGGAATAACGGGTATATGGGAATCAGGCTGGGAAAAGAATTGAACATCCCCTGCATTACCTTTGCGCAAAAGGTGGAGATTCAATCCGGGTCGCTCATCGTCAACCGGGTGACCGACAATGGATATGAAATCATAAAATCGAATCTCCCGGCGGTCGTCATGGTAACCAACGAGTTGGGAGAACTTCGATATCCCGCCATGAAAGAAAGAAGAGTGGCCAAAAAAAAGCCTGTTCATTCATGGTCCGGAAAGGATATCAACCTGAATCCAGGGTTTTCCGGTAAATTGGAATTAAAACGACTGTATTATCCCGAATTAAAAATGACGGATTGCAGATTCGTTGACGGAGACTCCCCGGTGCAGGCCGGTGTAAATCTGGCGAAGGTTCTTTTAAGCAAAAAAATTCTGACGGTTTGCAGATAAAAGATGATGATCAGGTATTACTGCTGAAACCCTGAAAGGTTACATTTTTATGAAAAGGTGATCTTTCTGCTGATTTTAAAACCAAACAAGGAGGTATTAAAGTGGCGTATCCAAGTGTTTATCCAACCGGTACTACTATCTACTACCCTGATAAGTGTTTTAATGGTTATACGGTTTTTCCCGCCAAAGACGAAGGCTCTGTTCTTATCGATATGAACGGAAATACTCTGAAGCATATCAAAACATTGCATGGTTTTCCCGTGAAAGTTCTCCCTGGTGGATATTTCATGGGGAGTACCGGTGAACGAGATCCCAAATATGGGTATCAGGATATGTTGGATCTTGTACAAATGGATTTTGACGAAAAAATATTTTGGAGGTTTAACAAGTATGAATTGGTAAAGGATGGGCGAAAAAAACGCAAATGGATTGCCAGACAACACCATGACTACCAAAGGGAGGGTAACCCTGTTGGTTATTACGTGCCTGGAATGGACCCCAAGACGGATAGCGGGAATACTCTTATTCTTTGCCATAAAAATGTAAAGAATTCAAAAATCAGTGAAAGGCCTTTATTGGACGATACAATTATCGAAGTAACCTGGGATGGTGAAATCGTATGGGAATGGATATGCAGTGATCATTTTGACCAGATGGGGTTTAGTGAAGAGGCAAAAAACATTCTTGCCAGAAATCCGAATATGCTGAATCGCGGTACACTTGGCGGGGCAGGATTAGACATGGGGGACTGGATGCACATCAATTCCATCTCCACATTGGGACCTAACAAATGGTATGATGACGGTGACAAGCGATTTCATCCGGATAATATTATCTGGGACGGTCGCCAGACCAATATTATTGCCATAACAGACAAAAAGACGGGTAAAATAGTATGGCAGGTTGGACCGGACTATTATGCCACACCTGCTCTGAGAAGATTACGCTGGATAATCGGCCAACATCACGCGCACATGATCCCCAAGGGACTTCCAGGGGAAGGGAACATTCTGGTTTTTGATAATGGCGGATGGGCCGGTTACGGTGCCCCGAATCCAGGTTCTTTCAGAGGCCTGAATAATGCATTACGAGATTATTCAAGGATATTGGAATTTAACCCGGTAACCTTAGAGGTGGTATGGCGGTATACCGCCCGTGAATCGGGATATGTTCCGGTTGTAGAAGATTACAAATTTTACAGCGGATTCATCAGTTCGGCCCAGCGTTTACCCAATGGCAATACGCTGATTACCGAGGGAACCGACGGACGACTCTTTGAGGTAACTCCGGATCATGAGATCGTATGGGAATATATCAGCCCGTATTTTGGTAAAAATAAAAATCATAACATGGTTTATCGGGCCTATAGAACACCCTATGAGTGGGTTCCTCAAATAGAGCCTCCGGAAGAAATTGAAATACCCCGTCTCGATAACAGTAAATTCAATATTACTGATTTTCTTTTGAAAAAAACAAGGAAGATCCCGTCAATAAAGAAAAAAAGGGGAAAATTAATTGATAGCCGTGACGATCAATTGTGTGTTTTGCCCCAGCATGAGGGGGAATGACGCCCCGGGCAATTTCATTGCCGGTGTCGCCATTTCATGCGGTATAAGGATTATTTTCCCGATTTCTTTTTAATTTTCGCCCATTCGTCCCGCAGGGTGACGGTCCGGTTGAAGACCGGGGTTCCTGGTTTTGAAAGAACGGAATCCACACAGAAGTATCCCAGTCTTTCGAACTGAAATATTTCCCCTGCCGCTGCATCTGCCAGACCCGGCTCCAGCCGGCATTCGGTCAAGACTTCCCGGGATTTGGGGTTAATGCAGTCGGTAAAATCCCTGCCGTCTTTTTTTGCGCCGGGTGCCTCTTCGAGAAACAGATGGTTGTAAAGGTTTACCGTTGCCGGAACGGATCGGGAGGCGGACACCCAGTGCAGGGTTGCTTTAACCTTTCGTCCGTCCGGCGCGTTGCCACCACGGGTCTCGGGATCATACGTACAGTGGAGTTCGGTTATTTCACCTGTTTTTTCATCCCTGATCACGTTGTTGCATTTTATGAAATAGGCATACCGGAGCCGGACTTCCCGGCCCGGACTCAGCCTGAAAAACTTTTTGGGCGGATCTTCCATGAAATCATCCTGCTCGATGAAAAGTTCACGTGAAAACGGGACTTTCCGGGTTCCCATGGACGGATCTTCCGGATTGTTCACGGCGTCCAGTTCTTCCACCTGGTCTTCGGGATAATTCGTAATCACCACCTTCAGGGGTCGGAGCACGCCCATGACCCGGCGGGCTTTTTTGTTGAGGTCCTCGCGGACGCAGAATTCGAGCAGGGCCATATCCACCATGGAATCCCGTTTTGCAACGCCGATTTTATCACAAAAATTCCGAATGGCGGAAGGGGTGAATCCCCTCCTTCGCATACCTGAAATGGTGGGCATCCGGGGATCGTCCCATCCGTCCACGTGCTTGTCGGACACCAGGGAAATCAATTTCCGTTTGCTTAACACCGTATACGTCAGATTCAATCGGGCGAACTCGATCTGCTGGGGATGGCATTCCATTTCCAGTGCATCTAAAATCCAGTCATACAGGGGCCGGTTATTTTCAAATTCCAGGGTGCAGATGGAATGGGTGATCCCTTCGATGGAATCGGAAAGGCAATGGGCATAGTCATACATGGGATAGATGCACCATTTGTCTTTTGTCCGGTGATGATGCGCCCGCCTGATGCGATATAAGGTCGGATCCCGCATGTTGAGATTGGGAGAGGCCATGTCGATCTTTGCCCGGAGCACATGGGCACCGTCCTCAAATTCCCCGTTTCGCATCCGCCTGAACAGGTCCAGGTTTTCTTCTTTCGATCGGTTTCTGTAAGGGCTCTCTTTTCCCGGCTCCGTCAGGGTTCCCCGGTATGCCCGGATCTCGTCGGCGTTGAGGCTGCAGACATAGGCCTTGCCCCTGATGATTAACTGCTCCGCATAATCATAAAGCTTTTCAAAATAATCCGATGTAAAAAAAAGCCGGTCCCCCCAGTCAAACCCCAGCCATTTCACATCTTCCTTAATGGCCTCCACATATTCTGTTTCTTCCCGGGTCGGATTGGTGTCGTCAAATCTCAAGTTGCATGTTCCACCCGCATAATCCCGGGCGATGCCGAAATTCAGGCAAATGGACTTGGCATGGCCGATATGAAGATATCCGTTGGGCTCCGGTGGAAACCGGGTGGCCACCCGGCCGTTGTTTTTGTTGTTTTTTATATCTTCGTTAATGATATTTCGAATAAAGTCCGAATGGGAACTTGAATCCATATCGTTCATGGCAGTAATCGCTTCCTGAATAAATAATTTAAATTTGTAATATTGTGAATATCCTGATTGTATCTTTGATGCAAAAAATGTCAACAACGGATAGACCGGAAAGATGAAACCGGGATTTTTTGAAAATGTTCGATCAGCACGGGGATTTTTCCGTTGTTTGTAAAATCATCTAATCTGCTGTACCTAAATCATTTTCTGCATCCACACCATATCAAAATTCCGGTTAAACTTTTTCCCGACGGATTTAAAGCACCCGCATTGAAAAAAACCGTTTTTCCGATGGAAGGCAATGCTGGGTTCATTCAGAGATGAAATGCTTGCCAGTATGGAGTTGATGGAACGTTTTTTCGCCTCTTCTATTACGGCGTCCAGCAGCTTCCTGCCCAGGCCTTTACGGGTGTGATCGGGCAGGATAAAATAAGTAATTTCTCCCACATGACTGAAGATGTCCGTTCTGTGAAACGGACGTAGAAACGAAAATCCCGATATTGCGCCGGAAGCGGTTTCAATCACAAAAAAAGGATACCCCCTTGTCATGTCCTTGAATATGGCGATCGCTCCATATCCCACGGGCTTTTCGGCATATGCGGCAAAACCGGTTACAATAAAATGATTAAAAATATCAATAACCGAGGTTGAGTCCTTATCTTCAAACTTTCTGATAATATAGTCTGTTTCGGCATCCATCTGTTATTCCCTCTTTTCTTTTCCGGCCAATCGTCTGCTCAGTTTAACAACATCCGCGGCAATGAAATTCAACAATAATGATAATACCGGTCCGGATACAGACCGCAAGGATCGGTTCATGCTCCAGGTGTCTTCCGGCAATACCGCCACAAAAAAAGAAACTGCAGAATCAGCGCAAGGACAAACAGAACAAGCTTTACATAACCGCCTGTGGAATAGGGTTTTCCAATGGTTTTACGTTGAATTTTAACGACTTGCGCCAACTGTCTTGTTCAGCCGTCTGCAAGTGCTTTCCGGATCATCGGTAATCACGGCATCGCATCGCAGCAGCCGGTAAAACCAGAGCCTGGAATCCGGGGTCGTATCCAATGGGCAGACGGCCTGTCTTTGCCGGTGGGCTTTTAACACATACAAGGGATTTTTTAAAAAGATTTTCCAATACGGTCCCAGCATGTGGGGGCCTTTGACCGGTTGTCGTTCCGTCAACGTAATCCATCCCACGTAAATATCCGGACAAACGCGCTGCATGGTTTCAAGCTGGGGCAGAGAAAAGGACAATATCATGCTGCGGCGGAAAATATTTTCCTTTTCCAGTTCCGAGACCAGCTTTTTGCACACCGTCTCTTCCAGAAAACGGTCGGTTTTAAGTTCCAGGGCCAGGGCCATATTTTCCGGGATAATCCCGGCGGCTTCTTTCAGGGTGGGAATTTTTTCAGACCCGAACCCCTTATGCCGGGGGCCGGCGGATAGGGCTTTGAGTTCAGACAGGGTCATGTCCGCCACCTTGCCGGAACCGTCCGTGGTTCGGTCCACGGTGGGGTCATGAATGCAGACAAATGCGTTGTCACGGGTCAAATGAATGTCCGTTTCAATGATATCGGCGCCGTCTTTTATCGCACGGCGAAATGATGCAAGGGTGTTCTCCGGACAGGCGGTTTGGTTGCCCCGATGCGCTATGACATAAGGCTTTGATTTTCCTTCCAGTTCCGGAATGACATTTTTGTTTCGATCCGTGGCATTCATCATCAACCCCCTTGTTTACTCGGGTCAGAGTTCTTCGGGAATAAAGGCCGTTACGTCATCAATCGCCGTTGCATTGCAAAACAGCATCGCCAGGCGATCCATGCCCAGGGCGTTCCCGGATGCCGCCGGCATGTCCGGCAATACCGCTAAAAAAGGCTCCGGCATGGGATACCCCGTTTTCCCATTTTTTTTTCTGATTTCCGCTTCATCCTGAAAGCGTTGCCGCTGCTCATCCGGATTCGAGAGTTCGGAAAATGCGTTGCACAATTCCAACCCACAAATATAAAGCTCAAACCGTTCGACATAACGGGGGTTTCCGGGCTTGATCCGGGCAAAGGCCCCTTTTTGGACAGGATAATCATATAGAAATACCGGTGCTGATTTTCCCAGATTCGGTTCGATTTCAACGGCAATAATTTCATCGAACCGGTCCCGGGCCAGTGCCGTCTCCAGTGAAACACAACCATATGCGTCAAACGCCTCTTTCACGGTCATCCGCGGCCACGGTGTTTTTAAATCCACGCTATTTCCCTGATAATGCAGTACATCTGCTGACCCGACACACCGGGCCACGTGCTGGACGAGTTTTTCACATTCCACCATCATATCCAGGTAATCCGATTGCGCCCGATACCACTCCAGCATGGTGAACTCCGGCAGGTGCCGGTGTCCCCTCTCGTTTTCCCGGAAACACCTGCAGATTTGAAACAGGCGTTCGAAACCCGCTGCCAGCAGGCGCTTCATGCACAGTTCGGGGGAGGTCTGGAGGAACCATGGTCCGGAAGAAACAGCGTCAATATAAGCCTCGGGGGCCGGTGCCGGAATTCTTACCGGCGTTTCAACTTCAATATAATCGTTTGAAATAAAATACTGCCGAACGGCATGGTTGATCTCTGCCCTTAAACAAAGATTACGCTTAATATGAGATTGTCTGGAACCTTTCAACGTTTGCCTTTGGTTGTTTTCAGACAGGCATCATATCCGAAATGATCTGAATCGTTTAATAGGGGCGGTTTTAAAACCGCCCCGGGGATTTATATCCCATGTGGATTTTTCTTTTTTTTCACGTACTTATCTTTTGACCTGTCCTGTAAAAGCACCGTATCAAATTCTTCCGATGCCTTTTCATCAAACCACCGGTAACCGGTTTCCCTGCAGGCATGACAGGCATTTTTGGGGATATGAACGGCCAGCACGCCCGTGTTGCGATCCGACCTTGTGACGATTCGCAAGGCACCGCCGCATTCACCGCAAACACGGATTTTTTCCTTTTGTTCCTCCATGATGCTGTCGGTGTCGTAAAAAATGTTTCGTCTTCTCTCAAAAAATTCATTGCCTTTCTGTATTTTTTCCCGGTTCCGGTCCCTTGCTTTCCAGTTTGACAGAATTTCATCCCTGACCCTGTTTATATATTCGCCGATTTCAGGTCGCTGGCGCAATTTTTCCGGGTCGTATGTCGGCTCTTTTACATGGCTGTAGTCAATTCCCGCCATGGCCAGGATAATTCCCACATTCATGTACGGCAGGGCCCCTTCAATGGAGTACCCGCCCTCGAGCACGGCAATGTCCGGTTTTAACATCTCGGTGAGTTTGGCATAGCCTTGGGCGGAAAAATTCATATTGGTGATGGGATCTGAAAAATGGTTGTCCTGGCCTGCCGAATTCACGATGATATCCGGTTTGAAATCATCGATGATGGGTAATACAATTTCGTCAATGACGGATAAGAATCCTTCTTCGGAGGTATGGGGCGGCAGGGGAATGTTCACGGTTGTTCCAACGGCATTCACCCCTCCCTGTTCGTCAACGAATCCGGTTCCCGGGTACAGGGTTCTGCCGTCCTGGTGCATGGAAATGAACAGGGTGTCCGGGTCATGCCAGTAAATATCCTGGGTTCCGTCGCCATGGTGGCAGTCCGTGTCTACAATGGCGACTTTCCGGACAGGATACGCCTGACGGAGATATTCGATCATAACGGCTTCGATATTGATATTGCAAAACCCCCTTGCCCCGTGAACAACCCGCATGGCATGATGCCCGGGAGGGCGAACCAGGGCAAAGCCCCTGTCGATGCGTTTGTCCAGTACGGCCATCCCGATGGTTTTGGCACCGCCGGCGCTGATGAAATGGGATTCCGTTGTCACGCTCCATACATCCGGTATGCAGAAATGAACCCGTTGAACATCTTTCAAGGTCACCAGATCCGGCTTGAATTCCACAATGCCGTCAATATCAAGAAGTCCCTCTTCAAATACCTGGTCCTGCGTATACAGCAATCTTTCTTCCCGTTCCGGGTGGGTGGGATCGATGGCCCAGTCGAATGCAGGGAAAAATACCAGACCGGTTTTATATTTTGCCGATATCATGGTGAACTCCGGAACTGTTGTTCGATACAAGGTTTTTGACCATTTCATCATATCCATGGATCAACCCGGGTTTAACCTGGGCCTTGATCCGGATATTCTTTCCCGTGGTGTAAAATCCCCTGACCATGTTGAATTCAAGGTCCTCCACCACCTCCATTTCCAGATAATCCGGATTGGCACCTTTTTTCAGGGCTTTGTCTCTCAACAGGTCGAATGCCAGGTTGATTGCGTCTGTTTTTGAAAAGGTTTTATTCACATGCCGGCTATAATTTTCTTCGGGCGCGGCAACGATGTTTTGCTCGGTATCCGCAAACAGGACCACTTCGGATGTCGTCCTGGAAAGACCCGCGCCGATGGCGTTGGCCACATACCACCTGGGCACCACCCGGACGTCGAACTCTGACGACTCGGAAAAGCATTCTGCAAAATAAAGGGCCGGGCCGCCCAGCACCAGGAGCTCCCTGGGCTGAACCTGGTGTCCTTCAAGCATTTCATAAACCGTGTACACGGGTTTACGATTGATTCGGGCAACCATGTTTTCGGCTTCCAGCAATATCATTTTGCAGGTATGTTCGAATATCTTTTGCGCTGCTTTTTCAACGGTCATGCCCATCTGCCGGGCAAAAGGGACAAAGCCTTTCACCGCTGCATCACGATCCCCGTTGCTGATTTTTCCCAGTACGAACAGTGCATCCGTAGGCGTGGGGACCGGGCCGCCATGGGCCAGTGCCGGGCCTTTTCGTTCCGGGCCGACGTGGATTCGGCCCTTTTCAATGACCACTTCGCTGTCGCCTCCGATGCCGACGGAATGTGTTTCCAGGGATCGGATCAAGGTCTGAAAGGGCCCGATGCCGATGCCTACAGGGTCCAGCAATGGAACGCCGTTGACCAGGACCGCCATGTCCGTTGTGGTACCGCCGACATCCAGGACAAGGGTTTCCAGGTGTCTTCCTGCAAAGGCCATGGCCCCCATGACACTGGCTGCAGGACCGGAGAGAATGGTTTGAACGGGAAAGTCAATGGAAGATTGAAAATTCACGTTTCCCCCGTCCGCTTTTAAAATCCGTATGGGCACATGGAGTCCCTCTGCTTTCAGCGAACGTTCAACCGCATTGAAAAAATCCTTGTGGATGGGATAAACCGCCGCGTTTAAAAATGTCGTGGCGATTCTGCGGGGAAAATTGAGCCCGGCGGAAACCCGGTGACCCAGGAATACAACTTCAAAGGAATCTTTCACCATATCAAAGATTCGTATTTCATGATCTGGATTGCGGGTGGAAAATTTGCCCACCACACCTACATAGCCCACACCGGCGTCTTTCATCTTTTTCGCGAGGGGTTTTATTTCATCCGGGTTGACGGGATCGATCTCCCTTCCCCTGTGATCTATGGAACCGCCGACAGCGTAGTAATGCTCCCCTGTCCGGTAGTTTTCAGGATCTACGCCGGGCCCGCCGGAAACGATCATTCCCACCGTTGGGATCTTATTTTGTATGATGGCATTTGTCGTCAGGGTGGTACTGAGCACCAGCCGTTTGATTTTCCCGGGGTCAACGCCCTGAATAACGGCATCGAGCCCTTTTAATACCGTATTAAACAAATTTGACGGATTCGTTGGGACTTTGGCTTCTCTGAGCAAGCCGTCGTTTCCCAGCAGTACCACATCCGTATGCGTTCCTCCTACATCAAGACCAATGATCATGCCGTATCCTCAATCGGTGTTGCGGTTGTCTGACAGTGACCCGGATATTCGATGAAACAGTTTGATAGACGAAAAAATAATGCTACTGAAATTGCATTGTGTTGTCAATATCCATAAATTTCAAGAAATGTCCTCACCGAAACAGGAAATGCACCGGGAAAAAAAGCGTGAAAAAAATCAGGAATTGTCATATAAAGAACTCTCTGCACAAATGGCGTTTTGCTTAATCCCCGGCATTTTTAAGGAACAAAAGAAAAATGAAATTTTCACCGTTCACGGATAACGTTGTCGTCATTACCGGTGCTGCCGCCGGCATCGGACGCGAACTGGCACTTTTGCTGGCTGAAAAAGGTGCGCTTCTTTCCCTTGCCGATGTTGACACGCAAAAGATGAATGAAACCGCGCAACAGTGCCGGACCATAGGGAGCAGGGTGATTGCCGTGCCCACTGATGTTACGCAAAAGGATTCATGCCGGGAACTGATTGAAACAACGAACTCGGAATACGGACGGATCGATACGCTGATCAATAACGCCGGAATTACCATGGTGGCCAGATTGGATGAAACACCGGACCTGGCACCTTTTGAACGGGTGATGGGGGTGAATTTTTTCGGCAGTGTCTATTGCACCTACTATGCCCTTCCCCATTTAAAAAAAAGCCGGGGTCGGATCGTGGGTGTTTCCAGCCTGGCCGGCAAAGCCGGGCTTCCCTTAAGAAGCGCCTATTCTGCCAGCAAGCATGCCATGGCCGGTTTTTTTGATACGCTGAGGATTGAACTGGCCGGCGACGGCGTCAGTGTCACCATGGTTTACCCTGACTTTGTGGCCACTGATCTGCGCAAACAGGCATACGGCCCCATGGGAAAATCCCTTGACGCAGATCCTGTGAACGAAGCCCGTGCCATGAGCGTCGAGGCATGTGCCCAACGCATTATCAAGGCGGCGGCCGGGCGCAAACGGGAATCCTTTATGACTTTCAGAGGGAAAATCGGGTCATGGCTGAAACTGATCGCACCGGGTCTTATCGACCGGGTGACGTTAAAAGCCGCCTTAAAAGGTCACTGATTCCGCCGCACCGTTTAAACAATATTTTGACAAGAATATCGGTTTCCGGTTAAATCCTTACGAACCAAAAAACGACGGAAGCAATGTTTAAGCCTATGAAACTATTAGTTGCCAATAGAGGTGAAATCGCCGTGCGCATCATGCGGGCGGCTGCCGAACTGGGAATTCCCACCGTAGCCGTACACGCTGCGGATGACGCCAACTCACTGCACACCCGCCGGGCCGATGAGGTGCGCCCCCTGGACGGTACCGGGGTTAAAGCTTATCTGGATATCGACAACATCCTCGCCATTGCTTCGGAAACAGGCTGCCATGCCGTTCACCCGGGCTATGGCTTTTTAAGTGAAAATGTGGCGTTTGCACGGCGGTGCGAAGAAAAAAATATCATATTCGTCGGCCCCCGTGCTGAAACCCTTGAGTTGTTCGGAGACAAGACCCGGGCCCTGGCCCTGGCCGCCGAATGCGGCGTACCGGTCTTATCGGGAATCCGCGAACCCGTGACGCTGGATCAGGCTGTCGCTTTCTTCTCATCTTTGGGATCCGGCGGCGCCATGATGATCAAAGCGGTTTCAGGGGGCGGCGGACGCGGCATGCAGACGGTTTTTACCGAGGAAGAAATCGCCCGGGCTTACAGTCGATGCCGGTCCGAAGCCATGCAGGCCCTTGGCTCGGAAGACGTGTATGTGGAACAATTCATGCCCCGGGCCAGGCATATTGAAATACAGGTCATCGGTGACGGAACGGGTGCGGCCGCCCATCTTTACGAGCGTGAATGCAGCATTCAGCGCCTTCACCAGAAAATCGTGGAAATCGCACCCTGTCCTTCCCTGTCTCCTGAATTAAGAGAGAAACTCACTGCCGACGCCGTTCAAATGGCCAAGGTCGCGGCATACCGCAATGTCGGCACCTTTGAATTTCTTGTGGACGCGGACGTCATGGAGGGCCATGGAAATTACGCCTTCATAGAAGCCAATCCCAGGTTGCAAGTGGAGCACACGGTGACTGAAGAGGTGATGGATGTGGATTTGGTGAAGATTCAGCTCCAACTGGCATCCGGCAAATCCCTTGCCGATCTGAAACTCCTGCAGCCCGATATTCCCGAACCCGTGGGATTTGCCGTCGAGGTCCGCATCAACATGGAAACCATGGAACCGGATGGAACAATTCGACCGTCCGGCGGAACATTGCACGGGTTTGAGGTGCCTTTCGGCCGGGGCGTCCGGACGGATACCTGCGGATATGTGGGCTTTCAGTCCAATCCCAATTATGACTCCCTGCTGGCCAAATTGATCGGCCACTCCCGGTCTTCACATTTTGTCGATACGGTGGTACGGACGTATCGTGCCTTGTGTGAATTTAAAATAGAAGGAATCCGCACAAACATCGGTTTTCTGCAAAGCCTGCTGCGGCATCCGGAGTTTGCCTCAAACCGGATTTATACCCGCTTTGTGGAAGACCATCTGGCAGAGCTGACGGTCACGGACACCACGTCCCACCAGCGGCTTTTTTTCGATCATGCGCCGCACCGGGCCCGTGCCGGTGCGAAAGTGGACGAAACCGACCCCCTGGCCGTGCTGGCCTACGGCAAATCATCAGGGCAACCCGCCGCCGTCGTTGGAGAAGAGCAGGAACCTGTGGCAGACATCCCGTCATATGACATGACAGGGATGGAAAACACAGTTGCCATGACAGCGGTGATGCAGGGAACCATCATCAGCATTGACGTAGGCGAGGGGGATTTCGTCCGGAAAGGCCAGCAGATCCTGGTCATGAATTCCATGAAAATGGAGCATGTGATCCGGGCGGAGACCAGCGGTATTGTCGTCCGTATCGGGGTGGCGCCGGGAGATACGATATACGAGGGACATCCCCTGGTGTTTATTGAAGAACAGGATGTCGACGTATCGGATGTTGATGGGGAAAAGGAAATGGACCTGGATCATATCCGTCCCGACCTTGCCGAATTAAATATGCGAAAAGCAGTCATCCTTGATGATGCCCGTCCCGAAAAAGTGGAAAAACGCCGAAAGAGAGGGCAGCGCACCGCCCGGGAAAACATAAACGACCTCTGCGATCCCGGTACCTTCATCGAATACGGCTCTCTGGTCATCGCTGCACAGCGGCGGCGGCGAACCCTGGAAGACCTGATTCAAAACACGCCTACCGATGGTCTTGTAGCCGGCATCGGCCGGGTAAACGGCGATCTGTTCCCCGAGGAAAAGGCCCGGTGCATCGCCATGTCCTATGATTACATGGTGCTTGCCGGTACCCAGGGTATGCAGAACCACAGGAAAAAAGACCGGATGTTCGAGCTGGCGGAAAGATTCCGGCTGCCGGTGGTGTTTTTCACCGAAGGCGGTGGGGGACGTCCCGGGGATACGGATGCCTGGGGCGTGGCCGGGCTTGACTGCCTGGCTTTTCATTTGTTTGGGAGACTCAGCGGCCTGGTTCCTTTGATTGGCGTCAACTCCGGCCGGTGTTTTGCCGGCAATGCCGCCATCCTGGGCATGTGCGATGTCGTCATTGCAACGCAGAATTCCAGTATCGGCATGGGCGGGCCGGCCATGATCGAAGGCGGCGGTCTCGGGGTTTTCCGCCCCGAGGAAGTGGGTCCCATGCATGTCCAGGTCCCCAACGGGGTGGTGGATATCGCTGTTTCGGATGAAGCAGAGGCAACAGCCGCGGCGAAAAAGTACCTGTCCTATTTTCAGGGGCCGGTCAATCAGTGGGAATGTGCGGATCAACGGCTGCTGCGGCATATTATACCCGAGAACCGGCTGCGGATCTACGATACCCGGGAAGTCATTAAAATCTTGGCAGATACCGGCTCGGTTCTGGAACTCCGCCCGCATTTCGGCCTTGGAATGGTGACCGCGCTGATCAGAATAGAAGGACGTCCCATCGGGGTCATTGCCAATAATCCGTCCCATCTTTCCGGGGCCATCGACAGTCCGGCCGCGGACAAGGCCGCCCGGTTCATGCAGTTGTGCGACGCCTATGATATTCCCATTCTGTTTTTGTGTGACACCCCGGGGATCATGGTGGGGCCGGAAGCGGAAAAAACCGCCCTGGTGCGTCATTGCAGCCGCATGTTCGTTACCGGCGGCAGCCTGACCGTCCCTTATTTTACCATTGTGCTTCGCAAGTCCTACGGATTGGGTGCCCAGGCCATGGGCGGCGGCAGCCACAAGGCGCCCCTGTTCGTGGTGTCCTGGCCCACCGGGGAATTCGGCGGAATGGGACTTGAAGGGGCGGTAAAGCTCGGGTTCCGGAAAGAGCTGGCTGCGGTGGAAGATCCGGAAGAGCGTAAGAAACTCTTCGAGAACATGGTGGAACAGGCGTATGAACACGGTAAGGCCATTAATACGGCTTCCCATTTTGAAATCGATGATGTGATCGATCCGGCGGATTCCCGGCATTACATCATCAGGGCGTTGAATTCCGTTGCCCCACCGCTGCCGAGAACCGGAAAAAAACGCCCCTGCATCGACACATGGTAAAGCTTTTCGAACAGCGGCCATTGGTGAATATCAGCGACGAAGTTCCTTTTTATGATTCCCGAATACTACCTCGCACCAGGGACGCGAATATGCCCAGAAAGGTAAGGCCTGAAAACAGAATGAGTACCGTCCTGATGCTTTTCATTAATTGCGGATAAACATCTTCCGTTATCGGGACCCGTCCCATGAAAAGGGCTAATATCAGGGTGGCCATGCCCATGCTGAGCAGTTGCCCCAGGACGCGCATCGTCCCGGCCGATCCCGAGGCAATGCCTAAGAATCGGCGGTCAACAGAACTCATGATGGCATTCATATTGGGAGAAGAAAACAAGGCAAACCCCAATCCCATCAGCAGAAGTATGGCGATGACAAAGACTACCCGGGTATGGGGAGTTGCCAAGGTCAGGAGCATCAAGCCCGTTGACGTCAGTCCCATGCCGAAGGATGCGATAATTCGGGGTTCCATGGTGTCTGAAATCCTTCCGGCCAAGGGAGAGAAAAGGGCCATCATCACGGGCTGGGAGATCAAAATGATGCCGGCTGTCTGCGCACTCAATCCTTTTATATACTGGAGATAAAGGCTGATTAAAAACGTCACTGCGAATGTGGCGCTGTAATGAATCAGGGCGGCGGCATTGGATAAGGCAAAGGTTTTGTTTTTCAATAGAAGGTCGATCTTAAAAATCGGGAATTGTGTTTTATTTTCCCGGATTACAAATGAAACAGCCCCGCTGCCGGCAAGGATCAACATACCGATGCTTTTTTTGGCCGGCAGCAGGGAAAAACCGGTTATCAGAAAAATTAGCGTCAGGCCGTAAATCAGGCTGCCCAAGATATCGAAGGGCTCTCCCCGGGCGTCCGCCCATTCTCCTTTTAGTTTAAAAAAGATGAGTCTGAGTACGATAACACATAAAACAAACGTCACGATAAACAGACTCCGCCAGGAAATATGCTGGGTCAGCATGCCCCCGACAAACGGCCCACTGCTGAGTCCCACATATACGGCGGAAACCGTAATGCCCAATACTCTCCCCCGTTCATTGGGGGGGAATACGGATGTCAGGATGGCCATACTCGTTCCGAAAATCATGCCGCTTCCAATACCCTGGATAATTCTGAAAAAAATGAGAGAATATATTGACCAGGCAAGGGCCGACAAAAGAGAAGAAACAGTAAAACAGATGAAACCCATGGCCAGAATCTTTTTTCTGCCGTAAATATCCGCCGCACGTCCCATGGGGACCAGGGAGACACCAATGGCAAGGAGATAGGAGGTGGCCACCCAGCTGAGCAGTACTGCATCGATATGAAATGTCCTTTCGATGGCCGGCAGGGCGACGTTGATCGATGAGCCCATAAAAGGGGTCACAAAAGAGGATGCAGCCGCAACGATAAGGACCGATTTCCGGGATGTGGCATGATTTTTCATTCAGTATTCCTCTTACGAATGAAGCTGTATGTTGCGGAATTAAATCAATTTTTAGTTTGACCCGAACATTCCTAACATGACTGTTTATGGAAAATCAAACGGGTAATCGGCGTATTGCCGATCCGGAACCGGCTTCTTTCGGCCCAGATCTGCGGTTTCACTTTTTTGAAATCCTTTAAAATAGTTCACTATCCCTTCGGTTTTAAAATGCCCAGGCCTTCTGTCTTCACCCAAGGGGGCTTGGACGAGACTGAGCCCACATCTGCCATTTCCGGATGGGCACTGATCCTGGAAGAATTTGGTGTCGGCAATGGATCGGCATTGATTTTTTATTCGGTTGTTGATATGGTTCAAAAAATGGTCACGGACCTTTGAAGAGGGACTTGAGACTTAATTCGGAAGGTCAGGCAAGAAAGGGAAAAATTAATAATGGCAATAATTTACTGCTCGCATCTTAAAAAAAATCATTTGAGACAAACGGATACTGCCGTGTGCGAGAAGTGCAGAAAATTGAAAAAATGCCCCGATTACCTGGACTGGAAACAGCTCAAACTCTTTCCGGACTTCAAGTGCCGGTCAAGATTGCAGCAGAGATAGCGGCCGGATTTTTTTTGCACAAGCATCCTCCCAAAATTATTTACCGTAATAGCCGAGGCATGAGATGAAAATGCGCCTTGCGATCATTGACGACGAGTCGATCGTACGCCAACAACTTTCACGCACGTTTACAACGGAAGAGTTCGACGTTGAATGCTTCCAGACGGGAAAAGCTTTTCTGGACCGCATGGCTCAATATCCTTTTCATATTGTTTTCGTCGATCTGCGGTTGCCGGATATAGACGGATTTGAAATCCTGTCGCGGATAAAGACCGGTTATGAGGATTCGGAAACCATCATCATCACGGGCTACGGTTCAATCGACTCCGCTGTCAAGGCCATGAAGAACGGGGCCTTTCATTTTGTTTCCAAGCCGTTCAGACTCCAGGAAGTCCGCCTGCTTGCAAACAATGCGAAAGAAAAAATACAGCTCCGCATGGAAAACAGAAATCTCCGGGCGGCACTGGCGGGAAACGAGTTCATGAAAGACTTCATCGGCGTAAGCCCGCTCATGCAAACCGTTTTCAGTATGATCCGAAAGGTGGCCTCCGTCGACTGCAATGTGCTGCTTCAGGCGGAAACCGGAACCGGCAAGGAAATGGCCGCCCGGGCCATACACAATTTGAGTCCTATGAAACACATGCCTTTCGTGTCCTTTAACTGCGGGGGATTTACGGAAGAACTGATTTGCAGCGAACTTTTCGGACACGAAAAAGGTGCCTTTACCGGCGCTACGGCGACCAAGATCGGCCTTCTTGAATCTGCTAACGGCGGTTCGGTTTTTCTGGACGAAATCGGAGAGATGCCGCTCACCATGCAGGTCCGTCTTTTACATGTCATTCAGGGGAAAAGCATTCTACGGGTGGGCGGTACCAAACCCATTGATCTTGCCGTGCGCATTATTGCCGCAACCAATAAGGATCTGAAAAAAGCGGTTGAAAAAGGAGAATTTCGGGAAGACCTTTTCTATCGTCTCAACGTGGTTTCGATACGTCTTCCAAAGCTGTCCGAAAGAAGAGATGATATCCCCATTTTGATTTCTCATTTCATCGACAAATTCAACCGGGCATTTGGAAAAAAAATTAAACGTATTTCAACACAGGCCATGGGGATTTTACTGAGCTATAATTTTCCCGGCAATGTCCGCGAGCTTGAAAATATCATTCAACGGTCCGTGGCGCTTACTGAAGGCGATGTCATTGAAATCGCCGATTTGCCGTCGGATCTTCAGAAGCTGGAATTTTCAACCCTTGAGGGCGAAGGATTGTTATCCCTGGAAAAGATGGAAAAGGAACATATTGAAAAAGTTCTGAATATGACCGGCTTTAATGTCAGTTTGGCCGGAAACATCCTCGACATTCCCCGAACCACCTTATGGAGAAAAATGAAAAAATTCGGGATGGTAAAAAAATCCTGAATGAATCTTCACCCCCGTATTCCCACATCAATTATTGCATATTGTTAAGAGGTGCACCAGACCTGCGGAACCGAAAAGCTCAAGGCCCCGGACGGAAAAACGGGAACAAAAAAAACGAATACAACGCACCTTGGTTTTCCGTTTTTTCAAAATGAAACATTTCCGTGACGGCCAACCCATTATTTTCAAGACCAATAGTTCATATCGTAAAACCTCCATGATGTTTTGTTTCAATTTGAAACCTGTGTGTGCATATCGATGTTTTCCTTTACCCCCCTTTTCTGACATGCCTGTCGCCTGATTGGGTGCACCGGGTAACGGCGGCGCAATCTGTTTCAAATTGAAGCAGATTTTGGCCGACTCTTTTTTAACTTTCTACATTTTTTTGTCCGATTTCCCTTCTATTCAGCAACCATTTGTTTTTAATATCTTTTTTATCTGCATCCACCGCAATATATCTGCTGGCATCCATATTGCAAAAAAAATGCCCGTCGGGGAATTAGTGATTTTTCATGTTCCCGCCAAGGTGCGATAGTTCTGCCCGGGCAGGGTGTGGGTGTTTCCGTAAGGAATTTTAACTTTCAGCGTCGCTAATCCCCTACTGCCGAGGCAGGTCCGAGGTACAATCGGGTTAGCACTCGCTACCACGGGTCGTTGATCATGGAAAAAATCCTGGTTGGAATAGAGTCAAAAATGACAAGTTTGTGGCCGGTCATCTACGTGTTGAATTTAGCCAAACGGATGGATGTGCGGATCTATATCCTCTTGGTCGAAGATCCTGCGGTGTTGCCAATGGTTCAGGGGACGGACCCGCAAGATGAATTCGCGATAAAGGACCGACTCGAAAAGCTGATTTTAAAAGGACGCTCGGAAGGGCTTTTGATCGATTATTATATAGCCGGCGGGTCATATAAGGATGAGCTGATCAAATTCATTCAGGAAAAAAAGATCAGCCTGCTGGTAGTCGGATTTCCGATTCAGGAAAAAAAGAAAACCCCTCAGCATCTTCCTGGATTGTTGAAGGAAATCAGATTCAGGACGAATTGTCGAATCGAAGTTGTTCACCAGAAAAATGACAAAACAGGTAAAAAAAGGAGTTGACCATGTGGCACTTGTATTTGCCGATTGCAGGAAACAGCATTAGCGTTCCCCTCATTTTTGCCATGGGAGGATTCGTCGGATTTCTATCCGGTATTTTCGGGGTAGGCGGCGGTTTTTTGATGACGCCGATCTTAATCATGCTTGGCATACCGCCGACCGTTGCGGCCGCCTCGGATTCCGGCCAGATTGTCGGGGCCTCCACTTCCGGCACCCTTGCTCACTATCGACTGGGCAACGTCGATATTAAAATGGGCGCCCTGTTGCTTGTCGGCGGCGTTCTCGGTGGCACTGCGGGTGTTCAGGGTATCAAAATCCTCAGAAGAATGGGCAATGCCGATTTTTTAATCACCCTCACCTATGTGCTGATGCTGGGGTTTGTAGGCGGGTACATGTTTATTGAAAGTGTGCAGGCGATCAGAAAAAATAAAGCAGCGCCCGTCGCCGTCGGCAAGGAATCCGTCTATATCCGGTTGATAAAAAAGCTGCCATTCCAGACCTATTTTGAAAAATCCGGAATTGAACTGTCCGCCTACATGCCTCTTTTCCTGGGGGCTTTTGTCGGCATTCTTGCGGCCGTCATGGGTGTGGGCGGCGGCTTTATCATGGTTCCCATCATGGTTTATCTATTACGCATGCCAATGCATGTCGTCGTGGGAACCAGTCTTTTCCAGATTCTTTTCACCTGCATCAATGTCACCATCATGCAGTCCATCAGTAATCATACGGTGGATTTGCTCCTGGTGCTCATTCTGCTTTTGGGATCCACCCTGGGCGCCCAGATAGGTGCAAAAGTAAGCAAAAAACTGGCAGGCGACCAGCTCAAAATACTTTTATCCGTTCTGGTGCTCCTGGTCATGGTTAAAATGCTGTTCAGCCTTTTACTAACGCCCCAAATTATGTTAGCTTACAAGGGAGGGATGTAACGTGTTCAATCGATTGATGATCATTTTCATTTTAGCCAGCGCCGCGCTGGTCTTGCAGGCCAACTCCGGGCATTCGGAGATGCTTCCGGGCATTCACATGGAACCGAATCTTATTTCCATCGGTGCTACCTATAACGGGGCCCGGGTATCCATATCCGGCGAAATCCCTGAAGATTCGGAAGTTCTGATTCGCGTGTCGAAAGAAGCGGAAAATGCGGACCTTTTTAAAAAAGGGCATGTTTTAGGCATGTTTTGGATGAATGTCGGCGAAATTACCTTTCACAACGTCCCCGGTGTCTACATGCTTTATCTACCCGACGCGATTCCGGAATCAGCGATTGCCGGTGAACCGAAATTCAAACAACTGGATATCGGATTGAACGCGCTGGAACAACAGGCATCAATAACCCCCGACGATGGAACGAAAGAGAGGCAGTTCCGGGAATTCGTCAAGCTCAAAAAATCCGAAGGGCTTTATGGCGTCCATGAGAATGCCGTGCGTTATCACCCGTCCGAATCCAACCCCGCGATGAAATCGTTTTCCTGCGAACTTGAAATTCCACCCGCCATGCACCAGGGAGCGTATCCGGTTACAACAGTTATTCTTAAAGACGGACGGGTGTATCAAACAGATACCCGGACGCTGAAAATTGAAGAAACCGGCCTCCCGGCAATGGTTGCTTCGCTCGCCGTTGACCACGGCGCGGTGTACGGCGTTCTTGCCACACTGATCGCCATCATGGCAGGACTCCTCATGGGAGTTATCTTTAAGGGAGGGAAAGGCGTCCATTAGACAGGCAAAAGCCATGAAACCATTTTCCAACACCATACGGCTCCTTAAACGAACCGGAAAACATATCGGTTTCGGAAAGCAAAAAGCCGGCTCTTCGGGATTTACCATGGTTTTTGATACCTTTCAAAAGACGCTTGCCCTGAACAACCGGGTGCTGGAATTATTCGCCGAAATGGGTGATAAATTGAGCGGGGACTATGTTTTTGACATTCACTACATCAGGGCCGCTTGCCACGACGTTGCCGAACTGATCCGCAAGCTGGTTGTCAATCTCAATACCCTTGCCCCCAAAAAATATTTGGCTCTTTTTGACGCTTTTCAAAAGATCAACCAGGAGATAATAAATGAACTCGATGGGCACCTACGGATTCCCCAATCGGATTACACCATACCCTATCCTTTGATCGACCGGGATCTGGAAGACATCGTGGGGGCAAAGAATTCAAATCTGGCGGAAATTAAAAACGTGCTCGGACTGGCTACGCCGGAAGGATTCGCCATTACCGCGCGGGCCTTTGGTTCCTTTATGGCGTATAATCAACTTGGGGACAAGGTAAGCGAGATAATGCAAGCATGGCACTCCGGGCAACTTTCTTCCGGACAGGCATCCACACGAATTCAAACACTGATTACGGAAGGAGAAATACCGCCACCAATCGAAAAAGCCATTGACCGGGCCATGCATCGGCTCTCCCGGATTTCCGGAACGCGGAAGCTCTACATAGCCGTTCGAAGCAGTGCCTGGAAGGAAGACGGCAAGGACAGCTTTGCCGGTCAGTATAAAAGCCTTTTAAACCAGCCTCCGGACCGACTTCTGGAGTGTTATAAAGCCATTCTGGCAAGCGCTTATTCATCTTCCGCCATTGAATACAGGAAGCAAAAGGGATTTTCCCAAAGCGATGTCGTTATGGCGGTCGGCTGCCAGTCAATGATAAACGCCAAGGTAAGCGGGGTATTATATACCGTTGATCCCATAGACCCCAAGAGCGATCACATGATGGGTACTGCCGTATGGGGCCTGGGCGTCCCGGTTGTTGACGGGATCATGGCAGCGGACCGCTTCCGGGTAAGCCGGCATTTCCCGTACTCGGAAAATACCGTGGATATCGCATGTAAGATTGAACGGCTCTCCATGCACCCTGACGGCGGGACTGCATATTACCCGGTTGAAACAGGGCTGCGCGACAGAGCCTGCTTGAACCAAGACCAGCTAAAGCAGCTGGCGGACGCCGGACTGATGATCGAAAAATATTTCAAAACACCCCAGGATATCGAATTTGCCTTTGACCCGGATGATAGGCTGTTCATCCTTCAGTCGCGCCCGCTGATTCTGGATATCAAAAGGTCCCACATGATCCGGGATCTCCCTGCTGTCCTCAGGAAGTATCCGGTATGCTTCGAGGGGAAAGGGGATATCGCCCAGAGAGGAATCGGCGTCGGAAAAGTTTTCATGGTGAATCGGGATGAGGACCTGGATGTTTTTCCAACCGGTTCCATTCTTGTTGCAAAATACACTTCTCCCCGGTTTGCCAAGGTCATTCGAAAGGCAAACGGCATCATCACGGACGTAGGGTCGGCTACCGGTCATATGGCCACCGTCGCCCGGGAATTTCGGGTGCCGACGATTGTCAATACGCAGGTGGCCACACAGCTTTTAAAGCCGGGGCAGGAAATCACCCTGGATGCGGAGGAGAAAAAGGTGTATGACGGCAGGGTCACGGAACTGGAGGATTATCATCTTTCCGAGGAGCCCATTGAGGAGACCTTTGAATACCGATTGCTTCGAAAGGTGTTAAAAAAAATAGCCGTCCTGAATCTTCTGGACCCGACTTCACGGGATTTTACGCCTTTGGCCTGTCGCACCTTTCATGATATCACCCGATTTGTACATGAAAAAGCGGTTGAAGAATTGATCAATCAAAATTATTATAGTTCCCATGATGACAAAACAGCATCCGGCAAACTGAAACTGCCGCTACCCCTTGACCTGGTTTTAATTGATATCGGCAACGGTCTGGCCGTCAAGCCGACAGGGCCCGTCATCGAACCGGATCACATCGCCTCCGTCCCGATGCGCGCTTTTGTGGAGGGGCTGAGCATGCCCGGCGCATGGAATACAGAGCCGATGACCGTTGATTTTTCGAGCTTCATGTCGAGCATGACACGAACATTTTCTCCAGGACTTGCCGACCCCCGACAAATCGGCCAGAACCTTGCCGTCATATCGAAACCATACGCTCACATCAGTCTTCGTCTGGGATACCACTTCAACATGATCGATGCGTACATCAGTGATGATATTAACAGCAATTATGCCTATTTCCGGTTTATGGGCGGCGTCACGGATCCGACCCGAAGAACCCGCAGGGCAACGCTTTTGTCCGAAATCCTCGTTCAAAATGACTTTCGCGTGGAAGTACGGGGGGATCTTGTGGTGGCCCGGATTAAGACGCTCACGACTGAAAGGATGCAGGCAAAGGTATACCTGTTGGGGGTTTTAGTTGCCTTTTCACGCCAACTGGACGTGCAAATGGCAAGCGATCATCATATTCATCTTTATGTGGACAATTTCAACAAACTGGTCCACTCCAATCACAGTACAGCAAAACAGGGGGTAACTCGACATGAACAATAAAACACCGATCAAAATTCTGATTTTAGACGATGAACCCATCGTATGTAAACGTCTGCAATCGGTCTTGGAAAAAAATGGGTATGATGTGGAGACATTTTTTGAAAGTGCCAAGGCCCTTGAACGCTTTGGTGAAAAATTCTTTGATATCGTTATCACCGATCTCAAGATGAAGGGGATTGACGGCATGCAATTTTTAACAATGGTCAGAAAAGATTCTCCGGATACGGAAGTGATTGTCATCACGGGTTTTGCCACCATGGAAACCGCAAAAGAATCATTCCGCAAAGGCGTATTCGATTTTCTGGCCAAACCGTTCAAGCTGGCGGAAATTCAGGAAGTCATTCGAAAGGCCGAAGCAAAAATCAGAACAAAGCGGTCTGAATAAGATTACTTTCGTCTAGAGGGTGATTTCAGCCGATAACGATTTCCACTGAAAACCGTGGTGGAAAAGACCGATAACCAATAAGAAAGGTAACCCGATATGATAAACGCGCTCCTTTTCGTTAACGCAGACTTGGGATCAAGCATTGCCCTGCGGTATGCCAGGGAGCTTTCGAATCAAATCGATTTGCGGCTTCATGGCATTCATGTCATCGATCCAAAACGGCTTGGTCATGCACCGGGGTCAGGATGGGTGCGCAAAACCTGGGAAAATGCGCTCATTGAAACAGAAAAAGAAGAGATCAAACGATTTTTGGATGTGGAAAAAACAGACCTTCCGTTTTTAAAAATTCCCAAGGTTCTCATTGGAGACCGAACCGACAAGTTGCTGGATGAATTGCACAACGGTCAATATCACCTTTTCATAGAAGGCGTACCCCCGACCACCGATCTGGCGGATTTTCACAAACTGATCAATTCACGCCTGTATCGCATGCTGCCGTGCCCGGTCCTGGTGGTCAAAAACCTGTTGACCCCGTCGAAAGCAGCGGTTCTTTTGGATGAACACACGGATTTTAAACGGTTTGCATCGTCTTTTTCCAAAATTTTCAACAATTCGAAAATCGCTGTTGATCGGATTTATTTGAAGTTTTGTAAATCCAAAGACCTCGTCTTCAGGGAAGCAGATGCCGTGGACATACCGGTTGAAAATTTTGAACAACACCATTTTACGGCATCCGGCATGGCGAAAGTCATTGAAGGATCTCCAAAAACAATCGCCCAATATTTACGGGATTACGGCGTGGTTGCTTCATTTGCAAACCCTGTGCCGCGTAAAAATGATTTAATGCTTGAACTGTTGAGCCGGGTATCTTCTCCGGTTCTGGTCTGCCGGTGATGCGCCTTGGCGGGCATCAAAAGAAACGCCTGTATCACTTCGGTCAAACAAGCGGTATTCGTCCGGTCGATCAACTTCGTCAAAGGGGGTTATGATGAGAATTTTAGTTGCCGTGGATAAACAACCATACAGTGTTTATGTCGTAAACCAGGTTGCCGAACTGGCAAAAAATACCTGGGCGGATGTCACCCTTCTCGGAACAGATGCCGGGCGGCCGACGGCTGGGGAACCAAAAGAAGACGGCCTTGGTCATGATATGGCGGATGTGCTTACCAGGTATCGCAATCTGTTTGTCCGTCATATCCGGGACAAGGATTTGCCCTATGCCCTTCATGGGGACGGATACCGGTTGAGGCAGGATGAAAAAGGGGTTTTGACCCTCGACTACGGCGGGGAAAACGGACGAAAAAATCTCAATGCCCGCATCCGATTCGGAAATGTTGTCAAGGAAATCCTGGCTGAATCCGCTGAGGGGGATATGGATTTGATCCTGATCGGCTGCGGTAAAACAGGGCGGTGCGAATGGGCCAACCATGTCAATGTGCCCCAAAAGGTTGCACAAAGCGCGACGTGTTCGGTATTGATTGTCAAGGAAGAAAAAATACCGGAAAAGAT
Source organism: uncultured Desulfobacteraceae bacterium (assembly GCA_964386565.1). Lineage (GTDB taxonomy): Bacteria > Desulfobacterota > Desulfobacteria > Desulfobacterales > UBA5616 > CAYLRU01. The sequence goes on along the minus strand of CAYLRU010000005.1, from coordinate 58,226 downwards.
CGTCTGCTGTATAGATCAGGATAGGGTAAGCCAGGCATCGCTTGAATTGATCAATCAATTGGTGACCTTGCACCATGCGGAGTTGGAGATCGTCGGTCTGAAGACCGGTGATGATCTAAAAACCGGCGTGGACCGCAGAATGGCCCATATTCTGGACTATTACAAAGATCGCAATATCAAAGCATGGATCAAGCTGGTGGATGCACCTTCCCTGAAATCCTTTATATCCAAGTCGGCCGGGGACAATCTTGTGGCGTTGTGGATGGGGAAAGAATCTTTTTTGGATAAGTTTTTTTCAAAAAAGCTTCTGGAAAATTTTGTTGCGACGGCAACGTCTTCCGTGCTTATTTTAAGATAGTTAAAGAATACGGGGACAACTTCAAATCCCCGGCAACGGCGTTGCCGGGAGCATACATTTAATGTAATGGAAAACGAAATGGAATTCTCCGAACAAGATACCATCAACCGGTCCAATGACAACGAGGACAGTCCCAAGCCGGAAGAAATATTACAGATGGAAAAGGCGTTACTGGAGCGGCCGACCCTAAGCATCCGGTTCCGTATCACCCTGGCTTTTTTGATTGCGTTTCTTTTTTCATTCGGCATCGGCATTGCCTCCATCCTCTACATTTCCAGCATGAATGCCAAGCAGAACTTTTTCGACCATGCCGCGAAATTTGCCTTTACCGTTGAACAGGCCCGGCGGCATGAAAAAAATTATTTTCTTTACGGCACAAAAACCGATCTCTTTGATGCGTTGAGCAACTTAAACAGCGCTGCCTTGATTCTGCATAGCACGGCGAGTGAAATGCAGTCCCTTTTAAAGCAGGAAACCTTCCAGAACTTGAGAAATGATTTTGAGAAATACGAAAACCTTTTAAACGAAATTGTCAGCCAGGAAGAAAAAGCCCTGGGCACCGACAGCCTGAAAGATCCCGATACGGAAAAACGATTAAGAATCTACGGCCATCAGATACTGACCTATGCCGCAGACCTCATGGACCAGGAACGGATCAAGGTCCATAACGCGGCGCGCACCTTTATGTTGGCGGCGGCGTTTTCCCTATTGATCAATTTCATCGTCATGGTTTGGGTTGCTGCGGAATTGACCAGGCAAATCTTAAAACCCTTAGGCCGGGCCGTGGAATACACCAAGCGGATTGCCGCCGGGGACTTCAGACTGATTGTTCCCCAACGGAAGTTCCGGGATGATTTTTCAAATCTCGCCATGTCCATTAATCGGATGATCTATGAACTTATGGAAAAGCAGAAGCAGTTGATTCACTCCCGGAAAATGGCTGCCGTGGGAACCCTGACATCCGGAATCGCCCATGAATTGAACAACCCCTTAAACAATATCAGCATCACCACCGAGGCGTTGATCGACGGTCTGGATCAATACGAACAGGATGAAATCCTGGATATGCTCAAAGAAATTTTCATGCAGGTGGACCGGGCCAGCGGAACCGTGAGAAACCTTCTGGATTTTACGCGTCTTGAAAAATCCAAAATGGAGATAATCAACGTTGACGATCTTATTCAATCCAGCCTGAAACTTGCCGACAACGAGCGCCTGATCAGCGGGGTGGAAACAAAAATTCACATTGAAAATAACCTGCCCGGGGTCAAAGGAAATTTCCGCAACCTGCAACAGGTTTTTTTAAACATTTTTCTAAACAGCATTCAGGCCATGCCGGAAGGCGGCACATTAAGCATTCATGCCGGCAAGGACGGTGAAGATTTCGTGAAAATTGACGTCACGGACAATGGCATCGGCATCCCGAAAAAAAACCTGGATAAAGTCTTTGATCCGTTTTTTTCGACCAAGGATGTGGGGAAAGGAACAGGTCTGGGACTTTCCGTGAGCTACGGTATTATTCAGAACCTGGGAGGTCGCATCACCGTGGGCAGTGAAGAGGGGAAATGGACAACCTTTTCCGTATATTTACCTGTTGTGGAAAATCTGGAATGAGGGGCGAAATCTGTGCGGTAAAATTCCATGCTGCAATCGATTTAACAACTCAACTTTCGGGATTTCGTTTTTATGACGGTTAAGTGTACGGGGATTCAAGGGTTGAAGTGGTTATAATTCAGATCGTTCAATTACGGAAGTACTGCGATTGAACCAATTTCCCGAAATCGTGGACCAATTGCTGATTTTGGAGCGCTTAAAATGCATTTCACTCGATTCCTTTATCCCTTCAGTCGGGTATGAATCCCGAACGTTGAGTTAACAACAAGAACACATATTTCTTTTAAAAGGATTCCATTATGTCAATCATTACAATATCCAGGGGCTCATACAGCTACGGCAAAGAAACCGCTGAAAAACTGGCCGAAGAATTGGGCTATGCGTGTATTTCCCGAGAGATCCTCCTCATGGCCTCGGAACAATTTCACGTACCGGAAATAAAACTTATCCGGGCGATTCATGATTCACCGACAATTCTTGATCGGTATACCTACGGAAAGGAAAAATATATCGCCTATATTCGTTCGGTACTGCTAAACCGGATGAGAAATGACAATATCATCTATCATGGATTTGCCGGTCATGTTTTTCTTGATGACATTTCCCATGTGCTAAAGGTCCGGATCATCGCCGACCTTGAGAAACGAATTGAAATCGTGATGAAACGAGACCATGTCGATGAGAAGAAGGCCCGTCAGATATTAAAAAAAGATGATGAAGAACGTCAGAAATGGAGCTTGCGCCTGTATGGAATCAATACCGCGGATGCGAAACTCTACGACATGGTATTACACATCGGGAAACTGACGGTTAACGATGCGGTGGATATCATCAGCCGGGCGGCAAAGCGGGCCTGCTTTCAAAAAACTCCGGAATCCCAGCAGATGCTTGAAAATTTAATCCTGGCGTCAAAAATTGAGGCTGAGCTGGTGGAAGAATTTCCAACCATAAAGGCGGTTGCCGACAATGGTGATATCCGGATTCTTGTGAAGGCCCCGTTGGCCGAAGCCCATCTGATCACTGAACGAATCGAAGAGCGGCTGGGCAAAATGACTGAGGTCGGCGCCGTGACGGTTAAGGTCAAGCCGTTTGTTTTGGATGTAAATTTTTAGGTTGTGTCCATCCGGAAATGGCATCTTTTGGCCCAGCGCTTCCCGCCAGAAACTGGCGGGAAACCAATCCCGCCGAGGCGGGGCTACCATTTCTGGATGGGCACTGCTATATCCATTTTAAAACGCCTGCAAAAAGGACCATCATTACGGCATTTAAAACAAAAAGGGAGCCGATAAATACTTTCTGGATTTTCCTTTCCCGATCGTGGATATAGAATGCGAGAACAAAAAACGGGATGTACACCGTAATAAAGACGGGAATGGACCCCCACCACGGATAAACCCATGCAAAGGCCGGTGTTTTGACGAAAAATATTTCCAGTAAAGCGGCAAAGGCGGCGCAGCCGATGCCGATGAGTAATCGGTTGTTTATTCCCAGTATTTTCATTTTCGGGTCATTGGGCAGTATTTTGGCAAATGTCAGCGCAGCGATAGAAAACATCATGTTGATCTCGATGCTCAGTCCAACCAGGATCAGAAAAGAGGTGCCTGAGGCAACCGTCCACAGGGCATGACCGCTGAAGTGCTGAATGAGGGCGTTGATAATCTCAACAAACCAGTGAATCATATACAACGTCAAGCCCGCGGCAATGACATTCCAGTTTTTTTTCTCGATTTCGTTGTAATAGACATACATGACAAGAAGAAGAAGAGTGATAAATGACCAGTGGAAATTCTCTCCGCTCCGCAAAATCTGTAATGCTCGATCCGTTACTTCAGGATTGTTCATATCCCCCCCCTTAAAAATCGACGGTTCCCGGCATCTCGTGTAAACAGTTTCCGATCACATATGACCATCAATGGCGTCCGGTTGTCGTTAAACCGGTTACTGCCCATTGTTCCCCTTTTCTATAAACGACAGGTAATGTTTTGCCGTTTCTTCAGGCCTTTCCAGCATGGGCAGATGACCGCAGTCCTTCATGACAACCGTTGTTGAATTTTTTATGCCGTTTTCCAGTATTTTTGTGCAGGAAACATCAATCAGGCGGTCCGTATCCCCCCACAAGATCAACGTATCTGCCTTTATTTTGGGGAAATCAGCTTCCATTACATACATTTCCTGAAAAATGTCTTTCAGAATTTTTTCATTAAACGCTTTGGCGGCGATGGCTTTTTTGGTTAAAAAACTTTTTACGGGTCCGGGAATGGTCGGCAGTTGAACAAATACGAACTCGAGCATCCTGTCGTATTGCCCGGGTTCCTCGATCAGAAGCGGATTTTCTCCTTTTTCGATGCGTTTCATCAGTTCGCTCTTTTCGCACGAATAAACGCCGCCCGTATTAAACAACGCCAACGTCAGTACCTTATCCGGGAAGTGTGCGGCGTAACACCCTGAAATGGTCCCTCCCATTGAATTACCGGCGATATGAAATTTCTCCAGTTTCAGTTCCGAAACAAATTGATCCAGCCGCAATACCTGTGCGGCAATATTGTATGAGCGTTCCGGGATTTTGGAGCTTTCACCAAACCCCGGCAGATCAAGGGCGACCACATGGAAATCCGGTGTTAACGATTTGGCGAATCTCGTCCAGTTGTCCTTATCGGCGGTGAAGCCGTGGATCAGCAGAACCGTGTCGCCCCTGCCGCCTTCTATGTAAACAATTTCATGATCCTGAACTTTTACGACTTTTTTCTCGAGTCCCGCGCCCCTTCTCATCATTCCCATCGAAACGGCATAGAGAACCCCGGGAAAGGTATAATAGATGACCACCGGTGTGATCAGTAAGACGGCCAGGATTACGAGGGTTGCTTTTTTCATTTTCAGTTGCCGGACCGACGTCCGGTTTCCATTCTTTGTCTTTTGTTGGGTTTTGATACAAGTTTGAGAGAAAGCATCAGGAATCGATGAAAAAATCAAGAAATTTTATAAGTAATACGTAAAAACTACGTAATCTGACACATTGAGGCAATTGATTCAACAACAATTTTCAAAAAATCGATCATAAATTGAATACGGTTATAGGTGTGTAATCCTTTGCAAAAGGAATCCGGTTTAATCTGATTTGACCGGCTTCGGCAGAAACAACAAAAAGTGGATATAAAAATAACGCTACGAAATTACTCTAATTTACGTGGAGCCGGCGGGCGGATTCGAACCGCCTACCTGCTGATTACGAATCAGCTGCTCTACCGACTGAGCTACGCCGGCTGTTGGCACACCGTCAATTACCACAGGGCTTTTATCAGGGTCAAGCAATTTTTCGGAGACATGCATTACCAGCCCAATAAACAGCCGGCAATAAGATTACAATCCCCACATCGCAAAAAGGGCGGAATTGGGGGATCGGCAAACGAAATATGATGCCCTCGTAAAAAGTCGGAAAACGACTTTTTACGAGGGGTTGAACTTTTAAGTATCCGGTATTTTAGTATTTTTTTATCTTGACACGTAAAACCTGGTGAATTCGGTTTTTTACGAATTCATCAAAGATAAATGGTTTGGGCTCTTTAACGCGGAAATTCGAATATTATTCAAATTCAAGACGTTAAATACACGATTCCAGTTCCCGTCCCTTTTTAAGGATTTTTTGTGAACGCATCAAAAAAATTATGTTGACATTCACTATCATTGAATATAATTCAGTAAATTTGGTGTAAGCAAACTTAACAACATGATCAATATGATCAATTTTGCTGTAATCCATTAACATGTAACATGTTATTTTTTTATGTCCTTCTGATCGCAAAGACTGTTGGAGTTTTTTAACTGATCCGGTTTAAGATTTTCCGTCTGACCCGGGCAAAGCGTTTAACCCATTACGACTAAAGCAGGAGGTTAAATTAATGATTGGTTTTGAACGAAAGATTTTTTTCCCGTTGTTCACACTCATGATGCTGTTCGTTTTTATTCTTCCAGGTACCGCCTTCAGCACGGAGCCAAAACCCGGCGACATCATTGATGCATCAAATATCGATCAGTATAAGGACTATTTCCCCATTGTCATGCAGGGGTTCGTCAAGGACGGCTGGGGAATAGTTGAGCCCTCCGTTATCCATGTCAAGGGCAGGACGAATGTTGGTGTACCCCAGACCTACATTGACGCCAGCCGGGAAAATATCGGGAAAGTAACCCTGAACGCAGACAATACCCCCAGCGGGCTTGTTGCGGGTCTTCCTTTTCCCGAAGTCAAGGAGCCGGGAAAAGCCTGGAAAGTCATGTGGAATCACTACTACCGGTGGCGATCCGACGGCTTTTCCTATAATGACGGGTACTGGTATACCTCCCAGCGGAAAGGCGGGACCATCGCCCATGCGTTCACACAGATCGACATGCTGTTTTATACCCACCGGACGGCTGTTGACCCGAAGCCGGTTTTGCCGAATCGTAAAAAACTTTTTTCGGCACTGCTCTTAAACTCCAGAACGCCGCCCAACAAGGATATGGTCACCCTGACATGGCGGTATGAAGATCCTTTTAAAAGCGACGACATGTGGACCTATATTCCGACATTGCGCAGGACTCTGCGAATGGTATCCAGCGAGCGGGCAAACCCGGTAAGAGGCACGCCTTTTACGTGGGATGATTTTTACGGGTTTGACGGAAAACTCTCGGAATGGACCCCGAAATTAGTCGGTGAGAAAAAGTTGCTGGCGTTGATGAACCAGCAGACAAAATGCAAACCAGGGACAAAATATGAAAAGGGGTATCCCCATCCGGTTGTCAGCGGGCCCTCCGATCCTTACGAAGTCAGGGGTTTTTATGTCATTGACGTGGTTCCCAACAATTCCCGGCACCCGGAAGAAAAGAAAACCCTGTTCATTGAAAAAGAGATTTATCATGCCATGTATGCTCATATTTACGACAAGCAGGGGAATTTATGGAAAGGCGCTGTTAATTGTATCGTGAATTTTACAACGGCCCAGGGTCAACCTGGCTGGGTCCAGTGTTCGGCATCACTGACCGATCTTAAAAATAATTTCTGGAGCCAGAATCTGTTATGGACGGTGACCGCGGACGCCCCCATGGCCAAAGAGAGATTCACGCCGGGAGCGTGTGGTTCCAGTTTCTAGTGTCCATCCATAAACAGCATCTTTTGTTGGCCCGGGCCCGTGTTTCTCATCGGGGAACAAAAATGTATCGTTTCTGAAGGGACACTTTTTAACGGCCCTGTCTTTTTTTGATTGATTTTCGGTTCAAACACCAATGGCGTTGCCACCCATCAAATTTTTCATGGGTGGCAACCCGTTTCCTCATCTGCCTTATCCTATCCTGTTGAGTCCCGTTAACATATCAATATTCATCACCTTCCGATCTTGACAGTACGTGCTGCTTTTCATATACTTTCGCCAAAATATGAAATAATCATCATAACGCCATATGAGAGGCGGGCATGTTGCGCAAATCTGTATGGATCATTATCCCATCGACAAAACACAAACCGGCCTAGCCGTCCTGAGCGGACTGCTCATGACGGCGGCTTTTCCCAATATCGGTTTTCATTGGGCTGCCTGGGTCGCCCTGGTACCATTGCTGATTGTCACTACCCGTCAATCTTCATTCAATAATTTTCGTCTGGGCATACTGGCCGGACTTACACATTATGTGACGCTGATGTATTGGCTGGCTTACACCATGCATGCCTATGGCCGTCTCCCCTGGGCACTGAGTATTCCCATCATGCTTTTGCTGGCATTTTACCTTTCCCTGTTCATCGGTGTTTTCTGCGCCATCCTGTCCGGAGCCGGCAGAAAACCCCTGATACATTTTTTGCTCGTACCGTTTATGTGGGTTTTGCTGGAGTACATTCGATCCTTCCTGTTGACCGGGTTTCCCTGGGCCCTGCTGGGATATTCCCAGGCTGAGAATCTGCATCTCATCCAGATATCCGATATCACCGGTGTTTATGGGGTCTCTTTCCTTATTGCAGCAATAAACGGTGTTTTTTTTATCCTGTACCACGGTATTTTCCATCAAAAAAGCCGTCAACACGGGATATCCGTATTATGGGTTGCCGCCACACTGGTATCGGCAGCCGTATTGATGGGGGCGGTTTTTTTTTACGGCCAAAAACGGCTCGACCAGGTCGTTGGATGGATTAAAGCATCACCCCTTACGAACGTTATCGCCGTTCAGGGTAACATCGACCAGGCTGTTAAATGGGACCGCCGGTTTCAGATATCCACCACGCAAAAATACATTGATCTGTCCCTGTCTGCAAAACCGGGAAATGCCGATCTGGTGGTGTGGCCTGAAACAGCCACGCCGTTTTATTTTTTATATGAACAGGACCCGTTAACACGATCATTAAACCGCATGGTTCTTGACGGCATCGATAAGGCAGGGTGTGATTTTCTCATCGGCAGCCCCTCATTTTCCTGCGACAATGGCCATATGGAATATTATAACAGCGCATATCTTGTTCATCCGGCTGGAAGGATTGCCGGAAAATACGATAAGGTACACCTTGTTCCGTTTGGAGAATATGTTCCTTTAAAAAAATGGATCCCGTTCGTGGGAAAAATTGTTGAACAGGTAGGGGATTTTCAGGGCGGAGAAATGGGAAAAACCCTTGTCCGGGGAAAAGACCGGATCGGGGTATTGATCTGCTTTGAGATCATTTTTCCGGAATTGTCCAGGGCGGCAACAAGAAACGGTGCATCCCTTCTTGTTAATCTGACCAACGATGCCTGGTACGGCAGAACCAGCGCCCCGTACCAGCATTTTGCCATGTCTGTTTTCAGGGCAGTGGAAAACAGGCGGTCTCTTGTCCGCAGTGCAAACACGGGTATCAGCGGTTTTATTGATCCCATGGGTCAGGCCCACGGCAAAACAGGCCTTTATGAAGATGCGGCCGTATCTTTTGCCGTGCCCCTGGTCCATGAAAATTCATTTTATACGAAACACGGCGATCTGTTCGCCCGGGTTTGCATGGTGATGGCGATTGTCCTGGCGATTACGGGCTACCGAGCGAAAGGACCGGTAACAATGTCTTGATATTTCCCCGCAAACTTCTTATAGTACGTTCTACTTGATCCCGGCTGAATATTGATGTTTTCAATATGGCCGAAAAACAAAACCGGTCGTAAACGATCGCGATATAGGAGGTAAGCCCCATGATAACGGAAATAAAACAGACACTCAAATCCCTTGAAGCAGAACTTGAACAGTTGAAAGGCTATCTTTGACTTAGAAAGTAAAAAACGCCGGTTAAACGAAATCGAGACTGTTATTGCAAAAAGCGACTTCTGGGATAACCCGGAAGCGGCAAAACCCATCTTACGGGAAAGGACGCAGCTTTCTCAAAAAATCGATCACTTCAACAAGCTGAAAAGCGGCCTTGAGGACTGCAGCATCATGCTGGAACTGGCCGAAGAAGCGGATGACGCCGAAGCATTAAAAGAGGCTTCCCAGCAGGCTGATGATATTGAGAAAAAAATCCGGCAACTGGAATTGGATATCATGCTGGATGATCCGGATGACGTAAGAAACGCCATCGTTTCTATCAATGCCGGTGCCGGCGGCACCGAAGCACAGGACTGGTCGGAAATGCTTTTTCGGATGTACAGCCGGTGGGTTGAGCGAAAAGGCTTCAAAATGGAGTTGATCGATTTTCAGCCCGGCGATGAAGCCGGTATTAAAAGCGTCACCTTTACGGTCAGCGGCCCGAATGCCTATGGATATTTAAAATCCGAGAAGGGCGTGCACCGTCTTGTGAGAATATCGCCGTTTAATGCCAATGCCAAGCGGCATACCAGCTTTTCTTCCGTATTTGTTTATCCCGAGCTGGACAACGAAATCGTGGTGGATGTTGATGATAAGGACCTTCGCATCGATGTTTTCAGGGCCAGCGGCGCCGGCGGGCAGCATGTAAATAAAACCAGCAGTGCCGTGAGAATCACCCATCTGCCCACCGGCATCACGGTCCAGTGCCAGCAGGAAAAATCCCAGCACCGGAACAAGGATCTGGCCATGAAGGTGCTCAAGGCGCGTCTTTATCAACTTGAGAAGCAAAGACATGAAGAAAAGCTCCAGGAAATGCATGATTCCAAGGAGGAAATCGCCTGGGGAAGCCAGATCCGGTCTTATGTTCTTCATCCCTACCAGATGGCCAAGGATCACCGGATTAATATGGATATCGGCAATGTCAATGCAGTGCTGGACGGCGACATCGATCCCTTTATCCAGGGAGTGCTGTTGGCCGGCAAGGCTTAGCCTTTCTCCGGAAACGGCGTCTTTTGGCTTTTATCCTTATAACACCCCCCGGCTCTCAACCATCAGGGGGCTGGGGGGATACAGGCGGATTACATGGGCATTGATCCTGTTGACATTATAAGACGGTTTTATGACCCGAATTCAAGAGCATATGCGATTCTCATCGAGCACGGGACTTCCGTGGGCAACAAGGCCCTTAAGATAGCCCGATGCCTGAGCGGGCTTGACCCGGATATGGCGTTTATCAGGGAAGCGGCCATGCTGCATGACATCGGTATGTTTATGACAAACACGCCGGAACTGGACTGTCATGGAGAAGACCCGTATATCCGACACGGGTTTCTGGGAAGCCGGCTGTTGAAGGAAATGGGGCTGGATAAACATGCCAGGGTTTGCGAAAGTCACGTGGGGGTGGGCCTCAGCGCGGCTGATATTACGAGGAACAATCTTCCTCTTCCGGCCCGGGACATGTTTCCCGAAACCCTGGAAGAACAGATTATCTGCTATGCAGACAAATTTTTTTCAAAAAACGGGTCCGGGGAAAATGGAGAAAAATCCGTCCAGACAATACTGAAGGAACTAGAACTCCTGGGAGAAGACAAGGCAGCCACTTTCCTTGCATGGATGGAGCGCTTCGAATGCTGAACCGGGATTTCCAAAACACCCTGCGGTTTTATTTTATCACCGATGATGCAGCACCGGACCTGTCACCGGTCGATCAGGTGAAAATCGCCCTGTGTGCAGGGGCCACCATGATTCAGTACCGCAATAAACGGTTTACACCCGGATTCCACGACGAGGTGATTGCCGTCAGGGATCTGTGCAAGAGCAATCAGATTCCCTTTATCGTCAACGATGATATCATTTTGGCAAAAGCCGTTATGGCGGACGGTGTTCATGTGGGCCAGGAAGATGAGGCCCCTTCAATTGCCAGGAAGATCATGGGCCATGATGCCATTATCGGCGTTTCGGTCTCTAATTTGGAGGAACTGGAGAAAACCGATTACAGCCCCTGCGATTACATCGGCACCGGGCCGGTTTACCCCACCGGCACCAAGGCCGACGCCAAATCGGTTATTGGACTCGGGGGGTTAAAAAAGGTGGTTGATGCATCACCGGTTCCGGTGGTGGCCATCGGCGGCATCAACGAAAAAAATGCCGCTGCCTGTTTTGAATACGGAGCAAGCGGAATTTCTCTGATCAGCGCCGTATCCCGGGCAAAAGACCCGGTCGGGAGCGCCCGGACCCTGGCCCGAATCTGCGGCTGCAGCCCACGGCCCGTATTACAGGCACCCTGGCATGACGAATTCGGTCTGATCGGAAAACTGACCGCCGGTGTATTCAGACCGGCGTCGGAAAAGTCATGGATCATTTTTCCGCCCGGTGATGACGCCGCCCTGTTAAAGGCCGTGACACGACCGGTTATCACCACGGACACCCACCGGGAAGGGGTGCATTTCAGCTTCCGATGGCAGACGGCAAAAGATATCGGGCAAAAGGCCGTTGAAATCACATTGAGCGATCTGGCGGCGGCCTATGCAGAGCCCATCTGCCTGTTCATCAACCTGGGCCTTCCGCCCGGTATCTCCGATGAGACGGTGTGCGATCTCTATGAAGGCATAAAGTGTACCCTGAAGCGGTATGGCTGTGAAATCGGAGGCGGCAATATTGCCGGAGCGGATCGCTTGTCCATTGACCTTTTTGCCGTGGGACAGGGGAGAGACGGCATCTTTCCCGTCCGTTCAAAGGCCAGGGCAGGATACGGCCTGTATTGCACCGGACCTTTGGGAATGGCCAGGGCCGGTTTGGAAGCACTGATGAAAAATGAGCCTGGATACCCGGAACTGATTCATAAATTCAAGCATCCCAGGGCCCGTTTTGATGCGGCAAAAGTTCTGGCGGACCACCATGTCCAGTGTGTCATGGACGTAAGCGACGGGTTGGCAGGAGACGCGACCCATATCGCAAAAGCATCCAACATCTCCATCCGTCTTGAAATCGTCGAAAAATACCTGGACAGAGAACTCATCAGATTTTCCGATCAGCATGGAATATCCGCCGCAGACATGGCCCTGGCCGGGGGAGAGGACTATGAACTGCTGTTTGCCTGCCCCGTCCAAGTGTTTGATCGGATCATAAAAGTTCTGCCCAACGCCTATCCGGTTGGAGAATGTCTTCCGTTTAACGGGGAATATCTTATCAACCCGCCCAAAAAGATATCATCGTTTCAACATGGCGCAAAATAACGGAGACGTAAAAACCGTTCCCGGCTTTGTTTACGATCAATCAGGGTGATATTATCCGTTTTTCCGATAAATGTTCTTTTACGGATAGACGGTGAAGGATTTTTTGAATTTGTTTCTTGGGCGATTTTGAAACCGCAGGAACAGGATGCCATTTATGGATGGATACTTGCAAACATGTGGGAGAAAACGTGAAACGAACGATTTCAGTTGTCGGATCTACTACAAAAGATACAATAATTTGGCATGACAAAAAAGTATACAAGATCGGAGGAGTTACCACATATGCAGGTTTTACTTTTCAGAACCTGGGTATCAATACCATCGTCATATCAAATATTGCCAAATCAGACAGGGCGGTTTCAGATTTTTTTGTTAAAAACAATATTCAATTTAATAACGGAGACGCCTTATCAACGACAAGATTTGTTAATCATTACGGCAAAGGGAATCTCGTACAAAAAATGCCGATCAATGCATTCCCGGTTCAATTAAACCAGATTAAGGGAATATTTGATAAAGTTGATCTTATTCATTTAGGGCCCTTGCATCCGGATGATATTGACATGAGCATACTGAAAGAATCTTTTCAAAGGAAAAAGTTGGTATCGCTTGATATCCAGGGATATGTCAGAAGAATTTGTCATGGTAACGTTACAGCGCAAGTATCTCCCTGTCTTTATGATGCGCTTGATTGTACGGATTATGTAAAGGCCAAGACAGGAGAACTCGATTTAGTGTTGAAGGATTCCGGGGTTACGCTTGAGAAATTAATTGAAAGGCACAATATCAGCGAATTCGTTGTAACTTGTGGAGGATCCGGCGGCTACATAATGACGGAGAAGGGCAAGACGGAATTCGATGCTCATCCTGCCCATGAAATTATGGATCCAACGGGGGCCGGCGATGTTTTTTTTGCGGCATATATGGTGTCACGTTTGTATAACAAAACGAATATCCAGGATTCTTGCAGGGTTGCAGCCTGCTTGGCTTCGGAACAAATCTGTGGTGATTTTATACCCTTTGATTCTTTAAACCTCAAGCATGATAAGGTTTTCGGGGTACAGGATCGATTTTGAAATCCTGAAGGTGCCCATGGCTTTGGCAAAAACGATCACGACAGAGGCGGTAAAGGTGATTGATATTTCAGCAATTGATTATGCGGAACCGGACAGGCGGTTTCCTGTTCCATCCAGGACTTGCGTTTAATGAAGCAATTAAGACGGCATCCGGTACGATTCCGCCCTGCATGGCCGTTATGCCTTCCCCATTAATTTGAGAGCCAGCGTTGCAGCACGTCCGGCATCCGCTGCATAACCGTTTGCACCGATTTCGTTGGCATACGCCCCGGTTATGGGCGCTCCGCCGATAATCACTTTTACCGAATCAGCAAGTCCGGATTCTTTTATGGCATCGATGGTGGTTTTCATGCCGGTCATGGTGGTTGTCAGCAGGGCGGACATGGCGATTATGTCCACATCTCCGGTTTTGGCAGCCGCAACAAATTTTTCCGGCGGGACATCGACTCCCAAGTCATCAATTTCAAACCCCGCCCCTTCCAGCATCATGCTTACCAAGTTTTTACCGATATCGTGAAGATCTCCCTTAACCGTGCCGATGGCGATTCGGCCGGCCGGCTTAATATCGGATTCCACCAGCAGTGGTTTGAGGATTACCAGGCCCTTTTGCATGGCCCGGGCCGCAACCAGCATCTCCGGCACGAAATATTCTCCGGTTTCAAATCTGTGGCCCACTTCTGCCATGGCGGCAATCAAACCCTCTTTTAGAATCGTTTCCGGAGAAAGGTTGTTTCCGATTGCCCGGTTAATGGAATCTTCCACACCTGCCATATCACCTTTTAAAATACCGTCGTAAATCGGTTTTACGTCCTGTTCCATGAATCACCTCAAAATAAAGCGTTGTTCGGACCGTCTGAAAAAGCCTTTTTCTTTGTTCCAAATGCTTGCCCCGTCGGTCATGGCATAAAATTTTTTGATCTTGCAGTAGCGGGTGACGGAGTTTCCCCGGGTCTCCCTCCCTTTTTCCTGCCGGATTTGCTGTTCAGAGCCCGTGTCCGGGGAACCGTTACGAAATGAATAACGCTATCATAACCAACCGATTTGCTGAAAGCAAGATCCAGCTCGAGAAATTTCAACCCGTCTCCGGGTTTTCTCCTGCAGACTTTTCCATCCGGGTTACCCTGATCAGTGGCCGGATTCAGACCTGAAACGAGCGAAAAACAATGATAAAAAAGAATTCCTGGCCATACAACGTATGCCCAAAAATAAAATTAGGGGCGTCTTTTTGACAGCCCCTAATTTATTGATTTTATTATGGTAGGCACGATTGGATTTGAACCAACGACCTCTACCGTGTCAGGGTAGCGCTCTCCCCCTGAGCTACGTGCCTGTATAATTGATACGGTGGTTAGCACCTCTTTTTCCGGGTGTCAAGAAAAATGACGCCGGGTCCGGCAGTGCGGAAAATTCTCCTAATTCTTCACCAGCCTGATTCTCAACACATCCGGGCCGATTTCATAGATGTTGATACCGAAGGACGTGTAGGTGTTTAACATCAAGGCTTTGGCAAGGGATTCCGGGGTCCCCCGGTAGTCAACCAGGATGACGGACTCATCTGGTTTCATCTCTTTTATGAAGATGCTTTTTACATCGCTGATTTCTTTTAGTAATTTACGAAAATAAACAAAATCCGCTAAATCGTTTGTGCCTTCAACCACGATGGATATCTGACCGGGATAGGCTGCCGAAGAGGTGTTCCAGATCGCGGCTATCCGGCTTGACATTGCATTTCCCGCAAGGGTTCCCGCCTGGGACAGCGCCCTTTCCCCTGCATTCGACGCTTCCGTATCCACCACTAACGAGGTTTGCCGGATCCGGGCGATAACTTCACCCGTATCGACCCGAATGGCGCGAATCGATACGATTCCTTTGAATGTCCGCTTGTCCGTCCCCATAACATTGGGTGATTTCTCAACCCATGCCTCACCGACGATCAATATTTGTGCGTCCGTATTCTTTCCGATCAGGACGGCGTCTTCATCGGGCAATCGGCAATCCTGGGTGAGCGATGATAATTTGTTTATGATGTTCGGGTTCTGGTGGCTTGTGATGGTGAAGCCGGATTCATTCATGACCTGGGTCATGGCGCCTTCGGAAATTGCCGTATAAAAAATCGAATCCTGGTTTCCCCACCAGAACCGTGGAAAGGAATCGGGTTTCAACTGTTCTGATACGAGAAACAGCACTGTTGGTAATGTCTTTTGGCTTTGGATGAACCCGGCGTCGGCCAGCCTTTTTCGTAAAACGTTCACGGGGATCGAGGCCTCCAGGACAACCCGGTAGGAATTGCCCGTCACGGATTCCGCCAAAACCTTGTAATCCTGAACATAGGCATTTGAATTGCTGAACAGTGTCTGGTTTAACTCCTGAAAATAATCCACCATCCCTTTAAGCGGCAACAACTCCCAGGCTACCTTGCTTACCGCGGAAACAAGCCCGTTTGACACGGCCCTGTCCCTGGCTTGGGCGACATCGGACGAAATGACGATTCCGGATCCGATAACTTGAACCGTCCGAATGTCTGAAGATTCAAATTCTTCGGCATATGGTGTTGAGCCGGGAGCAGGAAAAACCGTCAGCATAAAAACGACGGTAAAAACAACAAACGGTTTCAGACTTAAGCGTGAAAAAAGTGGATTTGTCATGATGTTGATCGTATTCTTCATATGGACCAGCCTCCCAACCCGGCGGATTCATTAGTTTCAGGTTTCGGGTATATTATGCCTTTCGCATCAATGCATAGTCGGCAAACCCCATCATGATGTCGCGGGTCCGCGAATCCGGAAAAATTTTAAGGGCCTCTTTTGCCAGATCAGAATGATTTTTCGCTTTTTCATGGGTATAAGTCAAGCCCCCGTATTTTTCCATCAGTTCAACCAGTGTTTTGAATTCATCAATGGAAAAATCCGTATTGGTGATGATGGATTTAATAAAGGCCCGATCCTTTGGCGTTGCTTGTTTCAGTGTAAAAATGACGGGCAGCGTCATTTTCCCTTCCCGCAAATCCGCCCCGGCCTTTTTCCCCAAGGTGTTAAGATCCTGCTGGAGATAATCCAGCAGGTCATCCGCCATTTGAAATGCCAGCCCCAAATTAAGTCCATATGTATCCAGAGCGGATCTTTTGTCGTTTCCCACATTCTGCAGACTTGCCCCGATTTTGCAGGCTCCCTGAAACAGAACCGCTGTTTTTCGGCGGATAACTTCAAAATATTCTTCTTCGGTGAGGTCTATATTTCCTTTTTTCGTAAGCTGGAACAACTCTCCCTGGGACATCTCCTCGGTGACCTGGGCCAGGACTTTTATGGCTTCCAGGTTGTTTGTCCCGGCTGCAATTGAACTGGCCCGGGCAAACAGATAATCACCCACCAGGACCGCGGTGGAATTGTCCCATACGGCATGGGCAACGGGCAGGCCCCGACGGATACCTGCACCATCCACCAAATCATCATGCAGCAATGTGGCTGTGTGAAGATATTCAAAGGCCGTGGCCAGATCCAAATCAACTCCTCCCGGATAGCCGCATATTCTCGCCGACATCATCAGCAGTAATGGTCTGAATCGTTTTCCACCGCTGAACAGGAGATGACCGGCAACTTCCGAAACCAGGTCGAAATTTGTGATCAAGTGGCTTCTCAGGGAGGCTTCGATGTTTTCAAGATCTTTGTCCACCCAGTTAAGGAGCCTGGTTTTTAAATCGCTCATGCTGTTTCTCCCATTAAATCGTATTCAAGCGCATCGACAATTTTGATGTCGGTAAAATGTCCCACGGGCAATTCTTCGGCTTGAATATAAACGACGCCATCCACTTCGGGGGCCTGGAAATATGTCCTGCCGACAAAAAGATTTTTTTCCGGTTTTTCCTCAATCAGCACAGGGCAGGTCGTTCCGATATAATTTTGGTGGATTTTTCTGGAGATATTTTGCTGAAGGGACATGATCCTGTCGTATCGACGGATTGCCGTGTCTTTGGAAACCGGGTTCGGCAGGTGATGGGATGGAAGGTCTTCGGCATCTGAATAAATAAATGCCCCCACATGATGGAATCGTACGGTTTCCAAAAAATCCGTCAATATCCGGAAATCCTCATCCGATTCCCCGGGAAAGCCGGTTATGACGGTGGTCCTGAGAGCGGCTTCCGGAATCCGGGAACGAATTTTATCAATTATTCGATACAAATCCCGGTTTGTGTAAGTTCTTCCCATACGTTTTAGAACCCCGTCACTGGCATGTTGAATCGGCATATCGAAATATGAGCATAAATTGGCATGTGTTGCAATGGTTTTAATCAATTTGTCATCCATGCTTTGAGGATGGCCGTAAAGGATCCTGATCCATATATCGTCATTTAAATCGGATAAAACAGTGAGGAGGCGGGAGAGATCCGTTTCCGGTTTCAGGTCTTTTCCATAAAAAGACGTCTCCTGGGCAACCAGCACCAGCTCTTTTACACCTGTTGAAATCAACCCCCGCGCTTCATTTAAAATGTCTTCTTCAGGGCGGCTTTTTTGTCGGCCGCGCAGTTTCGGGATGATACAATAGGTGCAGTGCCTGTCGCATCCTTCGGCGATTTTCAGATATGCAGTGGGTGATTTCGGGTCCAAGCGGCAGCGGGACTGATATCCCGTTAAAACCTGTCGGTCCGGATCATCAAACAGGACGCCGGATATATCCGGAATATTCAGCACCGCCGGCAACAGGTGATTCAATGTACCGGTCCCCAGAAAAAGGTCCACTTCAGGCAGGGATTCGGCAATATCCCCCTTATAACGTTCCGGCAGGCAACCGATGACGATTAAAAAACGGCAGGATCCGACCTTCTTATAATCGGCAAGTGCCAGAATCGTGTCAATGGATTCATCGGCGGCGTCTTCGATGAAACTGCAGGTATTAATGATGATGACGTCGGCGTTTTCCGGGGTGTGGGAGATCCTGCACCCGGCGTTCTTTAATCCACCGATCAGGACTTCGCTGTCCACCATATTCCGGGCGCATCCCAGGCTTTCAAAATATATATTCATCTTTTAATGCGGAAATCCCTTTGAATAATGATCGGTGAACGACCCGTCCGGATTCCGGACAATGATAAGGCATTCGGTATCCGTAATCCGGTCCGTCAGCTCGATACCGGTTTCGGGTCCCATAACCATCAACGCCGTGGCCAATCCGTCTGCAAACGTACAATTATCCGATATGACCGATACGCTGACAACGCCGTTTTTCACCGGATATCCCGTTCTGGGATCGATAACATGAGAATAGCGGACGCCGTTGAACTCAAAAAAATTTCTATAATCCCCGCTGGTGGCCATGGCTTTATTTTGCAGCTCAACAGCCTGATATACCGCATCAAATGATGCATCCCGGCGTGGCGTGTTAACGCCGACGCGCCACATTTTCCCATCTTTTCGGAGGCCTGATGCATAGACTTCCCCACCGATTTCCACGATAAAATCTTCAAGGCCATGGGAACGGATCAGGTCTGAAATCTGGTCCACGGCATATCCTTTTGCAATTGAGGCCAGATCCACGGTCACCTGGGGGATCGTTTTCCGAAGATACCCGTCTTTTGAAATTTCAATGCGATGAAAACCGATGGTTTTCATTAATTCTTCAATGGTTCCGGCGTCCGGCAGGGTTTGCCGCCTGTCAATGGATCCGAACCCCCATAAATCTACGAGGGGCTTGACCGTACCGTCCCAGGCCCCCTGACTCAGCTGATGGATCTGTTGGGCCATGGCCATGACATAGAGAAAATCAGGGGATACAGACTGCTTTTTTTTCGTATCAACCGATCGGTTGAACAGGCTGATTTCGCTTGTCGGGATATACGTTGACAATTCCTGGTTGAGGTCGTCAAGTTTTTTGTCAATTTCGTTTTTCAACCGGTCGGCATCGAGCGGAGAATGGGCGACAACCTTTATGTGGTAGGTTGTTCCCATGGTCTTTCCGGAAAAAACATGCTCCTTGTGAGTCAATCGGCATGCCAAAGGCAGGAGAATCAGGCATAAAAAGGCAAGAATATGGTTCGTCTTCTTCACGACCGGGTTATAATTCCATTAAATATCGCCGTTATCGTCTGCCAATTCATCATCATCCACTTTTATGGAGGTGTTTAACTTTTGAACGGATATATTATCGTCATAAACATTCACGTCATCTTCCAGCAATTCGTCCAGTTCCTCCGTATCATCCTCCAGATCGTCTATGATGTCCAAAGAATCTTCCTGTTCAGCCAAAATATCCGCATCATCCGTAAAAACTTCGATTGATTCGTTACTGTCCAGGCTGCTCAGCCCCTCCATTTCAGCAAAAATCTGTTGCACCGTGGTGAGTGGGGGAAAAAAATTCCGGTTTCGAATAATATCGGCGAATTGATCCGGCCCCGAGGAAATGGCGGATTGAATCGCCTTCATATTATATTGAACTTCGCATAACTGTGAGAAGATATCTTTGTCGATTTCCGCAAATTCCTTTATTATAAGATGTTTGCCGTCCTCGCTTTTTGAGATAATGTATTTTTGTTTCATCAAAGGATCTCCTTTTGCCTGCCGGTTTCTGTTGAATAAAGGCAATCCGCAAAGGACGCCTTTTAAATGGCAATTTTTTTGGGGAAACCATAAAAAACTTCCTGTGTCAACAAACAAATTGGATTTGCCGCAACCCCGCGTGGGACCGTTCCAATATCTGGTTGACCCTGTCCGGAACAATTTGATAATGTAGCAAAAATTTTTATTATAATCATATCGAAGGTTTTTGGGAAATGCAATTTCCATGGCCATTTCATGGCCCATTGGGTCATGAAATGGATTTTTTTGATTGTCAGTCATGTCCGGTAATCGGGAAAACACAAGACCGTTATAAAGGGTGACGGCATGTTCCTTGTGGGAATCGGTCCTGCCGATAATGATGATGCAACTGTGGCGTTTATCTTTAAAAAGCGGTTGAAGAACGTCCGGCATCATTATCATCTTGTTGATATTATTAATATTCCTTTCCCAATAGGAGCCGATGAAATCAAGGCCCATATTATCCGTTTGCATGGGGGGGAAAATTATATCACGCTCAAAAAAATATTCAGCCAGGACGGGCGGCCCCCCAAAATGATACGGGTGCATCCCAGGCTGATCGTGAACTGTACAACGGCAGGGCAGGATGTGATAAACGGTTTAAGGGAAGACGGGATCCCGGTGGAGGGCTTTTTCATTCAGACAATCCATGGCTGGAAAAAAGAAACACTGGGAAAGGCCCTAGGAGATAATTATCGCGTCTGTATTTCAGATCTCATGAATACGCTGCTTGATGTATACCAGCAAAAACGCCTTGATTTTGCAGACCATCTGAAAAAACAGAACGTGTTGCTCAAACGCTTGGACGGGCTGTGCAAATCGAAACTGGACGGTAAGGAAATCATCGACATGGTGGCGTTTAATGAGGCGGCGGTGACCCTGTCCCTTCCGGTGTGGTTCAGAGAAAAAATCAGATACAAGAGGCCTTATCGGGCATGATTTTTTGTATTTGTTGTTTTTATAAAACGGTGTTAAAATCCGTTTCATGTAAAGAATGGACATTAATTAAATGTTCGTAATCATCTGTCGATCGTTTCCAAGCAGGAGGATAAACATGGATAATCCGGAATTGATTTCAATGCTGAACAAGGATATCGCTGATGAACATGCCGCCATAATCCGATATGTTGTACACGGTTATTTGGAAGGCGAGGACACACCGCTGGGCGCCGGACTGCTGTCCAGGGCCAGGGAAGAAATGTGGCATATGCACTGGCTGGGAATGATCATCGGACGTCTGGGCGGTGAGCCGGAAATGAAGCCGGCCCCATACCCCCATGATCCCACCAACCGGGCGACTATTTTTAAATCATACGTATCATACGAAGAAAAGCTCATCCCGCATTATTACGGCGAGGCGGAAAAAACAACCGACCCCCATATTAAACGGGTTTTGCAGCGTGAGGCATGGGAATCTGATATGCATGCCAAGAAATTCCAGAAAGTCTTAAACAAGCTTTCGCCGGAACAGGCAAACAGTCTGCCCGGGGAAGAAAACGAGCTGCCCACGGCGTTCGTGGAAAAAATTCAGCATATGGTTGAGGCCAAATATAATCAGATGCTTCAAGGCCTTCGGGATTCATGGGTATTTCAGAACGAGGCCATAAAGGGATGGCAGATCATGGATTTTTCAATGACGAAAATGAAGCAGTTGGCCCACCTGGCGGAACCGGTTGCGGAAAACGGATTCGAACCGAGATTTAATGTCAAGGATATCCGGCTGTCATCCGCTGTCGGAACGGCGTTGAAAAACACCGTTGAAAATTTAGGAGAAACACGCAAACTTCACGCGGATCTGCTGGCTGAAGATGAAACCAAGAAACATGCCGGACTGATAACCAACCTTGATATTTCCATTAAGCAGGAAACATATGAGGCAAATGAGCTGGAAGACTGGCTTTAACGCATAATATTTTTAACCCGCGGATCACGAGGATGTCATGACACAACCGCCGGTATGGCTCTATTCTCTCAGCACCTGCAGTATGTGCAAGGAATTGAAAAGAGAACTGGATAAGAAGAAGATTGAATATCAGACCATAGACGTGGATCGGCTTGGCAAGGATGAACAGGGAGAAATCCTGAATGTTTTAAAAGAGTATAACCCGAAACTGTCCTTTCCGACGCTGGTTGTTGAAGATGAGGTGGTGGTGGGATACAACAAGGAAAAAATCACCAGGGTTTTGAAAAAGTATAAAAAGGCAAAGGGTTCCGCCATCCGGGATTTTTTTCAGAGCTTTAAAAAATAACACTTTTTGCATGTCTTAAAGGTTAAGAGGATTTAACATGACGCTACCTGAAAAGAGCATTATCATACCTGTTGATGGTTCGAAGAATTCATTGAAATCATTGGATTATGTAGAGTTGATGCTGGGTCCGAAACATGACGTAAAAATCTTGATATGTTATATTTTACCTGCGTTGCCGATGATTTTTGAAAATGACGCAAACATGACCCGGGAAGAACGGGCAAGATTAAGGGCCATTGAAAACAAGAATATTGAACTGGCTGAAAAGATCATGGCGGAAGCCAAAACGCTCATGCTGGAAAAGGGGTTTCCGGAAAAACGCATCCAGACCCTGTACCAGAAGAGAAAAAGAAGCATCACTAAAGATGTCTGCTACTATGCGGAAAGCCGAAGATCAGATACCATACTGCTGACGCGGCGGGGAAAAACAGATTTTAAAGACTTGTTCATGGGAGAGATTTCAAAAAATTTTGTGGAATATTGTCAAGATGTTCCGGTCTGGATCGTGGGCGGAAGCATCCATTCGAAAAAAGTGCTTGTTGCCGTGGATGCATCTGATAACGCCTTGAGGGCGGTGGGGCATGCCGGTTACATGCTTTCAGGAACCGATTGCGAGGTTACCCTTTTTCATACCATCCGGCACATCGGCAGGTTTGTGCCGACGGAAATTTTGGATGATGTACCGGATGTTGAAGAAGCATGGCGTAAAAAAGCGGGAAAGGAAATCCTCCCGTATATTGAAAGATCCAAGGCCATCCTCGTTGAGTCCGGTTTTTCCGAGAAAAGCATTTCCGTCAAGGTTGTCGACGGAACGCGCTATCCGGCCAACGACATTGTCAACCAGGCAAAAGCCGGGGAATACGGTACCATCGTTCTGGGAAGAAGGGGCATTTCCATGTTCAAGGAATTCTTCATGGGAAGCGTCACCAGCAAGGTCCTCCAACAATCAGACGGGTTTGCCGTGTGGATCGTTCACTGACTCCTTTTATAAGAGAAAAAAACAATATGAAGATTTTTTTTTCAGCATTTCTGCTGGCATGCTGCGTACTTTTTACCGCACCTTGGTGCATGGCGGAAGAAGTTATCGTGTATACTTCCGTGGACAGGATGTTCAGCGAGCCGATTCTCCGGCAATTTGAGGCAAAAACCGGAATAACGGTTAAAAGCCTCTACGACGTGGAGGCGAGCAAAACCGTAGGCCTGGTGAACCGGCTAATCGCCGAAAAAAACAGGCCCCGCGCCGATGTGTTCTGGAATTCGGAGGTAATCCGTACCATTCAACTCGTCAATGAGGGGGTGATCACGCCCTACAAATCCCCTTTTTGGGACGATTTCCCGGACCTGTTCAAAGACAAGGAATTCTACTGGACGGGTTTTGCCGGTCGGGCCCGGGTGTTGTTGTACAATACGACGCTTCTAACCGAAGATCAGGCGCCGAAGTCCATTTTTCAGTTGATCGAACCGAAATGGGAAAACCGGGTTGCCATGGCATACCCCCTGTTCGGTACAACCGCCATGCATGTTGCGGCTTTTTATGAATATATGGGAACCGGCGAGGCCCAGGCTTATCTTGAAAACCTGGTAAAAAACCGGGTCCTGGTAGTGAACGGAAATTCCGTAACCCGGGATCTGGTGGTTGAAGGAAAAATTCCCGTTGGGTTAACCGATACGGACGACGCGCAGGTTGCCATTGACCGGGGCGATCCTGTAAAGATGATTTTTCCGGATGGTGACGGCATGGGCACATTACTCATTCCCAACACGGTGGGACTCGTAAAAAACGGTCCCAACCCGGAAACAGGTAAAAAGCTGATCGACTACCTGTTGTCTCCCGAAGTGGAAAAGGCACTTTACGCCGGACCATCGGCACAGATTCCCCTGCGCAAAGGCGCTTCTCCCCCCGGCTTTAAGGCCATGAATGTGGATTACGGCCAGGTCGCCAGGCACCTTAAACCGTCGGTGGAATTCTGCCGGGAACTTTTTGTCAGGTAGCCGGGCCATGGACCTGATGAAGGAGAAAAAACTTTCAGCCGTGGCGCTGCTCTTTTCCCTGCTTATCCTCGCCCCCGTCATTATTTTGTTTCTGGAAAGCTTGGGTGACGGGCAGGGCGGGGTTACCGTAAAATCCTTTGAAGTTTTAAACCTGTCCCCAAGGCAGCTTTCCATGCTGAGGGACAGTTTGATCACGGCATCAGGGGCCATGACGTGTTCGGTCATCGTGGGGATTCCCCTGGCGTTTCTATTATGCAGAACCAACATGTTCGGCAGGGAGTTTTTCAAAAATATCTATCTGCTGCCCCTTATGTTGCCGCCATACATACAGGCCATTGTATGGACCCGGTTTCCGGGCATGGAGCAGGGGATTTACAGCATACCGGGTGCGATTTTTATTTTTACCCTGTCGTTTTTTCCCTTTACCACATTGATTGCATCTTCCGGGTTCAAAGCCATGGATCATCGGCTTGAAGAAGCAGCCATGCTTCACCATAAAAAGGCCCTGGTTTTGCGAAAGATAACACTTCCCCTGGTTTTCCCCCATATCGCCTGCGGTGCCATTCTGGTCTTTGTTTTTTCCATTGTTAATTTCGAAGTGGCGGATATCTTGCGACTTAAGGTATATCCACTTGAAATATTTATTCATTTCAGCGCTTTTTATGATGAAAAGGGGGCAACGGTCCTTTCGTTGCCATTGATTGGGGCGACCATGGCGTTTGTCTGGATTCAGATGTGGACCATGCGGGGAAAATCATATCTCAATATGGCACGGCACGCAGAATCCGGACGGTTGTATGACCTGGGTGCCTGGCGGTATGTGGCGGCGCTGTATCCTTTTGTCCTGTTGAGCGTGTGCTTATCGGTTCCGGTTTATATGCTTGCAAAAAATGCAGGCCCCCCCGGCAGTTATGCCCAGGCGTGGGCCAGCGGGGCCGGGGCCGTTTTTTACAGCCTTGGCGTTTCTGCGGCAGGGGCGGCGGCAATGACGGTATGCGCGGTTCCCGTATCGTATTATCTGGTGCGCAATACGGGTAAGATCAGGACTTTTGTGGACTTTGCCGTTCAGATTCCTTTTGGCGTGCCCTCAATTGTTTTGGGAATCGGAATGATCACCCTGTGGAACCGTCCCTTCCTGGATTTTCTATATGGATCATCCGCCATTGTGGTTCTGGCCATGGTCACCGCTTACAGCCCTTTTGTGATCAAGGTCATATCCGCGCAAATCATGCGCATAGACCGGGACCTGGAGGACGCGGGAAGGATGGGCGCGGGGCCGGTCAGGGTATTTTCCCGGATCCTGTTGCCGTTGATCCTGCCTGCAGTCGTGGCAGGATTTGTCGTCGGGTTTGTGCTGTCTTTATCCAACCTGGGCACCAGCCTTTTGCTGGCGGCGCCCGGGAAAACCACGCTGCCCATGGCGATATACAACTACATGCACTACGGAGCCGATGAGATGGTTTGCGCCCTGAGCCTTTTTTTACTGGTATTGATGGCCGTACCCCTTTTCATCGGCGGCCTGTGTTACAGGATGTTGCCGGAATACAAAAAATGGTAATGATAGAAATAAAAAACATAAGTCGGTTTCACGGGAAAACAGCGATTCTGAAAAACATCAACTTAAGTGTTGAAAAAGGCAAATGCCTTGTATTGCTGGGGCCTTCAGGTTCGGGGAAAACATCGCTTCTAAGGATAATTGCAGGCCTCGACAGGCCGGATGCCGGTGAAATCGTCATATCCGGTAAACCGTTCAGTTCCCCTGACCACGTAATCAGGCCGGAATCCGGAAACATGTCCATGATATTTCAATCCCTTGCCTTGTGGCCCCATATGACGGTACTGGAGCACATCCTGTTTGTTATGGACAAAAACAACCGGAGCGGCAAAAAGCACATGCGTGAAAAGGCAAATGATCTGCTTGTCCGCCTGCACCTTGAGGGTCGGGGAAAAAGATACCCGTTTCAACTGTCCGGCGGTGAAAGACAGCGCCTTGCCATTGCGCGGGCCATGGCATCCGAGCCGGACTGTCTTCTCATGGACGAGCCGTTTTCCGATCTGGATGAGTTGCTCAAGGATGAGCTGGTGAAATTGACCATTCGTGAAAAACATGCTCGAAACATGACCGTCATCTATGTCACCCACAACGTGGATGAGGCACTTAGGGTGGCTGACGACATGGTGGTTTTATTTGACGGAAAAATCCGGAAAGCATGGTCCGAATCCGAGATTCCGGAAATGGACAGGCAGAAAATCCTGAAGCATTTTACAAGGCATGGACAATGAAAAAGCTGTTGACGTATGTTGTATTCATTGTAATAATGATTCCTAGTTATAATACGATCGATATATCGGCACAGGAGGGGGAAGTTTTTATTACCTGGGACGGCTTTGAAGTGGACAAACTGGCATCTATCTGGCTTATTCAGCGTTTCATCTCACCCGGTTCAACCGTTCTTGTTTTGCCGAAGGGAAGTCCCGCCACCGGCGGAATTGCTTTTGACATCCCCGATTCCGCCATAACCCGGACATTTAATCGGTCTTCATTTGAGAGTTTGATGGATCATTACGGCATCAATGACCCCAAAATCGTCAGGATCGGGATGCTGATCCACGATGTGGAAATAAACCTCTGGGAAAGAAAGATGTTCAAAAAAAGCAGGGAAATCGAGATTTATTTTTGGGATCTCATCCAAACCCAAACAGAGCATAAACATCTCATCGAAAAATCCAATGCCTATTTTGACAGCCTTTATCAAATCCTTTCCCAAGATCCGGAAAGAAATATTCCATCATAACATTTAAACATCTGATAATCGGCTCATACGGGTTTTAAAGCCTTGGAGGAAAAAATGCCCTTAAAAACCTCTTTTAAGGTCCTGGCAGGCGTTGCGCTGGCCCTGTTGCTCTGCGTTTCCGTTGTACATGCACTTCCCGGTGATTTAAACAGCTCGGGCCGGGTGGACGGCCATGACCTGGTCAGCTTCGGCCGGGCCTACGGTTCAGTATCCGGGGATGAAAACTGGAATACGGACGCGGATATGGATCTGGACGGTGATGTTGATGATGCAGACCTGGATATCCTGTCCACCCATTTCGGCAGAAACGGTGTTTCCTTCGGGTTGTGGGCCGGCACGTATTACGGCTCAAACCATGTATACAAATTGTCCAGAAGCGGCAACCTGCTGCGGTCGATAAGCGGTTTTTCAAATCCGGTGGCACTGGCGCCGGATGCCGACGGCAACGCCGTGTGGGTGGTCGACTATAATCAGTCCGCACTGGTAAAGCTGGACAATTTTGACGGATCACGCCTTGTAACCGTCAGTGGTCTATCCAATCCCCGCTCCGTAAGCATTGATTATCTGGACGGATCCATATGGGTGGCAGACACCTATAATAACCGGATATTGAAACTCCAGCCGACAATCGCCGACGGCTATAACGTCGGCTCGGATGCCGGGTCGCATATTGCCATCGGGGGATTTAGCTACCCCTGGTCCATATCGGTTGACCCGGAAAATGGCGCCGTCTGGGTGGCCGACCAGGGCAATAACCGAATTGTCAGGCTGGACACGGATGTTGCAGACGGCTACAACGTCGGTTCAGACAACGGCAGTCATGATATTATAACAGGTTTTAATTCGCCAAAAAGTGTGTCCGTCAATATTTCGGACGGATCGGTGTGGGTGGCGGACACAGGAAACAACCAAGTCGTAAAAATTTCCGCAATTAACTTTACTGAATTGCTGCGGGCGGGCGGGTACAACTCCCCGGTCCAGGTCCAGGTCAATTATGTGGACGGCACCGCCTGGGTGGCGGATCAGCAGAACGGACGGGTGGTTCGGCTGGGCCCTGACGGGTCCGTCCTGGCCGTGTATGAAGGACTCAATTATCCCGTGGCTGTTGCCGTGAATCCCCTGGACGGATCATGCTGGACCCATGATTCCGGCTTCGTTGATCAAATCGTTCACCTGTCGCCCATGGGAACCGAGCTGGTCCGGGTCGGGACATTCGACGATGTCCAGTGCCTGGCCGTGATTCCGGACGAGACGACAGCCGGCAAGTACCCCACAGCCACCGCCCGGTTAAGCGACACCATGGTGGACGTGGGTGATGTGGTGACGTTGACCGGAACCGGGACCGACCCTGACGGGGAAATCGTAAAATACGAATGGGATTTTAACGGGGACGGTACTTTTGAATTCTCGGATTCCGGTACCGGTACGACAACGGCGACCTACCTGGAACCCGGCATATACAATCCCGCGTTCCGGGTGACGGACAATGATTATTTCACGGCAACGGACTATTCCCAGGTGTTGCGCGTGGGTTCCCTTACTGCTGTGGCATCGGCGGACGTAACCGTCGGTACCGCACCGTTGGTGGTGAATTTTTCCGGCTCGTTTACCGATCCCATCGACGGAAAAATTTCCACCTATCAATGGGATTTTGACGGCGACGCCACATTCGATTATTACTCGGAATCCACGGGAAATATCCGGCATACCTATGGTGAAGCCGGCACTTACCGGGCCACATTCAAGGTGACGGACGGCACTGCAACGGCAACGGATACAATCGACATTACGGTGAACCAGGCATCCCCGGTGGCAACCGCCGGTGCGGCCCCCACATCCGGTATATTCCCGTTAGATGTCCAGCTCACCGGCACGGCAAATGATCCGGACGGAACCGTGATCCTGTATGAGTGGGATTTTGACGATGACGGGAACTATGACTGGCATTCCACCGTGAACGGCCAGACAGCCATCACCCTGCCTTCTGCGGGAACCTATGTACTCCGCCTGCGGGTGACGGACAACGACGGCCTCACGGGAACAGATGACGTGACGGTGCAGGTGGACTTAGTTCCGCCCACGGCAGTTGCAAACGCCGATGTTCTCATCGGGCATGCCGAGCTGACGGTTAATTTCAATGCAGACGGCAGCACGGATGCAGACGGCAGCATCGTCAAATATGAGTGGAACTTCAGCGGTGACATCTGGACGGAAAGCAGTGACGGGACCGCTTCCCATACCTACACGGCGACAGGGGATTATACCGCCACGCTGCGCGTCACCGACAACGACGACAACACGGCCACGGCGACAGTGGATATTACCGTTGTGGCTGCTGACATTCCGGTGGCAACCGCCGGTGCAACCCCGACGACCGGCATGGCCGGGGATACCATCAATTTCACCGGATCCGGCGTGGTGCCCGACGGCAGCATTGTGGACTATCACTGGAACTTCGGCGAGGAATACGTCTGGGTGGCGGATGAAATCCATGATCAGGTGGTCCGCCTGTATCAGGACGGCAGCGGTGAAGCGGTCCGGGTGGGCGGTGTCAATAATCCTTATGCCGTCGCCGTGGTACCGGGCGACGGCACCGTATGGGCGGTGGACTATTATGGTGGCTCACTGGTCCGATTCAGTGCTGATGGCCGGTCCGAGCTGGTCAGGGTTTCCGGATTGTCCAACCCGGTCTGGGTGGATGTGGACCCTGCGGACAATTCTGTGTGGGTGGTATCCAGAGGACACGATAAATTATTTAAATATTCCGAAAAAGGCGACCAGCTTGTCGAGGTATCCGGGTTTTCGGATCCCTGGTGCCTGTCGGTTAATTCTGCTGATGGGTCGGTGTGGGTGGCGGATACGGAAAACAACCGTATCGTGAAGCTGGATTCAACCGGAAACACGCAAAAAATTGTCGTCGGCTTCAATAAACCCGCGGGGATTTCCGTCAATCCCAACGACGGCACGGTGTGGGTATCCGACACCGCTGCAGACCAGGTGGTGCGAATTTCTTCGGATGTGCCTGACGGGTATGATATCGGAAACGACACGGGCAGTCATACGGTTGCCACGGGGTTTGGTGGCCCAAAAGGGATCGATGTCGACACCGGGGACGGCACGGTGTGGGTGACGGATTATTACCAGGTGGTTCATCTGTCGGCCGATGCTGCCACGGAACTCGCCCGGGTCCCGGGATTTTATTATCCTCTATATCTGTCGGTAAACTCGCAGACCCATGATGTGTGGGTCTCCGACACAAGTCATCATCAGGTTGTGAAACTGGACCGGGACGGAACAGAGCTGGCCCGCCTGAGCGGATTTTATACACCCCGGGGCATATGCGTTGCAGTATCCGGGGCCGACAATGCGTATCATTCAGCCGTCAGCGGAGATACATCTCACCAGTACACCGAACCGGGAACCTACCGGGCGATTTTAACGGTTACAGACGATACCGGCGACACCCACAGCCAGGCCATAGACATTACGATCCGGGCCAATCCCACGGTGACGGCATATGCGAGTGTTGATTCCGGGAATGCGCCCCTGGAGGTGTTTTTGTCTGCGGATGCATGGGACAGGGACGGGACCATTGCCCTGTACGAATGGGATTTTGACGGCGACGGAAGTCCTGACTACAGCTCCACGCAAAGCGATAAGGTGCGGCACGTCTATTACGCCGGCAATCATACCGCCACTATCTTCGTAACGGATCCGGACGGCTACACGGCAACGGATTCCGTGGCGATTGCGGTTGCCCCTTCACCGCCCGTTGCATCGGCGGATGCAGTGCCAAAGTCGGGAAATGCACCTCTTACCGTGGATTTTTCAGGTTCGGGAACAGACCCGGACGGCAGCATCGCAACCTATGAGTGGGATTTTGAGGGCAACGGATTTGTTTCTTCGGACACCGGGGATGAAACCCATCCCTATAATTCGGAGGGTGATTACACGGCGACCCTCCGTGTCACCGACAACGACGGCCTCCAGGATACGGACACGGTGGCGATTCATGTGAATCCGGCCGGAACGCCCATGCCCCTTATCAGTGCCTATCCGGTGCGCGGTGAAGCACCCCTGGATGTTTGTGTTTATCTTCACGGGATGGATTCCGACGGGACCGTGGACAGTTATGAAATGGACTGGGAAGGGGACGGAAGCGTCGATCAGTCGTGGGCTGTACCGCCCACGGTGTTCGGCGATTCCATGGAATATACGGAAGGATACTGGATTGCCGGCGGAACCTGGGCCAGAACCGCGACCGATGCCCATTCAGGGTCTTATTCCTGGACAGACAGTCCCGGCGGCGATTATGGCGACAATATCGATATGTCCCTTACGTCCGCCACCATCGATCTTTCCGGTGCGAGCGATCCCAAGCTGATATTTTATCATGTATTTGATTTCGGCTATTCTGATTACGGGCGCGTTGAAGTTTCCGGAGACAACGGTGCAAACTGGACCCAGATCGGTTATTATGGTTACAGCCAGACGTTAACCACATGGACCAGGCAGGTATACGATCTTTCCGCCTATGCGGGAAACCCCACGGTGAAAATACGGTTCAGGGTGACCACGGACACGGGAACCCCGGCTGACGGGTGGAGGATAGACGATGTCTGGGTGGGTAACTGTGTATTGCATACCTATGATACCCAGGGTATATATTCTCCCACGCTCAAGGTAACGGATAACAGCGGCGAGACGGCCACGGCCGAAAAACGGATTTCGGTCCGGTCGCCTGACGACGCCACCTATATATGGGTGGCAGACACCTATCATCATCAGGTCAAGAAGCTTTCCGAAGAAGGCGATCTCCTGGCGACCATCCATGGTTTTTACTATCCCTTTGACGTCGAGGTCGACCCGCTGACCGGTGCGGTCTGGGTGAGCCAGCCGGACAACGACCGGGTCATCCGCCTGGAGAACCAGGTGCCGGACGGGTATATCCTGTCCGCAACAGCCCTTGTTACCGACGAAAAGGACCCATCCAAGATCGGCATGCTTTTCGGCAATGCCGCAATTGCTTCGGGACATCTGAACAACGGCCTGGTCCTGGACGGAGATTGGGACTATGTCCGGATTCCGGCTGATCCGGTTTTTGACGTTCAAAGCTTCACTTTCGAGGCCTGGATAAAAAGTACTGACACGAACGGCAGGGCGTTTTTCATGCGGGGCAACAGCTCCGGCGGAAACGAATTATATTTCGGCATATCAGGGACAACGACGGTTGAAACCCTTTTGGACAACACCGGAAGGCGTTTTACAAATACCACCACTCCGACATATTTTAATGACGGCCAGTTTCATCACGTGGCCCTGGTCCATGATGCCGCCGCCGACACCCTGACCTGCTATGTGGACGGTGTTCAGTATGGAGATGTACAGCCGCTTTCCGTAAACCTGGATTTCGGCGGCAGCGATGTGCTCATCGGTTCGGATTTCGACTCGTTTAACGGGAGTCTGGGTAACTTCTGGAGCGGGACCATCGACGACGTGAGGCTGTGGAACACGGTGAGGACCGGAACAGAGATAGCCGACAACATGAATGCGGAATTGACCGGGTCTCAACCGGGCCTGGTATCCTACTGGAAGCTCGATGCATCGGAAGAACCGCTTCATCTGTCCATTTCCGATGTTGACCATCCCCTCCGTTTAGCGGCTGATCCGATTGACGGATCGGTCTGGGTGCCGGATCGTTATCATCACCGGGTGGTCCGGTATGGTGCCGACGGTGCACAGACTGCCGAGATAACGGGCCTGTATTACCCCCAGGCCGTTGATCTGGATCCGGTGAACAGAACCCTCTGGATTGCGGATACGGACAATCATCGCATCATTTCCATGTCGGCGGATTATACCGGATCCGGTGCATTCCGGGAAATCGGCTCAACTCCCGATGCCACGGCCAACGGAAACGACGGCCTGGTGATGGATAATTCGGAAATTACTGCCGGGCGCTTGTCCGGAGGAATGGCCATGGACGGCAGCGGAGATTATGTCCATGTTCCCTGTGCGCCGGTTTTTGATGTCCAGAGCTTTACGGTGGAGGCCTGGGTGAAAGGTTCCAACACAAGTACCAACGCCATATTCATGCGGGGCAACGATGCGGGTGGAGATGAACTGTACCTCGGCGTTTATTGGATGACGACAATTGAATGCCGGTTAAACGGGATCTATACATATTTTTACGGTTCTGTTAATTTTCAGGATGGTTTGTTTCATCACGTGGCCCTGGTCTATGATGCGGACAAGGGCGAACTGTCCTGTTACGTGGACGGCACTCAATACGGCGATGTTCAAGCCGTATCCACAACCCTGGAATTCGGGTCCAGCGACATTGCCATCGGTGCGGACTTTAACAGTTTTAACGGCAGCCCGGGCCGTTACTGGCCCGGTGTCATCGATGATGTCCGGTTCTGGAATACGGCCAGAACCGGAGCAGAGATCGCGTCCGGCAAAGACACTCCCCTCACCGGGGCTGAACCCGGACTTGTGGGTTACTGGAAGTTTGACACCTATACCCGAAAAGCCACGATTTACAATGGGTTTTATTCCCCTGTGGATGTGTGCGCGGTCCCATCCGATAACGGGGCCTGGGTGGCGGATTATAACCAACACCAGGTGGTGAAAGTCATGCCGGACGGCTCTGAAGCCCATCGCATGGGCGGTTTTTATAATCCCGTTGGGGTCAGCGTCAACGCATCAAACGATATGGTCTGGGTGGCGGATTATAACCATCACCAGGTTGCCAAGATGACTCCCGATGGGACGGAAATCGCACGTCTTGATGGATTTTATAACCCGCATGACGTGGAGGTAAACCCCGATGACGGCAGCGTCTGGGTGGCGGATTATAACCATCACCAGATTGTAAAACTGGCTGCAGACGGCACGGAACTTGCCCGGCTCAGCGGATTTTATTTCCCCAAGGGATTGTCCATTTACAGAACCTACGAGGGCCCGGATTCGCCGCCCGTTGCATCTGCATCGGCAGATGTCACGTCGGGAAATGTGCCCCTGACGGTCTCTTTCACCGGAACGGGCACGGACGATGACGGTACGGTGGCGCTTTACGAGTGGGATTTTGACGGTGACGGCGTGGTTGACTATACATCCGGTTCATCCGGCAACACGTCTTTTACGTATCATTCACCGGGGATTTACAATCCTGTTTTCCGGGTCACCGATAATGACGGCTTGAGCGATTATGATTCTTCCCTGGCGATTTATGTGGGGCCGGTGACGGTGACGGCCAACGCAACCCCGGACCAGGGGGTTGCACCGCTGGCCGTTACATTAAACGGCGTTGTGGCGGGCCTGGCTTCGGGAAACCATATCGTCTCCTATGAATGGGATTTTGACAGTGACGGCGTCTATGACTACACCAGCACTATTACGCCCAGGGTTTCCCACACATACAACCTGGGCGGAACCTGGACATCGGTGCTGCGGGTACAGGACGCACTGGGCAACCATGTGTACGGCAGTGTAACGGTAACCGTTGAAAAAAATCCACCCGTAGCCAACAACTATGCTTCTCCCACCAGCGGGAATCTGCCGCTGACCGTATATCTCAACGGTACGGCAAGCGATGCCGACGGATCCATCATCCGGTATGAATGGGACTATGACGGCGACGGGGCCTTTGATTGGTTTTCGGAAACCACGGGACAGACCTATTTCACCTACACGACCGCAGGCACGTATGAAACCCGTTTCCGGGTCACCGACAATGACGGGCTGACAACAACCGCGTCAAAAACCGTTACCGTGGGCGACAGCCAACTGGCCCCCACGGCAATTGCCGCGGCCGACGCAACCGAAGGATATGCCCCCTTGAGCGTCAATTTCACGGGAACCGGCCTGGACCCGGATGACGGGTCAATCGTCCTGTATGAATGGGATTTTGACGGTGACGGAACCTATGATTACAGTTCCGCTGATAACGGTGTGACAAGTCATGCTTACACTTCCCCCGGCCTTTTTAATGCGGTACTTCAGGTGACTGATGCAGACGGGCTTTCCGATACGGACAGCCTGCTGATAACGGTGAAGACAGCCGGTACGCCCACGGCAGTGGCCAATGCCGACCCAGACGCGGGTGATGTCCCCCTGACGGTCTTTTTTGATGCGGATGGTTCTTCAGACCCGGACGGTGATATTGTTTTGTATGAATGGTCCTTCGGCAACCCGGTGGTCTGGGTCGTTGACCATGGCAATCACCTGGTGCATCGTTTTGAGGGGTATGACCTGGACAAAACCCTTACCGGTTTTTACAATCCGCGCTGGGTAGCTGTTGATCCGAATGATGCCAGCGCCTGGGTGACGGATTGTTTGAATGATCAGGTGGTCAAGCTGAAGGCCGACGGAAGCGGTGAAATCTATCGTGTGGGAGGATTCAATGATCCTCTCGGTATAGCCGTCACCCCTTCGGACGGCTCGGTCTGGGTGGCGGACCAATACAATTATCAGGTGGTGAAGCTGTCATCGGACGGCGTGGAACTGGCCCGTACGGGCGGATTTAATCGCCCCCATGGGCTTGACGTGGACAGCTCGGACAACTCGGTCTGGGTGGCGGACGAATACAACCACCAGGTGGTGAAGCTGTCATCCGATGGAACCGAACTCGTCCGGGTCAGCGGTTTTTACAATCCCACATGGGTAACGGTGGATCAGTCGGATGGCTCGGTCTGGGTGGCGGACTATAATAATAATCGGGTTGTCAAGCTTTCCCCCGATATTCCGGACGGATACCATACGGCGGATACCTATACCCCGGATTCAGGTCCCTTTGCCCTTTTGGGAAGAATCAGCGGGGACACTGCCGAAGCCGACGGCCAAGTGTCCGGCGGCTTGGTCATGGACGGTTGGTATGACTACGTACAGATTCCGTCCGATCCCGCTTTGGATGTACAAAGCTTTACCATCGAGGCATGGGTAAAAAGCACAAGCGTCACTGATCGCGCCGTTTTCATGAGGGGCAATAATTCCGGTGAGAACGAACTGTATTTCGGTTTTTCCAATTCAAATACCATCTATGTGATACTTGATAACGGGGTAGATGTATTTTTTTCCGAACCGGGTATGAATTTTGATGATGGTTCCTTTTACCATGTCGCTGTTGTGCATGACGCTGATGCCGATACGCTGACCTGCTATGTGAACGGGGTACCGTACGGAGATGTTCAACCCGTTTCCGTTACCCTGGATTTCGGCAACAGCGACGCCCTTATCGGTGCGGATTTCGATGCCTTTAACACTTATCTGGGCAATTTCTGGAACGGAACCATCGATGACGTAAGAATCTGGAATGTCGCACGAAGTCAGGCACAGATCGATGCGAACAAGGATGCCGAACTGACCGGGTCCGAAGACGGACTTGTGGGATACTGGAAATGCAATGCACTGGATGCCAGCATGTATCATAAAGCCCTCGGCGGATTTGACCATCCCCACCATATATCCGTGAATCCGTCGGATCAATCGGTCTGGGTGGCGGAATACTACGGTGCCCGGGTTGATCGCGTGGCAAAAGATTGCGACAGGATCACAACCCGGATCGGCGGGTTCAACCGTCCGTATTCGACCTACATTCCACCGGCGGGAGAATCCGTGTGGGTCGTGGATCAGTACGCCCACCAGGTGGTTGTCATGTCTTTTGACGGCACCATCCTTCGCCGGATTACCGGATTCTACTACCCCACCGGTATTGCCGGTTTTCTGCCGGCTGCGGATTATTTCTCATCCGCTGAAAACGGCGACACGAGCCATACATATCCCCTGACCGGGGAATATGAAGCCACTCTCCGCGTCACCGATGACGACGGCAATTCAGATACGGACACCGTGATGATCAGGGCGGGGATCTTTCCCGAAGCCCTTCCCGCGGCATACCCGACGACCGGCCGCGTTCCGATGACCGTTTATTTTGTTTCGAACGGCTACAGCCCCACCGGGACTATCGAATATTTCAACTGGGATTTCGGAGACGGGTCACCGGTCTGGTCCACCCGGATCACCGATACCGTCACCCATACGTACAATGTTCCCGGAACCTATACGGCCACCCTCACGGTTATTGACAATCGAAACCTATCGCATTCGGCGTCGGCCGTCATAACGGTGCTGCCCCCGCTTGACGAAGGTGCACCCCAGGCCTTTGCGTCGGCAAATCCGTCGGAAGGCAATGCACCTCTGACGGTGACGCTTGAAGGATTCGGCAGCGATACAGACGGGTTTATCCGAAAGTTCGAATGGGATTACACCAATGACGGAATTTATGAATTCGAATCTTCCACCACCGGCATAACACCGCATATCTACAGTGAACCGGGCAGTTATACCGCCATGCTTCGGGTAACCGACGACCAGGGAAAGACCGGGACCGATACCGTGGTGATCCAGGCCAAAACGGCTGATTCACCCACGGCCTCGGCGTTTGCGGATCCCGTAAACGGGACCGCCACCCTGGATGTGCAATTCACCGGGACCGGGACCGATCCGGACGGCAGCATCGTCCTATATGAGTGGGATTTTGACGGCGATGGAACCTATGATTATACGTCTTCCACCACCGCAACGACATCTTATTCCTATGCCGTGCCGAAAGAATACAACGCCGTCCTCCGGGTCACCGACAACACCGGCCTCCGGGATACGGACACGGTGAACGTGAATGTATCTGCCGGCATCACGGCGACGTTGAGTGATGATATGTTTGATCCGGCAGCCGGTCCGGTTTTCATTAACATGGTGCTCACCGCCGACAATACCACGGTTACGGTTCTGATTAAAAACCGGGTGGGTGAGGTGATTCGGACCCTGGTGGATAGATCCATACGGTCCGTGGGTTTTTATGCCGATCCCTGGGACGGCAGGGATGATGCGGGAAATATCGTTCGATCCGGTGTGTACCTGTACGTGATCGAATATGAGGTTGGGGGTGTCAAGTTCGTGTATGACCTGACCAATAATGTGAGCACCACCAGAAACACGCCGTCCACGGTATATCCGGCGTCGTTTAACCCCTTCAGTGCTGAAACCAATTTCTTCCGGTACACCTTGGACCGTAAATCGGAAGTGACCATCTATATCTCGCCGTTTACCAGCGGGGCCGGCATACGGGTCAAGACACTGATGCTGCGCAAACCGCAGAAAGCCGGATCCTACGTGGCGGTTTGGGACGGGACGGACGATACGGGCAACCTGGTGGAACCGGGCAATTACGTCATCGCACCCATGGCATGGGACCTGCCGGATAACGCCATTATCGTCAACAATCAGCCGGTATTAAGCGATGTGACGGTATCTCCCGGGTATCTGAACCCGGATGCCCGTCCCTATGATGAGACAAATTCCGCCACGTTTTCATTTACATTGTCAAAAACCGCAGACGTTACGGCAAGCATCTATGATGAATCCAATTATATCGTCAGGTCCATCACCCAAACCGATGTGCCTGAAGGTACCGGCAACGAGATATTGTGGGATGGAAAAAACAAGGACGGGGATTATGTGCCCCCGGGTGTTTATCGAATCAAACTCATCGCAACGGACGCCGAGGGCAATGCGTCGGATGAAGGCAATGCACTGATGGTTGTTTTTTACTAATTGAAGGAGTGCCTGATGCAAGGGAAAAAAACATTACAAGCGGTACTGCTTGTCTTATTTCTGATTGGCCTGGGGGGCATATTTTTGCAGCCCGGACACATTTGGGCCGCGGATACGGCCTGGGATTCGGGACACAACACGACCAATTTCTCACCGCCTCTCCCTCCCGGTCCGCCGGGTCCTGATCCGGGTCCGCCGGATCCACCAGACCCTGCTCCGCCGGATCCGCCTCCTGAGCCGCCGGATGATCCGCCCCCCGATCCGCCGCCGGATCCGCCGAAATGCAAGCCGGACTGCAACAACACCTGCAAGTCAAAGGGCACCGGTTCCCCGGTTTATCTGAAGTCCGGCGATTTTGTGCTGGGATTCGTGGATTTTGAAATCGCCGGCGTGGGGCCGACGCTGAAGCTTTCCCGAACCTACCATTCCCAGGAAAGGTATAACGGTCCTTTCGGGTACGGATGGGTCTCAAGCCTCACGGTAAAGTTGATTAAGACAAGGGATGACACCGGAACCACCGTCATTATCCGGCAGGAAAACGGGATTCGCCTGGAATTCGTAAAAAATCCGGATGGATCGTATACACCCACGTCCCCGGCAGTGACCGACACCCTGGTGGAAAACCCGGACGGAACCTATTCACTCAACTGCACGGCGTGTTCGGCAGGATTTTTAAGACCGTCGTACGTGTTTGACGAAAACGGCAACCTCACCATCATTGAGGACATTAACGGCAATACCCTTGATTTTACCTATGACGGAAATTTTCGACTGCTTACCGTCTCCAGCAGCGCCACCGCCAGATCGGTGGCATTTACATACGGAACAAACGACAAGATCGTCACGGTCACGGATTCGCTGAACCGGGTATGGACCTATACCTATGATGCTGACGACAATCTCGTCAAGGTGACGGATCCCTTAAATTATGACATCACATACGCCTATGACCTGAAGCATAACCTGGTTTCCGTCACGGACAAAAACGGCAACGTCACGTATGTCGTGACTTACGATGATAGGGATCGCGTTTCCTCTTACGGCAGACCCGGTGCGCTCTACACGTACGTATATTTTACCGATTATACCACAAAAACCGATCCCCTGGGCAATACGACCACGTATTATTTTGACGCCAACGGCAACATGGTGAAAACCGTTTTTCCGGACGGTTCCGAAGAACTCACCCAGATCAACGCTGATGTTCGGCCGCTCAAGATAACCGACGCCAACGGCGGAGAGCGGCATTATACCTACAATGAATTCGGCCAGATTCTCACCGAGACCGATCCTTTGGGAAACGTCACCACCTACACCTATGACCCCAGGTTTCAGAAGATCGCCACCATCACGGATCCGCGTGGCAACATCTGGACCAATACCTATGACGAAAACGGCAACCTCGTCACCATTACCGACCCCCTGTCCTGTACCACCACCATGACGTACAACGAAAAAGGGCAGGTTCTCACGGAAACCGACGGAGAAGGGTATACATTTACATACGAGTATGATGCATCCGGAAACCAGACCAAAATCATCGATCCGGATGGAAACGAAACGGTCATGACATACGATGCCCTTGGCCGTCTGCTGACAAAGACCGATGCCCGTGGCAACACCTGGACCAATACTTACGATCTCATGGGCAGAATTGTCGATATCGAAGACCCCCTGGGCAATCACGCAACCTTTACCTATGACGGAGAAGGAAATCGGATCACGGCCACGGATTACAGCGGCAATACATCCACATTTGCTTATGATGCCGAAGGCCGGAAAATCAGCCAGACCGATGCCGACGGCAATACCGTCACGTTTACCTACGATGCCGTGGGAAACATGCTGAGCAGGACGGACGCCCTGGGCAATACCACGTCCTGGACATACAACAGCCGGAACCAGGTGATTACCGAAACCGATGCCCTGGGCAACACCACGTCCTATACCTACGATCCTGCAGGACGAAAACTGACCAAAACCGACGCCCGGTCCAAGATCTGGTCCTACACCTATGATGCTGCGGGCAACCTTCTCACGGAAACAAATCCCCTGAACCAGACCATTTCCTACGAATACGACGCCAACGGAAACCGGACGAAAATCACCGATCCCAACGGCCACGTCACGTATTTCGAGTATGACGCGGTCAACAAACCGGTCAAGACCATTGTCAAAATCGGCGACACCGCTCCTGAAGCCGACGAAGATGATATTGTAACGGTCTATACCTATGACTGCCTCGGCCGAAAGGTCTCGGAAACCAATGCCCTGGGAGAAACAACCGTTTATGAATATAATTTCAGGGGCCAAGTGATTTCCCAGACCAATGACCTGGGTGAGACCAAGACCTATACTTACGATGAAAACGGAAACAAGACATCGTATACCACGGTCACGGGCAACGTGATTACGTATACCTACGATCAATTGAATCGAATGGCTACGGTGGGGGACACCACGGGGCTGTTTGAAGCCTATGAGTATGACAACAGCGGCAACAAGACAAAGATCACGGCTGCGGACGGTAATTTTCAGACTGTTTCGTACACTGCTTTCAACAAGCCCGAGATCCTGACCGACGCCCTGGGTAACACCACGTCCTATGCATACGATGCCAATTACAACCTCGTCGAGGTGACGGACCGCCGTGGAAAGGTCACGAAAAACGAGTATGATGCCCTGAACCGCCTGGTGAAGGTTACGGATCCGTTGAATAATTCCTCAAGCCTGGAATTTGACGAAGTGGGCAATATGGTGAAAATGACCGATGCAAAGGGCGCCCAAACCACCTATGCCTACGATGACGCCAATCGCCTGACCACCATCACCTACGACAACGGGACGTCCAAGTGGGTTTCCTACGATGCAGCAGGCAGGATCATCTCAAAGACGGATCAGAACGGTGACGTCATCACCTTTGACCGGGACGAGGTAGGCCGTATTGTCACGCGCCATTATTACGGCAATGACGGTATTGAAGATTATCGTTACGATTATACTTACGATAAACTGGGAAGGCTGTTAACCGGGACCAATGCTTACGGTACGGTGACGGTGACGTATGACGCCGCGGGCCGGATTACGTCCTCGGACCAGAACGGCACGACCGTAACCTATTCCCACGACGTGATCAACCGGACACGGACCATCAATTATCCCTCTGGTGCAAGTTTCACCGAGACGTTCACGCTGCGCGACAAGATCGCGAGTATTGACCACACCATATCCGAAATCAATGTGGCCGAATATACCTACGATGCCCTGGGGCGTCCCGTGAACAGGGCCCTGGGCAATGGACTGAATATCCGGTACGATTACAATGCCAACGGGTGGGTGACCGGTGTATCCCACCGCAACGGGGAAACCGAATTTCTCGGGTTTGACTATGGCTATGACAAGGAAGGAAACCGCCTGTTCACCAGCAGGACGGGTGATCCTTCGAAATCGGAACAGTATGAGTATGACGATGCCCAGCGGTTGACCCGGTTCAAAAGAGGTGCGCTGAATCCGTCAAACCAGATCGAGTCTCCCGATTTTCAGAAGGATTACACACTGGACAGCCTGGGCAACTGGACCACCGTTGCCGAAAATGCCGTGCCCCAAAACCGTACCGTCAACTCCATGAGTCAATACACGGCCGTGGGCGGTGTCACCCATGTATATGATTCCAACGGCAATCTGGTTGATGATGGTGTGAACACCTATACCTATGACTATGAAAATCAACTGATAAAAATAACCCGGAAGTCGGACTCACAGGTGATCGCCCAATATACGGTGGACGCTTTTAACCGGCGGGTGAAAAAAACCGTCGGAGGGGTGACCACCGAGTTTATCTACGATGACAGTCGGGTTATCGAGGAACGAGTCAACAATGTCACCACGGCTTATTATGTGTACGGTTTACGGCTGGACGAGCCGGTGATGATGAATCGTTCCGGCCAGGATTATTATTATCACGCGGATATCCTGGGGTCTACCGCGGCGTTGACGGATTCGACGGGAAACCTTGTCGAATCCTATATATATAATCCCTATGGAAAGGTGACCGTTTACGATGAGGCCGGATCACCAGTTGCCGCTTCCGTCAAGGGAAACCCCTATCTCTTCACCGGCAGACGGTACGATGTCGAGTCGGCATTGTACTACTACCGTGCCCGCTATTTAAACCCCGCCTTGGGCCGGTTCATGAATCCTGATCCCAAGGGATTTATCGACGGGATGAACCTGTACGAATATGCCATGTCCAACCCGTTGCGGTATGTGGATCCCAGGGGAACCGCCACGGAAAGCTGCTCCGGTATGTCCTTTTCTTTTGACGGAACCCTGTTGAAAAAGTATTTGCCGGCATTCCTGGCCGAACGGATGGGTGAGCCCACCGTGGCGTTCAATTATAAAAAATGTAAAAAATGCTGTCCGAAAAACAGCAAGTACCCCGGTAAATACCGCACGGACAGTGAACTGAGCCTGAGTATCACGTGGAGTGGCGATACCGGCTATATTTCAACCCCCTGGGGCATCGGCTGGGATGTGGATGTCTTTGTTTTCCATTCCAAGGGATTTGTGGGTCTCGTTGCCCAGGTTTCATGGGGGTTCGGCGGAAGCCTTTCCGGCAGTACGGATAATTGCGCCGACCGATATGTGGGCAAGGGATGCATCAACGGCAGTGTTACCGTGGAAGCCATGTTCGGTCTTGCCATGGAGGAAAAAGAGGCCGGATGGTTCAAGGCCTATGTCTCCGGTGGTATTACGGGCGGAGTGGCCCTGTGCATTGAGGGCAGCGGCGGCGCCGGCGGGGGCAAGCTGGAGCTGACCTTTTCCGGCAGTGTCAGCGGCGCTATCAAGGGAACGGTCGGGATATGGAGATTTACTTATGAACAGACGTTTTATGAAATCAATCAGCCCATCGGTCCCCTTGTTTTATTGACCACGGGATGACGGAAGTCAGAAGTCGGTGTCCAGGCTTCAGATCCCTGGCATCTGATTTCTTAAGATGGATGGATACACTTTGAATCCCAATGAGAAAACACATACCCGGCTGACCCCCATATTCGGGGTTGCCGTATTTTTCTTTGGCCTTGCCTTTATTCTGGTATCAGGTCAGATAATAGACCAGTACCGGGTGCAAAAAACATGGCTGCCCGTTCAGGCCGAAGTGGTCCGGGTGGACATCAACGGATGGTGGGACGAAGCTGCGGGGCAGCGGTATTACCTGGAATACCGGTATTCGGTGGATGGAAGATCCTACACCGGTATGCGGTATCACATAAAGGAGCGGTCCCTGAAAACATATGGGGATATCGAATACCGGTACAAAAGAGGCGATGCCATTACCGTGTATTATGATCCCCGTGATCCCGGACAGGCCGTACTGAACACGGCGTACCTGCGGGACGAATTCGTTGCCGTGACGATTCTGGCGGGGTTCCTGGTTTTGGCTGCAACCGTTTTCATCAAGGAGAAACGGGAACGAAGACTTGTAAACTTCGT
Organism: uncultured Desulfobacteraceae bacterium; assembly: GCA_964386565.1. Taxonomy (GTDB): domain Bacteria; phylum Desulfobacterota; class Desulfobacteria; order Desulfobacterales; family UBA5616; genus CAYLRU01. The sequence continues at coordinate 13,959 of CAYLRU010000005.1, read as the reverse complement.
AAAAAATACAGGTGGCGGCAAAACCGAATTGCCCGATCTGCCCGGTATCGAAGACCGTCAGGGCGTATTGCGATTAAATACCGGCATGTCCCTTTTTTGGCGAGTCGGCATGCCCTTTGTCATCGTCTGTTTTGTCGGAACGGCGCCGGGCCTGTTTTTTCTGGAAGAAATCAATCCGGCATGGGGGATTGACCGGTATATGATGATGGTTTCGGCTGTGTGGCTTGGCGGGGCAATCGCCGGTGTGTTGATGACGCAGTGTTTTTCGTTTACCCTTTTCGTGGATACGGTGAAAAAAGAGATCCGGGAAGAGATCCGGTTTTGTTTTTTTTCAAAATCCGGGGTGTATGCGTTTTCCCAAATTTCGGAAGTCAGGCTGTACCGGGAAAAATGGCGACGGGAAAACCCGCTGCGCAACTGGATATTGTTCATACAGACAATATCCGGAAAATCCTTGACCATATCCCGGGGGTTCAGGGATGTTCAACCGGCCCACAGCGAATATTTGGGCGCGGTAAAAAAAAGGATCGAACAACTGGTATTTGGATCGGCGGCATAGAATAATGAAACGACAGGAAACAGTGAGCAGAAATACAAAAGGTCGATTTAACACGAGGACATGGTTTTGTGTTTTGATTATGTTGTCGGTGTGCTTGACCTGCCTGCCGGTTCTTGCGGAACGGATTTCCACGGGAGACATCGTGTTTTCGGCAAATGTTTCAGGCCGATGGGACCTCTGGATCATGAAACCCGGTATCATGGGCCCGGTGCGGCTTACCGATTTCCCGGAGGTGGAACGGCATCCGGCAGTGGGTCCGAAAGGGCGGGAACTGGCTTTTATCGGAGAAAAACGGCGGATATGGATCATGGACCCGGCATCCGGTGTGAAACGCCTGTTGCCCCTTCCCAAGGGAACTTATGCAGAACCGGCCTGGTCCCCGGATGGCAATGAGTTGGCCTTTGTCCAATACCGGGCCCTGCCCAAGGATTCAGGAGAAATTTGGCGCATAAAAAGAGGGGACAGCGGCTGGGGTGCACCGGAACGGGTTTCCTCACATCCGCCCATGCGGTCATTCCCGTCTTATTCACCGGACGGTACAATGATTGCCTGTGCAACGTTTAACCGGGACAGGTTACTGGGAGTTGTGGAGGAGATCGGGGTTATCACGCTGGATACCGGAAAGTTTACAGCTCTTACCCAGGATCAGGCAGACAGCTTCTGGCCGGCCTGGTCCCCGGACGGTAAACATATTGCCTACACATCCAACCTGGAAGGCAACTATGATCTCTGGATGATCGCGTTTCCCGGTGGGGAGAAAACCCGCCTGACGAGCAGTTCCGCCTATGACGGCGAGCCGTCATGGAGTCCTGATGGCGGAGAAATCGTGTTCGTATCCAACAGAACGGGGAACAAGGAATTATGGATCGTATCCGTAGCGGAAAAAAAAGAACGCCAATTAACCGACATGAAACATACATGCATGTACCCTTGCTGGGTTAAATAAAATAATCAGGGAGACAGCTATGAGAATGGCGGCAGCTTTATCAACAGGGATAAGGGGATTGATGCTGTGCGTTTTGGCGATTGTATTTGCCGTGCCGGTTTCATCGGCCGGTACGCTGGTTCACGACGTGAGCATGGATAAGAAGGTGCTGGGTCAAAATGAAAACGTCGGAATATCTTTTCGACTTTCCGTCAAAGCACGGGTTACGGTCCTGGTACATACCCCTGATTACCAGGTAATCCGCCGGCTTCTTGACGGAATTGACAGGCCTGCGGGCGTCAACACGGTATTCTGGGACGGGACCGACGATACAGGTACCGCAGTTCCGGATGAGGCCTACCTGTTTACGATATCGGCGACAGATGAAAATGGAAATGAAACCGTTTACGATCCCACGTCGTACTCCGGCGGAAAAATTGTCGACATCCGGTTGGACAGCATGATTCCTTCAGGCGGTGGATATGAATTGTCTTATTCGGTGCCCGTTCCGGTGCGTGTGAATATCCGGGCGGGTGTTCACAAGGGGCCGCTTTTAGCCACCATTCTGAACTGGACGCCAAAGGACGTGGGCAAGCATACGGTCTTCTGGGATGGCCTGGATGCCACCGGTACGATAAAGGTGATGGATCAACCCGGCAGCCACGTGTTCATCACCGCTTTCGGGCTTCCCGTCAACGCCGTTATCGTGGAGCGCGGCATATCCGGATATGAATCATACCAGGCCGGTATTTCGGAAAAATCCGCAACCGGTCTTCCGGGGATTATCTCAGCCCGCAAGGTGCGATCCGGCGCGTTAAAACGAATGAACCAGGGTGTTTCATCCTACTACCTGATCCCCAGGGCCCAGAATGTCATACCCAAATTCTCGGTACGGGGCAAGGGCGGCAAGCACATGGCCGGGGTGAGAAAGGTGTCCGGAGATCTGCCCTTAATCATTGAGGTTGATCCGGAAAGCCTGGAGAATTTCAATAACGCCCGTTATGAAATCGTCATGTTCGTGGACAATGAACGCACGGACGAGGAGGAGTATGCCCAGTCGCCCTATACGTACATACTGGACACCACGAAACTGTCGAACGGCGAACACCAGATCTGCATCAACATGGCCGGTCTGGCAGGCCAGGTGGGGTCATATTCTTTTAAAATAAATGTACAAAATTAATGGGAAACGGAGCAGCATCATGGAAAGAGGCAACATAAAAGCAGTATGGCCCCTTTTACTTCTCATCATTTTCAGCCTGGTGTCCGGCGGGACCGCATGGGGAACAGTCCTGTCATTGAATGCCGACACCCGGCAACTCAAAGGACGGGAGTTCGGTGTCACGGTGGCGGTGGATGCGGTTTATGATGCGTTCGGCATCGCCTGTGACCTGGTCTATGACCCCCAGTTTCTTGAGCTGGTGGAAATCGGATCAGGTACGCCGGTTCAGTACAAGGTCACCGAGGGGGATCTGTTCAACAGCGATGACCCCCCAACCCCAACGCTGCTTCGATCCGCCCTCGAGGACGACATGCCGGGCATCCTGGTATTGGGGCTTACCCGGTCGGGCAATGTCGCCGGTGTTGATACCGTTTCGAAAACAGATATCGTGACGGTGAGTTTTATGCCCAAAAAAGTCGGTAATACCACTATCACCTTTCAGGCCCAGGCCATACTGGATGCAGACGAAGACGGTATACCCGTGGATTCGTGGGATCCGGTTTCCATCGACATCACCATTCTTAAGGGGGATGTGGACGGCAGTTTCGTCGTTGATCTGGCCGATGCCATCAAGGCGATCAAAATATTAAACGGAATTGCCGAAGGCAGTGTAAATCCGGATGCCGATGTTGACGAAGACGGTAAAATCGGGTTGGCGGATGTCATCTACATCCTTCAACTGGAATCTGAAACACGGGTTGCCGATTAACCGTGCGAAATGAACGTACTTCACATGCATCCTCCCAGCCTGTTTTCAAGCCTTTTTGGCTTGCTCCAGTCCCAGGTCCGCCAAGGGTTCGGCCAGGGCCGAGGTTTCCCTGGCCTGCTTGCTGGCCGCGGTGCCGTCCTTTACACGGCCCTTAATCCCGAATACGATGGCTGAAACCCGGAACAGGTTAAACGCCATGTAATAGTTCCAGTTTTCAATGGACGTTACCCCGGTTCTCCGGCAATAGGCTGCCACATATTCTTCTTCGGTAGGGATGTTCAGGGCTTTTAAGTCCAACCCGGCCAGTCCCCTTCCATCACCGGCCGGCATTCGCCAGCTCATGCAGTGATAGCAGAAATCCGATATGGGATTGCCCAGGGTGGATATTTCCCAGTCCAGGATGGCCAGGATTTCCGGCCTTTGGGGGTGGTAAATAATATTGTCAATACGATAGTCCCCGTGAACAATGGTGGTCTGGTCATCTTCGGGGATGTTTTTATTCAACCAGTCTATGAGTTCATCCATGGGCGGATATCCTTTGTCCACGGACAAACGATACTGTTTTGTCCAGCGGGAAAGCTGCCGGGCGAAATAATTTCCTTTTTTCCCATAGTCCTCAAGCCCGATGGCCTTGTAATTCACCATGTGGAGTTTGGCAATGGCCTCGTTCATGGCATCGAACAGGACGGCCCGTTCTTCAAACGGCGTATTTTCATAAATCCAGAATATGCGGCCGTCCACATAATCCATGATATAAAACCAGCTCCCGATAACCGAATCATCCGTGCACAGGGCATGGGTTTTCGGCACCGGCACGTCGGTTTGGCCCAGCGCCGTGATCACCCGGTATTCCCGGTCAACAGCATGGGCGGATTTCAAAAGTTTTCCCATGGGTTTTCGGCGCAGCACATATTTTTTATCCGGCGTAATGATCTGATAGGTGGGATTGGACTGTCCCCCTCTGAACTGTTTGATTTCAATGGGGCCTTTAAAGCCTTCGACGTTTTCAGCCATGTAAGCCTGCAGCGCTTCGGCGTTCAGCTCATATCCCTTGCGTACCTTGCCGGCGCCGGAAAATTCTTTTTGCCGGTCTATCATTTTTTCCTCCGGTTTTTTTGGACCTATGCAGTCAATTTGTCGATATTCAACTCTCTGACGATTTTTTCTTCGGGAATGCCGGTGTTTTCATCCCATCCGAAATTTTTCCAGTGCAGCCGGACCATCTCTTCAATGGGCAGGGTGATTCCCTTTAACGCACCCCCGGTCAACGGCGGGTCCCCTTTAACGCGGCCTTTCATTATAAAATTTTTGGGCTGAATGCCGTGTTTAATGTTGAACAACTGGCGCACCGTCTGGATCCTTTTGCCGATTTCCATGTATTGATCCGCCGAGAGATCCCAGCCGGTGGCAAAATTGAGCATTTTAAATAAATTCCAGTGATCAACGCCCAATATCTGCGCGAAAAAACATCCGCCGGCACCATCGGTAATCTCTTTATACGCGGACATGGCCACGCTTTTTAAGGCTTCCTGATCGGACGGGACATAGTCTTCCGATTTGGGATGTTTCTTTACTTCCGGGGCCCAGGAGACCTCTTTCCACAGGTGCATGATATTGTAGTAAACCCCGGCGCCGATGGTGTGTCTTCCCGGTGTGGGATCCGCACTGAAATGGACCCCCAGCAGAGGGTCCATCTTGGGATCATGCATGCCGGGCTCCTGACCTCCCACATGAACGGCGAATTTTTCGCCGTTTCGCGCCAGTTTCCTGGAGGCGGATTTTACGCCGTCCGCCAGCAAATCACCGATGCCTTCCCGTATAATCATTTTTTCCAACAACGCAATGACGGCATCGGCATCTCCCCATTTCAATGTAATGCCGCCCGTATCCTTTTCCGTGATGAGCCCGTTTTCGAAACATTCGATGGCAAAGGCCGCGGTATTGCCCGCCGATATGGTATCCATGCCCGCGCGGTTGAGCATCTCGTTGATGTAAAATATGGCATCCAGATCATTGTTCAGGATCCCGCAGCCAAAGGAAGAGCATGTCTCGTATTCCGGCTTATGGGTATGCGCATATTTGCCGTCTCTGACATCTTTTATATTGCACATTCCACCGCAGCCGATGACACAGGAACTGCAGTGATATTTCCGGGTTTCCCTCGCCACGATATGATCCGGGTTTAATTTCTTATATTTTTTGAACTTAAAATCTTTTACCGACCCGCTCCAGTTTTTCACGGGGGAGTCTCCGTTGGGAAGTCCCATGGTGTTCACGGCGATGGTGCCGAATTTCTTATTGACCATGGCTGCCAGCATGCCGTCACCCGGTGCGACACTTTTCTGCATGGCCTGGAGCTTTCCCATGATGGGGAAAATATATCCCTTGAAAAATTTTGGTAAATTCGCATTTTTCGTTTTTTGCGCAAATTCCCTGCTGTAGGCTTTCATGCCCTCACTGTCATGGATCCCGGTTCTTCCGGATCCGTTCAGCACAACGGCTTTTAACCGCTTGGACCCCATGACGGCCCCGACCCCGCTTCTTGCGGATATCCTGCCGGCATCATTGACGATGCCGGAAATCAGGGACTTGTTTTCACCGGCCTGTCCGATGACCGCAACCGTGGGGGTCTTTTTCGTTTTGCATTCTTTCTGCAGGATCTCTTCGGCTTCCACGGCATCTTTTCCCCACACATGGGAGGCATCCCTTAACTCCGCGGTTTCCTTATCCAGGTAGAGATATACCGGCTTTGAAGATATGCCCGTGAAGAAAATCGCATCCACGCCGCACTGCTTGATTGAGGGTGCAAGGGTACCCCCGCAGTTGGCGTCTCCCCATCCGCCGGTTAAGGGAGATTTGCAGACCGCCATCCACCGTCCCGTCATCAGGCTTCCGGTATTCGTGAGCAGGCCGCTGACAAACCCCAGAATATTGTCCGGCCCCAATGGATCCGCATCTGCAGGAATGTGCTTATACAGATAGTACGCTCCCAGCCCGACGCCCGATAAAAAGTTTTCATATACCGTATCGGGTATCTCTTCCGTTTCAATACCACCGGTGGTCAGGTTGACCTTCAATACTTTCCCCATGTATCCTTTCATGTTCTCCTCCCCCATAAGATGGTTAAAAGCGGCAAGATCCTATCAACCCCCGGCCAAACCCGAAAAAAAGCTGACCACGTCCCCGTCCTTCAACTTCTCCTTCAAACCAGCACCCTTGTAATTGACCGATGCAAACATGATTTTTCGAAACGGAAACGGTACGCGGAGCTTTTTATAGACGTCATTTAATACCGCACCTTCCGGCAGCGTCATATATCCGTTTTCATCAATATGTTTAAAGCTGCAGAACGGCGGTGCGTAAACTTTGATTTTTATCATATATCCGGATATTTATTGGGTGGTTCAAGATAAAATCGCCTATATCAGAAAAGGTGTTTAAAAACAACCCTTCTCGTTTCCGTATGCTATCAGCATGAATTATTCCGGGCTGACGGCCCCTGTTTTTACGATCCGATCACCTGTTTTTCTTTTAAAAAATCAAAAATACCGGCAGCCATCTGCCCGGGGTCCCCGTCGACGGTTCCCCCGTTTTTACGATTCATACCGCCTGTCATGACAAAATTGATTCTGGCGGCGGCAGAGAGACTGCTGTCCGGCGACAATATTTTTTTGGGCCTTAATTTCGGGGGTGCCAGCCGGATCGTGTTGATTGTCATATCATCAAAGACAGCAGCCTCATGCAGCGGGACGATTTTTTCCACGGGCTTTGTTTGCGCTGTTTTCCTGGCGGGAAACGTCGGGTATCGGGGATGGTTCATCGATTTATCCACTGTCAGGGCCGCCGGAAGGGAACAGACAACCTCTTCCCGGCTTCCCCTTTCCAATGCCCGTTGAACCACGACATGGCCCGGATTTACGGATACAATCCCGGTAACAGCGGTCACCACGGGAAGATCCAGCAATTCCGCAACAAAAGTACCCACCACCCCCATTTCATCATCCACGGCTTTTTTACCGAAAAAAAGCAGATCGGCTTTTTTTTGCTTGATAACGTCGGCTAAAACCGACGCCGTCTGCCAGGGACCCGGGTTTTTCCCCGTTTTTCCAATCACATGAACAGCCTTGTCCGCTCCCATGGCCAGGCACCATCTCAATGTGGATTCGGATCTTTCCGGGCCCATGGTAATTACGGTCACCGTACCGCCGACTTTTTCTTTCAACCGGATGCCTTCTTCCACGGCAACTTCGTCGTGGGGATTGATTATGTGAACCAGACCTTCGCTCACAATGTCTTTGGTACCGGCATCGTACCCGTTCTGAACATAAATATGAGCAACCTGTTTTACACAGACAACCATTTCCATCACAACACCTCTGCCACGATCTCGACGATGTCCTTCACCGAAACCCGTGCCTTCATCTCATTTGACTCGATGCCGTCCTCCAGCATGATCAGGCAATACGGGCACCCCGTTGCGACGGCATCCGGTTTTTTTTCGATAAGCTGCTCTGCTCTGGCATGGTTCATCCGCCGGCCGGAAGATTCCATCCAGAAATGCCCACCGCCGCCGCCGCAGCAAAAACCCCTGTCTTTGGACTTGTCCGCTTCGGTAATCGATACCCCCGGAATGAGGGACAGTATTTTTCTCGGTGTTTCATAAATTCCGTTGTGCCGCCCCAGGTAGCAGGGGTCATGCCAGACAACGGTTTTATTGATTTCTCCGGTCAAATTTAATTTCCTGCGGGTGAGAAGCTCAAGTGTAAAATCCGTTGCATGAACGACTTCAAATTTCCCGTTGAACCGGGGGTATTCATTTTTAAGGGTATTATACCCGTGGGGGCAGGTGGTGACGATTTTTCGAATGTTATACTTCTCAAAGGTATGGATGTTTTTTTTTGCCAGAATCTGGAACAGGTATTCATTGCCGGTTCTCCTGGCATAGTCACCGCAGCAGGTTTCTTCCGTTCCCAGTATGCCGAAGTTTACATCGGCTGCTTTCAGGATCTTTGAGAAGGCAACGGCGACCTGTTGGGAACGGGCCTCAAACGCACCGGCGCATCCCACCCAGAAAAGGATGTCGATATCCGCATCCTGTTGAATGGTTTTTATGTTCAACCCTCTGGCCCAGTCGTTTCTCAAGGCGTATCCCGTTCCCCAGGCATCACCGAAAATCTCGATGTTCCGGTAAACCTGTTCAATTTCAGGGGGAAACCGGCTTTCCATCAGAACCCGCCGGCGCCGCAACTCCGTTATCTTATCAATATGCTCGATGAACACCGGGCATTCCTCTTCACAGGCGCCGCAGGTCGTGCATGACCAGAAGGTTTCATCCGGGATAACACGGCCCGGAATCGATACCCGGTCCAAATCCTGTCGAGTAAAAATGGAACTGTTTTGATATCCGAAGTCCCGTATGTCCATGGTCAGCTTTTTGGGGGAAAGCGGCCTGCCGACGGTATTTGCAGGGCAGTTGTCCGTACACCGGCCGCATTCGGTGCAGGAATAAAAATCCAGGATGTGTTTCCACGTAAAATCGGCAAACGTATTCACACCTGCTTCATCAAGTTTTTCCATATCCCGGGCATTCCAGCTTGGCGGTTTCAGTACGCCTTTGTCAAGACGTCTGAAAAAGACGTTGGGAAGGGCCGTCATAATATGAAAATGCTTGGACCGGGGCAGCAGGTTCAGGAAAAAGAAAAAGATGACCAGGTGAAGCCAGTATGAAAGCTGGTTGACGGTTTTTAAAGAATCCGTGCGGATGTCGGAGAGCATGGGCTTCACCAATTGGGCGGCCGGTAAAAATCCGGATTCGGCATGGCCCAAAACCAGTTTGCTTCCTTCGTAGAGCATATCCGTGATCATTAAAAAAATAATGAGAAGAAGAACCAGATAGGCCTCGAACTGCCGGCTGTCCCGGTATCGCCGGGGTTTCACCACCGCTCTTTGGTAAATGGCAACCGTGCAGGCCGCGAGAACGACGAGAATGAAGATGTTTTTTGCGCTGTTGTAAAAAGCACCGAATATTTCCGCCGGGAACGGGAGACCGTGCCCGGGCCACAGGCCGCTGATGACAAGTTCGGCGGAGTGAAATCCCAACACCACAAAACCCCAGAAAATGGCAATGTGCAGTATCCCGGCCATCCGGTATCGGGGTTGCCGGATCTGGAGGATGCCGTTTTTTACCAGGCTGAGGATTCGTTTCCCAAGGTCATTAAACCGGGGGTCAGGGCTCCCCCGGCATATCAGTTTAAGCCGTTTGAAAAGCGTATAGCAGAAAACGGATAAACCGATGATGAGAATTGCCCATGCCATGTCCTGTCCGGAAAATCCGAAATAGTGATCTGTGGCGGGATGATCAAATCTCATTGAGGTCCTCTTTTTTGATGCTGCTTATTTTTTTTATCAATTCCGGCAGTATTTCGCGAAGGTCCCCCACAACCCCCAGGTCCGCCATCTTCATGATGGGGGCGGCCCTGTCTTTATTGATGGCGATCAATGTCCTGGTGTCCCGCATGCCGAAGGTGTGTGCGCCGGCCCCTGATACACCGCAGGAGATCATCAATTCAGGGGATACGGTTTTCCCGGATTGCCCGATTTGTCGTTCTTTGCCGATCCACTGGTTGTCGACGGCAACACGTGACCCGGCGACTGAAGCGTTCAGCGCATCTGCCAGATCCTCGATCAATTGAAAGCCCTTTTTGTCCCCGGCGCCTCTTCCGCCGGTAATGATGAGTTCGGCGTCCGATATGTCGATGGTTTTCGGGTCTGCCTTGATGAATCTTGTGGTTTTAATTCTTTCCCTTTCCAGGGCTATGAAGTCGGCGGGATCAAGGGAAATCACCTCAAAATCTCCGGCTGTTGCGGTTTTTTTTATTTTGGCGATACCGGGTGAAACCGTGGCCATTTGAGGTCGTTTGCCGACAAGGCGGATGGTGGCGTGGACCTTGTTTTGATGGGTCAGACGGGTCAGAAGGAGATGGCCGTCTTCTCCCACCTGCAGTTTGTCGCAGTTTGTCGCCAGGTTTACTTTTAACCTTGCCGCAACCCGGGGAGCAAGGTCCCGGGCCAGTACCGTGGAACTCATCAGGAATATTCCGGGGTCATGGGTCCTGATCAGCTCCGCCAACAGGGCGGTTTGGATTTCCGGACGGTATTGCGAAAGCATTTCATGATCGATTGACAAAACCCGGTTCATTCCGTATGAAGAAATGGATTCGGCCAGTGATTTCACGTGATGTCCCACCAGGATGACGGCCAGTTTTTCATGTAATTGTCCGGCGATTTTTCTTCCTTTGCAGATCAGTTCCAGGGATGTTTCCAAGATCTGCCCGTTTCTGTGCTCCGCATATATCCATACGGCATTGTTCATCAGCGGCCCTCCTTTAATCTTTTTCCACTGCAGGGTGGGTTTTTTGGATAAGATTTGAATACCTTCTGCAGAAACATGCCGGGACAATACTTATGAATGGGACCGTGTGTTTCCATGTTGTGCCCGTTATGCGGGAGTGTCATCAATGGTAACGGGGCGGATTTGTCATCCACCCCGTTGGAAGGGTTTAATCATTAAACAGGGCCGCATCCATTTCCACCGTCAATCCGTCGGCGTTCATCAATCGCTTTTGCAGCCCCAGAATCTTTGGGAGTTCATAACTATAGAAGTATTTCAGGGACACCATTTTTCCCCTATAAAAATTCATATCCGCCTTCTTGGGACCGTCCTGCAGCGCTTTCTGAACGGCAAGCCCCTGGCGGAGCCATTGCCAGGCGATGGAGACGATGCCGAAAAATTCCAGATAAAGGGTGGCGTCGGCCAGAAAGACTTCAGGTCCCTTCTCGGCAGCCACACCCATGAGATACCGGGTTGCCGACTGCAATTGATTCAAGGCGTCGTCGAGCTGTCCGGCGTAGTCGTTGAGATCGGGAGTTTCCCTGGCCTGTGAAATGGTTTGCTGCAGTTCCTCGATATAGAGGGTCCAGGCCCGGCCGTTGTTCATGAGCACTTTTCTTCCCAGGAGATCCATTCCCTGGATACCGGTGGTGCCTTCATGGATGGGATGGATCCGGCTGTCCCGGAAATGCTGTTCCAGTGTATAGTCATCGCAATAACCAGACCCTCCCAGGCACTGCAGCCCCGCGCTGACGGAAAGAATCCCCATTTCGGACGGATAGGTTTTGACGATGGGGGTTAAAATTTCCAGCAGCATGTCGTACTTCTCAACTTCTTTTCCATCAAGCACCTTCTTCATGTCGACGTACCGGCTGCATTGCAGGATCAGGGAAAGCGATCCTTCCACAATCGCCCGCTGGAATAACAGCATACGCTTGACATCCGAATGTTCGATAATGGGGACCGGCGGAACATCCGGGTTCTTTTCCGACAACTTCCTGCCCTGGCGGCGTGTTTTGGCGTATTCCAGAGACGCATAATAGGCGGCCGACGCAATGGCGGCGGCCCCCAGCCCGACACCGATGCGGGATTCATTCATCATCTGGAACATGTATCGCAGACCCTTGTGGGCCTCTCCCACCAGCCAGCCCCGGCAATCGTTTTTATCCCCGAAACTCAGTTGGGTGATGGGACATCCCTTGTACCCCATTTTATGGTAAACCCCCGAGGTGACCACGTCGTTGGGTACGAGGTTTCCGTTTTCATCCAACCGTTTTTTCGGCACCACAAACAATGAAATTCCCTTTATCCCCGGAGGGCCTCCCGGGATCTTGGCCAGCATGAGATGGATGACATTGTCCACACCGTTGTGGTCACCGGCGGATATAAAGACCTTCTGTCCCTTGATGAGATAATACCCTTTGCCGGTGGGCTCCGCCATGCTGGTGATATCGGACAGAGAAGATCCGGCCTCGGGCTCGGTGAGCGCCATGGTCCCCTGCCATTTTCCCGAACGCATGTTTGGCACATAGGTATCGTAGAGTTCTTTTGACCCGAAGGATTCAATCAGGTGGGTGGATCCGGCAATCAGCCCGGAATAGACACTTGCCGAATAATTGGCGGCTCCGAACATAAAGCTGCATGCCGAGTCGAGCAACTGGGGAAGCTGTTCACCATCATATTCATAGGGCACCAGGCTTGTCAGCCATCCGCCCTCGGCGAACTCCTTGAGAACCGTCCGGACCGACGGGTGAACCTTCACTTCGCCGTCCACCAGTTCGGGGGGTATTCGGTCCATTTCCTCAAATGTGGGATGCAGAAGATCCTTGGCCAGCCGAAGCCCCTCTTTTAGAACCATATCAAATGTATTCCGGTTGTGATCCCGGTAATAATCGTATTGGGTCAGGGCCTCGATATCAAACACTTCATAGAGCATAAACTTTAGATTTCGCTCACTTACAAACTTTGTCGCCACAAATTTTCTCCTTTCGTCAAAAAAAATGCTTCCTGGCGTTTTCAGCGCCTCAGGGGCTCAACCAAAAAAAGAAGCCGCCCGTTCGCTTAGGCTTGCTCAAGACGCCATGTACGCCAAGAAAGAACATATCTTTATATCTCGGAAAAAACCATAAAAAAATCAGTTCAGGGATCGGGAGGGGTGTTTTTTCCCGCAATAATCATCCATTAAGCGGGCTGAATTTAAAAATAAGCCGACCCCTGAAACAATTCATTCCGGTTCCCATTTCCGGGTTGGATTGAAATACCATACCGTATCCTTATGAAATTTCCAACCGGAAAGCCGGTGTTTCTTCATCTTTCACCGGGGGCTGACCCGGGAGGTGCCCGGGGACCCGGCCGCAAGATCCCGGTTCAGGGGACCATGGACGGTTCATTTCCCATGGTCCCTTTGGCGTTACACCGTCAGCGTCAGGGTTACTTTTCCCTGTTTGCCGTTTTCAGGTGCTGAAAAAAACATCTTTTCAAAAATGTTTTTCAAACATTTAATCAGCGCTTTATTTTTTGCCGTCTTTTTATCAATTTCAGCCTTTACAACCCGGCCGTTTGCGTCCACGTATAAAACAGCAGTGATATTTTTTGCGGATACGGAAGTACTTGCCTGAATTTTCCTGCAGCATGAATCAATCTCTGGCAACCTTTTCTTAAGGACTTTTCGCACGTTTTCTTCCGACATGCCGTCGGATACGTTTATGTCTCCGATTCGAACCATTTTCTTCTTTTCTTCACGTTCCGTGCTTCCGTCAACTTTCTCATCTGCGCAAAGTGCTTCTTTCAGCACAGGCTGCCGGCCAAAGATCCCGGGAGTCATGGCAGGCGCCGGTTGTGACCGCATGGCAAAACCTTTTCCACCCACGGCATAATCCGAAACCCCCTGGGGAAGCGGCAGTGGTTGCCTGACGGTGACGGGTTTACCGTTTTTCAGTCGAACCTGTGTATCCACTGCGACAAAAGATGTAAACCCGGTCAGGAGATTGTATGCCAGGCCCAACTGGGTGACGGTCCGGATGCGTTCGTCGTTTTGCCTTAACTCATTGTAATCAGAAAGGATTGCAATGCGATGGCGGGCCCATAAATATCTTAATGCACCATTCGTCCGGTCCGGTCTGACGTTTTTGACGTTTATCTTGTGCGTAAAGGG
>CAYLRU010000004.1:79275-159472 GCA_964386565.1 uncultured Desulfobacteraceae bacterium | reverse complement strand
CTGCAACAGATTGGTTGCCTTTTGCTCGTTTCATAGCCTCATCAACCAAAAGAGAAGTTGGGGAGGTCGGAGATGGATCGCATCATCTCAAGAAAATGATTATCAACCATCAGAAAAGGGGGAAATGAATGAAAGTATTGGCGTTTAACGGCAGTCCCAGGAAAACCAAAGGCGCGACGGATCGTATTCTTCAGAGCGGGCCATGAAAGTGTATCAACGGGAAGTATCAGTGAGGAAACGATGAAAGCCGCTTCTCAACCCATAATGAAGGATGAAGAGTTCGTCGAATTCGCCAATGCGTATTTTCAGGGAGAAATCGATAAACATCAGAAAAAGGCCGGGTAAACCGGCGACAAATGGACAGGCAGGATGCGATCATTATCAGTTGGAATTTTTTACCTCTTTTCTTGTCATCAGAAATAGAAAAAAAGTGATGCCCGTACAGCCGGAGGACAGAAACCAGGCCCATTTGTACGATCCGCCCAGATCGTGGAGCCATCCGAAAATGACGGATCCGGTTCCTCCGATGATGCCGATGGAGAATACGATGAGGCTGAAAATGGTTGCAAGGGCGTGCCTTCCGAAAATGTCTCCCAGATAGGCGCCCCATACCGGGCCGACAAACCCTCCGGAGAATCCCATGGTTGCGGCGGCGGCAACGACCAGGGGCATGGTGGTAATTTTTGGGATAAACAGGAAAAGCACGGCATTGGCTGCCAGTCCCAGGCAGATGATCGATTTTCTGCCGAAACGGTCCGATACCGGTCCGCCTGCCATTGCCCCTATCATCGTAAACACGGCGCTGAGCATAACGGCGAGCTTGATATATCCCATGGCTTGGGGAATGGAGATATCCGCGGCCTTGGCGATATCCATCCCCCAGTTGACGATATGCCCGGTAATCCCGATAGCCGGAATGGTGCTGATGGATCCCCCTGCCAGGAAACACCAGAAAGACCGGGTTTTCAGCGCATCGCCAACCGTCCAGATTTCTTCCGGTCCTGCCGGTTCCGATCGGTCGGCAGGGTTCTCTATTGTCGTATCAGCCGGATCTGATTCGCCGTCCGGCAAGAGCCCAATGGATTCCGGGCTTTTTCTGATGATGACGGCGGCAAGAAGAATAATCAGGGCGCCCAGTCCCAGACCCAGATAAAGCCAACTCCTGCGCCATCCCAAGGCAGCGATCATTTCGGGGATCAACACGGCCATGAGAACGCCGCCCAGTCCGCCGCCGACATTGGTGAATGCCAGTGCGAGGCCTGCTTTTTTGATGAACCATTTTCTCACCGTCCCCAATATCGGTACGGCAAATGTCATGGATACACCAATGGCCAGAAGCACGCCGTAATAGAGATAAAATTGCCATACACAGGTCAGGGTAGACGTCAATACCAGACCGATGATGATGATCAAACCGCCGATGGACATGATCAGCCTTGCGCCGTACTTATCCACGAAATATCCGGCGGCAATCACGAAAAAGGCATACGTCCACATGTGAAGGGTCAGGCCGAATCCCAGGGTTGCCCTGGTCCAGCCGAGGTCATCGATCAGGGTTGGAAAAAACATGGTAAAGGAAAACCGGCTTGCTCCTGACAGGAAGGCGATGAGGGAGCAGGCCATGACGACCCACCAGCCATAGAAGAATGCAGGTTTTTCAGAGTGTTTTGTATGTTCCATGGTATTCCTATGAAAATTTGAAAAAATGTCTCATCTAGGAGATGGGCACCGTGAAGATTTTGTCAGGGTGCTGGTGACAAGAATGGTGATTCCCCGCAATTTCACTTCCCGGTTGCCGATGAGGTATAAAATCGTCAGGCCGTCGTTGATGTCCTGCTGGGGGGATTCCCATGGTGTTGTCGCAATCGCAAATTGTTTTTCATCGTGCGCCGGATTCCGGCTTTTGTCGGGTCAGCATTTCAGGATATCGACTATAACTTTCCCAGGCGGAGAAAACAACAGAAAAAATTGGCTGGTCCGATTTATCCGGATGGATGTGAGTTAGGGAAACAGCGTCAATTGCTTATTGTCTCTGTGTTTCTTTTTTTTGGCGTGGGTCTGCTTATGCTTCAGCAACTGGTTTTCGATATCTCGAACAAATGGTGAAAGTTTCCGTTCGGATGATTTCCCGTAAATCATTCGCTTTTTCGACCATGTCAGGTAGAGCTGCTCTTTGGCCCGGGTCATGGCCACATAAAAGAGGCGCCGTTCTTCCTCCATATCCGTGTCTTTTCCGTTGGTTCCGGCATAAGGGATTAAACCGTTTTCGCATCCGGCAATAAAAACTACGGGGAATTCAAGACCTTTGGACGCGTGCAGTGTCATCAGCGTTACTTTTTGGGCATCGGGGTGGTAGGCGTCGGTATCTGACTGCAGGGACAGCGCCGTGACAAAACCAGGGGCATCATCCGGAAACTCTCGGCAAAGCGCGGTTATCCGGCGCATGGTTTCCGGGTGATTCTTATTTTGTTTCAATGCGGCTGACAAGATGGGAATACGGATGAGACGGTGAAGCCGGTTTTCAATGGGGGTTTCATTTAATTCCCGTTGAATGTGACTAAATTCCGCTATCAGTCTGTCCAGTTTGAGCTGGGTCTTTTTTGACATTTCAGCAATGGGCAGCCGCCTGATATGGGCCATGGCATCATTCAACGGCAACTGTTTCTGAAAATACCAATTTTTCAATTGATCAGCGCCCCGGCGACCAATGCCGGAACCGGGAAGACGGATGATCCTTTCCAAATCGCGGAACTGACCGATCCCTTCAACAAGTTTGAAAAAACTGATCAGTTCACGAATCCCTTTTTCTTCAAAGAGGTTGTTTCGACTGGCAATCTGGCAGGGGATGCCGGCCTTTTCAAATACATCGGCAATTACGGCGGCCTGGGACCGTGTCCGGTACAAAACGGCAAAATCCGAAAAGCTTCTCTCGCTGTCCTCGGAAGACTCCAGCTTGTTGAAATCAATGGCATGAAATCCGGTTCCGCCGATTAAATTTTCGATTGTTTTTCCGATGGCGACGGCTTCGGCTTTTTCCGATGCCGATGAAAGGATACAAAGCGTTTTACTGCCGTGTATTCCTGAATATACCCGTTTTGATGCGTAGGTTTTGTCTGCATGGTTTTGAATAACCTGATAAGATCCTTTGAGTATGGTTTCGGTTGACCGATAGTTTTGCTTAAGGGTGAAGATCTTCGCTTGGGGAAAGTCCAGACGAAATCGGTTAAAATAAGCAGGGTCGGATCCCCTGAAGCCATAGATGGCCTGATCCGGGTCGCCGATGACGCAAAAGGTTTCGGTATCTTCGGCAAGGGCTTTAAGAACGTAATACTGGCCGTAATTCAAGTCCTGATATTCATCCACGAAGAGGTGCCGAATCATCCGGCGATGGTTTTCCAGAACTTCGGGATGATCCTTAAAAAGCCATGCGCATTTTAAAATGAGGTCTTCGAAATCCATTACACCATGAAGCGCCAGCATTTCCTGATAACGCCGATAGACGTTTTGAAACAAACGTTCAAAGGACTTTTCCGCAATGCCCGATAAATCATCTCCGGGTTGGATCAGTTTCTGTTTGGCCGTGGCGATCCACTGGATCAAACGCTCCGTGGAAACAGGGGGGACATCGGCGCCTGATTTGACTTGGCGGCAGGCTTCCACCGCCAGTTGTCGTTGATCCGTATCATCGATTACGGTAGCCACGGGCAGTCCACATTTTTGAAAATGATCCGTCAACACCGTGTAGCAGAACGAATGAATGGTGGCAATAAAGGGTCGGGCGTCATGGCCCGGTACAAGCGTTTCCAGCCGTTCCCGCATCTCCCGGGCCGCTTTATTGGTAAACGTGACAGCCAGGATGTGGCGGGGTGAGATGTTTTTTTCAGATATGAGGTACGCGATTTTACAGGTGAGGGTTCGGGTTTTCCCGGTGCCGGGACCGGCCACGATCAACTGGGGGCCACCCTCATATGTAACGGCCTTTTTTTGCTCATCATTCAGACCGGAAAGAATGTCAATACAGTTTTCAAACGGAAGGAGCTGCTCCTGACAGGTTAAAACAGGATGGGCCGGAATAACCGGCGGATCATCGCTTTCACGGGGTTTTTCTTTTATGGCGTTACCGGAATTCTTTTCCCGGGGCCCGGGAAGGACAAACAGGGACTTCTGTCCCATCAGTCGCCTTCTTTCCTCCGGGTCAAAGATTTTTACCTTACCGAATTCTCCGTCAAATCCCGGTGACATCCGGATCCGGTTTTCCCGCATTCGCTTCACTGCTTCGCCCAAGAGCGGAATTCCGGCGGTTTGGATTTTCCCGATGGGGAGGGTATGCAGGATGTCGAATTCCGGGCCGAGGGTATTGACCGCCTTGTCGTAATTCGTCAGAACTTTCTTGGTTTTTGGGCCCACCGTGAAAATATCGGCCAGTATATCGGTCAGCGGAATAATACTGTAATAGGGATGGGTACCGGTATCGGTCAAGGTGTCTTCCCGGTCCGCCAGTTCCATGACGCGATATAAAACCCCAAGGGTCAGGGGGGTGTTGCAAACGGGACAAATACCGTTATGCTTCAGGCTTTCTTCAGGATGAAAACAGATGTTGCATTTTCGATGTCCGTCATAATGGTATTTCCCCTCTTCAGGATAAAATTCAAAAGTGCCCAAAAATTGGTTTGGGTCGCCGGTCTTAAGGGCGGATCTGATGTCGTCATAAGACAAACCGGTGTTAAACCGGTTGGCCTCCCTGCCGAGATAAAACGGAGAGTGGGCATCGGAGTTGGATATCAGCGTTAACCTGTCGAGGCCGGACACTTTTCGGTTCATGGCAGGGTCGGACGACAGGCCCGTTTCAACGGCGAAGATGTACGGGGTGAGATCTTCAAAGCATTCTTCCAGGGAATCAAAACCGGACTTGGATCCCAGCAGGGAAAACCACGGGGTCCAGATATGGGCGGGAACCAGAAACCCTTTTTCGGTTACGCCAAGGAGAATTTCCAGCAGGTGTTTTGCATCGAGTCCGAGAATGGGTCGACCGTCGGAAGTAATATTACCGACAGCGTCAAGTTTTGCGTTTAATGTTTCTGCATGTTCGATATCGGGCAGAAAAACCAGGTTATGGTTTTTTCGCGTTCGGCTGCCTTTTTTATAGATATTGCTGATTTCGGTGACCAGGATAAACCGGACCGGGTTTTTGCAGGATGACGGGACCGCTTTGTCGCAGGCATGGGCGATCTCCCGTTTTAATCTGTACAATCCGGGTTCGGCCGGTTCAAGCTTTTCCTTGATTTCAGAAAACCAGCCGGGATGGGTGAAATCTCCCGTTCCGACCACGGTGATACCTTTGATCTGGGCGGTAATATACAGGTGTTCAAGATCGAGGTTTTTTGCGGTTGCCCTCGAGTATTTTGAATGGACATGAAAATCGGTGATGAATTCCATTGGTCGTTTCCGTCCCTGGAGATGGTTTCAAGACTTTAAACCGGGTCTAAAGTCAAGGCGGGCCAAGACATTCAACCACGGGAATATAAAACCTGATATTTAGGGGATTGAATGCCTCGGCACAACACAGAGAATGGGCCAGAGGGAAGGTTTTGAAACCACTTCTAATCTTCCCCCTTATTTTTCCTGTTTTTCAAAATTTCAATGGTTTCGTCGATTTCCGCCTGGGAAACGGTTTGCCTCAGCTTTTCCATTTTTTTCATGAAGTTTGAAAAGATGATGCCTTCGGCTGCACTGATCCATTTAAGCTGTAAGCGTTCCGCACGGATGCCCAGTTTTTCCATTTTTTTTTGGATTTTCCGTACCCGTTTTTCAGTCCAGTGGTTGGCGTCGATATAATGGCAGTCGCCGAAATGACATCCCGAGACCAGCACTACCGGGGCACCTTTTTCAAATCCTTCCCAGATGAATTTTTCATCCACCCGTCCTGAACACATGGTTCGAATCATGCGGACGTTGGGCGGGTACTGGAGTCTTGAAACACCGGCATAATCGGCCCCGGCATAGGAGCACCAGTTGCAGGCAAAGACCAGAATTTTATTTTCCGGTGCCGATTCGAGCATGGCATCGATCTGATGGATGATCTGGGTGTCGGTGAAGTGGTTCATGATTATGGCGTCAAAGGGGCATTCAGCCGCGCAAGTGCCGCATCCGGCACATGCCGCCGAATTGACCGTTGCGGGTATCTTGTTCTTTTTGTCCACGGTGATGGCGTTATAGGGGCATACTTCGGCACATTTCCCGCATGCCCTGCACTTTTCCGTAATAATTTCCGACGTGATGGGTTCGGTCAGAATCTCTCCCTTATGCATCAGCCGGATTGCCCTGGCCGAGGCCGCCGATGCCTGGGTGACGCTCTCCTTGATATCCTTTGGACCTTCGGTGCATCCCGCAAAAAAGATGCCCCGGGTTGCAGCGTCCACCGGCTGCAGTTTGGGATGGGCTTCCAGGAAGAAACCGTCCGGCGTTAATTGCAGCCCCAGCATTTCCTGGAGTTTTTGATTGCTTTTGCCGGGTTTTAATCCGATGGCCAGAACCAGCATATCCAGCTCATGAAATTCAACCTTTCCGGTGGCGGTGTTTTCCACCGCGACCTTAAGGCTTTTGTTGCCAAGTTCTTCAACGGTTCCGGGCAGTCCCCGGATATACTGGACCCCCAGTCTTCGACTGCGGCGGTAGAGGTCTTCACATCCTTTGCCGAAAGCCCGGATATCGATATAAAATACTTTTACCTCGATGCCTGGGAAATGCTCCTTGATCACCAGTGTGCTTTTAATGGTGTTCATGCAGCAGGTGTTTGAGCAGTACTTTCCTCCCTTGTTGGACGAACGGGACCCTACGCATTGGATGAATCCCACGGATTTGGGACGTTTCCGGTCGGTTGGCCGAATCAGCTGACCTTTTGAAGGCCCTCCGGCGTTGACAAGCCTTTCAAGTTCAAGGCTTGTGAGGACGTTTTCAAATCGCGTGTATCCGTATTCATCCATTTCAGTGGGATCATAAGGAGAAGATCCCGTGGCCACGATAATGGCCCCGACGTCCTCGACGATTTCTTCATCGGACATGTGAAAATTGATGCATTTTTTTTCACAAACTTCCACACATTTGGCGCAGACCGAAGGGTTGTTTCCCAGGCACTCGTTGATATTGACCACATAGGCTGCAGGCACGGCCTGGGGAAACGGCGAGTAAATGGCCCTGCGGGAAGACAGCCCGATGTTGAATTCATCCGGACGTACCACCGGGCAAACCTTGACGCATTCGCCGCAGGACGTGCATTCGTCTTCCACCACATACCGGGCTTTTTTCAGCAGTTTCACCTTAAAGTTGCCCACATACCCTTTGACGTCCGTTACTTCCGTCAGGGTGTGAAGCACTATCCGGGGATGTCGACCGACATCCGTCATCTTCGGACCGAGAATTCAGATGGAACAGTCCATGGTGGGAAACGTTTTATCCAACTGGGCCATAACGCCGCCGATGGACGGATTTTTTTCCACCAGGACCACCTCATATCCGTTGTCGGCAAGGTCAAGCGCCGCCTGAATGCCGGCCACACCGCCGCCGATAACCAGTGCGCGCTTGGTCAACGGCAGTTTTTCCGGAAACAACGGTTGCAGGTGACGCACCCGGGAGACGGCCATTTTGACCAGGTCAAAAGCCTTTTCGGTGGCCGCTTCCGGTTCCTGCATATGGACCCAACTGCATTGTTCCCGAAGGTTTGCCATCTCCAGCATAAAGGGGTTCCGCCCGGCGGCTTGCATCATTTGCCGGAATGTCGGTTCATGGAGCCTGGGTGAGCAGGAAGCCATCACAACGCGATCCAACCCGTTTTCTTCGATGTCTTCGCGAATCTCATGCTGACCCGGCTCGGAGCAGGCATAGCCGATATTTTTGGAAACGACAACGCCGTCAAGCTGCAATGCCTGTTTTGCCACTTTTTCGCAATCAACGGTTTGAGCGATGTTCAAACCGCAATGGCATACGTAAACCCCGATTCTGGGTATGGCTTTTTCTTCCGATGATGTTTGTATTACGTTCATTGCTTCCATCAAAATTCCTCGATATCTGAATATTATTATCCAAACGGACCATCGTTCTACAGGTCAGGCATTTATTCCCATTTGATGGTCTCGGCAATAATGCTGGTTAAATCTTTCATCTCAATGGCCAGTTCATCTCCTAAAAAGGGATCTTCCATGGCGCATCGGAGATGGATTTGGCATTTGGGGCAGGCAGTTACCAGTAAGTCGCTTCCAGTGCCCCGGGCCTGTCTCAACCGTTTGACCTGCAAGGCTTTGCTGTATGAGTCGCAGCCAAGCCAGGCGGAGTTGCCGCAGCAGACGGCGGCCCGGGAATGTTCCTGCATTTCTTCGAAATTTTCAGGTTTTAACCGGGACAGGAGTTGCCTGGGAAGATCTGCCTTGTCCTCAAAACGGCTTAAGCGACAGGAATCCTGAAAGGTGATATGTTTATGTATTTTTTTAAAATCAATACCGCCCTTGTCGATTTCCCTTTCCAGCAACTCGTAAATGTGGGTCACCTTGAAATTAACGGTAATTCCGTGTTCCGGGTAGTCATGGGCCAATGTCCTGTAGCATTCCGGGCAGGCAGTCACCACTTCTTCAATATTCTTTTCTTCAATGGCATCCACATTCAGGGCCGCCAGTTTGAGAAAATGTTTTTTATCTCCGGACCACAAAAGGTCATGGCCGCAACAGCGCTCATGCTCCAGCAAAGCCGGCTGGATATCAAAAAAATTCATCAATCTCAAACTATCCTTCAGGATGTTGGTGGTGTTCACACCCTGATGGTTTTTAAAAAACCTGTCAAAATAGGGGGCGCATCCGCCGAAGAACAACATCCTGCTGTTTGTATCGATGCGGATATCCTCGGGCAGCCAGTCCCATTTCCTGAGTTTTACGGCCGGTGATGTCATGGTCCTCATCAGGGAGTGAAAAAAACCACCGTGGGTTTCCCGGGGGATCGTGCCCCGGCTGGTGATGAAGAACCGGATGTCCCTGATGAATTCCGGAAAATTGACCGCCGACGGGCACCGGTCATAACAAATACCGCACGTCAGGCATGACCAGATATCTTCCTTCACCTGGGGCGAGTCCACGTTGCCGGCGATAATGGCATTGGCGATGGCCCTTGGGGAGAATGGTTTGCCGATCAGTGTCAGCGGACAGGTGGATGAACATTTTCCACAGTCCTGGCAGGCATAGACATCATGTCGGGAGATGATTTCTTCCACGGTCATCGGCGACGTTCCGTTTTTTTCTTCTACCTGTCTCGGAACAACCGGTGTTTTTCCCATCGTTTTAATTTCGGCGGTGAATGTTTTTAAAAACCGCAGCAGGACATCGGATTCTTCCGGTAAAAAAGTTTCGTGCCGCAATCTTTTTTTTCCCAGCCCGAGTATTTCAAGGATGTTTCCCGTATCCTCTATGTTTATCCCGGCAATATCCGTTCCGCTTCCGTATCTGCAGGCCCCGGAGGAACAGCCGATCACGGCGACACCGTCGGCGCCCATCTCAAAAGCTTTTAAAAGCAGTGATTTGCTGACTCTGCCGGTACAGGGAAGTCGAACCATTTTAATTTCATAGGGGATATCCGCGCACTGATCCTGGAGCGTTTGGTATGCCGTGTGCGGGCCCCAGTTACATAAAAACAAGATGATGTTGTAGGGTGTCATTTTTTTAAGCACTCGTATTTAATTTAAAATCAATATCATGATTCGTTCGCCAGTATCTCTCCGATGGTTTGTTCCAGGAAGAATCTGTCTCGATATGGACTGTCCGCCGCATTGGAAGGACAATTGGAAATACAGTTGCCGCAGCCTTTGCAAATGGACTCATTGACCATGGCATACCAGCCGTTGATGTCGTTTTGATGCATGGTGATGGCCTGATAAGGGCAAACCTGGGTACAGCGGCCGCAACCCCGGCAAAGCGTTTCGCTGACAACGACGGTAAACCCCTTGCTCTGACGGGGTCCCCTGGGCATCAGGGCGGCTGCACTGACCGCTGCCGCCGCTCCTTTTTTGCGTTTTGAAATATTGATGCCGGGAGGATCCGCCAAGTAAAGTCCTTTGATGGATGTGGACCCCGGTGCAAAGAAGGGCAGGCCGGATTTACCCGCTTTCTGCATGGCCGACGTCACCGTTCTACTGGGCAGGTCCTGCTGATGGACATAGTTGATTTTTGAACGGGCTTTCTCTCCCAGTATGACCGAACCGAATTGCAGGCTCTGTTCAAAGTCTCCTCTTTGAATCAGGAGTTTAAATTCGCCCAGCGTACCGCTGATGCTTCTGACTTCGGCATCCTGAAAAACGTGAATATTGCGATATGACGGGTCAATACTGAAAGATTCGCCGTTGCTGCTGAACAAAAATACTTCCAGTCCTGCTTCCGCCAGTGTTGTGGCACTGTTTAAGGCGGCTTCGGATGTTCCGATCACGGCGGTTGTAAAATTGTAGTTTCGGGCAAGGGCAGGGAGGGGTTTTAACCTTTTCGCCCGTTCAACTGACCGATCCATCAGGCCGATGAAGCGTGCCAGGGCATGTTCAGGATCATTTTTCACCAGTCGCAGTACCTCTCCCCGGATGTTGCAGGTTTCCACCATGGATCGGCTGATACCGGTTCCGGTGAAAAGCCCGTTTTTCAACCGGCTCCGCTGATCCGAACAGGCACTGCAGATAAAGTTTAACGGGCAGCACACGCAGGATGCCAGCACCATTCGTGTGATGCCTTTGTCACGAATCATTCTCAAGATCTGGGAATACCCTTCGGAAGTACAGGCCGACGTTAGTATCTCCACGTGAACAATGTCTTCGCGATCCTTCAACCCTCCAAGATAGCGGGTCATTTCATCCATCCATCCCATGGCGTCGTTGCATCTGCAAACAAAAACACCGACACGTATGACGGGAGAAAGTCCCGGATCCGGTGCGTGAAATGAGATGCCGTACCCTTTCGGGCGCTGGGAGGTTTCCTCCAGCAGGACCATGGCCTTGGCGGCTGCTGAAAGACCGCGTGTAATCATTGCATTGACGTCTGATTTTGCGGATTTAGGGCCGTATGCCCGTATGACATCATCCCCCTTTACCTGGGGTGAAATGTCCGGATCGGCGATAATGAGGGCACCGGCATGTTCGGTGATTTCCTGTGCCTCGTCATCATGTATGATGGCCCCGATATCCCCGCATGCATCGATGCATTGCATGCATTGGGAGCATACACCGCATTGCAGGCAGCGCTGGGTTTCAAAAAGAATCTGGGATTCGTTCAGTCCCAGAGCCACTTCGTTGAAGTGTTCAATCCGGGTTGCGGGTTGCCGTTCCGGCATGGGCGGACGGGCCATGGCAGGAATATCTTCCGGAATTTTCGGAAAATCTCTTTCACGGGGTCTGACAAGGGGTGCCGGTTTGATGTCTTCTCCGGTGATATCCCGGTGAATCTCCAAAGCCGCCTTTCGTCCCGACGCCATGGCATGCACCACCGAAGCAGGACCGGTCACCGCGTCCCCGGCGGCATAAATTCCATCCAAACTGGTTCGGAAAGATCCGTCGGTTTGGATGGCTCCCCGTGATGTCACTGCAAAAGGAAGCGGGTCGGCTGCGTCCTCAAACACATGGGATTGCCCGATGGCGACAATTACCCTGTCGAATGAGAACTCGACCGGCTCACTGTTTTTGACGACAACCGGCCAGGGAATTCCCTGATCGTCCGGTTTTCCGGGCCTGGTGGGTTTGCAGATCAAAGATTTCAACCGGTTTTTTGAGCCGATGAACTCGACGACTTTCAAGCTTGTCAAAATGGTGATTTTTTCTTCTCTGGCACCTTTTTGTTCTTCCGTATCAGCAGGAATAAGATTTTCAGGAAACCATGAGATGATGGTGACATCCGCTCCCAACCGCTTCAAGACCCGCGCCAAATCAAAGGCGGCGTTTCCGTCTCCGATGACCGCAACTTTTTCCCGGATGTCGGCGGTTTGATTACGGTAGAAACTGTTTAAAAAGGAAAGACATCCCTCAACACCGGGCAGTTCTTCTCCGGGAACACCCAGCTTCCGGTCTTTCCATGTACCGGTTGCAAGGAGGACGGCACTGAAATTCCCGGAAAACGATGTCAAGTCCTCATTTAAGTTTACCGGGTTGTCGGTAACGATCTCCACGCCCAATTTTTTTATGTATTCAATTTCCCTGTCCAGGATATCCCTGGGGAGACGATGGGCACCGATGGCATACCGAAGGAATCCGCCGGGCATTTTTTCTTTTTCGAAAATGGTGACCGGGTAACCGTTTCGGGCCAGATCCGCTGCAGCGGCAAGACCGGCCGGGCCTGATCCGATAACCGCAATTTTTTCGGAACGTCGCTTCTGGTTTGCCGGTGTCGTTACTGCCGGGGATTCCTCATTTTCGTATTCGCGGTCCGCTATAAACCGTTTAATGTCTCTTATGGCGATGGGTTCATCCAGTTCTTTCCTTCGGCAGTTGGTTTCACAGGGATGGGTGCAGATCCGACCGCAAATTCCCGGCAGGACATTGTCTTTTCGGACAAGTTCCAGGGCTTGTGCATACCGTCCCGCCTTTGTCAGGGCTATATATCCCTGGGCATTTACACCGAGGGGACAGCTCTCCTGGCAAAAAGGCTGTTGCCGCTTATCGATAAAAGGCTTTCCCGGAAGCCCCATGCGCCCCCTGTGCTGGATGGCATTGAGTCCATCCGGCGACGACACGGGGCAGACTTCTACGCATTTCCCGCAAAGGATGCAGCGGTCACCGTCAATGTAGCAGGGGTGTTGTTTCAAGCGAACCCGAAATCCCTGGGGGTTATGTTTAATGGACAGTACCTCTGCCGGCATAACACACTGAATGGAAGGATTTCTCAAGATACGCAGTATTCCGGGTCGGTGGGCGTAATTAAACGTCATGCCGGAGTTTAACCGCCATTCGTCCTTTGATAATTTTTCATCCAGATCATGGTCTGAATCCACAAGGGTAACGGGGATGCCGATTTCTCCAAGCTTGTTGGTCGCTGCGATTCCGGCGGGCGTTGCCCCGATGACAATCACTTTATGGAGTCGGTCTTTTGGTCGTTTCATGAAATGGCTCCTGCCTGCCCTGCGGCCTTTTTCTGGCGTCCTTTCAGGATAGCGAGGCCGTAATCAAATCCTTTTTGAAAAGCCTTGATGTTCTGTTCTTCCGTACCTTTTGGAACGGATTCCGTAACGCTGTTCTTGGCTGCATCTTTTGACACGACTTTGGTGGTCGCCGTTAGAAATCCGATCATAATGATATTGGCCATCATTTTTCGACCCAGTTCTTCCGCCATACGGGTTGCGGGAATGGAAAAATAGTCTTTTTTTTTCTCTTTTGCACGAACAAGGTCCTGGTCGGTAAGCAACAGGCCGTTCGGTTTTAACTGGTCGATGTATTTTTCATAGGCGGACTGGGACATGCAAACGAGAATGTCCGGGTTTGTTATATAGGGATAGTGAATCGTTTCGGTTGAAATGACAACCTGTGCGCTGCAGGCACCACCCCTGGATTCAGGACCGTAGGACTGAACCAGGGTGCTTTCCAGATGATCCCCAAGGGCCGCCGCCTTTCCGAGAATGCTTCCGGCCAATACGATTCCCTGGCCACCGAAACCCGTGATGACCACTTCTTTCTTTAATGTTTTCATTTTGTCGTTGTTGTTCATCGTAGTCACTTTTTAAGTTTGAAAAACAGTAAACGGTAAACCGTAAACCTTAAAACGTGAGCCAAGAGTTAAGAGTTGTTATCCCTTCATCAGCCAAGCCTCTCAAACACATCACTCATCATCCAAACCCCAATTTAACCCGACCTGCATGTCTTGTCGTACTGTTCGATGCAGGTGGGTTTTTCTATCTCCAGAAAATCTCCCAGAATAATGCCGGCATCAAAATCGAAATTGATATCAGCCGGATGGGCACCGTTTTTGATGATTCCTTTTTCCTGGTATAGTTTTAACGTGTCATAGGATTTTTCCCTGTTACGTCGTCCGTAGTTAACCGGGCAGGGTGACAGCACTTCGATAAAGGAAAACCCTTTGTGATGGAGTGCTTTTTCTATTGAATTCGTCAGGTCCCTGGCGTGTAAAATCGTCCATCGTGAAATAAACGTGGCACCTGATGCATAAGCCATCAACGGAAGGTTAAACGGCGATTCGGGATTTCCCATGGGAGTTGTAGTGGTCTTGGCCAAAAACGGGGTGGTGGCGGCCACCTGTCCGCCGGTCATGCCGTAATTTAAGTTGTTGACGCAAATAACGGTGATGTCCATATTCCGTCTGGCCGCATGGATAAAATGGTTGCCGCCGATGGCGAACAGATCCCCGTCTCCTGAAAAAACCACCACGGTTAGTTCCGGGTTGGCCATTTTCAGACCCGTGGCAAAGGGAATGGCCCTGCCGTGGGTGGTATGAAAAGAATCCAGTTTGACATATCCGGCTGCACGGCCGGAGCAGCCGATACCCGACACCATGGTCATTTTTTGAAGGTCGAGTCCGCTGGTTTTCATGGCCACCAGACATGATGAAAATACCGTGCCGATGCCGCACCCGGAACACCAGATATGGGGAATACGATCCGTTCTTAAAAGATCGTCCAGGGGATGTTCCGGTTGTTTGATTTTTTTAGCCGTTGCTTCCATGTTTATAAGGCCTCCTTAAGCACATCGATAACGCTTTCCGGTGTGATGATGGTTCCGCCGGGGTGTCCCACCAGCCTGACCGGTATAACGCTGCCTGCACAACGCTGAACCTCCAGGTAGATTTGGCCGAGATTTATTTCAACGGTGACAATTTTTTTTACCTGTTTGGCCAATTGACGGACCTGATTTTCGGGAAATGGCCATACCGTAATCAGTCGCAGCAATCCGGCCTTGATTCCCATGCGCCGGGCTTCGTCAATTGCGGCAAGACTGGTCCTTGATGATACGCCATAGGATATGACGGCGATTTCCGCATCATCCAAACGGTACGATTCGGTCCGAATGATGTTGTTTAAATTCCGGTGGATTTTCTCGGTGATTCTTTTCATCATTTCCGCCTGTGCTTCGACGGTCATAACCGGATAGCCTTTTTCGTCATGGGTCAGTCCGGTGATGTGGACATTATAGCCCTGGCCTGCGGCGGGCATGGGCGCAACGCCGTTTGGCCCCGGCTCGAATGGTTTAAACCGGTCTTTTCGGCCTTTTGGAGTGGGCCTGGAAACAAGTTTTATTTTACTTGCATCGGGGATGGAGACCCTTTCACTCATGTGACCCACAATTTCGTCCGTCATGATAAACACCGGAATCCGGTATGTTTCGCTCAGGTTAAACGCCTCGATGGTTTGATAAAAAATTTCCTGGGGGGATGACGGTGCCAGGGCGATGATTTCATAATGGCCGTGAGAACCCCACCGTGCCTGCATCATATCGCTTTGAGCCCCCTGTGTGGGCAGACCGGTGGAAGGTCCTCCCCGTTGCACGTTGACCACAACGCACGGTGTTTCGGTGACAATACCCAGGCCGATGTTTTCCATCATGAGGCTGAACCCCGGTCCGGAAGTGGCTGTCATGCTTTTAACGCCCGCCCATGATGCACCGAGAATGGATGCCATGGCGGCGATTTCATCTTCCATCTGGATGAAGGTGCCGCCCACATCCGGAAGACGGGCAGACATGTGCTCTGCTATTTCCGTGGCCGGTGTTATGGGATATCCGCCGAAAAACTTGCATCCGGCTGCCAAGGCGCCTTCGGCGCAGGCAACGTCGCCGGTTAAAAAATGTTCTCCCGTGAGAACTGCTGGTTTCATTCGTACCTCTTATCCTGTATAGTATATTTGTTTTTTCGCCGATATTGTTGAATCGGACGATAAAAAACCTCAGCCGGTGTTGCCGATGCGTTCCCGGGTATCCTGTCAAGAAGAACGCGATGGGTTCAATATCCCGCCGGACCGGGAAATGAACCGAAAAGATGTCATGCGGAAAGGGGGGCTTCAACGGAATAAATGGCAAATTCCGGGCAGATGATTTCACAATAGTGGCAATTTACGCATTCATGCGCTTTCACAGCCGTTGGGGGATGATACCCTTTCGAATTAAAATCCTTGGAGAACTCAAGAACCTGTTTGGGACAATATTCGATACAATATCCGCACCCTTTGCACCGGTCTTCTATGATATATACAATGCCTTGTGTAATCTCAATGTCGTCTGCATCAAGCGGTACTCGCCAGAAATCCATGGGTCTTTCCTTAATATATATAATTTTTTGAATTGTAGCAGTATCGATATGCTCCATATATATGAAAAAACATAACAGATCAAGGGGTAAAACGATATGTTTAAAGAAAAAATCAAGAAACCCCTGCATTTTTTAGAGGGGTATCCATCAATAATTTGAAAAAATTGTTAATAAATATCATGTGGTATAAATATGACCGATATTATTTTGAGCAGGAAAAAATAAATGAAGGTCTAAAGATAACGAAGTAGGGGAGAGTGAAGATATTTTGCCGTATGTGATGAGGTAGGCGGAAAAAACGGAAAAAGAAAAGGCAGGGGGGTAACAGTTGAGAAGACCGGTTTTAATCCATACCTGCCACCATTGCGTATTTTCAGTATCCATTCCAGCGGCAAACAATTGAGCAAGACAAGAAATATTCAGGTTATTTGAGACCCAATCCGGGATAAATATCAAGAAAATTGTTTTAAAATCAGGTTTTAGATTCACTTGCGAAATAAAATCAATGTGACAAATTACCTGTCATGAGAAAATTCGATCTCCAGGGCCCGGAATTCTCACATAAATGTCCAATTGTCTTGAAAACCTTATGATTTATAGATATGGTTGCCGGTATGAAAACCTCCGGAATCAAATCTCATGCCGCGGTGTCCTGGAAACAGGGTACGGAGAGGATATCATAAAAAGGAAAGAATCTGATGAATGCTCAGCTTGATGATAAATTTTCATCCGTGGATCAGATCAGGATCGGATTTGAAAAAAACGGATATGTGTGCAACAACCAAATTGCAACCACCCTGTACCTGGCCTACCATCTTGGGAAACCCATTCTGGTCGAGGGGCCGGCCGGTGTCGGAAAAACGGAACTGGCCAAGATCATGTCTGCCTATCTGGACCTGCCGTTAATCCGCCTGCAGTGTTACGAAGGACTGGATGAATCCAAGGCCCTGTATGAATGGAAATACGGAAAGCAGTTGCTGTACACCCAGATTTTAAAAGACAAGCTCAACGATATCCTCCAGGGTGCCGAAGGTCTCACGGCATCCATGGAACGGCTGCATCAATATGACGACATCTTTTATTCCACCCATTTCCTTGAACCCCGACCCCTGCTGACTGCTCTGCGACAGGAATCCGGATCGGTCCTGCTCGTGGATGAAGTGGACAAATCAGACCAGGAATTTGAGGCGTTTTTGCTGGAAATTCTTTCCGATTTCCAGGTGTCGGTTCCCGAGATCGGTACCGTGGAAGCCTTGTCAAGACCCTATGTCTTTTTGACCAGCAATAATACCCGGGAAATGAGCGAGGCTATAAAACGAAGATGTCTTCACCTGTTTATCCCGTTTCCGGAAGCCCGGCTGGAAAGACAGATCATTCATGTAAAAGTACCGGGTATATCCGAAAACCTTAAAAATCAGCTTGTGGGCTTTATCCAGGGAGTTCGGGAACTGGATTTAAAAAAGGTTCCTTCCGTCAGTGAAACCATTGACTGGGCGAAAGTACTCGTGCTGCTCCATTCTTCCCAACTGGAACCGGGTCTGGTTCGGGGTACCCTGAACGTATTTATAAAATTTGAAGAAGACATGGATGTCGTGCGGGAACATATGTCGGATTTGATGGCGAAGGCGTCCAGGGCGAATTATTGATAAAGGTTCAGGGGCAGGGTTTGGGTGATGAGTGATCATTAAACCTTTTTTCTGCCGGTATTAAGGAATTGAATGTGGAACAGGTTCTGCTGGATTTTATTACGGCATTGCGGCATTCCGGTGTCCGGATTTCCATTGCCGAAAATATGGATGCGATGAATGCCGCCCGTTTGGTGGGATATGCGGATCGGCGTATATTTAAGAATGCATTGTCGTCCACCCTTGCGAAATCCAGGCGTGAGCAGGAAATTTTCGATGAGTGCTTCAACCGATTTTTTTCAGCAGGGGATATCAATACGCCCCTTGACGGACCGGCGGATCCCGTATCTTCCGATGATATCGGCGGCGTTTCGGAACTTACCCGGATGCTGATGGCCGGCGATACCGCCGGGCTTGGCGCCGCCCTTCAGGAATCGGCAGAAAAGGCCAATGTGAAAAACATTTCTTTTTTCACCCAGAAGTCGTTGTATGCGAGAAGAATTCTGCAGGGGATGGGGGCTGCCGGACTGGACGAGGATATCAAAAAATTGGGGATGTCCGATGATCCGTCCCTGCAACAGCAGGGGAAAAATCTTCAGGAGGCCAAAAACGTACTGGTGGACCATGTGAGAAATTATGTGGAAAAGCAGTATTCCCTGTTTGCCGGGAATGTGCCCGAGGAACTCCTGGAACGGTTTTTAAAAGATACCAAACTTTCCAACGTAGAGGAAAGAGATTTCCGCAGAATGCAGGCACTGATTAAGAAAATGGTCAGGCGGCTGAATGATCTTCATTCCAGACGAAAGAAAACCGCCAAGCGCGGCCTGCTGGATCTTAAAAAAACCCTGCGTGCCAATGTCGTCTACCAGGGAATCATCATCGATCCAAAATGGAAAACCAAAAAAGAGGACCGACCGGATATCGTGGCGATCTGCGATGTGAGCCGATCCGTGGAAAACGTTGTCCGGTTTTTACTTCTCTTTCTCTACAGCCTCAACGATTCACTGGCCCGGGTGCGTTCGTTTGCATTTTGCTCCAACCTGGTGGAGGTCAGCCATGTCTTTGAAAGCTATAGAACCGAAGAAGCCTTGGACCGGATTTTAAGGGGCCAGGGGCTTGATTTGCGGTTATCTTCCACCGACTATGGTCAGGCGTTTGCGGATTTTAAGGAAAATTGGCTGGACCGGGTCACCCATAAAACCACCATCTTGATTCTGGGGGATGCCCGAAACAATTTCGGAAAACCCAGGACCGATATTTTAAAACTGCTGCAGGAGCGGAGTAAACGGATTATCTGGCTGAATCCGGAGCCGGTCACTTTTTGGGGGACCGGGGATTCGGAAATGAAGCGTTACATGCCGTATTGCTTCCTGGCCCGGGAATGCAGCACCGTCAACCACATCAAACGGGTTGTGGATTATATGCTCAGGGTGTCGTAGAAGTTGTTTTAAAATCCTCCCTTAATCACTGCCTGTCTTCCGCCACACGAGGCACAAGACCCTACCCGATACCCAATTTAATTCAAGTCGACAGCGTCTTCACCAGCACCTCCAGATAAAACCGGGCGTGGCTCACCGGGGCCGCCATGTTGGCACGGTGGTTGGCCAGGATGCCGCTTAACCGGCTGTTGGTGATGACGATGGGGTTGATTTCAATAGCGTGATGACAGGCCTCGATGGCATGATGCAGCACCTCGGATCCTCTGCGGGACTCGACGGTCAGGGCAAAATCCTCTGCCACGGCCTCTAAAACCTTGACCATGGTGCTGGTGACGCCTTTTGCATAATAAAAATAATCGTCGGCCGTAAAGAAGCTCACTGAATTTCCGTCCTCTTCGGTGAACTTGACCAGATTTTCCTCGCAGCTTCCCAACAGGTCGACATACGCCGCAAGCAGGGGAATGAGATTGTCGGTTCGGACATAAAAAGGCGCTGTTTTCTTTTCAAGCCGTTTTTTATAAGCATTCAGTTCTTCAAGCCCCTCCTTGTATTTTGATTCGGCCGAGGGGAACCAATACCGGTCCGCCTTAATCATAAACCAGTTCATGGCCCGTTCAAGGTTGGGGTCAAAAGCGGCCGTAACGCCGGTTCTTGAAATTCTTTCCGCCAGCACTACGGATGTCCGGCGGGTCACTTCCAGGACGCCGAGCTGAAAATTGTTCACATTATCCGTAAAATTTAAAATATCATTCGGACGCCATCCCCACCATCTGTGATTGAGTTCATGGTCCATGGGTTCGATGAGGGCTTCCACAAACGCCACGCCCAGGGGTTTTTTAGATCCAGTGTCTTTTGAATGGTCTGCGGTGGATCCATGCACTGCGGATTTCGCAATATTGCCGGTTTCATCGGGTTTTTTTGCGGATGGGGGGACGATTTCTTTTTCCGCCGTCGGTGAATGGGATGCGGGCGGTGTAGGTGTAACAGCATGTATCTCGACTGATGCCTGTTTATTCGGGACGGTTGTTGTTGCTTCCCGGGCCTTGACCGGTTCGGACATCGTTGTCTTTATATCGCTTGAAACGGATTGGACATGCTGGGGCGATGGTATGCTGAACAGCCCCAGAATTTTGGCGACCAGCCACAGACCGATAACCACACAGACCACAACAATGACAATCCGTTTGGAAGCAAAGCTTGCAAAACCCTGGGTATCTGATCGGTTTTCATCTGGATTCATGTTTTCCATGACCGCTCCTTTTTCAACCTTTTCTTAATTTGCGAATATCGCCGATTCTGATGGTTATGTTTTGGGCATCAAAATATTCGATCAACGGAATCACGTATTTTCTCGATGCACCGGTTAAATCTTTGAATTGGGGTGTTGAAATCTCGCCGTTTTTTTCCAGAAAGGAAATGAGCCGGTCCTGCAGATCCTTTACGGCGCCGGCGTCAAAAAAAAGATCATCCTTTGTTTTGACGATTTTTTTTTCTTCAACCAGATGCATGAGGATGTCCATGGCCTTTTGCGACGGCATATCCAGATCCTTGGCAACATCCCGGAAATAGGGCGGTGTAAGACCGCTCTGAGCGTAAGTGCTGATAATTTTTTTTTTGGCCTTTTCCTGGTCTGCCCCAAGGGAAACCCGATGTCCGGCAAGACGAACGATATCCTCGGTCAACACAACGACATTGTCCTTTATCATTCGATCCAGGACCTGGTTAAAAAGCTTGGGATTTTTCATCCGGGGAAATTTGGATTTGAGTTCTTCCTTGGGCATTCCCGGTTTCAGGGCCTGACGTTGATGAAAATCCATGAGGTACCGGGTGATTTTATCCGCAATATCGTCAAATGTCTTCTGATGAATGTAAATCCGGTTTTCTTTATCGGTTAAAATCAGGATCTTATTCGACAGCAGTACCTGGATCAGTTGGTTAAGGGTTTTGTCCGACTGGTTGGTCATCAATTTCAGGTCGGTCAGGGAAACGCCGGAGGTTCCCGCTGTCTCGGCATGATAGGCAATGATGTTTTCAGGCGTGTTGTCCGTGATTCGGTATAACCCTTCAATAATTTCCGTCTTGAAACGTTTATGCTTTTTGCAAATAGGGTTGATGATGATGCCGCCGCCGATGGTGCGGACCGGCGAGTAGCTGCGGATGACAAAACGGTCGTCCCGGACCAAGCATACCGGGGCATCCAAGCGAAGCTGGGCAATTGCCGTATCTCCGGCGGAGAGTTCATCCCTGTCAAGCAATATGAGATTACCGAGAATTTCACTGGTGCCGGAGTGGAAGCGAACCCGGGATCGGTTTTTGATGGGCTTGGTGTTGCTTTTCAAATACGTCAGCAGAACATCCACCATAAAACTGGGTTTCAAGGTGTCCGGTCTGGCCAGAATGTCTCCGCGATTGATCGCCGCTTTCTCAAGCCCCTGGAAGTTGATTGCCGTTCGCATACCTGACCGGGCTTGTTCAATACCGTCGTTGTGGACCTGAATTCCCCTGATTTTTGATGTAATTCCGGACGGGTAGATCATGATGGTCTCGCCGATACGGATGTTTCCGGAAATCAGGGAACCGGTGATCACCGTACCGAATCCTTTCATGGAAAAAACCCGGTCCACGGGGAGCCTGAAAAGGCTGGCCGGCGGTTTTTCAGGAATTGTGGCGATCTGTTCGTCCAGTGATTTCAAAAAGCCGTCGATTCCCTGGCCGGTGACGGATGATACTTTTACGATAGGCTTGTTTTCCAAAAACGTTCCCTGAACAAAGTCGCTGACGTCTTCGGTCACCAGTTCGAGCCAGTCTTCATCCACCATGTCGGTTTTGGTCAATACCACCACGCCGTGTTGAATTCCCAGAAGGGAACAGATTTCAAGATGCTCGCGGGTCTGGGGCATGATCCCTTCATCCGCTGCGATGATCATGGCCACGATGTCGATTCCGGATGCCCCGGCCACCATGTTCTTGACGAATTTTTCATGGCCCGGCACATCCACAATGCCGACGTGCTGGCCGCTGGGAAGGGTTAAAGAGGCGAATCCCAGTTCAATGGTAATACCGCGCTCTTTTTCCTCTTTCAAGCGATCCGTGTCAATACCGGTTATGGCCCTGATCAGTGATGTTTTGCCGTGGTCGATATGTCCGGCCGTACCGAGAATAATCTGTTTCAATGGTCGTCACTCCTGGGGATGAATTTCTTTTTCCGTTCGCCGGTTGCGAAGATACTCGGCCAGGTAGGCCAGTCCCACCAAAATGACGCAAAGTCCGATGACATAGAAAAAATTCGCCCGGGGATAGAACATGCGGGATAAAAAAACGGCAAACACAACCCCCAAAATTGCCCGAAGAATGAAAATCTTAAATCCGGTCAAAATTCCACCTGCATTCGTTTAGATAGTGTCCATCCGGAAACGGCATTGTTTGGCCCGAAGTCGTGTTTTTTTTCTTTTGAAACCCTCAACAACAACAGCACATGTGTTCTTCCCGTGGTTTCAAAATTGCTCAGGCCTTGTGCTGAACCAAAATCCACCGTTTCCGGCCGGACAAAATTTTAAGTGAATCACTGTTTCACTGGTTCATGACCGCTCTTGAATGAATGCTCAATATATCAGATGATCAGGCAGGGTCAATAGCAAGTTTCCTGTCCGTAAAATGGATAATAACCATAAAACTACTTGAAAAGGGGCTTACAATCTGGTACACAGTGGCTCTCTTTTATGGTGGGTGTAGCTCAGTTGGCAGAGCACCGGGTTGTGGCCCCGGTTGTCGTGGGTTCAAGTCCCATCACTCACCCCATAAATAATAAAGACCATTGCACCGTGCATTGGTCTTATGAATTGTGCGCCCGTAGCTCAGTTGGATAGAGCGCCGGACTTCGAATCCGTAGGTCGCAGGTTCGAGTCCTGCCGGGCGTACCAATTTATCAGGACAATCATTTCCGGGTTGTCTTTTTTTCGGCCTGCGGGTTGAGGCGCCGGCCGGAATCCCGCGGACTCACAGGATTCCGGTTCATCCGTTATTGCCATTCCGGGTATGGGTCGGACACGTAAAGAAATATTTTAGTTGCTTGCAGCCGGAGACTTTGATATAAAAATATCGGATAGCGTGAAGAAAGCAAGGCGTTGGCGTATACTCAGGCATGTCTGGTAATTTGATTTCGCTAATCAAAAAAACAGGCTATTCCGACTCCAACCCCGCTATATCTTGTATTTTTGTTTATATTCATCGGCCCGACCTGATGTTTTTGTGTTTTTAAATCTGGATTGAATATCTTAAATGGTCTTTAGAAATCCACAGTTCAGGAATCTTTTCGAGCTGGAAAATTTAGAGCCGAGGATTCTGCTTTCATCCGATCCTCTTCTGGGTGTCGTGGCCGACGCTGGAGACGATATCCTGTCGAGTGATATCGGGGCCAGGGCTGTTGATGAGATTAAAATCACCTCTGAAGAACTGATTGAAAATACCCTCCAAAAAGAAATTTCCGCTTATGATCCGGCCGGGGAATTGGACGATATTTTCTCGGGAATGCCTGAAAGCGACATTGTTATTCCCGGTTCAGCTGAAAATAATGCCACCGCCATGACCGATCTTATCGGCAATT
This sequence comes from uncultured Desulfobacteraceae bacterium, assembly GCA_964386565.1. GTDB lineage: Bacteria > Desulfobacterota > Desulfobacteria > Desulfobacterales > UBA5616 > CAYLRU01. Next base: position 135,549 of record CAYLRU010000004.1, on the reverse strand, counting down.
CATCCGAAAATGTGTTTTTAACGGATGAAAATGACCTGGCGGAAAGTCGTCCCATCGGAAACGATGAGTCCAAGGTGATTGTCGACGGGATGGAAGAACTCGTCGAGTTTGGCCGGCTGATGGAAAACCAGTTGGCGGAAAAAGTGGAAATATCTGATAAATATGATATTACCGGAGATCTGGTTCCGGACTTTTTTAATTCATTTGAAAATCGAATCAACAAATCCGTTTATGATTATTTTAACGACGGCCGGTCTCCTCCTACAATTGACGGCCTTGTCTCTGCAATTGAAGATGGTCTTTCATATGGGGACGAGGGCGGAATACCATTTGATATAATAGAAATATCAGCTAGTTATAATGAATCTACCCATGAAATAATCTTCAAGCTGGTGGTTTCCGCCAACCAGAAGGGACAGTTGCGTTTTGACGATCTGGGAGTAGCTGACTACTCAGCCGGAATGGTTTTCGACGTTGCCTTCGGCATTGATCTGAAAAACGGAAGCGGGCTGTTTGTCGAAACCGCTGATTTGCATCTCTTCGCCGATGCAGACGGTGCTGAATCAGAGGGGGTGTTTGCCGCTTTGATCGACGATCTTCACCTGGACATCTCCCTGACCATTCAGCCCGGTGATTTGGAAACGGAACGGTTTACCCTTGCCGATCTGAAGGGTTTCACCGGTGATCACCTGAACCTCATCGCCCAGACAGATGTCCATGTCCGGCTTGACGGCAGGGTTGAAAACCTCTCCACGCTGGATCATCTGACGGATATTTTAAAAGCCTTTATCGGGCATGCCGGTTCTGGTGAGTCCGATATTGTTCTTTACATAAACAGCGTTTCTGGAGCATCCGAAGGTGATAATGGAGCGAATCAAACCGACAGCATAACAGGAAATCTCCGGTTTGAACTGAACATCAGCAGTTCATCTACAGATATTACGGGTTCGGGTGCTGAAGGATACGATGGAGAAAATTCCGTTGTCTTTGAAGCGACAACACCGGCCTTTCGGTTTTTTTCGGACGCCGACAGGTTGAGCACCGATTCTCTCCTCCTGCTGCCGGAACAAATCATCGGTATTCAGGATATTTTTCACCTGTCGGATCAATGGGCCGATGAACGGTGGGACGGTTCGTTGGCAAATGTTCTCAGCCGATTTAACAACCGGGTCTGGGCCTTCATGCTGGCCATGAACGACACGGGATTTGAGATTGTCGCGTTGTCCGCCGATAACGGTTCCATTCTGGATCATTTGCGTGTGGGAAGTGCCGCATTGATTCTGTCCAATGTTATCGAGCGCCTCAAGGCGTCACCGGACCTAAAGATACAGGATACCGTCGCGGACATCCTTAACATGGCTGAAAACGACGGACACGGCAATCAAATCGATTTATTCATCGTCATTGCTTTTGATTCCGGGGATTCTACATTTGCGGCTGAAGAAGACGGGACGGATTTTGTTTTTCCGGATCAATGTGCGGTTGCCGTATTTTACCGGCAAGATACGGTGGAATACCAGATCGACCATGTATCCCTGCAAACTGTAATGGCGGATGAAAATCCGGATATTAACGGGATTGCCGAAACACTGGTTTACAGGGCTGTTTACGATTATTTTATTTTTACGGGGCTTGATCCTCCGGCAGATTCCTTCGTTTACACCTTTTTAATATATAAGGCTCACGGCCAACTCCCTTCTGATAGGCCAACCTTTCCTGAAGATATTGCCTCAACAGATGTCTTTTTAACCCCCGACTCACCCATTGTCGTAACCGATCCCCTGATCATCGATGCATCCGGTACGCTTTCCGGCAACGGACAAATCCTTGGCGACGTGATCAACAACGGGACCATCAATCCGGGGAACTCACCGGGGTATCAAACTTATGATACTTTCACCCAGACCGCCGACGGAACCCTGATTATCGAGATCGGCGGTCCTGACCCGGCTACCCTGCCTGAGGGATCAAATCCGGACAGCGCTTATGACAATATATCCGTTACCGGTGCCGTATCCCTGGACGGAACTCTGGAAATCCAATTTATCAATGACTATACACCGGAATTAGGCCAGACATTTGAAATTCTCAAATACGGGTCACTGACCGGTGATTTTGCCCATTACAAGGGGCTTGGGATTTACGATGCCGATAACACACTGGTGTACTACCTTCAACCGAAGTTTGAACTCAATACATTGATTCTTGAGGTCGTCAGCCCCCAGCAGGACTTGAAAAAAGTCACCCTACTGGATGATCCGGATATGAAAAATCTGCTGGCGGCTTTTCTTGCAGGAACGTCAACGTCGGCCGTTGTCTCGGGATCATGGGAAATACTCGGTCAGACCATTTCAGGGGATTTTGTATTCGGTTTAAACGACGGAAATATTTTTGTCACCCTGACCTCGGCAAGTCTTGAACTGAAAGCGGGCGACGGAGATACTCAAAAAAGCCTGGCTCTGTTTTCCATTACCAACGGTGCCATACAGGTCGGCACGGAGGGTGTTTTCGCACTCATCGAACTGACCCTGGATACAAATTCGGCCATCGACCAAGTATCAATATCCGGAATTTTTACGCTTAAAATAAACACCACCGGGCAGACCCAAACGCAGATCGGCGGGGTTGATCTGCCGGAACCATTAACCGTCAATGAAGACGGGGATAAATATTTCCGTGTACACTTGGCCGGACTCATCACGGCGTACGGCCAGATCATTGAAGGGACATTCGATTTTGAAAAGAGCGGCTCCAAGATCAGTGTTGCAGCCGATATCAGCGCCCTTGAGCTGAAAGTCGGCAGCAACAGCATCATGACGCTGACCGGTTCCGGTCTTATGCAGATCAACGAAAACGGTATCGCGGCACTCATTGATCTTTCGGTCGCTGCAGGGTCCGTAAACGGAATCAATGGATTTGCCTTAGACGGTGATTTTAAACTTAAGCTCAACACGACCGGCGAGGACGTCACCGGAATTGCCGGGCAAGCCCTTTCGGAAATCCTGGCCGTCAATGAAAACGGTGCTTCGTATCTGAGGTTTGAACTGACCGGAACACTGACGGTTCTCGAACAACAGATCGAGGGATTATTTAACTTTGAGAAAAGCGGCGATATCGTTTCCGTAACCGCCATTATCCAAAAACTTGAAATAATGGTGGACGGTGTCTGCCTGGCGGAATTGGTGGGTGGTGGTTCATTTCAAATACTGGAAACCGGTATTATCGCCCACATCGATCTTGGGCTGGCAGATGATTTTGTTTTCCGGTTGAGCCATCTGTCCCTGACCGGCGGTTTCACCCTTGACCTCGACACAACGGTTGTCGGCAGTGAATATGTAAAAATCAGGCTGGACGGCAGCATGATCATCGCCGACCAGACACTGGCAGGTGTTTTTACCTTTGAGACCGCCGGAAACGACATCACCGTGACCGCCACTGCCGTCAGCCTCGTGTTTGGTGACGGGAACGTTGATTTCTTAACGGTCACCATCGATATCGGCATACTGAAAATAAACGGCAACGGCATTGCCGGCGTGCTTGCCGGAACGGTTGTCCTGAATATCGACACGTTTGAGCTTGATAAAACAACGGTTCAGGTTGAAATTAACACGCGCCCGGAAACCGTGACCGTCGGGGAAGCACCTGATACGGTGGAACTGCCGGTGGGACCGTTTTTGAGAGTGGTCGTTCCAGATGCGGTTGCAACAGTTTCAGACAACACGGGCAGTCAGCTTTCAGGTGATTTTTATTTTGATCGAAGTGTAACCCCAAGTTCATCCATGACCCGTATTGCGGTTGTCGGCCTGGAAGTGACCATCGGCGATCAAACCCTTGAAAACGGGACAGGTGCCATCATCGTCACCGCCAGGGGCATCGGCGGCATCGTGTCGGGCAATCTGCAGGTGGTTGCCGGAAGCATCAGCGGCGGTGGCTATATCGGTCTGAAGATCAACACCACCGGCGGCGCCATCGACCAGACTATCGTGATCAACGGTGTGTCGTATACCATTCAGTTCGACGATACCCAGGGGAATGTATTTTCGTTTTTCGGTTCCGGCTTGAGTTTAAATATCGGTGATTTCGTATTTCTTGAAGGAAACGTCACCTTTACGGACCAGGGGGGCAATCAGGTTTTCGGTGGTGACGATATCACGATTTTCATGGGGCAGGGTCCCTTGCGGCTCGATGAAAACAGCGATGCCTTCAATCCCAATGCCCGGGGAGTACTCTTGACCGGTGCCGAGATCGGCGTGATCAATTTCGGAGACGGAAAATTCGCCCTTGAGGCGTCAGGACAAATTTCGCTGATCGGGATTCCGGATGTTTCATTTTCCGGTGGTGTTACCACGGTGCGGGTGAATAATACCGGTGCCGGTGTTCCACTGACGGAAATCGTTTTTACGGGAAGCGATGGATCATCAACATCCGTCTCCGTTGAATTCGCGGACAGCGAAACAGACTTGGCCGTTTTCAGCAGCGAAAACCTTGCCCTGACCGTGCTGGGCCAAACCCTGACCGGCAGTTTTGGGTTCTTCAAAAACGGAAGTGACATTGGAATCGAATTTACCGATGTGAGCCTCGGGCTTGGCAATAGCGGTGAACATTTTATCGATATTACCGCTTCCGGATCCGCCCTGCTGACCAGTGCGGGTATAAACTGCGATATTACCGCTTCATTGAATATTGATTCACCGGATGTAAAGCTTACGGCCGACGGCAGGCTGTTGATCAACACCGTCATCGACACCCCTTATCTTCGTGCCGAGGGGACGGGGATCAGCCTGACGGTGATGGAAGACTATACGCTGACGGGAAATTTCACATTTGAGCAGAAAAAAACGGCCGATCAGGAAACTGTCGTTGCCGTTGCGTTTACTGAAGTCGGCTTAGCGCTTGCCGGAGATCTTGTCACTGTTTCCCAGGGAAGCGGGATTTTTATTCTGGCAACCGACGGACTGGCTGGAAAGGCCCAGGCCAATGCCTCAATTGATCCTGAAACAGGAGTCGGACTCACCGGGACATTCGGACTTTCGATCAACACCACCGGCAGGACCGTGAGTGAAACCATCACCGTCAATGGTGATTCCGTGGTCGTAAACCTGGTGCAGGGATCCTTTGTCAGGGTGACTGCAACGGAAGCCGTTCTCACGGTTGAAGGATTTGAACTGACAGCCGCTAAAATTGCGCTGGAAAAGTTCGATACAGGTGTTTCTGTTTCAGGAGAAGATCTGGGGTTTTTCTTCAGTGCAGGTGAAAGACGGATTGTGGGGTTGAGAAATGCCGGTTTTGAATTTGAATTGAATTCAAACGGCATTATCGGGGCTGTTGCGGATGCTGAACTGCTTGGTCCGGGTTTCGGCGGTGACATTTTAATAGGTGGAACCGTTACCCTCGTGTTGAACACCACTGAAAATCAGAAAACGTTTATTATCGGTGAAAATACTCTAACCGTAAGCCCTGCTGCTGCAGATGGTTTTTATATTCAGGTGGAAGTGACCCAGGCTTTTATTGAAATCTTAGGTAACCGCCTGACCGCCGACCGGCTGGTATTTGAGAAGAACGGTACGGCCGTCGATGTCTCTGGTGAGAACCTGGGATTTACATTGTTTGCCGGCACCACCCGGATCATCACTTTCGGCAATGGGGATTTCGCGTTCCGGTTCAGCCAGGAAGGGATCGCCGGAGCGGTCATGGTGGCCGAAATTCAGGGACCTGACCTTTCCGACATCTCCGTTTCCGGAGGTGCGTCCCTCATCGTGAACACCACGACGATCGAGCAGGCCCTTGATATCGGCGGTATACAGATCATCGCTCCTGCCATGCAAAGCAAAGCCTATGTGCGTATGGAAATCAAACAGGATGCCGGAGGGAATCCTGCAACCTTGAACATATTTGGCAACCGCCTGACCGCCGATCGACTGGTATTTGAGAAGAACGGTTTGGATGTATCCGTTTCCGGAGAAAATCTGGATGTCGCTTTAAATGCGGGTGAGACCCGGATTTTGGCCATCGACGATGCCGGATTTGCGTTTCGGTTCACCCAGGCGGGGATTTCCGGCGCAGTTGTTGCTGAAAACTTTACAGGACCGTCGCTTTCTGAAATCACCATAACAGGCGGCGTATCCTTTATTGTTAATACGACCACCACCACCCAGTCATTCACCATCGGAGATCAATCCCTAACCGTGGCTGCCGCATCTGCCGGCAATGCTTTTGCCAGGGTTGAAATTTCCCAGGGGACCCTTGGGGTATTCGACAATATTTTGACGGCTGATCGATTTATCCTCGAAAAGAACGATTCCGAGGTAGTGATTTCCGGAGAAAATCTGGATTTTTCCCTTCAGGTCGGCGCAACTCGCATCATCTCACTGGAAGACGCGGATTTTGTTTTCCGATTTTCATCCACCGGACTTGCCGGCGTGGTGAACAATGCCGTTGTGACGGGCCCGGATCTTGACGGGATATCGATTACCGGCGTTTTTTCACTGATATTGAACACCACGACCAGCGCCCGGTCATTTACACTCGGCGGTGAAACGGTTACGGTTTCCGCGGCCAATGCCGGCAGCTACTTTGTCAGGATTGCCGTAAGCCAGGGAACTATCGTGGTATTTGAAAACAGCCTTTCAGCGGATCGATTCATATTTGAAAATATGGGGACTGCCGTAAAAGTGACCGGAGAAAATCTGGATTTCACACTGCAGGCCGGCGGAACCCGGATCATCGATATTCAGGACGCGGACTTTGCCTTCAGAATTAACGAAGCGGGAATTGCCGGTGCAGTTGTCAATGCCGTCGTCACCGGCCCCGCCCTTGATAACATATCCATAAGCGGTATCTTTTCAATTTTGATCAACACTACGCCGGATGACCAGTTGTTTTCCGCGGGCGGCAAAACGATCAACGTGGATGGAGCACCGGCGGGCGAGTATGTTGTGCGGGTGGAGGTCGTATCCGGTCAAATCGGGTTGTTTAACAACATCCTGACGGCGGACCGGTTCATGTTTGAAAAAAACGGCAGCCAGGTATCGGTTGCCGGTGAAAAACTCGATATCACATTAAATGCCGGGGCCACACGGGTGATCGGCATTCAGGATGCGGATTTTGCCTTCATTTTTACCGACAGCGGCATGGCTGGTGCGGTGGTCAATGCAACCGTACTCGGACCGGATTTCGGAGATGATATCCAGTTGAGCGGAGATGTGACCCTGATTTTCAATTCAACCGCCTCTGCGTCACCTGTTTTTGATTTTGACGGCGGTGTATCGGTCACGGTCCCCGCCGTGGAGAACGGGTTCTTCATTCGGGCGATTATCACCAACGGGAGTATGCGTATTCTCGGCATGGAACTTGCCGCAACAAAATTCGTATTTGAATATAAATCAGACGATGGCGGTGGCGAGTCCGTTGTGACGGTTTCAACTTCCTTTCTTGCACTGCACCTGGGTGACGGTACAACCGATTTTGTCAGCGTTAATGTCGCCTCCGCAGCCATGACGATAAAAAGTACCGGTGTCATCGCCGAGATAAACGATGCCGATGTGGCGACCCAGGTTCCGGGCGTGGAATTTTCAGGCACGTTCAATGTCGCCATAGACACCACGTCGGCCGACAATAAATATGGCAGGGTGATCGGTACGGATGTTAATCTTGCCGTTGCAGGACAGACCTTGACGGGAAATTTCATCATCGAGCAACTGACTGCTGAAAACGGAGAAAAGATTGTCCGGGTGGCGGTTGCCTCGGTTTCACTTGAAATGGGAGACGGCAACGGCAATACACTCATCGCCATTACCCAAGGCACCGGGATTCTGATTTTCAACAGTGCCGGAATTGCAGGCGGTTTTGAGGCGGGCGCGGATTTTAATATACCGGATGTGGCGCTCACCGTTGAAACGGTCACCATCAGGATCAATACAGCGGATGCAGCTGTCAGCGAAACCCTTGTCCTGCAGGGTGAGACAATCGAACTGATTCTTCCAGAGGGACCTTTTTTCAGCGTTTCAGTGGCCAATGCGGCGTTGAATATCAGCGGGTTGACCCTGACCGGCAGTTTTGGATTTGATCAGAGCGAAAAAGATGATGGAGCCGGTGGGGTCCTGACTGTTACGCGAATCGCAATGGCCGGTGTTTCGCTGACCTATGAAGATAACGGCATTATAAATGGTGAAGGTGCATTTGTCGTTTTATCCGGCCAGTCGTCGGATAACAGTGGCGTTGCCGGCATGATTTCCGGGGAGGTTGATGTGGCTGCTCCTGCCGGAGGATTTGATGTGGGCGGAAGCATCGGATTCCGCATCAACACCACCACGATTTCCATCGATGAAATCCTGGTCATCAACGGCCGTACCATCAACATTGCCTTCACGGCGCCGGACGAAGCCGCGGTTGACGGAAATCCTTACATCCAGTTGTTTGGCGCGGGGCTGAGCCTGAATATCGGAAACTTTGTCACCATTGAGGGAGACGTGACCTTTGTCCAACAGGGCGGCAACTCGGTTTTCGGCGGAGACAATATCACGGTCTTCATGGGGCAGGGGCCCCTGAGGCTGAATGCCGGAGACGATGAATACAATCCCACCGCACGCGGCATACTGCTCACCGATGCGACAATCGGCCTGATCCGTTTTTCGGATGGTGTATTCGCCCTTGATGCAAACGGTATGATCGCACTGGTCGGTGTGCCGGACGTGGTTTTCACGGGCGCCGCAGTCATTCGGTATAACAACACCGGCGGCGCAGTGGGGCCCACGGATATAACGTTTATGGATCAGGACGGGCAATCCAGAGTGGTCACAGTGGCTTTTGACGGTGATGAAGCCGTATTCAAAGCCGTGGGAATCAATCTCCAGGTGTTTGACGACCAGACCCTCACCGGAACCTTCACATTCGGCCAAACAACAACAGCGCAAGGCGAAAGCGTCATCTCAGTTGGGTTTGAGGACGTAAGCTTAACCATAGGAGACGGCGGTCTTCTGGATGTTAATAATGGAAACGGCCAGTTCATTATCAACAGCTCGGGTTTGGCCGGGACCATGACGGCCGATATTGGAGTGAATGCATCCGGAGACATCTCATTCGGAGCGGGACTGGGAATTTCCATCAACACAACCAGCCAACCCGTCTTTCTGGACGACGGCACGACACTTGAACCCGGTCCTTATTTCAGGGTGGATGGAACCGGTGTCCAACTGGATATTTTCGACCAGACCCTCACCGGGAATTTTGCATTTGAAAAAACCGAGGGACTCGTCGTTCTTGTTGCCGATAACGTATCCCTCGACCTGGGTGATGATCAGAATCCTGTTTTCAGTGTTACCGACGGCAATGGGTTTTTTGTCATCGACAGTGCAGGCCTGGCCGGACAACTTGATGCCGGGATTGATGTGACTGCCCCGGGAATTGATTTTGCCGGTGATTTCAGCCTTGAAGTCAATACCACCGCAAACCCCGTTGACCATACATTCACCATGGGAACGGATACCTTTCATCTCGAGTTTACCGAAACAGCGTTTTTCAGGGTTTCGGGGACCGGTGTTACGCTGTCCGTTTCCGGTCAGACCATCAGCGGCGATACGATCTTTGATTTAAAAACCGCTTCCGATACGGGAACCGGTATGGCGATCACGGTGGAGCTTGAAAATGTTACGCTGGCCCTGGGGAACGGATCAAGCGATATCCTGACGGTGGAAAACGGACAGGGTGAATTTACCTTAGCCGGCGGGGGCTTGTCCGGTTCGGCATCGGCGGACGTTGCCCTTAACCCGGGGTCTGGAGTCAGCCTGGATGGAACATTCAGCCTTGAAATCGACCAGACCGATGTAAAGGTGACCGGAGACGACGTAAAACTGATAATCGGATCCAACGAACTTTCCGGTGATTTTGATTTTGCAAAAATGCGGGCCGCAGGACCGGACGGGGAGATGGAAACCGCCGATGACATAGATGTGGTGACCGTTGCCTTTATTAACGTCAGCCTGGACATCAATGACGGTCTGGTCGGTATCAACCAGGCAAACGGCGCATTTATCATTACGGGTGCAGGTATTGCGGGCAGAGCAACCGCCACGGTCGGTATCAACATTGAGAATGTGGTCAGCATGAGCGGCGATGTGTCTCTTGCCATTAATACGACCCACGCAGCCGTGTATGAAATTCTCAATACCGGGCAGGACGGCATTTCCATAGATGTTGAAGCCGGACCTTTTTTGCGGGTGGAGGCCCGGGACATCGATCTTGTTGTCCTTGATCAGACACTGACCGGCAGTTTTGTCATTGAACAGTCCGTATCCCTGGCCGGTGAGAAGATCGTCCTTTTCGAGGCTGAAGCAGTTCATGTTATTTTTTCCGCAGGTTCGGTCTCCCTGGAACTGGAGAATGGATCCGGCGTTTTTATCCTGACCCCCACCGGTATCGCCGGCAGGGCTTCAGGTGATGTCGCGCTTGACGGCATCGCCGATTTGACTCTGCAGGCCCGGCTGGATCTTGAATTCAATTCCGGCATAACAGTGGATGAATCAATCGGCAGTACCGTTCTGAACTATGCTGCTGATGAACAGTTTGTCCGTATTTCAGGATCAGCAGAATTGAAAATAGCGAATTTCGTGGATCTTGACGGACTGTTCTATTTTGAAACGGCAACGGACAGCCTGGGGGATACGGTCGTCCGGGTTGCGGCTGCTGATGTCAACGCCTTCCTCGGCGTTCCCGGATCGGTTGGTATTTCCATCGTAAACGCCGACCTGTTCATGATGCTGTTCGGCAACGGCACATACGCGGCCGATGCATCGGGCGATGTGATATTTGTGGGGCTCAGCGACAGCCTTGCATTAAGCGGGGCTCTGGCCATGCGCGTCAACACAACCGGCCGGGAAGACATCGATGAAAGCGTAATGATAGACGGCATGACGATTGACATGTCTTTCGGACCCGGAGAAGGCAACATTCTTTATTTTAAAGGAACCGACATTATCCTGAACACCCCGGTGGCCGACCTGTCCGGGTCCATTTACGTGGTTAAGGACGGCACCACAAATGAAGTATTCGCTACCGGCCTCGACATGACGTTCTTTGTCGGCGATGACAAAAATACCCCGGCTGAATCAGATGATCTGGGCGTTCGTGTAACCGATGCGCAATTTGCACTGATGATTAGCCCCGATGGAACCTATGCCTTTGATGCAACGGGCGCCGCCGCCATTATCGGCGTTCCGGGACTGTTGTTCAACGGAGACCTTTCCGCACGGCAGAATACCAAGAGCACGGCGGTCAACAGGTCGATTACGGCGGCAGGAACAACGGTCACTCTCAATGTTCCGGCAAATATCCTGCGAATTGGGACGGAAAATATCATTCTCGAAACACCCCTGGGAAATCTTTCCGGGAACTTTTCCGTTGAAAGAACAACCACCGAGAACGGTGCTGCGGAAATACTGATCGCCGCTTCCGATGTGGATCTGTTTGTCGGAAATGACAGTCCTGAACTCGGTGTTCGGGTTTCCGGGGCCGAGTTGATGGTGCTTCTCACACGGGACGGTTATGCATTTGATGCCTCCGGTGCTGCTGAGATTGTCGGTATTGCAGATGTTTCGTTCTCCGGTGATCTCGGGATGCAGAAAAATACCTTTTCTTCTGCCGTATTTCGGGAGATCACCGTGGGAAGTATAACAAAGGTCCTGAACCTCAGCCCAGGCGTATCCAGATTCGGCGGTGATAATGTTGAACTTGAAATACTCGGACAGACAATTAGCGGCAATTTTGCAATTGAAAAAGACGGTACTCAGGTGCAGATGGACATCAGCGATATCCACATCGGGCTGGGGAACGGGTCTGACGAATTCGTGAGTGTGGATATTGCAGCGGGCAGCCTGACCATGAGCGATACAGGAATTTCCGGAACGATGAATCAGGCGGACATTACGGTTAATATTCCGGGAATTGAATTTTCAGGTGCTTTTGACGCACAAATCGATACGGCACAGCAGTATTTCAGAATAGCCGGCGGCGCTGTTACCGGAGATGATAGTGACCTTGTGAGTCTTACATTGGCGGGTCAAACCATTAAAGGCGCTTTTGTTATAGAACGACTGACGACCACCGGCGGTGAGCAGATCGTGCGAATCAGCGCCACGGGTGTCGGGGTTTCAATAGTTTCTGGTGCGATCAGCATCACCCATGGTCAGGGCGTGCTGGTTATGATGGAAACAGGTGTGGCCGGCAAGATCGGGGGAACCGTTAACATCGGGATCACCGGTTTTTCTACGAGTGCTGATTTTACGGTTGAGGTCAATACCACGGCGGTGGCAGTCAACGAAACCTTTGAATTTGATGATGCCGATGATATGGTGCTCAACCTTCCCGCAGGTCCTTATATTAAGGTAGTGGGCAGAGACGTTACGGTCACCATCGGCGAGTCGGGCGGGTTATCGTTAACGGCCACGTTTGCATTTGAGCAGGGAACGGTTGAGAATCCTGATGGGACCACGTCGACGGTGACGAGTCTTGCCGTGACCAGGGGGTCGTTCACCTTTGACGGCAACGGGGTGAAGAACGCGGAAGGTGCTTTTATCGTCACGTCTGCCGGGATTGCCGGGATGATATCCGGTGAGGTTGATATTGCGGCGGGCGGAGGTGCGTTCAGTGCAGGGGGGAGTCTTGGGCTACGGATCAATTCGACCCTGTCGCCGGTGGACCGGAGCATTGAAATCGACGGTCGGGTCATCCGGATCATTTTCAGCGAGAGTGAGACGGCAAGCGGCACTGCCGGAAGCACGACGCCTTTTTTCCAGGTATTCGGTTCCGACATGAGCATCAGCATTGCCGATTTTATCACGATTGAAGGCAGCTTTGCTTACACCAGCGCGGCGGAGTTTGACTGGTTTGCCGGGTACGGTCTGGAGATATTCATGGGCCAGGGGCCGGCGAAACTGGACGGTGGAGACATCAACCCGTCAGCCACGGGTGTTCTTTTATCCGACGCCACCATCGGCCTGATCAAGTTCAACGACGGGACATTTGCGCTGGTCGCCACCGGGACTCTTTCTTTGATCGGCATTGGGAGTGTTACGGTGGAGGGAACGGCGAAAGTCCGGGTGAACGATTCGAATCAGCCGGTGGATGAAGTACTGGAGATTCCGGGGACGGATGATGCCAGTGTGATTCTCAAGTTTGTCACCGGTGATGTGGTCAAGAGTTTCAAGGCGGACAATTTGACGCTTTCCGTGCTTGGTCAGTCCCTTGTGGGGGATTTCGGATTCAGCCGGATGACCCTGGATCCGGATGGTGTTGCCGATTCCGGTGATGAAGAAAGCGTCATTGAGATTTCCGCACAGAACGTGGCGCTTTCCCTTGGGGATTCCGGTGACCTGGTCAGTGTGACGGACGGCAGCGGTGCATTTATGTTCACCAGCGGAGGCATTGCCGGTGTTCTGAATGCATCGGTTTCAGTAAACCTGCCGGATGTTTCCTTTTCGGGTAGTTTCGGCCTGAAGATCAACACCATGGGAACGGCGGTCACCTTTACACCTTCCGCAGGCGATACCGTGTCCCTGGATGCCGGACCGTTTATTCGGGTAGCCGGGGACGATGTGGTGCTTTCCATTCTCGGGCAGACCCTGTCCGGTGATTTTGCATTTGAACAGTTGACTACCGCGGATGGTACGCGGATCATCCGGATCGGGGCAACCGATGTTACGCTTTCCATCGGCGATGGGACCACGACCTATGTATCGGTGACCAACGGTACCGGGTCATTCATGGTCACGGCTTCCGGGCTGGCCGGGAAACTCGACGCCACCGTTGCCCTTGAAAACATTCCGGATGTTTCATTTGCCGGTACTTTCGGTTTGTCGGTGAATACGACGAATGTGTCGGTAAGCGAGCAGTTTACCGTGGGTTCAAAGACCATTGATTTGAACCTGCCTGCAGGACCGTACTTACGGGTTGACGGAACCGGCATTGAATTGACGATTCTGGGCCAGACATTGACCGGCGATTTTGCATTCGAAAGACTGGTCAACGATGCCGGGGAGACCATTGTTCGTGTGGGGGCGACCGATGTTGTCTTTGCGTTGAATGACGGGAGCAAGGACATTGTGAAGCTCACAGCGGGTGAGGGCAATTTTTTGATGACGGCCCAGGGTCTTGCCGGGAAGGTCAGCGGCGCGGTGTCGGTGGCCATACCGGGAATCAGCATCAGCGGTGTTTTCTCCCTGCAGGTCAATCAGACCGGTACTGCGGTCAACGACCTGTTTGAAGTTGCCGGAAAACAGGTGCTGCTGAGCCTGCCTGCAGGGCCCTATCTGAGGGTTTACGGCCAGGATGTGAGCATTGATATTCTGGGCCAGGCCATAAGCGGCAACTTCGGCTTTACCAAAACAGGTGATGAAATCAATCTTGAGCTTTCCGATGCCGCGCTGAAACTGGGTGACGGCAGTACGGATTTTGTCAGTGTCTTCATTGAATCGGGCAGCCTGACCGTGAACAGTGTGGGTGCTTCGGGTGAGATTGTCAACGCCGCGGTATCGGTGAACATTCCGGACGTTGAGTTTGCCGGGGTGTTTAATGTGGCGTTTGACACCCAGGCCGGGTATGTCCGCGTGATCGGTGGTCAGGACACGGGGGATGAAGCGGATCTGATCCGGCTTACGGTGGCGGGACAGGAATTAAAAGGTCTTTTTACCTTTGAAAAGGGAACCGCGGGGGACGGCAGTTCCGTTGTAAAAGTAACGGTTTCCGAAGTCAGCTTGAAACTCGGCGACGGGACAACAACGTTTGTGGACATCTCGGACGGCCAGGGGGTCATGCTGATCAACGCTCAGGGGATGGCGGCGGATTTTTCTGCAACGCCGGCTTTTACGCTTCCCGGGTTCACGATCGGAAGCGATGATGTAACCATTCAGATCAATACGTCTCAAACGGTCGTCAGCGATGACGCACTGGGTCTTGATCTGCCTGCGGGGCCGTTTGTCCGGGTATCGGTGGCCAATGCGAGCGTAGATATTGCCGGCAATATTTTGCAGGGGGATTTCCTGTTTGACCAGGGTATTGCGGCGGACGGTACAAGGGTGACACGTATTGCCGCCGTGGGTGTGACCGTTTCCGTATCCATCGGTGAGGAGAATGCGAACCTGATCAATGGAGAGGGCGGTTTTGTAATCAAGAGCACCGGGCTTGCCGGGGTGGTTTCCGGGGAAGTGGACGTATCATTGGGCGGACTTGACGCCGGTGGAAAGGTCATTTTGCGCATCAACAAGACCGGCGGGGCAGTGGATGAGACCATCGACATATACGGTCGGTCCATCGTGATCCGGTTCAGTGAAGCAGAAGGAGACCTGTTTGCGGTGTCCCTGTCGGATCTTTCCCTGAATATCGCGAACTTCATCACCATAGAGGGGAATGTTGCTTTTAACACCAGCGGGGACCGGAGCGTATTTGCCGGGGACGGGCTGATGATTTTCATGGGCCAAGGGCCGGCGACTCTTGGAAACGGGGATATCAATCCCATGGCCACCGGGGTTATTCTCACCGATGCCACCATC
The DNA here is from genome assembly GCA_964386565.1 of uncultured Desulfobacteraceae bacterium. Classification (GTDB taxonomy): domain Bacteria; phylum Desulfobacterota; class Desulfobacteria; order Desulfobacterales; family UBA5616; genus CAYLRU01. Next base: position 120,010 of record CAYLRU010000004.1, on the reverse strand, counting down.
GGTCTGATCAAGATCGCCGATACGTATGCCATGGTTGCCCGGGGAACGGTTTCCCTCATCGGGATCAGCGGTGTTTCCATCAGCGGAACCGCCACGGTCAGGATCAATACCACGGGTGCGGCGATAGATGAAACCCTGACCATTGCCGGATCCACGGGAGAGGGGGTTACGGTTTCCTTTGATACCGGTGAGAAGGTTACGAGCCTCCAGGTTCTTGATACCCAGCTGGATATCATGGGTCAGAAGCTGTCCGGCGATTTTGCCTTTGACAAGGTCACCGACGGAGACATGGCCGGCACGCTTCGCATTGGTGCCAATAACGTGAGCCTGTCCTTTGGCGACGGTACCACGGATCTGATCAGCATTACCGAGGGCAGCGGGGCCCTGTTTATCACCGCCGGCACGGGTGTGGCCGGCAATGTATCTGCAACCATCACCGAGAACATCCCCGATGTGGATTTTACGGGAACGTTTACCCTTGAAATCAATACCACGGGCACGCCGGTGAACGACGTTTTTATCATCGGCGACGAATCCGTCAGCCTGGATATCCGGGCTGGGCCGTTTATGCGGATATCCGGCCAGGGGGTGAGCCTGGGGATTATGGGTCAGACGCTCAGCGGAAATTTTTCCTTTGAGCAGTTGACATCGGTTGCCGGCGAAAAGATCATCAAGCTGGCGGCGACCGATGTGAGCTTCAATTTGGCCGCGGGTTCCACCGACATTCTCAGCCTGACCAGCGGTCGGGGGATGTTTGTGATTTCCGGCGCCGGTCTTGCCGGAACATTGAGCGGGACCGTTTCCCTTGCAGTACCGGGTGTTGATTTTACCGGCAGTTTCTCTTTGGCCGTGAATACCGGTACTGCAGCCGTGAGCGAGCAATTTAACGTGGGCGGCCAAGTCGTTACGCTCGCCCTTCCGGCCGGGCCTTATATAAAGGTGGAAGGCATGGACATCCGCCTTGACGTGCTGGGCCAGACCCTCACCGGCGATTTTGCCTTTACCCAGGTGACAACATCCGGCGTTATACCCCAAAAAATCGTTAAGATTGCAGCCGTAAACATCTCCATAAGCTTAGGAGACGGTATAACGGATTTCATCAGTCTGACCAATGGCACCGGTCTTATGCTCGTTAACAGCAACGGACTGGCCGGCAGAATCAGCGGAACCGTTGAGGTCGATATCCCGGGCGTTGATCTTGATGGCAGTCTGAGTCTTGCCATTAACAATACCGGCAACGCCATCAATGAGACATTTGATGTCGGCCAGACCCAAACCGTCCTCACACTTCAGGCAGGTCCTTATCTCCGTGTCGAAGGATCACCCCTGTCGCTGACCATCCTGGAACAAACGTTAACCGGTAATATCCGTTTTGAACAGGTGACCCAGCCTGACAGGTCAAAACGGTTGACCGTGGCACTCAGCGACGTGGCTCTTTATGTCGGTGGCAGCGGAACCGCAGATGACTGCATTCTTTCAGTTGAAATCACTTCGGGCGCGCTGCTGATAACAGACGAAGGCCTTGCCGGAGTGCTTGAAGCAATCGCTTCAGTCCGGCTTGATGGTGTTGACCTGTCCGGAAAGTTCATCCTATCGGTCAACAATACCGGTATTGCCGTGAATGAGAGTTTTAACGTCGGCGATGAGACGGTATTTCTTAATCTGCCCAAGGGACCGTATTTAAAAATAGCCGTAACCGGTGTCAAGCCGGGTGGGACGGCATCTCTTACCCTTCTCGGCCAGACGATCAGCGGTAATTTCACCATAACCGATACGGGCAACGCCCTGCAAATCGATGTTGATACCGCCCATATCGGGCTCGGGGATGGTGACAGCGAGGTCGTGAGTGTTGACATTGCGTCCGGTATGCTGGTGATGAGCGACACGGGCGTAACAGGCGAACTGAAAAACGCATCTCTCGGCGTCAAAATCCCTGGATTTGATTTTTCCGGTGTCTTTAATGTGGTGATCGATACCGAAAATCAGTACTTCAGGATATCGGGAGGAAAAGATACGGGCGATAGTGATGATCTTGTCGTCCTGAATATTGCCGGCCAGCAGTTGCGGGGGTTGTTTCTAATCGAAAGCCTGGTCACGGACGACGGTACAAAGATACTACGCGTTGCTGCGGATAAAGTGAATATGTCTTTTGCCTCGGATATGATAACGGTGACCGGTGCACAAGGGACAATGGTGATAACGGATACCGGAATTGCGGGAAAGATCGATGGATCCGTGGCGTTAAATATAGCCGGATTGTCCACCGGTGCTGATTTTACGGTTGAGGTCAATACCACGGCGGTGGCAGTCAACGAAACCTTTGAATTTGATGATGCCGATGATATGGTGCTCAACCTTCCCGCAGGTCCTTATATTAAGGTAGTGGGCAGAGACGTTACGGTCACCATCGGCGAGTCGGGCGGGTTATCGTTAACGGCCACGTTTGCATTTGAGCAGGGAACGGTTGAGAATCCTGATGGGACCACGTCGACGGTGACGAGTCTTGCCGTGACCAGGGGGTCGTTCACCTTTGACGGCAACGGGGTGAAGAACGCGGAAGGTGCTTTTATCGTCACGTCTGCCGGGATTGCCGGGATGATATCCGGTGAGGTTGATATTGCGGCGGGCGGAGGTGCGTTCAGTGCAGGGGGGAGTCTTGGGCTACGGATCAATTCGACCCTGTCGCCGGTGGACCGGAGCATTGAAATCGACGGTCGGGTCATCCGGATCATTTTCAGCGAGAGTGAGACGGCAAGCGGCACTGCCGGAAGCACGACGCCTTTTTTCCAGGTATTCGGTTCCGACATGAGCATCAGCATTGCCGATTTTATCACGATTGAAGGCAGCTTTGCTTACACCAGCGCGGCGGAGTTTGACTGGTTTGCCGGGTACGGTCTGGAGATATTCATGGGCCAGGGGCCGGCGAAACTGGACGGTGGAGACATCAACCCGTCAGCCACGGGTGTTCTTTTATCCGACGCCACCATCGGCCTGATCAAGTTCAACGACGGGACATTTGCGCTGGTCGCCACCGGGACTCTTTCTTTGATCGGCATTGGGAGTGTTACGGTGGAGGGAACGGCGAAAGTCCGGGTGAACGATTCGAATCAGCCGGTGGATGAAGTACTGGAGATTCCGGGGACGGATGATGCCAGTGTGATTCTCAAGTTTGTCACCGGTGATGTGGTCAAGAGTTTCAAGGCGGACAATTTGACGCTTTCCGTGCTTGGTCAGTCCCTTGTGGGGGATTTCGGATTCAGCCGGATGACCCTGGATCCGGATGGTGTTGCCGATTCCGGTGATGAAGAAAGCGTCATTGAGATTTCCGCACAGAACGTGGCGCTTTCCCTTGGGGATTCCGGTGACCTGGTCAGTGTGACGGACGGCAGCGGTGCATTTATGTTCACCAGCGGAGGCATTGCCGGTGTTCTGAATGCATCGGTTTCAGTAAACCTGCCGGATGTTTCCTTTTCGGGTAGTTTCGGCCTGAAGATCAACACCATGGGAACGGCGGTCACCTTTACACCTTCCGCAGGCGATACCGTGTCCCTGGATGCCGGACCGTTTATTCGGGTAGCCGGGGACGATGTGGTGCTTTCCATTCTCGGGCAGACCCTGTCCGGTGATTTTGCATTTGAACAGTTGACTACCGCGGATGGTACGCGGATCATCCGGATCGGGGCAACCGATGTTACGCTTTCCATCGGCGATGGGACCACGACCTATGTATCGGTGACCAACGGTACCGGGTCATTCATGGTCACGGCTTCCGGGCTGGCCGGGAAACTCGACGCCACCGTTGCCCTTGAAAACATTCCGGATGTTTCATTTGCCGGTACTTTCGGTTTGTCGGTGAATACGACGAATGTGTCGGTAAGCGAGCAGTTTACCGTGGGTTCAAAGACCATTGATTTGAACCTGCCTGCAGGACCGTACTTACGGGTTGACGGAACCGGCATTGAATTGACGATTCTGGGCCAGACATTGACCGGCGATTTTGCATTCGAAAGACTGGTCAACGATGCCGGGGAGACCATTGTTCGTGTGGGGGCGACCGATGTTGTCTTTGCGTTGAATGACGGGAGCAAGGACATTGTGAAGCTCACAGCGGGTGAGGGCAATTTTTTGATGACGGCCCAGGGTCTTGCCGGGAAGGTCAGCGGCGCGGTGTCGGTGGCCATACCGGGAATCAGCATCAGCGGTGTTTTCTCCCTGCAGGTCAATCAGACCGGTACTGCGGTCAACGACCTGTTTGAAGTTGCCGGAAAACAGGTGCTGCTGAGCCTGCCTGCAGGGCCCTATCTGAGGGTTTACGGCCAGGATGTGAGCATTGATATTCTGGGCCAGGCCATAAGCGGCAACTTCGGCTTTACCAAAACAGGTGATGAAATCAATCTTGAGCTTTCCGATGCCGCGCTGAAACTGGGTGACGGCAGTACGGATTTTGTCAGTGTCTTCATTGAATCGGGCAGCCTGACCGTGAACAGTGTGGGTGCTTCGGGTGAGATTGTCAACGCCGCGGTATCGGTGAACATTCCGGACGTTGAGTTTGCCGGGGTGTTTAATGTGGCGTTTGACACCCAGGCCGGGTATGTCCGCGTGATCGGTGGTCAGGACACGGGGGATGAAGCGGATCTGATCCGGCTTACGGTGGCGGGACAGGAATTAAAAGGTCTTTTTACCTTTGAAAAGGGAACCGCGGGGGACGGCAGTTCCGTTGTAAAAGTAACGGTTTCCGAAGTCAGCTTGAAACTCGGCGACGGGACAACAACGTTTGTGGACATCTCGGACGGCCAGGGGGTCATGCTGATCAACGCTCAGGGGATGGCGGCGGATTTTTCTGCAACGCCGGCTTTTACGCTTCCCGGGTTCACGATCGGAAGCGATGATGTAACCATTCAGATCAATACGTCTCAAACGGTCGTCAGCGATGACGCACTGGGTCTTGATCTGCCTGCGGGGCCGTTTGTCCGGGTATCGGTGGCCAATGCGAGCGTAGATATTGCCGGCAATATTTTGCAGGGGGATTTCCTGTTTGACCAGGGTATTGCGGCGGACGGTACAAGGGTGACACGTATTGCCGCCGTGGGTGTGACCGTTTCCGTATCCATCGGTGAGGAGAATGCGAACCTGATCAATGGAGAGGGCGGTTTTGTAATCAAGAGCACCGGGCTTGCCGGGGTGGTTTCCGGGGAAGTGGACGTATCATTGGGCGGACTTGACGCCGGTGGAAAGGTCATTTTGCGCATCAACAAGACCGGCGGGGCAGTGGATGAGACCATCGACATATACGGTCGGTCCATCGTGATCCGGTTCAGTGAAGCAGAAGGAGACCTGTTTGCGGTGTCCCTGTCGGATCTTTCCCTGAATATCGCGAACTTCATCACCATAGAGGGGAATGTTGCTTTTAACACCAGCGGGGACCGGAGCGTATTTGCCGGGGACGGGCTGATGATTTTCATGGGCCAAGGGCCGGCGACTCTTGGAAACGGGGATATCAATCCCATGGCCACCGGGGTTATTCTCACCGATGCCACCATCGGTCTGATCAAGATCGCCGATACGTATGCCATGGTTGCCCGGGGAACGGTTTCCCTCATCGGGATCAGCGGTGTTTCCATCAGCGGAACCGCCACGGTCAGGATCAATACCACGGGTGCGGCGATAGATGAAACCCTGACCATTGCCGGATCCACGGGAGAGGGGGTTACGGTTTCCTTTGATACCGGTGAGAAGGTTACGAGCCTCCAGGTTCTTGATACCCAGCTGGATATCATGGGTCAGAAGCTGTCCGGCGATTTTGCCTTTGACAAGGTCACCGACGGAGACATGGCCGGCACGCTTCGCATTGGTGCCAATAACGTGAGCCTGTCCTTTGGCGACGGTACCACGGATCTGATCAGCATTACCGAGGGCAGCGGGGCCCTGTTTATCACCGCCGGCACGGGTGTGGCCGGCAATGTATCTGCAACCATCACCGAGAACATCCCCGATGTGGATTTTACGGGAACGTTTACCCTTGAAATCAATACCACGGGCACGCCGGTGAACGACGTTTTTATCATCGGCGACGAATCCGTCAGCCTGGATATCCGGGCTGGGCCGTTTATGCGGATATCCGGCCAGGGGGTGAGCCTGGGGATTATGGGTCAGACGCTCAGCGGAAATTTTTCCTTTGAGCAGTTGACATCGGTTGCCGGCGAAAAGATCATCAAGCTGGCGGCGACCGATGTGAGCTTCAATTTGGCCGCGGGTTCCACCGACATTCTCAGCCTGACCAGCGGTCGGGGGATGTTTGTGATTTCCGGCGCCGGTCTTGCCGGAACATTGAGCGGGACCGTTTCCCTTGCAGTACCGGGTGTTGATTTTACCGGCAGTTTCTCTTTGGCCGTGAATACCGGTACTGCAGCCGTGAGCGAGCAATTTAACGTGGGCGGCCAAGTCGTTACGCTCGCCCTTCCGGCCGGGCCTTATATAAAGGTGGAAGGCATGGACATCCGCCTTGACGTGCTGGGCCAGACCCTCACCGGCGATTTTGCCTTTACCCAGGTGACAACATCCGGCGTTATACCCCAAAAAATCGTTCGTATCGGTGCGGCCAACATTTCCATCGGCCTTGGCGACGGTACAACCGATTATGTTTCCATTACAAAGGGTTCCGGTGCATTTTATATCACCGGTCAGGGAATGGCCGGTACGTTAAGCGGTACCGTCAATGTCGATATCCCGGGCGTTTCCGTGAGTGGCACGCTGAAACTGAAAATCAATACCACCGATGCTCCTGTCAGCCAGACCATTATGGTGGGAACACTTCCCATCTCCCTGGAGCTCCCCACAGGCCCGTATGTAAAGGTGGAAGGAACCGGCATCGCGATTTCCATTGCCGGCCAGACCCTTTCCGGCGATTTTGCATTTGAACAGGTCACGGAAAATACGGAAAAAATCGTCCGGATCAGCGCCGATAACGTCTCAATAGGCCTTGGCGGAAATCAACCCGTCATCAGTCTAACCAACGGCAGCGGGGAGTTTGTCATTACCGGTGCGGGCATGGCGGGTATTTTGGAGGTTGATGCACAGGTCAATCTCACCGGCGTCGCGTTGACCGGCAGTTTTGAAGTCCGCGTCAACACCACATCAGCCGTGGCTGAAATTACACCTTCTTCAGAAGGCGAAACCATATCCCTCCCGGCCGGGCCATACCTCCGGGTTGACGTCACCGGAATTGAAGACGGTACAGCAGCTTCCCTTTCGGTCCTCGGTCAGACCCTGTCTGGAAGTTTTGTTGTCGAGCAGGTGACCCGGACTTCCGGTGAATCCGTTGTCCGGATAGGTGCAACGGACGTGAGCATCAGTCTCGGCGGCGGTATTGTGTCTGCAACAAAAGGATCGGGCTTTTTCATTTTTTCAAATGCGGGTGTTTCCGGAAAACTCGGTGCCGGGTTCAGGATCAACGCCGGACCGGATGTCTCTTTCAGCGGCTCATTCACCATAGAAGTCAATACCACCTCCGCCGCGGTCTCCGAGAGTATCCAGGTGGGTGCAGGAACGGTTTCATTGAATCTGGTCGCCGGACCCTATCTCAGGGTTTCCGGTGACGCTGTGGTCCTTAAAATAGCGGGACAGGAACTGAGCGGTAATTTCGTTTTTCAGCAATCGACAAACACCGCCGGAGACAAGATCGTCCGGATCGCTGCAACTGATATAAACCTGGGTCTTGGCGACGGAACAACCGATTTTCTGACGGTGACGGACGGTGAAGGCTATTTTGTTATCACCAGTACCGGTATAGCCGGGAGCTTAAGCGGAAGTGTCGCCTTGAATATTCCCGGTGTATCATTAAACGGCACCCTAAGTGTTAAGATCAACACCACCGGGTTGGCCGTAAATGAGACCTTCACCGTGGGCGGACTCCAAAAGGTTCTCAACCTGGATGCCGGCGATTATGTAAAGGTTACGGGGAAGGGCATTTCCCTTGATATTTTGGGACAGACGTTGAAGGGCGACTTCTCTTTTGAACAAAACAATACCGGAACTGGCGGGTCCGGCGTGGTTATCGTGTCATTCTCCAATGTGGAACTCGGCATCGGGGACGGCACAACCGATTTTGTACAGGTGACCGGCGGTACCGGAACCTTTGTCGTAATTTCCGAGGGACTCTATGGTCGGCTTGAAGGGACCATGGGAATCAATATTCCGGAAGTGGATTTTACCGGCAGCTTTAAAGTCCGGATCAATACCACCGGCACGGACAGGACCATTGACAATAACGGTACTCCCGTAACCCTCCAGGATGGATTTAAAATTGAAGGTACGGACATAACACTGGATATCGCCGGGCAGGAGATTTCCTGTGACACCCTTGCCATCGAGAAGAAAACGACGGCGGACGGTGATATCATCAGCCTCCAGATAACCGGTTTCCGTCTGGAGATAACATCCGGTTCAGATTCCCTGATAACCGTGGCCAGCGACAACTGTGCTTTTGTCATCGACAGCCTCGGTATTGCCGGAAGCTTTGATGTAGCAGTTGATTTTTCGGGTATTAATGCCATCTCGGGAATAACCCTTAACGGCGGAATTTCTTCCATCGAGATCAATACCCGGGTGCTGCCGTTTACGGATGAGACCCTGGGTATCGACGTACCCGGCGGACCCTTTGTCAGGGTGGTGACCGAGGGACTGGGGTTTTCCATCAGCGGACTTGATCTTTCCGGGAACTTCTTTTTTGACCAGGGTATCCGGGAGGATGGTACGAAAGTCACCCGTATCGCCATGTCAGAAGTCGTGTTTTCCTATGCAGATTACGGCGGCGTTTCACAGGGCGAGGGGGCCTTTGTCATCAATGCCGATGGTGTTGCCGGCTTTATTTCCGGAAAACTCGAGGCGAATTTCGGAGACAGTGTGGATGCGGGTGCGGATGTCAAGTTGAGAATCAATTCCACCGCGTTTCCGGTGAACGAAACCCTTGTGTTGGCCGGGCGCACCATTGAGATAAAGTTTTCGGAAACGGAAGTGGCAACACCGGCTGACGGAACGTTTTTCCATTTCATTGTGGCCGACATGTCCATTAACCTCGGCGGTTTTGTGACCATCGAGGGCGATGAGATCACCTTTACCAACAATGCTTTTTCCGGTACCGGTTTAAGCGTGTTCATGGGCCAGGGCCCGGCAAAACTCCAGGATGAGACAACGGGCGAATGGTCCATCAACCCGGATGCCCGGGGGATTTTGCTGGATAATGCAAACGTTCAGTTGATCAAGGTTGACGGTACGTATGCCCTGTATGCAGACGGCGACGTCAAGATTATCGGTATTCCCGGTGTATCCTTCGAAGGCAGTGCCATCATCAAATTCAACGCTACCGGGAGCAGCCAGACGTTTGATGTCAACGGCAGCACCGTAGTCATCGATGACGGATCCAGACGTTTTGAAGGCACCCTTGATTTAAATATTCTGGAGCAGACCCTGACCGGTACGTTCGTTTTTGAAAAGCCTGCCGGTTCCACGGATATCCTGTTTGCGGTGAGTGGTGGAAATCTAGATATCGGTGACGGAATGATTTCCCTGACCGGCATCAACGGCGGCTTTGTATTTTCAGGCAGTGGTGTGGCCGGAACCCTTGAAGCAGGTGCGGGGCTTTCCATCGGGCCGGTCAGTTTCGACGGTAATATTAAAATTGCCGTAAATACGACCAACAATCCGGTGAACCGTGAGATTGATATTGAAAATGAGCCCGGAACCCCGGATGATGATGAAACTATCGTGCTTGCCCTCCCGTCGGGTCCGTATTTCAGGCTGGATATTACGGGAGATGACGGGACACCGGCAACCTTGGACATCGGTGGCCAGATCCTTTCGGGCAATTTTGCCATTGAGCAGGTAACCGGCCAATACAATCCCCAACTTGCGGAAAATGATCCTAACTACCAGCCGCCCAGAATCTTAACACTGGCCGCATCCGATGTATACTTCGGACTGAACACTGGCGGTTCAGACATCATCACGTTGAGTGACGGCAAAGGCATGTTCGTATTTACCGATGCCGGGATGGCGGGCCGTGTGGAAGGAACAGTGGCGTTCAATCTGCCGGGAATTGATTTTTCCGGGACATTCGGGCTGGCGATCAATAATACGTCATCAGCGGTAAACCAGACGTTTGAGGTGGGGGTTGACACGGTTCACCTGGATCTTCCGGCCGGTCCGTATCTGCGCATCGAAGGAACGGATGCCAGACTCAACCTGTTCGGACAGCATGTTGCCGGGGATTTTTCATTTGAACGGACCGAATCCGCAGGTCCAAACGGGATCCTCGGGGATGCAGACGACACCCGGGTGGTCAAGATCGCTGCGGTCGATATCAGCATGGGAATCGGCGACGGGACCACGGATTTTGTAAATCTTTCAGCCGGTGAAGGTCTGCTGGTGATCAACAGCGCCGGTCTTGCCGGGCGGATCAGCGGAACCGTCAATATCAATATTCCGGGCGTTTCACTTGGCGGCAATTTGAGTCTGGTGTTGAATAATACCGGCCTTGAGGTTGATGAAAAATTCGACGTCGGTGGTGTTGAAAAAAACCTGACCCTGGAGGCCGGAAACTATATTCGATTCGAGGGCAATCCCATCGAGTTGACCATACTGGGACAGAAACTCTCCGGCAGTTTCAGTTTTGAGCAGATTACAACGGATGAAGGGGAACGTCTCGTCAAGGTGGCGGTAAGCGATGTCGTCCTGGCCTTTGGCGACGGATCCACCGATATCCTGTCTATCGAGATCGAATCTGGTTTGCTCCTGGTAACCAGTGCCGGGATTGCAGGCCAACTGGAGGCATCCGTTGTGTTAAGCCTGGATGCGGTGTCTTTTGACGGCAGGTTTATTCTTCAGATTAACAATACTATCATCGGTGTTCATGAAGACTTCGATGTGGGCGGAGAAAACTTTGCCCTTGATCTTCCTGCCGGACCCTATTTACGGGTGGAGGTGACCGGTCTTGAGGAAGGTACTCCCGCCTCTCTCACCATACTGGGTCAAACGTTGTCCGGCAGTTTTGTATTTGAGCAGAAGACCAATTCACTGGGACGGAAAATCATCCGGTTGGGTGCCTCGGATGTAGGCCTTGATTTCGGCGGAATCGTTACCGTATCCAAGGGAAGCGGATCTCTATTGATCACCCAGGCGGGCATTGCCGGCGCTGTTGAAGCGACCATCGGTTTGAATGTGCCCGGCGTGACCTTCAACGGTACTTTTAAACTGGCCATCAACAATACCAACGCCATTGTAAACGACAGCATTACCGTCGGCGGCAAATCGGTTACCATTAACATGCCGGCCGGACCTTACCTCCGTGTTGAAGGGTCGGACATCAAATTGAGCATACTGGGCCAGACGCTTTCCGGCGATTTTGCCTTTGAACGCGTTACCAGCGATCCAGGACCCGACATGTTGTATAACACGGCCGATGACATTCGTATCGTCCGGATTGGGGCAAGTAATGTCAGCTTAAGTCTCGGAGACGGCAGCACGGCTTTTGTTTCCGTTTCAAATGGTAAGGGCAGCTTTGTCATTACCGAAGCCGGAATGGCCGGGCAACTGGGTGCCGCGGTTTCCGTGAATATTCCCGGTGTCTCGTTAAACGGTACATTTTCAATTGCCATTAACAATACAGGCCAGGAAGTGGCGGAGACCTTCAAGGTTGGGGATTCGGATATTTCACTGAGCCTTCCCGCCGGTCCATACCTCAAGGTTGAAATTTCGGGTATTGAGGAAGGCACACCAGCGGAACTGACGGTTCTCGGACAAACACTGAAAGGGAATTTCAGTTTTGAACAGTCCACCACATCGGAAAACGAACGCATCGTCCGTATTGCCGCATCCTGCGTGGAACTGCACCTGGGCGACGGTACCACGGATTATGTGTCGGTGACCGATGGCGAGGCCCTTTTCCTGGTCACCAGCGCTGGATTTGCCGGAAAGATCAATGCCAGCGTTTCCCTGACGATTCCGGATCCCACAGCCGACACCGGTTTTTCGACCTCCACGGCGGACAATATAACGGTTGCGGTCAACAACACCGGCCAGGCCGTGGATGCCCAATTTGAAGTGGGAAATGAAACCAAAACATTGAAACTGCCGTCAGGACCGTATCTTCTCGTACAAATCGAGGACCTTGACCTGGTCATACTGGGTCAGACACTCCACGGAAATTTTGCATTTGAAAAAGCGACTGCAGCCGACGGCACCAGCGTTGTCCGGATCGCGGCGACCGAAGTGGAAATAAACTTAGGCGACGGCACCACCGATTACGTCAGCGTTTCCCAGGGCGAGGGGTTGCTGATCATCACAAGTGCGGGGCTTGCCGGTCAGGTCAACGCTCATGTGGAAATTAAAAATATTCCGGGCGTGGGATTTTCCGGAACCTTTGCCGTCGCCATCAATAATACCGGCGCTGTCGTTGATGAAACCTTTGTCATCGGTACCAGTTCCGTATCTGTAAATCTTCCTGCAGGGCCCTACCTGAAGATCGAAGGCACCGGGATCGTTCTTTCCGTTGCCGGACAGAAGATCACCGGCGATTTTGCCTTTGAAAAGAAGACCGAAAACGATGAGCAGGTCATCATCATATCTGCTGAAAATGTCGGATTGCGACTCGGTGACGGCACCAGTGACGTGGTAACGGTAACCGACGGTCATGGATACCTGGTCGTTACCAGCGCCGGCATGGCCGGCGCCATCGGTGCCACCGTCGGGCTCAACGTGCCGGGCGTGACGTTCAGCGGGACCTTTAACGTTCTCATCGTTGAAGCTTCCGGCTCCATGAACCGGACCATATCACTCGGCGACCATGATGTGGACATTGTCGTGGGAGATGGCGGGGCATCCTATGTAAAGGTGGAAGGCCTTAACATCGCCTTGAATATCCTCGGCCAGGAACTCAAGGGAAATTTCGCCTTTGAAAAAGTGGACTCCACCACGCAGACAAAGAACGGAACGACACAAACCCGCTCGATGATCCGCCTGGCCGCATCGAACGTCTATCTGGGACTTGGAAACGGAACCACCGATTTTGTGGTGGTGCAAAACGGGCAGGGAACCCTTCTGGTCACCAGCGCGGGACTTGCCGGTGAAATCAGCGCCGATATCAGTGTTCAGAACATACCGGGTATCTCCTTTTCCGGTTCCTTCAATCTGGCCATCAACAATACCACCAAGACCGTCAGTGAGAGCGTATCCATCGGTGAGGAAATTGTTGCCCTCAATCTGGACGCCGGGCCGTTTGTGAAAGTGGAAGGGCTGAACATCTCCCTGACCGTTCTGGGGCAGGTGTTGACCGGAAACTTTAGTTTTGAACAAATCACCACTGCCGGCGGAATCAAGGTCGTCCGGTTGACGATATGGGAAGTTGCCCTTGAACTCAAGAGCGGCGACACCACCATTTTAAGCGTGGATATCCCCAGCGGCGCCATGCTGATCACGCCTCAGGGAATTGCGGCAAGCCTCACTCTGGCGCCCGATGATATCGATTTTATTCCCGGACTGACCCTTTCCGTGGATACGATCGCACTGGAGATCAACACCCTGCCGGCGACTGTTGACGAGTCCTTTACCATGGGATCGACCACCCAGCACCTGGTGCTTCCGGCTGGCAAGTTTATGCGGGTGGTGGCACTGAACGCGGGGATTACCATCGGTGAATTTACCCTCAACGGGAACCTCTATTTCGACCAGGCCATACGGGTGGATACCGGGGTGAAGATTACCCGGATGGCGGTTACCGGCATCACCTTCAGCGATCCGGGACTCGGCGGCAGCATTAAAAACGGCCAAGGCGCCCTTGTTATAACAAACGCCGGTGTTGCAGGCCTTATATCCGGAGTGGGATCACTGGACGGCGGGGGCCTGGACATGGAAGCCACCATCGGTCTGAGGATAAACACCACCGGCGGTGCGGTTGATGAAACCATCGATGTAAACGGAACAAAGATCATCATCCGGTTTAGCGCCACTGAAACCGGGTTCAGCTTTTTTGCATCGGAAGTCAAGCTCAATATCGCAAACTTTATTACCATCGAAGGCAGCGTGGCGTTCTCCGGTGATTCTTTTGCCGGGGAGGGCATCGAAATATTCATGGGCCAGGGTCCTTACCGGAACGACGATGGTGAATTGAATCCCGATGCCATCGGTGTCCTGTTGGCCAATGCTCAGGTCGGCATGGTGAAATTTGACGGCGGCAGGTATGCGCTTCATGCTGAGGGCGATATTGCCTTTGTGGGCCTGCCCGGTCTTGAGGTCAGCGGCAGCGCCGTTGTCGATATCAATACCTCCGGACAGGTCGTGAACCGGACGATCAATATTCCCAATACGGAAAAGGCCGTCATCGTTAAGTTCACGTCAGCGGCTGCGGTCACCTCCTTTACCGGCAGTATCAATATAAACATCGTCGACATCCTGAATATCGGCGGAACGGTCAGTTTCTCCAAAAAGCCCACCGGCGCCATTGCCGTTGCCATTTCCGGCGCCTATGTCAGAATCACGGTGGACGGAGAGGAATATTTTGAAATTGGGGGCAGTGCCGCTTTCAGTATCGGCGGTCCCGAGGGATTCAAACTCCAGAATTTTTCAATTACCGGTTTCGAAATATTCGGTCAGGTCGGCATTGGGATGGACACAATAACCCGCACCGTATCGGGAGCCGGCAGCCCCGCACTGCTTTTGTCCGCCGACATGGCGGGCACGAGCTTCGGTAAGGACGCCCTTGAAATCAGCAACCTCGGGTACATTTCATATGACAAGGCCGAGATAAACAGTCTGCCGTCGGCTAAAAAATATATTGATATCACCTTTGCCGATCCGAACAATGTAGGGTTGAATGAAGCCAGTATAACGGACAATTCCGTGGAATTTACCCTCACCATGAACGGTCAGGCCATTCCCGGAATATCCGTGAATGGCAAACCGGTTAAGGTGACGGGGGGGCTGCCAAATACTTACCGGTACAGCATCACCGGAACCTTCCCCCAGGTGGGTGAGGTGGAGGTCAATTTCCTAGGCAACACCTGGTATGACAAAGACGGAAATGTAAACGCCGCTGAAACCGAAAATTTCAGCCTGGTGGTCAGAAACGCTGACGGGACGCTCCCGAAGCCCGCACCCACGGCCAGCATTTCCAGTCCGGTCAGCGGCGGGACGATATCTGTTTCGTCCATGAACACAAAACGATATATCGATGTCACCTTTGTTTCCCGAAACGGCAGCCCCATCAATCCGGACAGCATCAACGGCGATGAAATCATGCTCAGTGGCGCCGGTGTGGCTGATGTTAAACTCCTGGCCGGCGGTATCCCCGACATTGTCGGATTGCCCACCCTTGTTTCGGGAACAACGTATCGGTACTATTTAAAAGACGCTAATACGGTCAATACAACCGATTTGTTCAAGGTCGGTGAAGTCATCGTCTCTTTCAGGGCCAATACTTTCTGGACCGATGACGGGACCCGGAACTATGCCGTGAGCCAACGGTTTACCATTGATGCGTCCACCGCAGCCCAGGCGACAACGGAAAAAACCCTGGCCATCGGCCCGCTGGTCCTCCAGGGGCCCCATATCGGTATCGAGAATATCAGCTTTTCGGGCGGTATGCTGGTACTGACCATCGGTATCGGCGTTGACCGGGCCACTCTGAGCTTCGGCGGTGGCTCCACCACCAACAACCAGGCATCCACACAGACATCCGCACAGCAGCAGAGCAGCGGCATCACCGCGGATCTGCTCGGTGTTCTTGGGACTTTTGATGTAAGTCTGGATGTATTCAGCCTGATGGGCATACTGAGTGGAGACTTCAGCCCGGATGCAATAAAGGTCTGGCCCCCGACTTTCGGGTTCCGGGTGGCCGCACTCGAGGTAATGATTCCCGGTGTTGTTGAAATCGAGGCTGAGGGTATCCAGATCCATTACGAACCAGCTCCGGCGGTTCCTGAAGCTCCGGTTTATCCTGACGCCGTGGAAGAGCCCGATCTAAATGATTATGCAACTGAAGAGGAATATGAGGCTGCACTGGATCTCTATGAAACATACCTCAAGGACATGGAAGCCTACCCGAAGAAATACGAGGCTTACCAAAAAGCCCTTCAAGAATATCCCCTGGCTTACCAGGCCTATCTGAACCAGGAAATAATCCGGGTGGAATCCGTTACTGTCCTGTTCCCCGCTTTCGGTATCCGGGGCAAGATAGCGCCCTATGATCCCAATCCCGCTGTTTCCGGCGATGAGATCCCCGGGCTGGTGATCCGGCTCAACGGCTTTGCCATAGGGGTTGCCGAAATCGGGATCGGTTTTGAAGGACAAACCCAGGGTGATGCGCAAACAACGACGACGGATAATAAAATCAGGTTCGGCAGCATTCTTGAATTTGACGATATCCGGATTGGTGTGACCAACTTCGACGTTACTTTCGGCCAGTCACTAGTATTTAACGGGTCCATTTATGTAGCCTCCGGCGGTGCTAAATTCTTTCCGGGCCGCCCCATATCCGCAACAATTACGGACCGGCAAACCGCTGACGACCTCAATTTCGATGGTACGCAAAACGATGAAGCCATCCGCCTTGAGCTTACTTTTTCAGATGGCCGTGTCGATACATTCATATTTGAAGTCGATACCCTTGTGTTGAAATTGGGATCTTTTGTCACGATAAAATCCGTGGGTTTCAGGCTGGATACCGGGGCTGGTGCGGATGAAGAGTTGGTTGCGTTTGTTTCCGTTGGTGCCGAAGTAACCATCGGATCTTTAACCATCGGCGGAGAGGCCCGGCATTTCGCATTCCTGGGTGACGGCACATTCGTAACCAAGAAGGGCTTCGGCGTATTTTTAAGTGTCGGGTCTGCAACTGGCGACAGCCTGGGATGGCCCAAGTGGCTTCCAATCAAGATCACTGAAATCGGAATCCAGTGGGATGATATTCAAAATCATCCCGAAGATTTCGTGCTGATCCTGTCCGCCAGTGTCGACAGTATTGAGGGAATTCCCGGCCTGGAATTTTCCGGGGTCATTGAAGGGGTGAAAATCGCCCCCATGCTCCTTTTGGAAGGGTCGTTTCCGATCATCGATATTGCGGCCATTGGCGTGAGCCTGGAGGGCCAGATGTTCGGTGGCGAGATAAAGGCATCGCTCATCGGCGGCATTGTGAAACTCGATGCATACGACAACATGATCGGTACCTTTGATACCACCACGCCCGTGGCAAACAGGATATTCTTCCTAGGCCTTGAAGGCGGATTCAGCATGGCAGGGCTCGGCGGACTGACCATTCGGTTGGGATTAAGCGAACTCGGGCCTTTGGGCGTGTTTATCAATGTTGAAGTCCCGGGCGGTATTCCCATTCCCATTCCCTATGTTGGATTGATGATCAATGATTTTTCCGCCGGGGTGGAATTCTTTACGTCTCTTCCCACAATTGACCATCCATTTGAACTGAGAAAATCCGCATTTGCACTTCCCACGGAGATGTCGGCGTCTGAATGGCTTACATCCATCAAGCAGCAGGTGGTGAATCAGTATAAAGCAACCAAGAATCTTCCCCCGGGTCTGGGCTTTCTTGCCGCATTCACCTCACCCATGACCATTACCGGTGGTGGGAAAATTTATTCCATGTATACATCTCAACAGGTGTTCAACGGCGAGGTCATTATCAAGCTCAGCACCGACGGCAAGTTCCTCATCGCCGGGAAACTGAATTTTGCCGCCGACAATATCAGCATCAGTGGAAAGCTTTACGCGGATTTTTCCAATGTTATTGGCGGCGATGTCCGGATCTTTTTCCTGGCCGACATTCCGGAACAGGTGCAATTGCTTTCCATTTACGGCTATCTGAAGATGGGATTTAAAAATGCCGCCGGTGAAGAAGTGGTATTTGAAATTCCGGAATCCGATCTGACCTCATCCACTCCCGTGGCAATAAAACCCACTGTTGAGCTTGCCGATCCTTCGGGAGGGCGAACCGATGTTAACGTGATCAATTCCGATGAGCATACATTTAACGGCAGCCAGTATATCGATGTAATCTACACCCCGGCCCCGAATACGTCCCTTGATTATGAATCCATATTGGACGAAGATTCGGAATTTGAGCTCGAGATCAACGGCACCAGCCGATCCGTTGACGGAACACCGGTTCCGGTTGTGTCTTCAATGACGGACGACGGGTTGATGGTGACCGAGGAACTTGTCCCCAACACGGGAGAGGCTTTAATCGACGCCATCATCAGAACCGGGACAAACCGTTTCCGTTACATGATTACCAATACGTCGGGTCCCTATGCATTCCCCTGCGGAACCGTGCAGTTGATATACACCGCCGGCAGCTTTAAAAACGCCGACACCCTCCTTGAAACGGGGGATACGGTGAGCGGTGCGGTGAGCGACGGCGTTATCCTGTCATTTGTGGTGGAAGGTGCTACCGCAGCCCCGGCCGACCCCGGCCGGGAAAGCCATATCGATATTAACGAGATTAACGACAGGGGATATATCGATATCACCTTTACACCGGCTTATGGGGAAACACTGGATAAGGATTCCATACTGGATGACAGCGCCGAGTTCAATCTGAGCGGAATCGGTTCAAACGGTGTGACGGTTTCGGATACACCTGAAGAAATTGAAGAAGGCAGATTCAGGTATTATCTCAACGGCGAATTTATTTCCGGCGAGGTATCCATCGACTTCATCGAAGCCCGGTGGACGGATTCCGGTGGAAATGACAATATCGCTTTCAGCGTGATCTTTACGGTTGATGGAAGTACGGCCAATCTTGCCGATCCGGTAACGGGTTTTGTCATCGGTACGGATGTGATCAATGAACGGGGATATATATCCGTCACATTCAAGCCCACCAGCGGAAATAAAATCGATCACAACACCATTGACGGCGATGAGATTGTCCTGAAAGACCGTGACGGCAATATCATCGATATCAGGGGCAGTCCGGAACGTGTTGTGGATGAGAATGTTGAGCCCCAGGTAAAGGTCGTTTTTAAAACGGGTACGACCCAGGCGGAGATTGATGCCCTGATTGCGCAATACAGCCTGGAAATCAATACCCGGGAAACCATTGTTAACAATTATACCTATGTCCTGGCGATTTCAGAGGGCCATACCTTAGATGAGATTGTAACGGCATTTTCGCAACTTGACAGCGTGGCTTCGTGCGAACCTGTGGGCATCACGGACACGTACCGATATTATTTCACCGGGACGCTGACGCCGGGAGAATACACGGTTGAATTCAATGCCGGGTCCTGGACCGATACCGGCGGAATGACGAACCTGAGCGAGACGGAAACGTTCAGGGTGGATGCGGCCCGTGCTTCACCGACCGATCCCGGGGAATATGCCACCATCGATCGTGAAGAGCTCAACGGCCGAAAATATATCGATATTACGTTTACCCCGGTAAACGGCAATGCCCTTGACCTGGAATCCATACTGGACAGCGACCAGGAATTTACCCTGACCGGGGCCAACGGTGAAAATGTAAGAATCAACGGATCTCCGACCCAACCGGACGAACTGGCAGGAAGTAATACCTTCCGATATATATTCGACGATCAGTTTGATACCGGATTGTTGACCATAACGTTTATTGCTGGCAGTTGGAACGACGTTGCGGGAAATTACGGTATCGAATCATCAGCCCAGATGATCATCATTACCCAGGCCCAGTCTTTCTTTATCGAACTGGGCGGCGGAATCGAGCTCAATGCCGCAGGATTCCTCGATGAGCCGGTGATTTCCCTCACCGGAAAGGTTGTTCTTGAAATCGATCCCGAAAGAGTCGTCTTTGAACTGACCCTGCTCGGAGAGCTCACCGTTTACAAGCTGGGCAATCTGGGGGCATCTGCCGGAAAATTCGTCCTGGATATGAGCAGCCTTCTCACCGAAGGACCCCAGTTCTGGGGCGTTATGACCATCCAGACGAACTTCTCATTCCTTGAACCGATGGGAATCTATCTGTTCGGCAGCGGAACTCTCCAGATCAACACAACGAAATATGAAAAAATTGAAACCCTGACACTGCCCGGGCTGGGACCGGACGGCAGTGATAAAACCGTTACCTACGAGCTTGCCCCGTTTACCTTTGTGGTGGAACTGATGGGACAGTTAAAGATCCGGCCGCCGGGAATGGACGTTGACCTGTTCAAGATGAACGGTGGTTTCTACCTAAAGCTTGACCCGGTCCGGTTTGAAATTTTTGCAATTGCCGAGTTAACCCTTGGCGGCGGCGCGGTGACCTACGGAGAGGTAAAAGGGCTTTTGGTCCTCGTAACCGGATTGAACCCGGGAGATAATCCAGGGGTTGCCGGCCTGTTCACAATCGGTGCCGGCGCTGATATCGGCCTGCCCGACGTGGGGGACCTGTTCAAGGCAACGGGTTCCGTCACCATCATGTTCAACACCACCATGCAGGATCAGGTTTTTGATATTCCCAAGTCCTTCCTGCCCCTGCTTGACCCGGGAGATCCCAAAACCATCGGGATCTATGATTCCTCCCCCGGCCTTGACGGAAAACGAAACCCGGATGGAAAGCCCGAGGTCTATATCGTGGCCACCATTGAGGCGGAGCTGGTGATTTACGAGACCCTGTCCCTGATCGGATACCTTCAGTTGAAAGCCGTTGGCAGTGCCGATGAAGCATACATCAGCATCGTCGGGGCGGTAAGCTGCGAGATCCCCTTTTTAGGTTCCTTATCCGGAACGCTGAACTTTGTGGTTTACGCCAACTCTCCAGATCCCGGGTTCACGCCGGGCGTAATCGGCCGTGTCTACCTGACTTTAAACGGCAATTCAATACCGGGAATCGCCCTGGATGGCGAATTTCTCCTGGAATTCAATACTTACAATGAGGCCAAGACGGTTGAAACCTTCCTAATTGATGAAGAGGGCAGGTTTGTTCGGGATGAAGACGGGAACCTGGTAACCGGAGACGTGGAAATCGCCGGAAGCCGGTTCCTCATTGAAATGAACGGGCGTCTTATCGTGGCGGATGCGCTGACCATGGAGGGCAGTTTTAAATTTCTGCTGACATACGATAGGCTGGAGATCGAAGCCGAGGCCACAGCCCAACTTGACCCCATCGGATTCATCCATATTGACGGGGGAATGCGCATTGATGGCCAGGGACTTGTCATGCGCGTGGCAATAACACTGGAAGCGGATTTCTGCGAGGATATCGGATTGCGATTTGATGCGGATGCCTGGCTTGAAATCAACACCACGACAAAAGCCCAAACCCTCGACGGCGATACCGTCCAGCCGGGACTGCGGATCCATATTTCCGGTACCATAGAATTTCTCGGGTTTGCCCAGGGTAGCGGCATGCTGGATATTGTTATCTCGGACACCAAAATAGAGATTCAATTCGGACTGTCGTTCAGTATCGGCGGGTTGAGCTTTTCCGCCACCGGCAGTGCCGGTGTTTATGCGGGATCTGATCCCGGAATAGCATTTTCCCTTGGTATATCCGCATCCGCTATCGAGGACATCTTCGAAATATCTGCAAGCGGTACGATCAACATCAATACCACGAACACCGAGCATTTCGGCATTCTTGCGAACTCCTTCCGCCTTGAGCTTAAAGGCGATATTGAACTGTTAAAAGTCCTGAAGTTAAATGCCGAATTTTCAGTTAAAGTCAGAAATGGACAGTGGCGTTTTGATTTCAGGGGAGAAATCAATTTCTTCGGACTGGCCTCTTTAAATGGATCTGGATATCTTGATTCAAGGGGTAATTTCAGTATAACCTTGGGTGGTAATTTTACCCTGGGAACCAGCTCGTTCGGACTCAGTGGGTATTTTACCTTCCATGTTTCCTCGGAACAACTGGTCAATTCAAGCGGAACCAAATATTATCGCTTTGAATTGAGCGGGAGTGCGGGTGTCAAGGCAAGGTTGTTCGGCATCACGCTGGCAGGCGTTGATTTGGCGTATTCTTTCACGGCTCAGGGTTCCGGAAGTGTTAAGATCGAGCTTTCCGTCAGCGTGAAAATCAAATTTCTCTTCTTCTCCGTCACTAAAACAGGGCATTTCACCATCGGCTACCTGGAACTGCCCAAGCCGGTATACCTTGCGGGTAAGGCCGGCGATTCCCAGGCCGATGCGCAGAGTTGGTATGTGTATGATGATGATCCGCTACGTGCCACTGTCACCAGAGAGACCGTCACGTCCCATGAATTGGTGTTGAATATGGGTGACCGGGGACAATATCGGGATCTGGCCAACAATGCTCTTAACGAGCCTTATATTATAGAACAGATTGCGGGAACCAGGGATGACGCCACCATCAAAATCACCGCTATGGGACGCACTGATACCTATGAGCATGTATCCAAGATTACGGCAAGCTGTGGAGACGGCGTAGACAACATACTGGTGAAAAAAGGCGTCTTGGTGCCCATTGAATTTGACGGCGGCGGCGGTGATGACATTTTTATCTCCTATGGATCCGGGGATGTCACGTTCTACGGCGGTGACGGAACGGATTACCTGGAGACCTCCAGCAACGGAAATGTTGAAATATATGGTCAAGACGGTGATGACTTCATTGTTTACACCGGGTCTGGCAATGCGATTCTGAACGGCGGAACCGGTAACGACCAGATAACCGGTGGTACCGGAAATGATACCATTGTCGGTGGTGACGGTGATGACATGATCGAAGGCGGTGGCGGCGCTGATGATATCGATGCCGGATCCGGGGATGACATGGTTCAACTGGATGCCTCGGATCTGGGCAGCAGCGTGGCCGCATCCACGGGGAATGATTTCCTGGTCTTCACCGCCACAGTGGAAAACAACCGGATCGAGGTTTCAACAACGGGTCCGGGTGTGACCAGGGTCGAACTCGTGGGAAATGGTGCGATTACGGCCCAGGATATTGAAGATTTGATCATAAACGCGGAAGAGGGTGCCGACACCATAACGGTGTTTGATTTAAACGGTTCCGGACTCCAGCGTCTGACCGCGGATTTTGGCAAGCATATCATAGAAAACGATACATCCACAATCATTTTGGACGATAATGCCGCCGACACCCTGCATATACTGGGGTCGACCGGCAATGACCGGTTTATCGGCACGTCGGAATCCCCGGATGAAACCGGGAAGATGCAACAGGTTCATATTGCGCGGACCGGGGTCATGGATTTCAACATTTCTTCAAGCGTCAGAAAAGAAGGCGACACGGTGATCATCGAGACGCTTGCCGGAAATGACGTTATCGACTTCAGCGGGCTGGGGGATTCAGAGGTAAACACCGGTGGGGCCTCGGTCTATCCGGATCTTATCGTCGTTTCTATTATTGCCGGTGCGGGTGATGATGAACTGGTGGGATCGCCGTTTGATGATGTGCTGAACAGCGGATTGGGCGACGATACTGTCACCGGTGGAGACGGTCTTGATACCTTCATTGACGATGGCGGTTATGATATTCTTGCAGAATCCCAGAATCGGGATATGTCGCTTTTCGACAACCGGTTTGTGACCGGCGTCATATTGAGCGATACAGGGGGAGATTTTGTCAAGGCCGTTGTCGACACCGCCGTGGATCTAGCGGAAAAGATAAAAGAGGATGATCCCGACTTCAAACTCGGTGTGACCGGCGATCACTACGATACCGCCGCCATTGTGGAAGACCTCAACCGGATTTTCGAAGAGGCGGTCATTTCCGGCGGATCGGGCAATAACGTTATCGTGATCGGCGATCGGGACGGATCCATCTACAAGGGCTCCGTATTCGTGTCCGTCAGCCAGTGGACCGGCAAGGTCACCATCGACAACCGGGGAAATGACGAGAACTCCCTGAAGGAATACATTATCATAAATGTCTCGAACTCCGGAGCCGTATTCAACGTGAGTGACAGCGGCATCACCGGGTTTGACGAACTGATCATCAACGGCACGGATCGTTCCGACAGTTTCAAACTGAATGCGGCGGGAAGCGGTTCCTACCGGGTGGGCCATGTGACCGCCGCCCTGGTTTCCGGCTCGGAAGGCGATACCATCACTTTCAGGCAGATCGATCGCCTGTCCATTAACGGATACGCCGGTAATGATTCCTTTCTCTCGGACGATACGGCCGTGGTTACCGTGATTAACATGGGCAGCGGTGATGACGAGATCGTTGTGGGAACCGTGCCTCTCATTCCGGATACCGGCAACCGGAATCTGGAGTACCCCGAAGGCGTGCCGGTTGCAGATACCGACAATATGACCAATGGCAACTCCACGCCCCTGTTCGTTCTCGGAGAAGGCCAGAATGACCGTATGGAAGTCAACCACAACCGGGCACGGCTGTATCTGCACGGAGGGGCGGGGAATGACACCTTCCTGTTGAAGACATTCCTGGTGCTGAAGGAGAATTCGGACAATCCCGATGAGGTGACCAACCTGTCCAAACTGTTCGGCGGAACGGGTACAAACCGGTATGATTACCTGCAAAATGCCCCTGTTGAAATAAACGGCGGACCCGGAATCGACACCATCGTGGTGATCGGCACGCCCATCGGGGATGTTTTTGTTATTACCGATACCTATATTGCCGGTGCCGGCCGAATCACCAACTTCATGAATATCGAATCCATCGAAGTTGACGGCGGCGGCGGACCCGATGAGATTTATATTCTCAGTACCAGTGAAAACGTGGAAACCATCGTTAACGGCGGTTCCGGGGATGACACCATCCATGTGGGCGGAAATCCCCCGCCGATCGTGTTTGATCCGCCGTCTTACACGTATCAGCCCCCGCCCATTGAAGTGACGCTGCCGCCGGAAATCGAATACCAATCTGTTCAGTGGCGATACGACCGTTTTACATTCGACATCGACCTGTTTACACTTCACAACGAGGGCAGCGTTGCCAAAATCGTCGAGAATTACGTAAACCGGATAATGGGGATCTGGCGGTCCGTTTATCCGTACTTCCGGTTTGACGGTTATTCATATCTCGGGATCAAATACCGCATCAAGAACAACTTTTTTTATTACATATTCAATCGAAAGATAGAAGTTTCCGTGTATGACTTCGAGATCAATTTCAGCATCGGCCGTCTGGTACAGAAGACGAAAGTGATTACACCTCCTCCAGTGACTGTCGATCCGCCGTTGTTTGTGTTTAAAGCCGAAGGATCAAATAACGTGTCCGATATCAAGGGCAGGCTGACGATTAAAGGTGGAGACCAGTATGAAGACAGCGGCGATCGGGTGATCGTTCACAATCAGGATGCCAACGGCGATGTCGGACTGTTAACCAACCGCACAACGGACCGGATGATACAGGTGGGGGAAGACCAGGACGGCAACCCGATTTTCAGGA
Organism: uncultured Desulfobacteraceae bacterium; assembly: GCA_964386565.1. GTDB lineage: Bacteria > Desulfobacterota > Desulfobacteria > Desulfobacterales > UBA5616 > CAYLRU01. Next base: position 94,653 of record CAYLRU010000004.1, on the reverse strand, counting down.
TTGACACGGACGAGAATAATCATCCCATTGAAGACAGGTTCTTAAGTCTCGAAGGTAACGGGCTGCCGTCGGGGACGGGTGTTGATACGGTGAAGTACTTCGGTATCGAGATCGACGGAATCGAAAATGTGGAAATCCGGCTTTCCGATGAAAGCGATACCTTTATCGTTGCGGAAGTGGAAACCCACAAATATGAAAACAACACCGATACGATCTTTATGGGGGATGCGGAAGACCTGCCGGATGGAATGAATCTGACCATCATCGCCGGAGACGGGGACGACACGATCAATATCGAACAGGTTATCGGCCTGACCACCATACTGGGCGGGCCGGGGAATGATACGGTCAATGTGAGTGACGATGGGAGCCTGCTAAATATTGCATCATGGGTCATCTTTTACGGTGATGCTCATATTCATGAGGATGTCGACTGGCTGACGCCTGCCGAGCATGCCGCCCTTTTGGGAATGGATATGGCGGAGTACAGTGAACTGCTGGCTAACGTACCGACGGCCTTTGTCAATTCCGAACCGGACGGCTATCCCTCATATCCCGGTCCCGGAAATACACAGGTTGAATATGAAGAACCCGAATTGGCGCCGATTTTATACGAGGACCCGGTAACGGGATACATTTTTGTCAATGCCGTGGTAATCGACGAGTACGGGGCCATTGTCGAGGATCTGGTTCATGAATACGGTGTATGGGAGCAGGGTATTTACAAAACCGAAGACGGGCAGCCGGTCTACCTGGATGAAAACGGCGAAGAAACCCTGGAATATGCGGAGGGTCGGGCCCGGGTCGTGATCACCGTTACGGATGGAAGCGGTCAGAATGTGTACCTGGATGACGCGGGACGCCGAACTCTCGAAGACACCGGCGTTCAATCCATTATAACGGATTTTGAAAACGGCGCTCCCCTGTATGTCGATCTGTATGGTAACAGGACTTTTTCTGATACCGGCATTCCGGCGGTGATCCCGGTTTACCGCACCCGTGCACTTCCATATACGGTGGCCATGGATTACCGGGTCAGCTATCCTGGAAATGATACACTCAATGTAAATGGTTCGGCGGATCCGGGTGAGACGGAAAGCTTGCTGGATACCTATGAGATAGGCGTGGATCAGTTCGACGCTTCAGGCAATCCCGAATATTGCAATGAAAATTTTGATCCGTTGTCACCCGTGTTCTGGGTACAGGCAATGCGGTTTGATGAACTTCTCACCTATTCAGGTACCGAGCCCTTAAAGGCCGGTCAGCCCGTTGTTGATGCCGAATTCAATATCGTGACGGACGGCGACGGAAACGTGGTATTGCACGATGCATCTACCATCAGGGATGAAAACGGCGATCCCATTTTTCATAGTGTGGGCGAGCCGGTTTATGAACTTTCCGGTGATGTCAAATACAACTTCGGCGGAGAACAGAAAATACATCCCGTAACCCTTGAGCCCCTCTTTTATACGGATGATCCTCAAATCGATCCATATACCGGTGCTGTATATCAGGCCGGTGACGTTGTGCTCAACCCGTTTACCGGAGAGATCGTCAGAGACACATCGGGTAACCCGGTTCTTCATGCGGCAGGAGATCCCCTCATACACATGGCCGGGGATGTGGTGCTGCATTTTGCCGGTGAAATCGTTCGGTACTTCGGCGGTGAGCAGGTGTATGACGAAGAAGGCAATGCGGTATCCAATCCCGACGGAAGCGCGTTCACTCATCTTGCCGGCGAGGCCGTGATTCGTAATCGCCGCGAGCCCGTGCTGGATGCAGACGGCAATCATCTCACCTATGCCGAAGCGTCTCCCAGGCTTTATTTCGGTGATGAGGCCGTACAGATCGATCAGCCGGTGACGGATACAAACGGCAACATCAAGCTGGATGATGAAGGAAACGTTGTTCTGTATACGGCCGATACCATCATTGATGAAGACGGCAACCCGGTTCTGCACCGACGGGGGGAACCGGTATACGAACTCGTGCCGGGAGAAGACAAGTATCAGCTTGAAAGTTGGGTCCAGTCAACATATGCTGCAGGTGACTTGAGATACTACCTCGGAAACGAGCCGGTTCTCTATTTCGGCGGTGAGACCGCATATTATGTCCGGTCGGACCAGGTACAGACCGCGCATCTGTTTAACCGCGTGACCATTGACGGCGTTTCAGAAGAGGCGGATTCGGGAATGACCGGCGCTGTTTTTTATGACGGTGTGGAACAGGTCGTCATTACAACCGGTCCTGGAAATGATACGGTGGATATACGGTCCACCATGACCGGTGAAACCGTTATCAATACCAAGGCCGGTGAAGATGAGATCTACGTCAGGACGATTTCCGGGCCAACGATGATCAACAGCGGAACGGACAATGATACGGTTGTTGTAACCGATATCGTGGTCGATCAGAATGAAAATAAATATCCATGGGTGGACGCCATTGATGCCCTTCTCACCATTAACGGCGAAGGCGGTGTGGACAAGGCTTTTATCGATGATTCCGGGGATACGAACAACAACACCGGTATCCTGACCGCGACATTTTTATCCGGGCTTGATATGGCGGTGGGTATCGCCTACGTGAATCTGGAAGATTTTGATATTGCCCTGGGAACGGGAAATGATACGTTCCATATCCTCGGTATTGCCGGGAACACGGATACATATGTCAATACGAATTCGGGCGACGACACGGTCAATATCGGCAATGAAGTCCATTCCTCGCCCGGTCTGCCCTATGGGAACGTTCTCGTTGACATCGATTTCAGCGTTTCCATCAATACCAGCACCGGATCTGATAAAATCCGGATTGACAACTCCGGCGCCGACGATTCAGGCGGCCAATCCGGTATCCTGACGTCAACGTCCTTAACAGGATTTTCAATGGCGGAATCCATCTATTATGGTGAAGCGGAGAAACTGGAATTATGGCTCGGTTCCTGTGACGACAACCTCTATGTCGAGAGTACCCATGTGTTTTCGACAATTCTGTATACCCTTGACGGAGATGATGAAATCAATATCAACAGCATCTCCGGCAAAACGGAAATATTTGCCGGAGATGGAGACGATGATATCCGGGTGAACTATGACCGGGAAGGAAGGCAGACCGATCAGACCGGCATTGACAGTACGCTGATACTGCATGGCCAGGCCGGCGGCGATAACTATTTTGTCGGTCTCGGCGGACAGGGATCTTCGGTCATCAATGTCTATGACCTTTCACCCGAAGAGGACTTCAGCGTTGATTCCCTGGATATTTTCGGTACTGTCCGCGCGGATTATTTCCTCATGCGGCCCAATATGGTAGCCGGAATCGAGCTTGACGAATTTCGAAAGCCGGTGGAAGACGGAAATGTCGAACGGGTCAACTACAACGGCGACATCAACAGCAATGTCCGGATTTTCGGCCGTGACGGGGACGATACCTTTGTGTTTGACGATAACAGTGCTTCCATGGTGGTTTACGGTGATGAGGGAGATGATATTTTCCAGATCGGCCAGGTGTTTAAGTCGCCTCGTGATGCCAGTGCCGGGCTGGCCGAGGAAGACTGGTTTGAAACAACCCTGACCACAAAGGGCTACCTGAGCAACGGCATCAGCTATCCGACAACCTTATACGGCGGCCCCGGAAACGACGGATTTACGGTATATTCAAACAAGGCAGAACTGTTCCTGTATGGTGAAGAAGATGACGATACCTTCAGGGTGAGGGCTTTTGTGAAAGTCGATCCAAATGATCCCAAGGCGCCGTTCACCAATATCAACGGGGGCCAGGGCGCGGATTTTATTTCCTACGTGGTCAATGCACCGGTCAGAATTTCCGGGGGCGACGGATATGATACCCTGACCATCGTGGGAACGGAATTCGGAGATGATATCGTCGTTACCAGCGAAGGAATATGGGGTTGCGGCCTGCTGGTCTCCTACAGCGGTATTGAAAAAGTCGTTGCCGATGCCATGGAAGGCAATGACCGGTTTTATGTAGCAAGTACAAACGAAAATGTGGAAACCCACCTTGTGGGTGGACTGGGAAGCGATACGTTCAACATCGCAGGCGGTACGGACGGTGCCCCCATTACCGTTGTGAGCAATGATCTTCTGGGGCACAGCGGCATGATCGACCATACAATCATCAGCGACGATCCGATTTTTGACGGGCTTTTCATCCCGGATGTGTCGGCAAACGTGGTGGATAACGACGAAGCCGGGGTTGTCATTAATATGATCGAAGGCCCCATAATGGTTTTTGAAGATACATCCGTCGGTTTTGACGGTCTTACCCGGGCCATGTACCAGATGGTGCTCACCCGATCGCCCGTGGAGACCGTCCGGATAACGGCAACACCCACCAGACCCAATGAATCCGATGAAAAAGCGGGGGCGGTCGGCGTTGCCCTCAACGGCAGTACCGACGGTGTTACCCTCCTTTTTGACAGGACCAACTGGTTCATTCCCCAGACCATAGAGGTAACGGCGCCTGACGACATGATCGCAGAGGGCCGTTCATTTTATAATATCCAGCATACGCTGATCCAGGGGGCCATACCTGACGACGGCGGAGAATATGATGGTCTTGCCGTCCCGGGTGTTGTTGCGGAGGTCCTGGACAATGATACAGCGGACGTACTCGTGGTTCAGCAAACCGGCGGGACCTTTGTGGGAGAAGATGATGCTTTTACAGACAACGGCATATATCCCAACGCCGATCGGTACAAAGTGGTATTAACAAAGGAACCGGCCGGTGCTGTGGAAATTATGGTTGAGCCGGACAATCAGACGGAAGTGTCGGAAACGGCGTCAACAGGTTTTGGAAGTTCATTGACCCTCACTTTTGATCAGGGGAACTGGAATCTGCCGCAAACCATTTATATCCGGGCGGCCGAAGATATTCCCGGGTATGAAGTAGAAGGCATCCATTATTCGAGAATAACCCATGGCATCGGGACCGATAGTTATGAAAATTACTTCAGCCTTGATTTAAACGACGTGGCCCAGGGGCTTGCCGCCGATATCAGGGGAAACGTTTATGAAGATTTTGAAGCCATTGTTAACAGTACGGACGTTAATACATCGATCACCATCAGGGGCCCGACGTTCCACGTTGATGCCGCCTCTCTCCAGGGCGTGACAATCGTCGGATCGGTTTCGTCTTTTACCGCGTCCGTCGCCTTAAACGGTGCGGCCGTCATAGATGAGACCTGGACGATCACACTCGACGGCACGGATTATGAATATATGGTCCGGGTGCTTGACGACATTGAAGATGTTGCTGAAAGCCTGGCCCAAAAAATAAACCGGGCCGCCGACTATGTCGCGTATATCGATTCTTCTGATCCCGCCGTTATCATCATCAGCCGTGCGGATGGAGCTGCCTTTGATATTTCCGCTTTACCTTCGGAAAACGTTGACATTCAAGCTGCTGTCGCATCCCCGGATCATTTCACGGAAATTACAATTCAGCTTTCAGGGCCGGTGAATATCGGGGATGTCTGGGCCATAGCACTAAACGGCAACCCCTATACCTATGTCGCCGGTTCAAACCATGAAAGTACGGACCTTGCCTTTGTCGACGTGACAATTACCGACGATGCAACATCAGGTGTCCTTGTGACGGAATCAGGAGGGAACACCACCGTTGTCGAGCCCACCAACATCGTTGTATTGGGGATCGGCCATATCACCTCGATAGATTCGGACACGGTGTTTGCGGCGGATTTCGGAACTTCCGCTATATACGGAACGAAATTCAACAATTCCATTTATTCGGCACAGAATATCGACATGGGTTCATGGGGAAAGAATTTCGATGCTGAAATCGAATCATCAACCGTGATCCCGCACCTTACAATCAAGGCGGCCGGAAACGGTGAGACCGCTTTTTATGCTTTCTCGATTACGGAAAGCATGATGGAGGATGCACTTAACAGCGGGACTCCCGGCGTTAACGCCGTATTTGATATTGATCACGGGTTTGAGTACACTGATGCCATATTGTGGGCCAGCCGGCTGAAGCTCTATGAAATGATTCATAACGAGGACGGAAGCACTACGGTCAGGTTGGTTAAACGGGGCCGGGGATGGTCATATCCATATCAGGGCGCCGCCGGCAGTTCCACATACCTCGACGATTACATGGTTTATACATTCTATGAAGCCGGCAATTATTATCTGGAAGTGGAAAACTGGTTCGGTATCGGTCTTCCAGAGGGAACCGATTATGAACTCAACGTTTCCATCGAATACCATGATGTGGATGCGTTCCTTTTTGCGCCGGATCCGGTTACCGAGATAGAATCCTATGACGACATCCAGGATATTGACAACAGCTACAACTGGTACACCTTCTTTGATACGGAGATCGGTAACGGTGAAACAATCGACTCCAACACGCCGTATACAAAGATCCAAGGCTATGGTGACGGAACCTGGGATTATTATGTATTTGAAGTCACGGAGGAGATGCTTTCCCCGGTTGCCGCAGACATTCTCTTGGAAAATTCAAATACGGTCATAGACGATGAAACCTACTACACGGAAGTCAGGGTCAATTTGCTGGGCCCGGATGACCCGGTTGATCCGGATGATACCTGGACCATACGGATCAATTCCGTTGATTACAGTTATTCCGTAGCGGTAACGGACACCAGCGGGGCTGACTTGGCGGACGGCCTGGCAGCGGTATTGAGTGAACAATATGACGATGATGCCGATGTGGATGACCCCGTCTGGATTGCCTCGGATGGAGGCAGCATCGTCATCCATAATGACAATGGCGTGAGAGTGGATCAGGTCAGCCATTCCGGACTGGATGCCGGGAGCGTGATCCGGCGAACATCGGCATCCACGCCGGCCGATGCCCAGACACCGCTGCTTGACTTTGTTTCAGCACAAATCAGGGTGGAAGGCCCTGTTTACGAAGGGGAAATCTGGACCCTGACGCTGGATGGCGGGAACTATAGTTATACGGCCGGTACCGGTGGTTATCCATTGACCCCGGCGGGTGTTGTGGACGGTTTGATTGAAAAGATTGCCGACTCACAGCCCTACCGCGACTATGGAGAAACCCGTATAGGGGATGATACCCTTTCCATAGCGGATTCCAGCGGTTTTACTATTGAATTTTCCCTTGAGGGACCGGCTCCGCAAGGGCGGGTATACATGAGCGGTACGCCGGTTCAGACAGAGACGGTTGTCGAGAGCATCGAGTGGCTTGAAGCCCGTATTAAATTCGGCGGGGACGTGAAAAAGGGTGAAACCTGGCAATTGACCCTTGATGACGAGTCCACGTTTGCACCCCATACGTTCGAATATGTCGTACCGACGAACGAAGCAGGAGCGGAAAACGTGGCTACCGGCCTGGTGAACGACATATCAATTCCTTATTCGGCCATAATCGATCCCGGCGACAGCAGTGCCATCATCATTTCAAATAATAATGCCAATTCGTTTACGGTGGATTTCGAGATTCTCCCGGCGCCTGTCAACGATACGATCAGTCTCGCCGCATCATCCGTCATTGTCACGTTTACCGATGATGTTCTTGAGGGACAAACATGGGACTTGACCCTGGATGACGGCGTAAGCGGTGCGGTTACGTTCAGCTATGTCGTGCCAAGCGAAAGCGCCGGGCTTGATGATGTGGCCGCCGGTCTGTTGACGGATATCAATGATACGGATGACGACGGAAACGGTAATGATATTTATACCGCCCGTGCCGTTGAGGGTCCGGGTTCCGCAGATGATTCCGATACCATCAGAATCGATAATATCCTGGGCAATGATTTTACGGTTTCGCTAAACGTACAGCAGGCGTCGATTACCGGAAGCGCGGGGTATTCCAGCTGGGTCGGAACGTTCACGCTGACCGGTGATTTTGATACGGATGATCTGTGGGTGATCGTAATTGACGGGACCGAATACAAACATTCGCCGCAGACCGGAGATGCGTCGTTGGAAGATACAGCGTCAAGTTTTAAAACGTACTTGGACGGCGCACTGCCAGCCGGATTTACGGCGGACGTCTCGGGTGAGGATATCACTATTTCCCACTCAGGCAGCTTTACGGGATTATCCGTGGACAGCCGGACGGAAGATGCCAGTTCACCCGAGCAAGATGCCATTGAGATCGTCAATACGTTTTCCATTGTCCTGGGGAGTACCGTTACCGAAGGAGAAACCTATACGGTTACTTTCGACTCGACATCCTTCTCTTATATGGCTAATGAGACCGACGGCTCAACGGCCGGTGTCGTTACGCAAAAGCTTTCAGATGCAATTGACGCCATGTATTCTCCTGTTCCCGATACCAACACCTTAACCATCGACTTGACTAAAAATGGATCCCTGGTGATTGAAGCGGGAAGCGTGACTGCGGCGGCTTCATCAGGTGCTGTCAGCGAAGCCGGTTATGCCGATATCCTCAGGCTCGGCGATAATGATACGGATGCGATTTACGAGGGTCAGACATGGTCCGTGTCCGTTGGCAATGATGACTATGATTACACGGTCTCAGCCGAAGACCTGAATATAACGGATATAGCGGATGGATTAAAGCCCCTCATAACCGATTATGATGTTGACGTGGTGACGAACGGGGAAAACGTGGTATTTCTCGTGATCTATCACGGGGATAAAACCGATGCGGTCGACGGTACCGTTGAAGCGGCCCAGGTAGCGGGGACGGCGGAATTTTCCGGGAAATTAAAACTGTTCTGGTACAACGACATCGTGTTGGATTCGGCTGCTTCCGTGGAAGAGCACGATATCTGGAGCGTCACGTTTGAAAACGATGAACCGGTTTCCTATGAGGTTGCCGTTGATGATACTCTCTTAAGCGATGTGGCCCAGGGTCTTGCCGGGAAGATCGGGGCGAATTACAACCCCACGGCCGGGGGAAGCAATACGGTGACGGTCAATACGAATGACGGTGAACCCGTGTTTATCCATACCATAACGCAAAGCCTGCATGATGTCCTGATGATCGATGCAGACCAGTCGGTGATCGACACCCGGAATCATTATTTCAGTGTTGCGATTAAATTATTGGGTGACTATCAGACGAGTGAGACATGGATCATTTATGTAAACGACAAACCTTACAGCATTAATACCTCCGATTTGACCGATCCCGACAAAAACATAAGAGGCATTAAAGAAGCCCTGGTCGACGCCGTGAACACCGATACCGCAGCCACTTACGAAGCAAGTCTTTCCCCGTTAGACAACATCGTCATTAGGGACAAGGACAGCAGCGACGGGAGTCAGCAATTCACCATAAAGGTAACCCGGGGCGGGACCGTACACGGGGTCATTGATATCGACGACGGCAATTTACTGACGGGATATTCCCAATATGAAACTTATGTCAGCGGGTTTCTGCTGTCTGTACCATTCGATTATATTCAAATACCTTATGTTGAGATTTACCGTGTGAGCGATTCAACGGACATCACCGGTAAAACCTTTGAAGATCTTGAAAATGAAACCGGCGCTCTTACGCAAATCAACATAGACGGCGACATCTATCCTGCCGAGGCTGATAGTGGAAGTTCAACACCCAATGATCCGTTTGTGGAATATGATTTCATTCAGGCCGGGCGTTATCTCATCCGGGTGGGAAGCAATGTGCGGTATCTCCAGGATAGTTTTACGGTAAATATCGAAATATCAGATCCTTTTGGAGAAATAGAGTCGGTTACCGGTACGGTGGAAAACCCATTTGAAGATTATACCACAGGTATGGCAATGGGAATGTCATATCAATTAAATGTATCGTTGCAACGGCATGACACCAATCCTAAAGCCGTTGAACTTGTGGGGAAACAGATCACTGTCGTGGAAGGGTCAGGCATCGGAAATACGGCAACCATAACGGCCTATGATGCCGCCACACAGACGTATATCATCGATCCTGCAGACGGGGAATGGGAAACACTGTCACCTGATATCAGTACATTTATCATCACTTACACCATGGCGGAAGAATTTGAAAACTACATGCCGATAACGGACAGCTATGACATCGTACTTACCGTTGCGCCGGATGCCGATGTAATCGTGGATGTGATTCCACAGATTACCCGGACGTATAATTCGGATCTCGCCTTTGATGCAGATGCCAACTACGGCGAAAATGAAGCAGTACAGGTGGATGTGGCCACTCCGCAGGCCTTGATCGAATTTGACGGCCCCGTTGCAGCGGGGGAAATCTGGACTATCACGCTGGACGGTGTTTCCTATAAATATGAAGTGCAGGCAGGGGATGAATTGACGGACGTCATCATCGGACTGGCCCAACGCATTATGAATGAGCCTGACGGGGTTGCCGGAGCATCCGGATCCGTTATCACGTTCTTTCTTGAAGGTATAACCGGGGCGGATATTCAAACCATGGTTTATGAGGATGTAGACGGAAGTGTGGATATAAGCCATGATACAGCCCGGACGAAAACAGTGAAATTGACCGGCCCGGTGTTTGAGGGCGAAGTCTGGATGTTGCGGCTGGACGGGGTCGATTATTCAATCACCGCAGCCGCCGGTGACACGGTTGACGATATTGCAGCCGGTCTTGCCGGTCTGGTAAACGGGGCTGACGGGTTTGCAGCGGGTTCGGACAACGACTACGTGACGGTGAGTCGTGTTGATGGAAAGCCGTTTGACCTGTATTGCGATGTGGAAGCGGACGGACAAATAGAAGTCAGCAATACCGCCACAAGATGGATTAAGAAACTGACGCTATCCGGGTCAGTCCATGAAAGCGAAGTCTGGACGATAACGCTGGACGGCGTTAATTATACGTATGTAGCAGGTTCAGGCGGTGATCCGGTAACCCTGGATAAAGTCGGATCACAACTGGCCCTGTTGATTGAAAGCGTCGACGACTTTACGGCTTCATATGACAGTGTCAACGACGTTATCACGGTGACCAATGAGGAAGGAGAGGTTTTCTCCCTGGCTGGTGGTGTAACGCCGACCGGGTATTGCACCGCAGGCGATACGGCGTCGTCCGTATCAATTGATATTAACACAACGGTGACCGAGGGAGAAGTCTGGACCGTCAGCATCGGGCTTATCGACTATGCCTATACCGTGGATGCCGATGATACGGCCGAAGACGTGGCGGCTTCTCTTGCATCCCTGATAAATGATTTTTCCGGTGACCGCTATACCGCAGGTGATCTGGGCAGCACAATCGTTGTGGCAAATATTGACGGTACGCCCATATTATTAAACGTCGCCATTGAACCGGCCGGTGAATTCGGCATCTTCAACGAGACGGAAAAGACGCTGGAATTGTTTGGCCCGGTTAAGGCCGGGGAAACCTGGATCATTGTAGTAAACGGTGTCTCATACAGCTACACGGTCAAAGAGGGCGATACCGTGAATGATGTTGCACAGGAACTGGCACACATCTTGAACCGCTACACGGCGGTAGCCGGTACTGCGGGCAATACACTGCTCATCAGTTCTTATCACCAGGATCGACCCCTGCCTTTTCACACGGCGGTGGAAATTTCAACGGGTGGCCAGGGAAGCATAACGGTGATTCCGCAGTTGTTGTTTACACCGGAAAACTGGAACGTGGTCCAGACCGTATATGTTTCCGGAATTGACGATGATGTCATCGACGGCAGTGATGCAAAGGTATTCCCGTCAATGAACAACAGGATCAACAGTATCCGGGGACCATTGACCATAACGGGAGGCATCCTTGTCAGTGAAGAGAGGTATTTAAACGATCCGTTTACCCTGCCGGAAGAGACAAACTGGTATATCCCCGACGGCTATATCCTGGCGGTTGGTGAGAATTTCGACGGAAAGGCCACGCTGACAGATGCAAATGCTACGCATATCGATCCGGAAACCGGGCGGCAAGACGGTTTTGATCCCCGTATGAACGATGCCTTGTATGAATTCATCATTACGGAGGGGCCGGCCAGGGGGCTCGTCATGCAGGTTGATTCTGTCGACGGAGACACGGTAACGTTCACCACTTCTTGGGATGAAGCATTTTCACAGGCCGGTCTTGATATCGACGCAAACGAACTGTTCGCGGCAAAATCCGTCACACTTACAGGTGATGTGGACGACGGAGAGACATGGCGGATTTTCCTGAACAATGAGGTCGTTCCCGCCGCAGTTTGTGTGGTCGATGAAACGATCGATTCCCTTGAGGCGGTGGCCCTGGACCTGGCCGGACAATTAAATGATGTTTACGGGTTTTCCGCCCGGGCTGATGGTGAAACCCTCATCATCAGAAGCACCACCGGAGATGATTTTACTGTAACACTCGGGGCCATAAGCGAAACCGAAATGGATTCCACAAGCGACGGCGACGGTAATGCCGTAACGCTTTCTTTTACGCTTGGCGGTGATGTTATACCCGGTGAAATCTGGACCGTGATTTTGGAGGATACGGGAACCGGAGAAGACGTGGAATGCGAATACACGGTCAAACCGGATGACGATCTTGTCGTAATTGCCGAAAATCTCGCAAAAGCAATCGATTACGCCAACGGATATGCGGCCGAAGCCGGTGAGAACAACAGCAATATCGTAATTACAAGTATAAACAATGAATCGTTTTCGGCAACCCTGAGAATCGATACCGGATACGTGAAAAACACCAATACCTATTTCTATACGCCGGTGAACCCCAATGTGAAAGTGGACGAAGACGTCCAGGTTGACGTTCTGAATGTTTATAACGGCAACAGTCCGGCAAATGAAGGCGGTACGCTCACGGAGGATCGTCTTTACGGATTCGGTATGGGGCCTGACACGGTAATCGGCGACAGGTTGATAAACGGCGGCATCACTTATCATAGCCTGGAGGAATTGAACCTTGAGTTCGGCTTCGGAGACGACACCCTGAACGTCGAATCGACCCATGACGGACTGACCGTGATCAATACGGCAAACGGGAATGATGAGGTCAACATCATGACCGTCTCCGGGCACACCATCCTGAATACCGGGTACGGCAATGACATGATTCATGTGGGGAGTTACGACCATTACATGGATCGAATTGCGGGTTTTCTGACCATCGATGCCGGCCTGGATGATGACGAACTGTATATCGATGACAGCGGTGATACCACAGATGATTCGGGAACCCTTACGCAGACCACGCTCACCGGCCTTGATATGCCCGAGATCGCCGAAGTACAAACCATATTTGTCCAGGCGGTGAGCGGAAGTTATGTCCTCTCCGCGACAGGATACGGAATCGAGACAGGGATGTCCGACAGCGAACGCATCGTCAGAAATGAGGGCTTCGGTACGGTTCGACTTGACCATGATATGACAGCCGATGATGTTGCCTTCTATCTGAATGCGTTATACGGATCAAACGGCATATCGGTTATTAAAACAGTTGAAACCTATGTCACCTTAACCGTCACGTTCGGCGGAGATCTGGCGGGAATTGATATTGCTGAACTCAGATGGGACCAGGAAAATACCGATAATTCCCTGGTAGCCGCCCAAGGCGCATCCGCGCTGGTGAAAATGACGACGCTCCATCAAGGGACCGATTCTCCGGACAGGGCCGTTGCCCAGATTCTTTCGGTTGACGGTGGTTATGGCAGTTACAGGCTGCATATAAACGGAACAGGTATGGACTCCTGGACCCAACCCATCGATGCTGATGCCTCTGCCGCGGATATTTTTTCGGCCCTTGACCCCATACTCAATCCCAATAATGCCTTTGACGATTTGCCCCATACCCGGAATGTCTCGTTGGTCAGACTGGATAATCGATACCGAATCACTTTCATGGGAGAATACAAGGATGCCTTCATCGATGCCGTTGACACATCATTGCTCATCAATGGATCCGTGGACCTTTTCACCATGATGGACGGTATTGCCTACTATGGGGTCGAGATAATGGATATCGATCTGGGGTCCGGAAAAGACATCTTCAATATTCAGGGTACATCCGCGGCTACGACGGTCAAAGGCAACAATGGAAACGATATCATAAACGTATCGTCCGACACGAACCTCGAAAACGGCAGCCTTGATTTTATACAGGGGGTCCTCACCATTCATGCCGGAGAAGGTCAAAACACCCTGAATATCAGCGATTACGGTGACCCTGATGGAAAGCCGGCCGTCCATATCCGGCGTGACAGCGTCATCGGTCTTGCCCCGGTGGCAATCTACTATGATGCCATCGGTAATTTCGATGGCGGAATCAATATCATGATGAGTCGTGGAAACGACCGGGCTACCATTCATAGCACCTTGGCCGGGGATATGACCGCCATATGGTTGAACAATGGTAACGATTTAGGCATGTTCGATGATGATGGAAGTGATCCCGACGGTATTATCGCGGTTTTTGGCGAAGGCGGTGATGACATACTTCGCATTTCCGACACTGACGGCTGGTCCCAGGATATGATCGTGTTCGGAGACCGGGGGGAATTGTTATTCGGGGATGAAGTGATAACCGTTTTCGGCGGAGCAGAGATCCCGGTGAAGTCATTTGAAAATCTGATTTGCGCAACGTCCGTTGATTCGGAAGAGGAAGGCGGGGACGTCGTTTTTTCCGGAACCGGGCATGATTTAATCTTCGGTGGCGGAGGGGACGACATCCTCGATGCAGGCAAAGGAGATGATATCCTCATCGGTGACGGCGGGTCAGATATTATGAATGGAAGTCTCGGAAATGATGTGATCCTGGGCGACAGCGGCATTGTTGAACCCGATGTGGTCGCCTTCCCGGAAGCCCGGATGCTTTGGGTTCATAATACCAGTGACGCCCAGGGCGGTAATGACGTGATCGATGCCGGCATCGGGGAAGACTTGGTCTGCGGACAGGGCGGTGATGATAACATACGCGGGCATGACGGAAACGACGTTATTTTCGGCGATCATGGAATCGTGGAATTTGTCGGAAATACCGGATATACACTTGCGACGATTGATGATTCCATTGGCGGAAACGATATCATCACCGGCGATGAAGGCAATGATTTTATTTTCGGCGGAAACGGAAACGACGACATTTCAGGTAACAACGGAATCGATGTGATTCTCGGTGATGCAGGAACAGTTTTAACCAGGATATGGGCAGGCGATGCATATGATATCCGTTCTATTGATTCAGCAGCCGGGGGAAATGATATCCTGGATGGAGATGAAGAAAACGACATTATTTTCGGCGGTGCTGAAAATGACCGGGTGACCGGCGACCTTGGAGACGATATCCTGATCGGTGACAATGGGCATGTGTTAATTAACAGCCTGGGAGACATCGAAACCGTGGAAGCCGATGCAGCCGACGGTGGATCCGATACTGTGTTCGGCGATGAAGGCAATGATCTGATATTCGGCGGCAATGGTCCGGATCAGATAG
>CAYLRU010000004.1:24050-79175 GCA_964386565.1 uncultured Desulfobacteraceae bacterium | reverse complement strand
CCGGCGGTGATGATGTGATCGTCAATGCAGGAGGGGCTTCCGTCATCATGGGCGGCACAGGGAGCGACACCATCAGCAGTCTTTCAGGTGCCGGCGTCATTCTTGGTGATAACGGCCGGGCGGATTTCAGCTTGACGCTTGACGAGATATTTACCACCGAGCCGGACGTGGGCGGTGCGGACAGGATCGACGGCGGTGTCGGCAATGAGGTTATCTTCGGTGGTGCCGGCATGGACGTCATTTACGGCAACGGCGGTGATGACATCATCCTGGGCGACAACGGGTCAGCGGATTATGCCCTGGACGGTGATGCACTGCTGGACCGTGTTGATGCGCTTTATCCCGCATCCGGTGAAGCAGACACACTGGCGGGGGATAGCGGCGATGATGTGCTGATGGGGGTGGCCGGGGATGATATCCTGCACGGCAACCTGGGTGATGATATCCTGCTGGGTGATGCCGGGTGGGTGGAACTGGATGATACCGGTGCCATACAACGTGTTGAGACGTCGGGTACTGACGGCGGGTCTGATACCGTATTCGGCGATGAAGGCAATGATCTGATATTCGGCGGCAATGGTCCGGATCAGATAGAAGGGAATGCAGACAGGAACATTCTGTTTGGTGACGGCGGACGAGCGGAATTTACAGACGGCATTTTAGGTGAAGCCACGACTATCAGTCCGTCGCAGGGCGGAGACGACGACATCACCGGTGAAGCCGGGGGCAATGTGATCTTCGGCGGCCAGGGAAGTGACAATATCACCACATCCACGGGCGATGACATCATCCTGGGCGACAACGGCAGTGCCGTTTTCGGTGCAGAGTGGTCGGTTGCCATGATCGAGACCGGTGATGAAGACGGATCGACCGGCGGTGATGATGTGATCGTCAATGCAGGAGGGGCTTCCGTCATCATGGGCGGTGTGGGAAGAGATACGATCACCAGTCTTGCCGGCAACGGCATCATATTTGGAGACAACGGTGAAATCCACATGATCGCCGGGGGTGAACAGACGTTTACCACTGAATCCGATATCGGCGGAAAAGACGTTATTGTCGGCGGTGTTGACGAAGACATCATTTTCGGAGGTACGGGGAGCGATGTTATTTCCGGAAATGATGGAGATGATATCATCCTGGGGGATAACGGTTACATTGAATATGCATCGGAAGGGCTTTCTGCAATGGCCTTGATCACGGCAACCGGTACGGGCTTTTCCGGAAATGATACACTGAGAGGAAATGCAGGCAATGACGTTCTGATCGGTTCAACCGGAAATGATATTGTCTACGGCGGTTCGGGTGAAGATGTCATAATGGGGGACGGTGGATGGTTATTCTATGATGAATCCGGCGATATAACCGAAATCGTAACGAGCGAATCAGCAGGAGGAGTAGATACCCTCCAGGGAGATGACGGCTCCGATGTCCTTTGCGGCGGCGGTAATGTGGATCGGATTTCCGGCGGTGAGGGCAGTGATATCATTCTTGGTGATACCGGAAGAATGGAAATGGACGAAAACGGTTCCGTCTTGACGGTTGAGACAAGCACCGGCTTCGGCGGGTCAGATATCATATATGGAAATAACGGCAACGACATTCTCTTCGGCGGTATGGACTCGGATCGTATATGGGCGGGTGGGGATAACGATATTATTATCGGCGATGCAGGAATGGCGGAATATGTTGAGGGTATTTTATTTGAGATAACAACTGCCGAACCGGCAATTGGTGGGAATGATATCCTTTTCGGTGATGTCGGCGAAAATATCATTATCGCCGGGGCAGGATCGGATGAGATCACTGCGGGACCGGGTGATGATATTGTTCTGGGTGACAACGGCCGCGTCAGTTTCAGGCCTGACGGTTCCGTCGGTTTGGTTGATACCGGTGATGAAGACGGGTTGACAGGCAGTGATGATGTGATCGTCAACACGGGTGGTAATGATATTATTCTGGGCGGTGTCGGAAACGATACGATTAACCATGCGTCAGGCCATGGCGTGATATTCGGCGACAATGGCGAGGTTCAAGTGGTAAACGGCGGCATTGAACAAACCTTAACCACGGAACCTGACATGGGCGGTGCGGATGTTATCAACGGCGGGATCGATGGCGACGTTATACTTGGCGGTGCTGGAGATGACACCATATTTGGAAATGACGGTGACGATATGCTATCCGGCAATGCCGGCAGAGACCATCTGTTCGGCGGCAGAGGTGCGGACCATATTGAAGGGGGGTCGGGCCGGGACGTCATTTTCGGTGATGACGGTCAGATTTTGTCGGGCGAAGCCGGAGCCGTTCAGATGGTCGAAGCAACGGAAACTTTAATCGGTTCGGATACCTTGTATGGGAATGAAGATAACGATATCCTTTTTGGTGGTTTGGGTTCCGACAGGATTGATGGTGGCAGTGGGGATGATATCATCCTTGGCGATACAGGGCGATTGACATATTCCGACGGAATTTTAAAAGAAATCATTGCCACGGGGTATTATGTCGGCGGTGATGACATATTGACCGGCGATTCCGGCAACAACATATTGTTGGCCGGACAGGGCGACGATGACGTTACCACGGGCATGGGCGATGATATTGTTTTTGGAGACAACGGTCGTGTTCTGTTTGACGGAGACGGAGCAGTTCAGAGGATTGAAACCGGTGATGAGGAGGGATCGCCCGGCAGTGATGATGTGGTCAATAATGCAGGCGGTGCGGATATCATTCTGGGCGGTGCCGGCAGCGATACGATTACCGGCATGGCAGGTTCCGGCATGATCCTGGGTGATAACGGAATGGCCGTTTTTAACGGCCAGGGAGCGGTCGTTTTTATGGAAACCGGTGATAAGGGGGGATTTACCGGTGCCGGTGATGTGATCGTCAGTGAAAACGGAAACTATATCATTCTGGGTGGTGCCGGCGATGATACGATAACCGTGCTGGACGGGAGCAGCGTCGTTCTCGGAGACAACGGCCGGATGACCCGAAATGGAAATAATGTGACCATAAATACGTCGGATCCCGAAATTGCAGGTTCGGACAGAATCGAAGGCGGCCTGGGAGATGATGTTCTTTTTGGCGGATCGGGTAATGATGAAATATCCGGGAATAATGGCCTCGATATTATTTTCGGGGATAACGGTTCGGCTGAATTTGAGCTTGAAGATGCCATGTTGCTGCGAATGATCATTGTGACGGACCCGATATTCGGCGAAAATGATGTCCTTTACGGAAACGGTGGCAATGACTTGCTTATCGGCGGAACCGGTGATGATACCCTTTACGGCGGGTCAGGCGATGATATTCTGATGGGAGATGGGGCTTGGGCATCCATGGCTGCAAACGGTGTCTTGGATATCGTGGAATCCATTATCCGGGCAGACGGCGAGGATTCGCTGTTCGGGGATGAAGACCGGGATGTCCTGGTAGGCGGCGGCGGCAGAGACCTTATCGAGGGCAATTCGGGCGATGATATCATCGTGGGTGATGCCGGACGACTGACATATATGATCGGTCTTTTAATCGAGGTGATGAGCATTGAATCCTTTGCAGGTGGTGCGGACAACATTTCCGGGGGTTTTGGAGACAATATCATTATCGGCGGTGAAGATGCGGATGAAATCGTTACGGCATCCGGCGATGATGTGGTGCTGGGGGATAACGGCAAAGCGCAGTTTGATTCAAACGGCATGTTCACGGCAATTGAAACGGGCGACGAGTTCGGTATCAATAACGGCAACGATGTGATCGTTAATGAGGGCGGTCATAGTATTCTCATGGGCGGCATCGGTATCGATACGATTACGGCATCGGACGGTGAAAACATCATTCTCGGTGATAATGGTGAAGTCCGCTTTATGGGACGATATTATGAGGTGTTTACGTCGGATCCCGCAACAGGGAGCGGCGATCTGATCCAGGGCGGGCAGGGTAACGACGTTGTTTTCGGCGGACCAGGCGGTGATGATATATACGGTCGTGACGGTTGCGACCAGTTGTTCGGAGACAACGGGTCTGTTCAGTATTCCATAAACGGTGATATGACCCTGAGCATGGTGTCGGTGACGTATTCAAACTTCGGCGACAACGATATTATTGAAGGAAATGAGGGTAACGACATTGTCGTGGGCGGTGCCGGGGACGATGTCCTGCATGGCGGATTAGGCGAGGATATACTGATCGGTGATAACGGATGGGTCGCCATGGATGAAACCGGCTCTGTTTTCACGGTCGAATCGATTGCGGGAGTCAACGGCGGGGATGCCCTGTTCGGCGATGAAGGCCGGGATATTCTGATCGGCGGCGGCGGTTCCGACCGGATCGAAGGTGGGCTGGGCAACAATATTCTTGTCGGCGATGCAGGGCTTGCGGAATTTTCGAACGGGTTTGTAATCAGTATTGAGACTGCTTATCCGTTTATCGATGGTGCAGATACCATAGCCGGCGGAAATGGCGACAATGTTATTCTTGGCGGTGGTGGCATGGATGAGATCACCGTGGTATCTGGTGATGATGTGGTGCTGGGGGACAACGGCAAGGTCCTGTTTGACGAAAATGGATTGCCGGCGATGATAAAATCCGGCGATACGGATGGTCTGACCGGTGATGATGATATCATCATAAATGAAGGCGGTATGGATTTCATCATGGGCGGTGCCGGAAACGACACGATTACATCTGCCGGCGGTAACAGCTTTCTTATCGGAGATAACGGAGAGGTCCGGTTCGACGGGATACGGAAGACAGTATCCTCATCCGATCCATTGGTGAGCGGTGCGGATCGAATAGTGGGAGGACCGGGTGATGAGGTGATATTCGGAGGATCGGGTACTGACGAACTGTTCGGAAATGAGGGCCGTGACATTATATTCGGGGATAACGGGTCGGTTGAGCTTGACGACAATGTGATGGCGCGTTTTGTTACCGTGATCGTTCCGATATTCGGTGAAAACGATACCCTGGAAGGAAATGCGGGCAATGACCTGTTGATCGGTGGAACAGGCAACGATCTTCTGCATGGCGGATGGGGTGACGATGTTCTGATGGGCGATGGCGGATGGGCGTATATGAGTCCGGTCGGTGCTTACGAAAGTATGGAAACGAGTGTATGGGTGGATGGTGACGATATCCTGTTCGGAGATGAGGATCGCGATATCCTGTTCGGCGGTGATGGTTCGGATCAAATCGAAGGAGGTGGAGACAACGACATCATCATCGGTGATGCGGGGCGTGTATGGTACTCGGGAGGTTCTATGAGCGAAGTTGCCACCATTGATCCATTTATCGGCGGATCGGATACAATCATGGACAATAACGGGGACAACATTATTTTCGGCGGTCAGGGATCGGATGACATAACCGTTGATTCAGGAAATGATATTGTTCTGGGAGACAACGGCCGGGTTCTGTTTGGAGAAGACGGCACGGTTCTTCTGATTGAATCCGGCGATACGGACAGTTTCGGCGGTGACGATATAATTGTTAAGGAAGGTGGAACCGGTACGATTATCGGCGGCACCGGGAATGATACCATTACGATTTTGTCCGATAACGGCGTTACGGTAAGAAACGGTGATGAATCCGACTTTATGGCAGAAGATACGGAAGGCGAAAACCTTACCAAGGCCGATGATGATATGCCCGTTAATGAAGATGGGATCGACATAAAAAGCATTGCGCTTGACGTTTACGACGCTGAAAGCACGCTGGTCGGAAAGACCATTATTGATACTTCCGAAGAGAGCGATGCGGCTGCTTATGACTTTATCATGAATCAATACAATATGTCATTCGACGGAGAGCCGGGAAGTCTCGAATACAGCACCGTACCGGCCGACGGCGAGCATGTGGCGTTTGAGGAAATTAAGGCTGGACCGATGACAGTTCCGAACCATATCGGGAACGAATCTGCCGGGGATGACATCATCACTGTAGTTGATCAAGAAGATATAAATACGATTTCGGCCAAAACGGATCCGGTGGCCTTTGCGCCGGAAAATTCTTTGAATACAGACCGTAGCAAGGAGGCAGCCCTGGTCAGATCCGCCGGGAATCAGGGTTTCCAAAGTCTTGCCGGAATGTTGTATGAGATTTTTTCTTTTGCCCGTCTCCATGTAAACCCGGTTTTCACATGGTTCGAAAATCATCATGAAAGGATTGAAACATCGGTAAAATTCGACTTCTGGACAACGGAAAGGAACAATGAATCCCCGATGTTCCGGTCCCTTTCCGATGGTTTGGCAAAAAAAACGAAAATTTACGATATCCTTCCGTCCGACTGGATTTATAGAGTGAATTAAAGTTTTGCCATATTCAGCCTGATGGTTTTTATTTATGTTTTTGCAGTTAGTTAAAACTTAAAACGGTTAACCTGAATACAGGGTTCTCAAGAACCTCGCCATAACAGCCTGCCGGGGAGCACCCACGCTGCCACAATTATATTGACAATCCCTTATCGCATTGTTAAAAATTTTCACTTCAAAAATATCGGTTTTTTTGGGATAAAAAGGTTTATATTCGCAATAAAGTGCCTTCAACTTGGCTTGTAACAAACTTTTCTCGGAAATTTGGCCTTGTTTTACGGCATTGGATATCTCGGTACATGTTGTCAGGTCGTCTATTTTTCTTCATTTGTAATTTTTTCTTTTCCTGCCGACTTAAACCTTCTTTCGAGCCGGGGAACCGCTGATGTTGGAAAATCGTCTTTCGGAATTTTTTCAACATAAGGATACAGTTCATATCGCATGGACAGGTGATATTTTAGAGATGCATTGCTTAAACGAAGTTTGAATTGGAAAGAGGATTACAATGAAATCGACTTTTCGAATCTTTTTGTTCATGGCTTTTTTTGCCATGCTTTTCAGTCAACATGCAGCCGCCATCGAGGTTGAAGGAGAGATATCAACAGATACGGTCTGGACGCGAAATATGAGCCCCTATATCGTCACCGGTGATATAACCGTTGCAGAGGACGTCACGCTTACCATAGAACCGGGAACCGTCATCGAATTCAAAAAAACCGGGTCATCGGACGGGAGCGAACTTATCATCAACGGAACGCTTCAGGCCCTTGGCGATGAAAATGATCCCATCCTCTTTACCATAGACAATAAGGAATATTATTGGGGACATATAGAGTTTGCGGAAACAAGCACAGCCTGGGACGAGGAAAACGATACAGGGTGTATTCTGAGGTATTGCATCATTGAATATGCTGGAAACGGTAAGGTCGATACCCCGGAAAAAGCCGCTATCCGGGTGACATCCGCCTCCCCGTTGATCCACAGCAATATTATCCGGTACAGTAAAAGTGATGGAATAAGAGCCGTTTCCGGGATCCAGAATATTATCGATAACCGGATCCATGACACGGACACCGGGATCAAATTAATCACCCCGGACAAAGGGCTTGTTCAAAACAACTATCTGATCAACAACATCCAGGGCATATATGTGGAATCCGGCGCTGATTCGGTTGAAGTCATCGAAAACACGGTCACTTGTTCATCCTCCGAGGGATACGGCAGCGCCTTGGGAATCAATATGCTTTTTCATAACAACCTGTCCTCCTTTTTATGGGAACAAATCGCCGGTCCGGAAGTGGCGCTGGATGATGCCACCACCGTTACCCCCCGTTTTACAGTGCCGGATGTGGGACAGGACGAAATACTGGTTTTCCAGGTCACCGTAACCGACATTGAAGGAATGCAGGCGGTTGATACGGTGAATATCAATATAAGCTGGGAAAACGCTCCGCCGGTTGCCGATGCCGGATCCAACCGGGAGGTGGAACAGGGCGATCTTGTAACGCTGGATGGCACCGACTCCTTTGACCCGGACGGGGGTATATTAACCTACGACTGGATTCAGACTTCCGGTACGGATGTGACGGCAGGTTGGACACAGGATTCGGACGGAAAGTATCGTTCGTTTATCGCACCGGCACCGGATTTGGGCGATGAGGAAAATCTTGTTTTTCAACTCACGGTAACGGACAATAACGGGGCTGAGTCATTGGACAGCGTGGTTATTACGGTAAAAAGTCCGGATGCGGATAATGAACCGCCGATAGCCGATGCAGGGGATGTACAGACGGGGGTCGAGGGCAGCGTCATAACCCTTAACGGTGCAGGATCATTTGATCCGGATGGTACGATCGTGTCATACCTGTGGAAGCAGACTGAAGGGGGGTATGTCGATTTGAATAATCCGGCCACACCGAATCCCGACTTTACAGCGCCGGATGTAGCTGCAGAAGGAGAAACCTTCACTTTTGAACTGACCGTTACGGATGATAATTTGGAAAAATCAACCGCTACGGTCATTGTCAATGTTATTGATGATGATACCGAAGAACCCAACCATCCACCCGTTGCCGTGGCCACAGTCGAGCCGGGAGAAACGGTGGTCAATGAAGGGCAGACAAATATTACCCTTATCGGATCGGATTCTTACGATCCCGACGTCGGGGATGCGGTTTCAACCTACCTGTGGAAACAGATATCCGGTCCAGGTGTTGTCCTCTATGGTACGGGATCGGAGCGGAATTTCACGGCCCCGAATGTTAAAGAAAACGAGCAGCTTGTATTTTGCCTGACGGTGGTGGATGTGGATGGACTTCGATCGACCGATACGGTATCGGTAACGGTAAACTGGGTTAATACCGGGCCTGCCGCGGATGCAGGTACTGATCAGACGGTTGATGAAGGTATCATCGTACAGCTCGATGGGTCTGGATCAAATGATTCGGATGATGGAATTTTTTCGTACAATTGGACACAGGTGGAAGGAACCGCGGTGGAACTGCTGAATGCGGATTCTCAAAAGGCGATATTCACGGCGCCTGATGTCACTGATGATGAGATCCTTGTTTTTCTGCTGACGGTAACGGATAATTCCGGTGTTACCGACTATGACAACGTTCATGTCACTGTTGAGGCTGACAACACCAGTCCGGTGGCCAATGCCGGCCCTGACAGGGTTGTGGCATTCGGACAAGCCGGTGTTATACTGGATGGTTCCGCATCTTCGGATCCGGATGGCACCATCGTATCCTATTTATGGGAGCAGATCGGAGAAGAAACCGTAACCCTTTACGACGCCACTACGGAAAGCCCGTACTTTACGGCGCCTGCGGCTGATGTGTTCGGGCCTTCCGACCAATTTGTCTCGCTCACATTCAAGCTTACGGTAAAAGATGATGACGGGCAGGAATCGGTGGATACGGTGATGGTGAATGTTACGGATGATCCCGGTGCTACTGTTCCGGTCGCCGATGCAGGCCGATTGCAAACCGTAAATACGGGCGCAGAGGTGATACTGGACGGGTCAAATTCATATGATCCGGAGTTAAATGCACAAATACGGATTCTGAATAACAGTTTTTCATACCTTTTAATCGATGGTCTTGATCAGGATGGAGATGAAAATCCCGGTAATATCGTGGGTATCACAAGGGGGGCCGAGGCCAACAGTATTCTGGTATACCGGGAAAATAACATGGAAAATATTGACGGTAACTTTTCCATTTTTCTGTACGACTGGGCTGATGAGGATATGGGTTTGGTCGATCTGACGAATAACTGGTGGGGGACGATTATCGATGAACAGATCGGGGATCTGATATACGACATGGAATTTGATTCAACCCTGCCGGAAGTGGTTTATCAGCCTGTTGAAACGCTGAAAGTGGAAAATGCAGGGTCAAGTCTTTCCTATCCGCCCATGGCAAAAGCCGGAGAAGACCAGACCGCCGATCCCGACGACACGGTGACCTTGAACTGCCCGGATGTATATGACCCGGATCAGGTGCTTTCGTATTATTGGGAGCAGACAGGCGGCATTGACGTCGTTTTGGACAATGCCGACGCCGCCGAAACAACCTTTATTGTTCCGGCGCTTCCCGATGAAGATGAACAGGAAGACGATATAGAAAAATTAAAAACACTGAAATTTTTACTAACCGTTACCGATCCCTATGGATTTTTTGATACGGATGAAGTGGTGGTAACCATTAATGAAACAGATGCGGAAGATGACGGAAACGACGTGCACAGCTCATCCGGATGTTTTATTTCAACCATCTGCCGATAGCAATAATGACCCGAGATTATGAATGGAAAGGGAGCAATATGAAGCCAAAATATGTTGTAATGTTAACCGTCGCAATCATTTTTCTGGTTATGTCTCCATCGGTGCATGCCTGGTATTATGCCGTAGGCGGGGGCGCAGGCGGAGATGCGGATACGGAAAACCTTTCGCTGGAGTTCGGCAATGAAAATATTAAACTGGGGAATCATCATCTTCTGGCGGCGGTTTCCATTCCGCTAATATTTAACAGGGATGATAATCTCCCGTCCGATACAAGGAGTTCTTCCGCACCGAACAACAATTTTACGATCTATGATACTGTGGACGAGGGTACCGAAGTCGGGGTGTTGGGGAAGATCGGCATTGAAATATTATCCGGTTTTTACCTGAACATGCTTGGCGGAGCCACACGGACCAATCGCATCGAAATCGTAACATCAAACACTACCGGTATTCGTTACGAACAGTCTTCAAAAAAGGAATTTTATGGTGTGTATGGCGCGGGGATCAGCTACTTTCCCGAGTTGTTTGATTGGGAACTGAAAATGAATTTTTCCCTGGATATTGATAACAGAAGGGGTGTTACAGGATATATCGGTTGGTGCTGGTAGAAGTGGTTTTACCCGGAAAGGGTACTCCCGCCAGGAGGTCCTTTTCCGAATGGACACTCAAGGAAAAAACATACCCCTCTCAAAGGATGATATGACTCGAATTCTCTATTCTATATCGACGTTACTTGTTTTGTCGTCTGTTTTTTACTTCTCCGAGGCGCTCGCTGAACAGGCCGAATCAGATAAAATGCGGAAAGAAACCCTGTCTCTGACCCTTTCCGAATATGTACGGATGGTCAACAGAAAAAATGAGAATATCGGTGCACAACACCATGAATTCATGATCAGCCGGGAAAATGTGACCCGGGAAAAATCCGTTTTCGAACCCGAACTGGTGAACTCTTTTCAACACGGCCGGGACAAGAAAAAATATTCACAGGAAGAAAAAGCCTCCATGCTTTTTAACAGCCGGCGGGACAAAATTTCAGACAACTTCGGTCTTGTGTTGCAGAGTAAAATTCCCACCGGCGCTGATGTTAAATTCGGCTATACCGAGGACATATCCAAGGATCATGAACTGGATGAGGACTGGGAATATAAGTCCTTTTATGGTCTTGAAATAACCCAGCCGTTATTGAGGAACAGCGGGATGGCTTCATCCGCGGGTATCCGGACGGCTGAAAAGGATTCCGTTATTTCATTTCAGACGTATCGGATGAAAAAAATAGAAGTGATTTTTAATGCCGTCACAGCATGCTGGGATCTTTTCGGTGCTGAACAGAAGCTTAAAATCCGGGAGGATTCGGTAAAAATAGCCCGGAAGGTGCTGGAAGACAACCTGGAGCGGTACAAGTTGGGGAAGATTGCCAAAACAGAGGTACTTGAAGCGGAAGCAGGGCTGGCCAAGCGTAAATCATGGGAGTGCAGCGCCAGACAGGATCTGGTTTCAGCGGCCAATGAAGTAAGAAGCTATGTTTCTTCGTCTGATGTGGATATCGTAGTCGATATTGATGTGGATGAAGAACTCGAAAATAGAGGTATTAACCCCGATTTTTCCGCCAGCATAAAGACCGCCTTTAAATTAAGGCCGGAATATCTTGCCGCCGTCAGCAAGATTGAAAAAGAAAAAATACTGTTGCGTTACGCTAAAAACCAGCGCTGGCCCAAGCTGGATTTAAACGGCAGCTACGGGATTAACGGATTGGGAGAATCATTATCTGAATCAAGGAGCGATGCCTTTGACCAGGACTACAATACCTGGCACGTCGGCATCACCATGACCATTCCTTTAATGGGCGATCTGAAAACCAGAAGTGAATTAAATGCCGCAAAGCATCGGAAAAAACAGGCCCTGCTGGAATTGAAAGCCGTGGAAACCCAGATTGCCAGTATTATCAGTACGGCCGTGGAAAACGTCTATTCAACCCGTTCCCAGGCAGAATACTACAAAAATGCTAGAGAGATCGAGCAGGGACTTTTGGAAGTAGAACTGGAAAAGCTGAACAGCGGTAAAAGCAACAGCAGATCCGTTCTCGAAAAAGAGGAAGACCTCAACTACGCCAAAGAGGCCGAGCTGGACAGCATCATCAATCATCAAAAAGCAATTCTCGCTCTTTACGTGGCGGAAGGATCTCTTTTACATCGGTACGGGATTGATGAAAACCCGGCTGCAGGCGTTTTGGAGATAAATAATGTCAGGGGGGGGGCGGAATACGGGATACGATTTGATGGCCAGGCCCGATAAAAGGGGGATTTTGTTCGTAATGATAAAAAGACAAACACCGGTTTCAGGTTGCAGCCGTTACCTTAACCCCGTCATAAAAGGCGTTTTGGTTGGTATCGCTGCGCTCTTTCTTTTAATGGCTGCGGTTTTTGCAGGGGAAGAAGGCATAACCGTCTCCGGGCTTACAGAACCGGTTTTTGATGTTATATTGAGCTTTGAAGTGGATGGAAAAATAACCCGGCTGTTTTTCCGGGAAGGTGATTACGTTGAAAAAGGCGCCACCATTGCCGTGTTGAACAAATGGTTTGAAGAACTGGAAGTAAAGCGAAACAAACTCATCTGGCAGAGCAAGGTCGAATTGGAGTCGGCAGCTGAGAGAGAAAAGATATTAAAATCGCTTTTTGAATCAACACAGGTGCTTTTTGAAAGAACCGGATCCGTCAGCAAAGATGAACTGGAAAAGCTCGAACTCGACTATAAACTGGCGGCTGCCGAATTCAAGCAACTGGAAATCGCCGAGGAGCGGGAACGGATTGAGTATGACATGGCCCGTGCAAAACTGGATAAGCTGATATTGAAATCGCCGAATCCGGGCGTCATCACCGAGCTGTTTTTACATGAAGGTGAAAGCTGTGAATCCCGTCAGCCCGTCGTAAGGGTGGTTGATACCAGCAAGTGTTATCTCGTCTGCAATATCGAGGCATCCCGTGGAACAAACCTGAAAAAAGGTCAGATCGTGGACTTGAAAATGCGGGTAGGTTCGGACTATATCGATAAAAAAGGCCTCGTTGTGTTTGTCTCCCAGGTTGTGGACCCCGCCTCAGGCCTTTACAGGGTGAAAGTAGAATTTGAAAATGACGATCACCAGGTCAAGCCCGGGGTTGAAGGCATCATGGTTTTGCCCCCGCTTTAATTTGTGTCTTATTTCAGCGAACGCGGAAAAATGAACGCCATCGTGAATCAAATAAAAAATTCGATTGATGACATTTATAAGCTGAGGACGTTTACCGGCATCCCATCGGTCTTCTGGCCTGAGTTCATAAACAAGTGCATGGAATTTATGCATGGAGAATCAGGATATTTGCTGGTCCGGGAGACGGGTGGAGTGAATGGCTGGAAAGTCCTCCTGTCCTGTCCCGACAGCAGCCGGACCATGATGAAAAATCCGGAATTTTTATCTGTGATCAGTAATACTGCAGAGGCCGCCGTTAATGAAAAAGCCGTCTGCAGGAAAATGGGAAAACGTGTTTTATTCGGTGTCCGGTTTGACCTGGATGAAAAAGATCGGGAAAGCGTGGCCGTATTTGTCGGCGGCGACAACAAGTCCCGGGATACCGACGGGATCATATCCGGATTAATACGGGTATCCGATATTCCGGTTGTTTACCAGATCCGCCGGGAAGCTGAAAAGGCAAAAAACGACGTGGTCTGGTTTTCGGAAGCCCTTGACCTGATGACGCTTTTAAATGACGAAGACAAATATCTGGCAGCGGCAATGACGTTTTGCAATGAACTGGCTTCCCGGTTCGAATGCTTCCGTGTAAGCCTGGGGTGGCTCAAGAAAGGTTATGTTCGTGTTCAGGCCGTCAGTCATATGGAACAGTTTGAAAAAAAAATGGAAGTGGTCCAGTTGCTGGAAGCCGCGATGGAGGAGGCCTTTGATCAGGATGAGGAGATTCTCTTTCCGAAGCAAGCCGACCAGACGTCAATCACCAGGGACCATGAACGATATGTCCAAAACCAGGATGTGGGCAACATGGTCTCTATTCCCATACGGGTGAACGGGGAGCCGGCGGGTGTGCTTTCCTGTGAGCGGGAAACAAAACCTTTTACGGAAAACGAAGTTCATTCCTTGCGGCTTATCTGCGATCAGGCTTCACGGCGGCTGGCGGATTTAAAAAACAAAGACCGTTGGTTTGGTGCAAAAATAGCCGATGCGGCGAAAGAAACGGCAGGCCGTCTTGTCGGGGTGGAGCATACCTTTGCCAAATGTGTAGGCATCGGAATGTGCCTGGCGTTGATTTTTCTTGTTTTCGGAAAATGGGAATACCGGATAGAGGCACCGTTTATTCTTAAAACCGATGATCTGGCATATATTCCGGCGCCTTTTGACGGCTATATCGATAAGGTTCATGTGCAGGTCGGAGACAGGGTCAACCGGAATGACGTGCTGTTGAGCCTGGATAATCAGGAGCTTCTTCTGCAGGAATTTTCGGCCATTGCCGACATAACCCGTTATGCAGGAGAAGAGAAAAAGTCAGGCGCTCGATCCGATCTTGCCGAAATGAAGATCGCCCATGCACTGAAAGTCCAGGCCGAGGCAAAACTCGATCTCATCCGTTACCATCTTGCCAATTGCGACCTGAGAGCCCCTTTTCCAGGTATCGTTGTGGAGGGAGACTTAAAAGAGCTTCTGGGTGCTCCGGTTCGAAAGGGCGATGTCCTGTTTAAGGTGGCAAGGCTGGAAAAGATGTATGCGGTCCTGGATGTGGATGAGCGGGATATCCATGAGATTTCACTGAACCAGACCGGCGAAATTGCATTTATCAGCAGACCGAAACTTAAATATCCCATCCGTGTGGAACTCATAGAACCCGTTGTGGTGACCAAGGAAGAAGGAAACGTATTTCCTTTAAGGTGCGTTTTGAGCGGCAGCGTGGAGAACTGGTGGCGACCTGGAATGAGCGGCATCGCAAAAATTGACGTGGGGAAACGTAATATTTTGTGGATTATCACCCATCGTACGGTGGATTTTTTCAGGCTCCTGTTATGGTGGTGAAATGGAAAAGCCGGGCAGTACATTCAGTGAATCATGGCACCGTATTTCGGATCTGAGGGTCAGTCTGAGATCTTCCGTCAAGATCCGTAGGCAGATATTCAGGGGGGAGCGGTGGTATGTACTTCATGATCCGTTTAACAATACTTTTTTCAGGTTAGAACCGGAAGCATACGATTTCATATCCCGTTTAACACCGGACAGGACTGTCGAGGAAATCTGGGAAGAATCCCTGAAACGGAATCCAGGCAACGCTCCCGGACAGGAGGAAGTGCTGCAACTTCTGACCCAATTGTATTATGCAAACCTGCTCTATTTTAAAATGCCCGCCGACAGCGCCAAGCTTTTCGAACGATATAAAAAAAGACGTCAGCGCGAGATCCGATCCAAACTGTTAAGCGTCATGTTCATGCGCCTGCCGCTTTTTGATCCGGATAAACTGCTGGAAAAAATCATGCCGTTTATCCGGTTGATATTCGGTCCCCTGGGTACCGTCATATGGTTTGCCGTAGTAGTTGGTGCGGCAAAATACGTGTTTGACCGTTTTGACCTGGTTGTCAAGCAGGCAGAGGGGATTCTGGCACCTGACAACCTGTTTTTACTCTATATCGGCATGATAGTGGTCAAAACGCTTCATGAGTTCGGCCATTCCATGGTTTGCAAACGTTTCGGTGGAGAAGTCCATACCATGGGCGTCATGCTGCTGGTATTCACGCCCCTGCCATATATGGATGCCACCTCAAGCTGGTCTTTCAGAAGCCGATGGCATCGCGCTCTGGTCGGCGGGGCCGGCATGATTATGGAAATTTTTCTCGCCGGTATTGCGACCTTCATATGGGCCGGCACAGGAGCGGGTACCCTGCACAGCCTGGCCTATAACATCATGTTTATCGCTTCTGTGTCCACCATTATATTTAACGGCAATCCGCTTCTCCGGTTTGACGGCTATTATATCCTGTCCGACATTCTGGATATCCCCAACCTCTCTACCCGTGCCATGCAGCACTTGCGGCACATGGCGGAAAAGTACCTGCTTGGCTGCCGGGATTCAATGAGTCCGGCCCGATCCACCAAAGAGGCGTTCTGGCTTACGGTATTTGCAGTGCTCAGTGGAATTTACCGGGTTGTTGTATTTTCGGGCATTATTTTATTTGTTGCCGATAAATTCCTTTTGGCCGGGCTGATCATGGCGCTTCTTTGTATTGTGTCCTGGGGCATTGTGCCGGTATTTCGCTTGGTGCAATACCTTTCGTCGAGCCCCAAATTGGCGAAAAATCGGACCCGGGCCGTTTCCGTTTGCATTGGCGGCACGTTATGCATCTTTTTTTTGGTGGGCGTACTCCCCTTTCCCAATCGATTCCGGGCTCCCGGAGTGTTGGAAGCCGTCGACTATATCCGTGTGGTGAACGCCGCGCCCGGATACATTGAATCCGTTTTAACGCCGCCCGGGACTCGGGTGTCCCAGGGAACGCCCCTGATTCGGCTGTCGGACCGGGAACTGGATCTGGAAATCAGACGAATAAATGCGCAAAAGGCGGAAGCCCTGGCCCTGAAGATGCTTGCCATGAGCCGGGAGGCGGCGGACATCGAACCCGTAAGAAAGCGGATTGAAACCATTGAATCCCGTCAAAAGGATCTTGAAACACAAAAAGAGAATTTGCTGGTCAGAGCCAGACGGCCGGGAATTTGGATCGCCCCGAAGGAATCCGAACTTGTCGGTAAATGGGTTCCCAAGGGTTCTTTTTTGGGCGAGATCGTGGGGGAGGAAGGATTCCGGTTTTCTTCGGTTGTCGCTCAAAACGATGCCGCCAACTTGTTTGTCGACACCATTCAATACGCCCAAGTCCGTATTTTCGGCCAGGCCGGTAAAGATATAGAAGTGAAAAAATTCAGTATCGTGCCGTTTCAGCATGACAAGCTTCCGTCGGCATCACTTGGATGGTTCGGAGGCGGCGAGGTTGCCGTGTCCATGTCGGACAACACCGGCCTTAAAACATCCGAACCGTTTTTTTTAATTTTTGCCGAAGTGTTGCCGGATGAAGAGATCATGTTTTTTCACGGCCGGTCAGGCAAGATCCGCTTCAGCATGAAAAAAGAGCCCCTGCTCGTTCAGTGGGGCCGAAGTTTTCGACAGCTTCTTCAAAGAAGATACCGGATATGAAAACCCCAGCAGAAGACTTCCGCCGGACCCATATCATAAAGCCTGAAAAACTGCACACCGGACTCGATGCTTTTGTCAATGCCGCTGTGGGTCTGTATCGTCGCCGGAATTCAATCCTACGGAAAATCTTAAATGATGGTGAGCAAATCTGCAACCGTTCCCAAACGTTGCGGTCCATTTCTGATAAGGAGTTGGGCAAACGGCTTAAAAATATGCGGGTTTTGGTAAGGAGAAGGAAAACCGGATTTGCTGAAATAATCCCGGAAGCCCTGGCCCTGATTGTGGAGACATCCCACAGGACTCTAGGATTGCGTCCCTTCCCGGTTCAGGTTGCCGGTGCTCTCACCCTTTACAACGGCTATCTTGCAGAAATGGCTACCGGGGAAGGAAAAAGCCTTACGGCCTGTCTGTCGGCGGTTTTATCCGCCTGGAGCGGCAGACCCTGTCATATCGTTACGGTCAATGACTACCTGGCAAAACGGGATGCCCTCGAAATGAAGTCATTCTATTCATTTTGCGGTGTAACCACGGGGTGCGTCACAAGCGTTACGGATCCCCGGGAGAGAAAACAAAATTACGGTATGGGTGTTGTATACACCACGAGCAAGGAGATCGTTGCCGATTTTCTGCGGGACCGGCTCATCATCGGCGATATGCACCATCCCACCCGACGCTTGATTCGGCAATTTCTTTTTCCGGGACGCAATAATATCGATGGATTGGTCCTTCGGGGACTGGATACGGTCATTGTCGATGAAGCCGACAGTGTCCTGATTGATGAGGCGGTCACCCCTTTGATCATATCACAGCCCCAGAAAAATAAACTGTTTACAGAAGTTTACGACGCTGCCGGAAGAATCGCCCGGTCTCTTGAGCCCGGGGAGGACTATACCGCGGACCTGAAATTTAAGGAAATTACCCTGAAGAATACGGCCCTGGAAAAGATCAGGCCTTTGGCTAAAAGTCTTCCCGGAATCTGGGCGAATCCGGTGCGCAGCGAGGAACTCATCAAGCAGGCACTGGCGGCAAGGGAATTTTATCACCGGGACAAAGAGTATGTGATCCGGAAAGACCGGGTTGTTATCGTGGATGAATTCACCGGCCGCCTGATGCCGGACCGATCCTGGCGCCAGGGATTCCACCAGGCGGTTGAAGCAAAGGAGGGACTGGAACTGTCCGATCCCAGCGAAACCATGGCACGCATCAGCTTCCAGCAGTTTTTCCGCCTGTTCAGAAAGATCAGTGGAATGACGGGAACCGCCAAAGAAGCTGCCGGAGAATTCTGGCAGATTTACGGTCTGCCCGTGTTAAAAATTCCAACGAACAGGCCCTGCATCCGAACGATATTGCCGGACAGGGTATTTGAAACCGCCGATGAAAAATGGCAAGGTGTGAAAGATGAAATCATCCGAATTCACAGGACCGGCCGGCCGGTCCTGGTGGGAACCCGGAATGTTTATGCCAGCGAGAAGCTGGCCCGGATGCTGACCGCTGAAAGGCTGGAATTCAATCTGTTGAATGCCGTACATCATGAGGAAGAAGCCGGAATCGTCCGGGTGGCGGGTGAAGAGCGGCGAATTACCATCGCCACCAATATGGCAGGACGGGGAACCGATATCAAACTGCACGGCAGGGTTTCCGAAATGGGTGGGTTGTACGTCATTGCCACAGAACGCCATGAATCCGGGCGTATTGACCGCCAGCTTTTCGGCCGGTGTGCGCGCCAGGGGGATCCGGGAACAGCCCGTGCCTTCATCAGTGTCGAAGATGAATTGATCGACAGATTTATTCCTGCCGCTGTTAAGAACCGTTTAAAAGCCGCTGTTAAAAACAAGATTCCCGGGGCTTCGGGTCTGGCGAAAAAAATAATCGTCCGTGCCCAGAAGTCCGCGCAAAACCTGTCATACCAACAGCGAAAAAGCGTTTTACGAATGGATACCTGGCTTGAAGAGGCCCTGTCGTTTTCGGGTAGGGGAAGAATATATTAATCCAATCCTTTCCTTGATAGGGATTTGTTTAAAAATTATTTTAAACCTCTTCCCTTGCAGATTTGACTATTTTTCCCCTGAACTTGCTTTTCCAAATTGTAAAAACTCGGGCTAAGAACCCTCAAACAAAATACAATTTTAACGTTTCGCTTCGCTAAAAACCTTTTCAAAAACAGTCAAAAAGGTTGCGACAACAGATTTTGAAATGGCTTCTATATAAGCCTGCCGTCTTCACATCTTCAAAAGATCCAAAATGATACAAAGGGGGAAACATGGCCACACCATTGGAAGTAAACTTGATCCGTCGCATTGCCCTTGGCGATATACTGCGTCGCCGTGCGAAAAGTCATTCCGAAAAAGAGGCGGTTGTTGATTTTTTCGGAAACCACCGCGTGAGCCTGACCTTTCGGCAGTTAAATGACCGGGTGAATCAATTTGTCCGGGCCATGCGGGAACGCGGCATCAGACAGGGTGACCGGGTAGTGATTCTCGGGACCAACTCCGGGGCTTTTCTCACGGCGCTTATGGGAAGTTTTAAAGGTGGATTCGTAGCCGTTCCCGTTAATTATCTTCAGAATTCCGATGATATCCGGTACAACATTGAGCATTCCGGGGCAAAGGCCATTTTCGCCGATTCAACCCTTCATTCATTGGTTGACCGGGTCGTTGACGAATCGGACATGGAATTTGTCCGGATAACCCTGGTAAAAGAAGAAGACGGAGATTCGGACCGGTTCGTTTCCATGGATGATTTTCTCAGAGGCCATGATACCGGTGAAATACAGGATATCGTCATAAATGACGACGACCTGGCGCAAATCATGTATACCAGCGGCACAACGGCCCGGCCCAAAGGAGTGATGACTTCCCACAAGAACCATTTTATCGCAACCCTGAATACGGCACTGGCTTTAGGCGTCGGTGTCGGCAGTGCCGATGCCGTCATGGTGTTGCCCATGTTTCATGTTACGGCTGAACTGCTGGGATTATTAGTACTGCATCTGGGTGGAAAAACAGTGTTTGTGCGCGGGTTTGCGCCGGGGGAAATTTTATCCCTTATTGAATCCGAGCGGATCCAGCTTCTGGTATTGCTGCCGTTGATGTGGAAGGCGCTGCTGGCCCATCCGGACATCGAGCGGTACGACTATTCATCGCTGCGCAGGGGCGTTTACGGAATGGCGCCCATGGATACACCGACGATTAAACGGCTGAAAGAAGTATTTCGCTGTCCCTTTGCTACGGCTTCGGGCCAGACAGAAATTGCCGGGGTTTCAACGGTTATGGATCCACATTGGGTCGGCGAAAAAGAGGGGAATTACTGGGGTGACGGTTCCCTGACCTGCGACCAGGAAGTGATGGGCGACGACGGCAATATTCTTCAACAAGGGGAGATCGGTGAAATCGTCTGGCGCAGTCCGCAGGCCATGATCGGGTATTATCGGAACGAAGAAGCGACGGACTTCGCCCAGGCTTATGGCTGGCACCATTCCGGCGATATCGGGTACATAGATGAAGACAACCAGTTGCATTTTGTAGACCGGAAAAAAGATATTGTCAAATCCGGTGGAGAGAACGTTTCTTCCGTAAAAGTGGAAGAAGCCATATTGGCCATGGATGCGGTTGCCAATGTCGGCGTTATCGGACTGCCCCATGAATACTGGGGAGAGGCGGTGACCGCTTTCGTAAGCGTAAAGCCTGGTTTTGAGCTGAGCGAGGCACAGGTGATTAAACACTGCAAAAATGAATTAGCTGGATTTGAGACGCCGAAAAGGGTAGTGTTTATAAACGAACTTCCCATGACCGCAACGGGAAAAATTAAAAAACATTTGCTGCGGCATCAATATGAGGCCTTATATGAACAGTAGGGTCAGACAGCCCAGCATGAGACGGCTTGTATGAAAAATGAAGAGAATCTTTATTATGTTCTTGGCACCATGTGCGTTATGACGTATCTCTTGTGCAGATACTATACAGGTATCATGCCTACTTTAACAGCGGCTGAAGCACTTTCAAAGCTTTACCGGTCGATCTTACGCCTATTGCAGAAAACCCAAGTCAGCGCATCGGACAGGTCGGCCCATCTTGTTGTTTTATTCGATTAATTTTTGTATGGGTTATGCAACCGCAATCCGGACAATCTTTGGGTTTCGTTCCAATATAGGTGCCGCATTCCACGCAATACAGGCACTTGGGTCTGTCTCTGCATATAGAGCAGATCGGACGGCGCGGATAAGCGATTCAACAGTTGTCGCGTTTACACCTGATTAGAGGAAAGGATTTAACCCGCGACCAATTTCATTCCACCTGCCAGACCATTGTTCCCGATAAAATGAGACGGGGAATATTCGTGCATGGCCTGCTCATTTCTCATACTGATGAATGCATCATTGACAGAACGCAGGCGAAGTGACAGGTTCCTGGAAATAATCGAAAAAAGCAGATCCAGCAGAAGTGCTTCTTCTCTTTTCGAATCCAGACGGTCTTTGGCGTCAAGATTCACGGCCAGGCAAATGGTTTTGGTTTCTGCAAAAACCGAGGCTGAGCGTTCAAGGCCGTCTGTTAATCTCATTTCCCCGAATATTTCCCCGACTTTATCGATCTTTGCGATGGGATAGCCCCTGTCCCGGACCCTGACGCTGCCCTGGAGCAGAAAATATAACCAGGAGTCCCTTTCTCCTTTTCTAATGATACATTCTCCTGCTTCGTATTGTCTTATTTTACTGAGTTTGAGCAAAGATGCAAGCTTCTTTGCACCGACATTCTTGAAAACGGGAATAAGGGTGAGTTGTTCAATATTTTTAAGATTGTCTTTTAAATATCTTGATTCGATCATAACCGTTTCTCCCATGACATGTTCAATTGGGTTACAGGTTTGATAAAATCGTTCCCGGTGACATTCCGCATGCAGTCTCTGTGCCCTAAGAATATTTTACTGCTCAACAGCGCAATGATACCGGCCAATGTCATTGCGCCCGGCAATATAACGGTGCAAAGGATGTGTTCGACCTTGTCTGTCAGGCCAAAATAGTTAGAATCGCCGCTATTTGATTCAACCCGGAATAAAAAAGGCCTTCGGGTGCCGACCCGAAGGCGTACAGAAAAATCGGCAACCCGGCTGTCATGGCAGATGTGCTTTGAAAACAGCCCAATCATTATACACCTGCTTTAGACCCGAGGTTTTGCGTCACCGCCTTTTAGCGGTTTTGCCCTTTCGTTATGTCATATACAATATTGCTGATGCTTGCCTATATCAGCTTATAATACAATATCTTATATAAAAAAGTGTACCATGTCAACGAAAAAGTGAGAAAGCAAAAATTCGTCTTATCATGATGATCGCCTGCTTTTACTTGACATAACAAATGCTTTTTGACAGTATTTCCAAAGTAATCGTCATTGAATCATCATTAATTACATCCTTAAACACCAGAGGAGGAGGTCATCATGTCTAAGATTGATTTTACAGGAAGAGTTGCCATTGTAACCGGCGCGGGCGCCGGATTGGGCAAGGATTATGCCCTTAATTTAGCCCAAAGAGGGGCCAAGGTCGTGGTCAATGACCTGGGCGGGGCCAGGGACGGATCGGGACCAGGTTCTTCAGCAGCTGCGGACAAGGTCGTTGAAGAAATAAAGGCTGCCGGCGGCGAAGCGGTTCCCAACTATGACAACGTGGCATCTGCGGAAGGCGGGGAGAACATCGTTAAAACCGCCATCGACAACTATGGGAAAGTTGATATTCTGATCAATAACGCGGGCATCCTGCGGGATAAATCCTTTGCCAAGATGACCGAGCAGGAATGGGATGCGGTTATCGCGGTTCATTTAAAAGGTACGTTTAATGTAACCCGGCCGGCTTTCATCAATATGAAGGAAAACAAGTACGGACGTATCGTACTGACATCATCCGGTTCCGGAATGTTCGGCAATTTCGGCCAGACCAATTACGCGGCGGCAAAGGCGGGCATGGCCGGTATGGTGAACGTGCTGAAGCTTGAAGGCGCCAAATACAACATCAAGACCAACCTGCTGATGCCCAGCGCCGGCACTCGGCTGACCGAAGATGTCATGCCTCCGGATATGTTCCAGAAACTCGATGTCAAATATATTACACCGGGTGTTCTGTATCTTGTTTCAGAACAATGCCAGGAATCCGGAATCTATCTCAATGCATTTGCCGGGTATTTCAGCAGATCCCAGGTTCTGTCCGGTCCGGGCCACTTTTTCCCTGAACTGCCCACGGTGGAACAGGTAGCGGAAAAATGGGCCGATATCATGAGTCTTGACAATCCCAAATATTACAACGATGTCAACGAAATTATGTTTTCAGCCCTTGCTTCGGACGTGGTTCAAAAACCGTAATTAAAAGTAGTTCCGCTGTAAAAAAGGAAGGTGCGACAGCAAGGTATGTCCGCCTTCCTTTTTTATGGTCTGATAAAGAATTCAGGTCTTTCGCCATTCAAATCGTTATCGCTGATTTGTTATGAAGCCGTTCATGTTGTTTTTTTATTGTCTTGTTGTTTTCCGGGAAAATCATATTGAAAAAGACTTTACAAAGATTCCGTATTTGGGAGAAAGCGGCGAACCCCAATAAAAATATCTTATTTTCTTGACTATTTTGTTTTGATGCGTAGGTTAAGACCTAATTTTAATTTTAAACAACAGGAGAATGATATGGAAAAAGTTGAGAGCAACATGTACGTCAGCGTTGAGTATACAGGTACTCTGCAAAACGGAGAGGTGTTTGACAGCAGTGCGGGGCGCCAACCCCTTGAGGTGAAGATGGGTGCGGGACAGTTGATAAAAGGGTTTGAGAATGCATTGATGGGAATGGTATTGCACGAGAAAAAGACGTTCACCATCGAGCCGGAAGATGCTTACGGCGAAAGGAACGAAAGCCTTATGCATAGTTTTCCCACCGCCAATGTTCCCCCTGGCGTGAATCCCCAGGTGGGTCAGACGATTGGTCTCCAAACCCAGGACGGCCGACAGGTGCCTGCCCAGGTTGTATCAGTGGACGATGAAAAAGTCGTTCTGGACCTGAATCATCCGTTGGCAGGCCAGGCATTGACCTTTGATATTGAAGTCGTGGGCATATCCGATACGCCGACACAGGTTCAGGCCGGGAGCGGTGGTGGTTGTTCCTCGGGCGGCGATTGTTCATCCGAGTGCTGCTGACAGTAGTCGGTTTTATAGCGGGTCAAGCGAGAAAAGCGGAGAAAGTCATAATATTAAAAAGTTAAAATCTCATGCCCCTGATACGCTTGGTGTTCTTTGTGTCTTATGGGTTTAAAAAAGATTTAACCATACAAGATGCAAAGTCCCTGGTCTCGGCTTTTCACGCATTTCTTGCTTTTCTCGCTATATCTCAAAACCAAACCGCCCGTTTGCTTAAGTTCATTCAAGGCACCAATGGTACCAGGGAATAACAGATTCCTCCCAATTCAACAGTATTTCCTTAAAACTCAATCACCTCGTCATTTTTAAGGTTAATCACATTGACTTCTTACTCATAAATTCGTTCTTCAGCCAGCTCTTCTTCCGTCAGCGGGACATCCGCCTCGATGTCTCTGCCCTCGATTCCCCGTTTCAAGACTTCCTTGAAATATTCGTGTTGAATAATCATGTTTTGAATTTCAGTGGTGCCGGTCCAGATGGTGGCCAGTCGCGCACCCCTTAATTCTCTTTCAACGGGAAACGCATTGGTATAGCCGATACCGCCGAGAATCTGCATACAGTCGTTTAAAACCTCCCACTGCGTCTGGGTGGAGAATCTTTTGACTTCCGAAACCAGTCTTCGCCGATATCCGGTGCTGCCCAGTTCGTTCTGAACGATTTTCGCTACGGTGTGGGCGAATGCGGTGACCGCATCCAGCTTGGTGATACAGTCGGCCACCTTGAAATTGATACCCTGATAATTCCGAATGGGCTGGCCGAAAGCCTTTCTCCGGTTGGCATAACGGACGGCCAAATCCAGGCTGGCCCGGCTGCTGGTTATCCCGGACAGAAGTCTTTCAGGAATCATCATCTGCCAGAAAATTTTCGTCGCCTGGTTTTCTTCACCGATAATATTTTCCACGGGTACTTTCACATCGCGAAATACCAACCGTCCCGTTCCATTGCCACGGGCACCCATGAGGCCGTATACATGCTTGACCACGACGCCCTCACCTCTCTCAACGATGAGCAGGCTTATGGACTCGTGGGGAGGGGCGTCCGGGTTTGTTTTGGCATATACTGCGAAATAATCCGCTCCTTCAGCACCCACTACAAATCGTTTTTGTCCGTTTAAAATATAGTGATCCCCTTCCCTGCGGGCTGTTGTCACGGCGCCGAAGAAATCACTCCCCCCCCTGGGTTCGGTCAGGGCCTCGGCGCAAAACAGTTTTCCTTCAAGAGTGGGTTTGAGATATTTCTCCTTCTGGGCCTCGGTTCCGTAAACGTTTATGGTTTCCCCGACGATGGATACCAGGCTGTACTGGCAGGCAAAGCAGATGCCGAGTGTTGCGATTTCTTCAAGGGCAATGAGCTCTTCATCCCAGGTAAGGCCACGCCCTCCCCATTTTGTCGGAAAGCGCAGACCCAGGAGGTTTCGCCTGCCTGCTTCGGTTAAAAATTCAGTTGGGAAGCTGATCTTGTCGGCATCCATATCCAGAAGCAATTGCTTGGGGATGCTTTTGACCAAATTCCGCACTTCTTCCCTGAGGGCTTTCTGTTCCTTGCTCATCAATACGTCAAACATGTGGGTCCTCCTTTACATGGTTAGTTTTTGCAACCTTGACCGCCCAGGCCCCTGTATTCTTCATCATTCCATAAAGGCGTATCTTTAAACAGGCTGACATAAGTTGGTGTTTTTTCTGGTCGGAAAACATGGTGCCCGATACTGTTTCCGCCACCGTGAATCCACATTAATATTGGGAAACGGTCATCATCATAATTTCCTTGCCATGTTATTGCCAAAAATATGGTTTTGATCCAAAAGTAAATAATGAG
This sequence comes from uncultured Desulfobacteraceae bacterium, assembly GCA_964386565.1. GTDB lineage: Bacteria > Desulfobacterota > Desulfobacteria > Desulfobacterales > UBA5616 > CAYLRU01. Next base: position 52,891 of record CAYLRU010000004.1, on the reverse strand, counting down.
ACTTAAGAGATCAGGTTTTGAATTCGTGTCATAAAATTCCCGATGTCGCCGCCGTATTCCGGCGAACCCTCGATGGACAAAAGGCCGCCGGCCACTGCTTCCACCATTCCCACCTCGTTTAGAATGACGGGAAGTGCACCATCCACGCCGTTAAACTTCATGTGTACAAAGGGACGTCGCCGGGTATACATCCCCCGGCCGGCCTTTGATTTTCCCGCCTTGACCCGGAGATAGGCGGCGATGTCTTCACCCTGAACCGACATCTGGTAAATACGCTCGGGCTGTTTGGAGGTCCATTTGACCATTTCCGGATCTCCCCCCTTGTTATACTGGGAAAGGGCGGTGGTGATCATATAAAGGGTCATTTTAACCTTCAGCCGTCTTTTTTCAGGTTCATTGGGGCGGACATCGGGCATGAGAATTTTTAAACTCATCAAAAGAGAGAATACTTTCAGTAAAAGCCGAATTTTCATCAGCCCCTTGATTTTCGGCATCACCGGTTTGCCTGCCAGCATGGCGTTCATTTTGGCAACGCTGTTAAATCCGAACGTAATCGCCGGATTTTCGATGATCCCCTGGACGATTTCCAGGTCGCCGTTTTTAAAATGCAGGTAAGCGCCGATGTCTCCGGTATCGTCCTTTGCCGTGAACTGGATATCGGCGGTAACCCCTTCAAATTTTTTCCTCATACCGGGATCATCCGCAAGCACTACCTTCATAACCGGGAAAACCGCCCGCAGATAAATTCGTGCAGCCATCAGTTCCGTTTGTGTCGCCATATCATACCTCGTCTTCCCAGTCTTCGTCGTCTTCGTAATCCCGTCCCATGACCTCGCGGACTTTTTCGATAATCCCGTCGGTATCAAGTTTATAGTGGCTGTATAAGTCTTCGGGATATCCGACAACACAGAAGCAGTCGGGAATACCGACTTTTTCAAAAGCGCAGGCTTTTCCGCTGGATGCGATGACATCCGCCACGGCGCTTCCCAGACCCCCGTGGACATTATGATCTTCAAAGGTGATGATCCGGCGTGTTTCGGTTACGGCGGAAAAGATGGCGGCCTCATCAATGGGTTTGATGGTATGCATGTTAATGACCCTGACGCTTAAATCGTCCTGTTCCTTTAAAGTTTTGGCGGCCTCGGCAGCCTGGAGAACGGTGATGCCGCAGCAGATCAGCGTGATATCGGTTCCCGGGTGTATTTCAACAGCCTTGCCGATCTGAAAACCGTAATCTTCATCCGAGTAGTACCGGGGTTCAAAACCGCGCCCGATGCGAATATACACGGGTCCGGGGTAATTTACACAGGCTTTGACTGCATTGGCGGTTTCAATGCCATCGGCCGGGGCGATCACCGTCATGTTGGCAAATGGCCGCATAATGGCCAGGTCTTCGGTGCAATGGTGGGTACTACCCGCGGCACCGAAGGAAGTCCCGGCATGGGTGGCAATGATTTTACAATCCAGATTCTGGTAACAGATATCCGTTCTGACCTGTTCTGCGGCGCGCATGGCGGTAAACACCGCCATGGTCGAGACGAAAGGGATCAGACCGGATTTTGCAAGGCCTGCGGCCATGCCGAACATGTTCTGCTCGGCAATGCCGACATTAAAAAAACGGTGGGGAAATTTTTCTCCGAATTTGCCGATTTTCGTGGATTTGGCCATATCCGCGGAAAGAGCCACGATTTTGGGATTTTCCTCTCCCAGACGGCAGAGAACTTCACCGTAAATTTCAGCCTGGGTCATGGTGTCGGCATCGTAAACATTCCAGGTTAAACCTTCGGTCATGGGATCCTCCTTTATGTTTTTCCGTACATCTTGTCCACGGATTGCTTGGCTTTCTCGATCAGGTCCGTATCCAGGCCGCCGTAGTGCCATTTCACGTTGTTTTCCATGAAATCCACACCTTTGCCCTTTACGGTATGGGCGATAATTACCACGGGCGCGGTTTTTTCGGAAAGGGCTTTGTCTATGGCGGTTGAAAGCGCCATGAAGCTGTGGCCATCCACTTCTTTTACGATGAAACCGAAAGCCTTCCATTTATCGGCAAGGGGTTCAAGTCCCATAATATCCTCGGTAGCACCGTCAATCATCAGCTTGTTACGGTCGACGAAGGTGATCATGTTGGTCACGTTGTAATGACTGGCGGCCATGGCTGCCTCCCAGTTGGTTCCCTCATTGCATTCGCCATCTCCCAAAATGCAATACGTCATCCAGTTCTTTTGCTGAACCCTTGCCCCAAGGGCGAGTCCTACGGCCATGGGCAGCCCGTGTCCCAGGGAACCGGTGGAAACATCCACACCGTCGACCTTCAGGCTGTCCAGATGCATACCGAAAGGGGATTTGAACTTGTTGAATTCTTTTAACAGGTCAAATTCGAAATACCCTCTTCGTGCCAGAACCGGTGCATACCCAACACCGCCGTGTCCCTTGCTCAGCACCACCCGGTCACGGTCTTCCCATTGGGGGCACTTCGGATCTATGTTCAGGTACTTGTGGTAGAGGATAACCAGAATGTCCAGTACGCTCAGGGCGCCGCCGATGTGTGCCCCACCGGCCCACCCGGTGACGTCAATGATGTCCTTTCGCAACTGTCTGGCCTTTTCTTCCAGTTCTTCAATTTCTTGGTCGGTAATCGGCATATATTCCTCCTGGCTTGACTGATATAGCGGTTCAGAACGTATTGTTAAATTTTAATTTCCCGTTTTCACACGGGAGCATGTGAACGGGAAAAACCGTCTGTTCCTTACAACCTGCGCCTCACGTCTCGCTATACACTCGATAGATATTATTAACAATTATTCCCAAACCCGCTTTGTTGACCTTTCCGATGGAAATGGCATCGATGAATTCAAACAGCTTGGGCACTTTATAGAAAGGCAGGATTTTGTTGGCAAACACGGTTAATTCGGTACCTACCTTGGAATCCGGTATGTCGATTTCGGGTTTTACATCCAGGTCGCAGGATTTGATCCAGGGCCTGGTATCGCAGATCATTGCTGACTCCTTTCAGGTAGCGTGTTAAAAAAACGGCACCGGGAAAGGAAAAATATGAAAAAAAAAAGCATGTTTTTTTATTCACATTCTTATGATATGATTTTATCGGTTTTTTCAAGAGAAATTTCCGGAAGATTTTTTGGTAAATCTGAAATTTTGGAGGTTGACGATGTCTGAAAACACATTCGTAGCCCGATATTCGGTATGCGAAGAGATCGCCAGCAGCATCACCCACGGCGTGGGAATCGTTCTGGCCATTGTCGGACTGGGGATGCTCACCGCTTTTGCAAGTATATTTGGCAACGCCTGGCATATCACTTCCTGCAGTATTTTCGGCGCAACCCTGATTTTACTGTATACGGCGTCCACCCTGTATCACGGTATCCAGTCCCCCAGGGGCAAGGCGATTTTAAGAGTAATAGATCACAGCGCCATATTTTTATTGATTGCAGGCACTTATACTCCCATTGCCCTGGTAAATCTTCGCGGCCCCTGGGGATGGTCTCTTTTCGGGGTTGTCTGGGGACTGGCGGTTTTGGGTATTCTTTCCAAGGTGTTTTTTATTAACCGATGGAAAAGCCTGTCTGTTGTTTTGTATGTGTCCATGGGCTGGGTGGTGTTGGTGGCCATTCGTCCCCTGTTTTTCGCCATGGCGCCCGGGGGACTTATTCTTTTGGTCAGCGGTGGATTAAGTTATACCGGAGGGGTTGTTTTTTATGCCTGGCGGAAAATGCCGTTTAATCACGCCGTGTGGCATCTGTTTGTTCTGGCGGGCAGCATCCTGCATTTTTTTGCTGTCTTGTTTTACGTCATACCCGTGGCGTAAAAATCCGCTTCATCATACCCATACCGAGCAGATAGGGCAGGGGCACAATGTATCGTGCCCCTGGTTCTTTTTTTCCTTGTATTATGGAATTTTTTAATTCCGCACCTGCTTGCAGCGGTCAGCATTATTTTACGCAAAAATATTATCCGGCTTATACGGATGCGTTCCTTCGATGACTTCAACCCCTGCTTTTGCCTTAATTTTGTTGATAATGACATCCTTATACGGGCAATGGTCCAACAGGCAGGGGCCGATGTGCACCTTTGTCACCTTTTCCTCCATGGGCTTGTTCCAGAGATTGACCTGGGCCAGCCGGGTGACAATGGCTGCGCCGGGACAGTCACCGCAGTTCAGCAACCCGATAATCTGGGCCTCCTGATTTTTATACCGGGCAAATTCCCCTTCTTTCCTGTTGAATCCCACCAAGCACCTGGAACAACCGATACAGACATCATCCATTGCTTTCTTGCAGCCGACAATTAATATCTTTTCCATTCTTTCTCCTCGCCAATCAATCTCGCTTTCGTTTTCGCTTTCGTTCTCGCTTTCGCTCACCATATCACGATCGTTGTGTTTTTACCAGTGCCCTTCAACATTCGGCTCATCGGCAAAAGACACCTTTTTTTCATTAAAGGCGGCAATCGCGCTTCGTACTGTTCCGCTGACGTTATTGACGACCTTTACCCCTGCGGCCTGAAGGGTTTTAAAAGCGTTCGGACCGCAGAAACCGGTCATAAGCACCTCTGCACCCTTTTCGCTGACCGCAACCGCGGCCTGGATGCCGGCGCCTTTAAAGGCGTTTACATTTACCGAGTTGTCCAGTACTTCAAATTCAAGACTGGAACTGTCCACGATCACTATATAGGCGGCCCGTCCGAATCTTGGATCCACCGGTGAATCGAGGTCTTTCCCCGTTGATGTGACAGCTATTTTCATTTTCGGTTCCTCCTTTATGCCGATGCTTTTCCGGCCCCGCCACCGCCACACACCTGATTGTCCTGGATTATGGGGAGCTTTCCGGAAATCAGGTCTTCCACCACCGGCCTGATTTCAGGCCGTTCTCCGTCATAATAAACATCGATGCCCACCTGTCTGAATCCCATGAGCGGGCGCATACCGATGCCGCCGACAATCAATGCGTTGACATGGTGCTCGGCCAGAAAATTGACCGGAACCATGCATCCGCCCTGGACATGGGATACGTTTGGCAGGGTTGTGACTTTTTTAATAGCACCGTCTTCAACATCGACAAACGTAAATACGTCGCAGTGACCGAAATGGCCCGACCTTTGACCGTCCAGCCCCCCACTCCCATTGGAGGGGATTGCTATTCTGCCGTTTTTCATAATTTCAAACTCTCCTTATTCAACGAATTTATTATTTTCATTAAAACCCCATATCCAAAATCCAGCACAGAAGCACAACTTCATACCACCTGAAGCCCGTCACTCATCCCCCTTCATCGCCGGCGATGCAATAACCTGTTCCCATATGTGTTTTACGCACAATCCTGCATCCGACGCACCGGCATATTCCACAATGGTTTGTCCCCGGACCATGGATTCCGTAAAAACCGGGTCAAAGGGAATACGTCCGAGTATGGCCATGTTTTTCTTTTCCGCGAGTTTTTCAATGGCCCGGGCTTGATCCGGATTTAAATCATACTTGTTAATGCAAACCATGCAGGGCACCTTGAAATGGTCGGCCAGTTCCGCCACCCGTTTCAAGTCATGAATGCCGGAAACCGTGGGTTCCGCCACGATCAGCAGGGCGGATGCACCGCCCAGCGATGCAATGACCGGGCACCCGATACCCGGCGGGCCGTCTGTTATAATGAGATCGAGGTTTTTCTGTTCAGCCAGTTTTTTGGCTTCCTGCCGGACAAGTGTCACAAGTTTACCGGAATTTTCTTCGGCAATCCCAAGCCTTGCATGAACCATCGGACCGAAACGGGTTTCTGAGATGAACCATTCCCCGCATGTTTTAACCGGGAAGTCGATTGCCTGTTCCGGGCAGAAATCAACACAAACCCCGCACCCCTCGCAATCAACATCCTTGATATGAAAGTCGTCCGTTATGGCATCGAATCGGCAAAGCTCGATGCAAAGACCGCATCCGGTACATTTTTCCGAATTTATAGCGGCCAGATTGCCGCCTTTAAAATCAGTACGATGTCGGATATCCGGCGCCATGAGCAGGTGCAAATCCGCTGCATCCACATCCGCATCACACAAAACACGATTTTCCGAAAGTGCAGCAAATGCGGCGGTCAAACTTGTCTTTCCGGTCCCGCCTTTACCGCTTAATACGACCAGTTCTCTCATGTCTGTTCCAATTCTTTTGAAACCGCTTCTGGTTGTTACCTGTATAACCCAAGTCAGGCATTTTTTTCAATTGCGCGGTATAAAGATAAAAACCGCTCTTTCCACTCCGGCATTTCTTCAACAATGAGTCTGCCCCTTGAATACGCTTCGGCAATACGGCGGTCAAAGGGAATCTCCATTAGAACCGGCAGGTTTTCCTTTTTCGCATAGGTCATGACACCGTCGTCGCCCATACCGGAACGGTTGATCACCAGACCGTGGGGAATTCCCATCTGTTTCACCGCTTCCACCGCGAGTTTCAGGTCATGGAGGCCGAAAGGCGTGGGTTCGGTAACCATCAGGACAAAATCGGTTTCCTTGATGGCCGCAATCACAGGGCATGAAGTTCCCGGCGGAGCATCGATGATAATTGTTGCGTCGGGCCGGATAAAAGATTTGACCTGTTTGATCAGAGGCGGCGACATGGCCTCACCCACCCTGAGGCGCCCCTGTACCAATTCAACATGTTTATATTTCCCGGTTTCAATGATGCCGAGTTCCCGCCCGATTTCGGTGATCGCATTTTCCGGGCAGACCGCCGTACATCCTCCGCAACTGTGGCAGAGTTCGGGAAAAGTCAGAACCGTTTTTTCCAGAACGGCGATAACCTTGAACCTGCAGATATCGGCGCATTTGCGACAAAAGGTACATTTTTCCGTATCAATCTCGGGGACGGGCGTAAATACCGTTTTTGTCGTTTCGATTTCCGGGTTTAAAAAAAGGTGACAGTTGGGCTCCTCCACATCGCAGTCCAGCAAACAGACATCGGCAGTAATTGAAACCGCCAGATTTGTTGCGATGGTCGTTTTTCCGGTTCCCCCCTTACCACTGGCGATACTGATCTTCATCAATAAAAAGACTCCTTGTTTGATCAACCGATTTTCGAAGAAAGGTTTAGAATGTTTTCCAAACGTTCAAGCAACTCTTTTGCATGAATGCTTCCGGGATCAGGGGGAAGCTGCATCAAAATGCCAAGCCCTTCGCTTGCTTCATGAAATGCGTCCGCCGGAAGACGGCTTACCGCTGCACAGTTGATCATTGGGTTTGTTGAAACGATTTTTTCCACGAATGCCAGACCCGTCATATCAGAAAGTTGTTCATCGGTCACCACCAATGAATAGGGATGCCCGGATACCATAACAAGTGCATCTTCACCGGAATTCGCCCTGGAAATGTGCAAATCATGTCGGTTTGTTCCGGTTGGTGACAGTTCTGAAAAAAAATGATAGTCGGAACTCACCAGTAATATGGAAATCATTGTTCTCCTTATATGCTATGCCGTCATACCCTGAAAATTTTCCCCGTCCCGGCTTCCAACGGATATTTTCGATGAGAGCCGGGACGGGGTCGGGAGGTATTGCAGCCAAGTCGGATGCAATGGCAAAAAAATGTTCTGTTGGTTGCATGCCGAAGTTTTCCAAGAACCATTCCGATACCGCATGAAAAACATTCATGCACCAACGCTAACCATCATTTCTTAATCGGTCTTTTCAAGCTCTGATATTCTCCTGTTAATGGAATCAAGCGCGGTTTTTAATGAATTCGCCTGCGCATTTAGTATTTCCAATTCCGTTGCCGTATCTTCAGTACGACCGGAAAAACCAAGGGGGTTAAAAAACGCGAACCGGCCACCAAAACCCCGCCGGAACCCTTGCCCAGAATTTCCGAATCCACGGCCGAAACCCATGGCACCTCTGAATCCGTATGATCCCATGGGTTGTTCCGGGTATGTAAAATTTATTGGATTGCACAAGCCCCTTCGTCCCCCTGTCATGGGACCTGCACCCATTGGTCCTGTACCGTCAAATCCGGGCATATGATCACCTCCTTATAGAACCTGCTTTTTATTGTCCGCTGCTTCGGCCCTGACCGCCACCCCGGCCTTTGTCCTGACCGCTGCTTCGGCCCTGACCGCCACCCCGGCCTCTGCCCCGGCCTCTGTTGTTTATCTTAGGGTTTTTGCACCCTCCCTTACCTTTGCCTGTTCCGGGTCCTTGTCCTTTTGGCCCGGTTCCATCCCCCCTTGGCATTTGTCCAGCCTCCTTTTTTTGACGCACCCATTCTTTTTTTCCACGATGTCCGTGTCGCATTTTTCCGCAACCCGGCATTAAGAATTTCGGCGTAATCGGCATACCTTTTGAAAAATGTGTCAGTATGGTTTCAACATTTCCTGAAATAAAGGGTATGAGTTTTATTCCCGCACCTTCAATGATATTTGCGGGAATTTGTGATATGGCCCCGCATATCAGTGTTGAAACCCCCAATTGGGACATCGTGTTAATGAAATAGGCCGGCTGTTCAGGATTTAGCCGTTCATAACCGCGTTTTAATACTTTTTTGTTTTCGATTTCCGCGATAAGGAGCATGTTCGCGGAATCGAACACCGGTGAAATGCGGTTTTCCCACACCGTAAGCGCGACCTTCATGTTTTTGATGCCTCCATGATCATCAGCAATGCAAATCATATGCCAATATTAAAAAGACCACTGTCAGGTAAAAAAAAGCCTGATGATCATGCTCTTACCAATCGTCCGCTGATTTTGACACATCGTCTATCTGAAATAAATAAGTGCCTAATATCAATAAGTTGACAGTGTAACAGGAATTGTTTCACCAGGGACGACACAAAAGGCAAGTTATTTAACAAGCCACGTGTCACAGGAGAAAAAAGTAAATAGGGTGGGAAACGGGGCTTTAAAAGTGTATTAGGTTTGCAGATTTGCGACGCTGAAGGGTTGCAGTCCCGCAACATTATAGGTGGCCTTTATGGCGTCCGTCAATCGTCGGCAAAGTTAACCCCAGCTTTTTTATTTTTCTGAAAAGGGTGCTTTTGTGTATGCCGAGATCACGGGCTGTTGCATTACGGTTATAGTTGTTTCTTTTCAATGCCGCCTCAATGGCATGGATTTCCGCTGATCGAAGGGGGTTATCCTTCGTCGCGGGGTTCGTGGGAACAGGAGTTCGGACGGACAGATGGCCGGGCAGATGGCGCAGCCCGATGTTGCCCTCTGAACACAGAACAAAGGCGTGTTCGATGATGTTTTCCAGTTCCCGGATATTGCCGGGAAATTGATGGGCCATGAGCAGTTCAAGAACATCCTGATCAACACCGTCAACCGATTTTCCACGGACACGGTTTAATTTGGTGATGAACCGGTCTATGAGCAGGGGAATATCTTCCATGCGATCCCGCAACGGTGGGAGACTTAAGTGAACAACATTGATACGATAATAAAGATCCTGCCGGAACTTTCCCTCTGAGACCATATCGAATAGATTTCTATTGGTCGCGGCGATAATCCGGATATCGGTTTTCACCTTGGCAACAGCGCCCAGTGGTAGGAACTCCCGCTCTTCCAGCACACGGAGAAGCTTTACCTGGAATGCCGGAGTCGTGTCGCCGATTTCATCCAAAAGGATGGTGCCGCCCTGGGCAACGGCGAAAATTCCGGGCTTGTCTTTTACCGCATGGGTGAATGCACCGGCTTTATATCCGAACAGTTCGGATTCCAGCAATGTGTCCGGCAACGCCCCGCAGTTGATAGCCACGAAAGATTTATTTTTCCGAGGGCTTAGATTATGGATGGCCCTTGCCGTGAGTTCCTTTCCGGTTCCGGTTTCCCCTTCGATGAGGATGGTACTTTCGCTTTGAGCGATTTGAGGGAGGACATGAAACATCTTCTGCATTAACGGGCTGCGGCTGATAATATCCCCCAGTTTGAACCGGGAATCCAACTCCTTGCGCAGCTCTTCCACCAGGGTATGATCCCGGAAAGTCTCAACCGCACCGATGATTTCGCCGTTTTCGTCCTTTAAAAGGGATGTGGACACGGAGATAGGGATTCGTTTTTTCTGGCTGTTGATGATATAGGTTGAGGAGCTGATCAGGGAACGTCCTTCTTTCATGGTGCGTTTGAGCGCACAATCACCTTCACACATGTTTGAACGGAAAACTTCCCAGCAATGTCGACCGACGGCCTCGTCCCGCGAAATACCGGTGATCATTTCCGCCGCGCGGTTAAAGGACATAATGCGCCATTTCCGATCCACGGTAAAAACCCCGTCGGAAATGCTTTCCAGTATAATATCGGTGACATTGGCCGGTATTTCATCGAGTTTGCGATTTTTCATAGAGAATATGATATATATTCAAAAAGGGAAAGGGTCAACAAGGATTCGCCAACGGCATTCCATGTTTCGAATTTTTATTCATCCGCATGACGCACATTTCTAAAAAAAACAGTTAATTTCAGTATGTGATAATGGATGACGGAAAGGGAATGGATGAACAGACCTTAAACCGAATTTACACCCTTTTTTTTACCACTAAATCAGGGACGCGGACTCGGTGTGGCCGCCGTATGCGGTATCATCAAGAATCATGGCGGGTGGGTATCCGTTGATTCCGAAAAGGGTAAAAGGACCGCGGTAAATATATGGCTTCCGATCGTTTTTCTTTGATCCGCCCTTTTTACGAAAACCGTGAAGACATCATTTTTGTTTCCGAAGAAGTAACAATCCTTTTACCCGGCTATCTTCCGGGTATGATGATGCGCGACTGCTCCCTTTGCTTTTCCAGTTGCTGCTGTCGCTGCATCTGCTGGATTTTTTCGATGACGTCATCCAGAGCCTTTTTCATGGTGTCCGGAAATTCGGCGATGGCGGCTTCAAGGTCGGTGGCCGTGAATCTTGCCTGAATGGGGATGGGACCCTGCTGGGACATCAGTTGTGTATGCCCAATGAAAATGGGAGTCCGGGAGGAATCTTCCGATCCATCGGACTTAACGGGTACAAGGCGGCGAATGGACGCCACTTTCAGATCGGTGATGGATTCTTCCTTGTAAAGATTGTTTTTGTCCACGGTGAAATCGATTTGGTCTGCCTGTACCGCGTTGCTCATGTATTTTCCCTTTCATGGATTATAATTTTTGATGTTTAATGTACAGCAAACCTTAATTTTTCGGCAATGTCAATGGATTTATCAGGTTAAAGGTGGTATGGTACTGAGTATTGGCTATGGACTATCAGGTATTAAGTATTGGGAAATAGGTTGAAAAAGGTGAATTATGATTAAGGTTGATATTCCGGGATATGCGACCCTGCGGCTGAAATATATGGTACTGGATTACAACGGCACGCTGGCCGTGGACGGGCAGCTTATCGACGGTATGAGAGGGTGCCTGGAGTTGTTGGCCAAGGACCTTGAAATACACGTGATTACGGCGGATACCTTTGGGAAAGTCCGGTCCGGCATGGATGGTATTCCCTGCAAGGTATCGATTTTGCCTGTTGCTAATCAGGCTGATGCCAAACTTGATTATGTGAGGAAACTGGGTGCGGAAAATACGGTCAGTATCGGCAATGGACGGAATGATCAATTAATGCTGAAGGCGTCGGCCCTGGGGATTGCGGTCATTTTAAGCGAGGGCGCTGCCGTGGAGACCCTTACGGCAGCGGACGTGGTGTGCACAAGCATTGTGTCGGCCATGGAGTTGCTTCTCAATCCGCTGCGGCTGACGGCGACGTTAAGATCCTGAATGATTAAAAAGAGAATAGGCCCCCTGACAGAAATCTTGTTGGAGTGGCGTAATGCCATCTCCAGGTACGGTTTCAAGTCAAAAGGGTAATTTATCCCCGCCTTTTCAGGCGGGGATAATCTTTTGTACGGAAAAGGAGTGTCGGGCTTCAGTATTCATATGTTACGTTGAAAAAGTATGAAGCACCGGCTCCGGGATATGTTGTTACGCTGGTTATAAATGTCGTCTGGTCGGTAAATGTTCCGAAATAGGTATCATATTCCTCATCAAAAATATTGTATGCTTCAAAGGATACCAGCCAATTTTTGAGGAACCGCTTTTGTGCCTTCAGGTCCACCGTCCAATAGTCTTCCAACGTATAGACGACGGTTTTGGTATTGGGATATGCACCATCTGTTTCCGTCCGATACCACAAGCGTTCGTCCGTATATCTGACAACTCCGCGGATCGTTAAATCTGTTGGATGGCGGTAAGTGAGGCCGCCTTTAAGAATGTACCGGGGCGTGTAAGCAGCCCTTCGCTTCACCCAGTCGTATACGAAATTGGGCGGAATCGCCGGAGGCCATCCATAATCCTGAACCGTGTACGCCTTGTTTTCCTCTTCCGCATCCAGGTAAGTGTAGGCGGCGTCTATGGTGAAGTGATCAAGCAGCTTGATTTTGACTCCAATCTCAGCGCCGTCAGCTTTATAGGTTTTGAGGTTCTCCGGTTCCCAAATTCCGTCCGAATTGGGTCCCCATTGGATTTTGTTGTCCAGATCCCATTTAAAATAGGACGCGGTTAAAAACACATAGTCATCCATGAAAGATTGTTCCAGCGTGACGTCTGTATGGTATCCCGTCTCGGGCTTAAGATCGGGATTTCCCCGTGTGAATCCGTCATCCGGCCAGAACAGGTCGTTCGGTGTGGGCGCGAGAAAATGCTTTCCATGGGATGTTTTAATAACCGTTGAAACCGTTGGATTGATGACGAGGCCGCATCGCCACAGGTTTTCAGTACCGAATTCGGAATGATCTTCATGCCTGAAGCCCAATATGCCTTTGACATATCGACTGGGACGGTATTGGGCTTCTGAATAAATTCCGGTGGTATGAAGATTCTCCTTAATCGACGTATCCGTACCGGGAATCGTATTGTTTCGGGAGTCCAGAGAAATGCTCTTGTTTTTCCATTTATACTCCTTGTGTTCGCTGCCCAGTAATATCTTGGCGTCGGGTATTGGTTTGAGTTCGATGTTTCCCTCGAATCCGAAGACCTCATTTGTGGTCTGTGATTTAAGTCCCACGATGTCCGCTGCGAACCAGGCATCGTACCAGTATTCCCTGAAAACATTTATCATTTTCGTATAATCCCCGCGAAGGGTAATACGGCACCAGGAAAGGGGCGTGCTCTTTAGGTTTAGGACGACATGGGTGTCTTCATCACCACCACCACTTAAGAGGTTCGAAGTCTCCTCATTGTACAAGGTGACGCCATTTACGGTAAATGGAAGGGTTCCTTTCGGGGGCCGGACGTTTGGGACGCCGTAGTCCCTGTTTATGTAATCCGCATACAGGCTTATGTCCAGCAAATCCTGGTTGTCAAAAACCAGATTTATGGAAAAATCCTGATGGTTGAGATCGCTGTTGTCGCGATAGCCGTCTGTTTCTTTTTGTTCACCGGTTATATAATACCCGAAATGTTCGGATAAATACATTCCCTGTTCTGCGGAAAGAACGTATGATTTTTGTGTTCCATAACCTGCAGAGATATTGATATCGGTCTTTTGCTTTACAGGGCGTTTGGTGGTGATATTTACGGTTCCTCCCATAGCGCCTGAACCGTATAGGAGCGAACCGGACCCCTTCGTTATTTCAACGGATGCAATGCTGTTTAAAGGAATTCTGCCCAGTTCGGCTCTCCCGAGGGAAGGGGCATTGACGGTGACGCCGTTGATCCTGACCAGGGTTCCATTGTCGCTCATACCCCTGATATGTAAAGACTCATTAGCTCCTCCATAATCGCCCAGGGTTCGCCAGTCCAGTCCCAACTCGTTTCCCAGGAGTTCTCCCAGGCTTTTCGCCGGGGATTCTTCAATATCAAATTGGTTCAATTGAATCACGCTGTTGGGGATATCTTTTCGTTTTTCATCGGTCTTGGTGGCGTAAACGAAAATTTCGTCAAGGGTGTGCTCCATTGTTGGGTTTTCTGGTGGCGGCTCTTCAGAAAAAGCTGCTGCCGGTGAAAAAAGGTATGCCAGTAAAGCACCGATACATAGAAGATGTTTCATTTTTTCCTCCATAATGAAAAACAAGTTAATGGCCCGAAGCAAAAAAAATCCCCGGACCGATTTACATCGATCCGGGGATGTCCCTGTTTTATCCTCTGATCTTTAAAGCCCTGGTCCTCGAAGGCGAAAAAATGCTGTTCAGGCAGGTCTTCTGACTTACGGATCATCCTAGTAACCGCGCCTTCCCGGCCCTGGAACCCATAAAACTGCTGATAACGGTTCCTCTTAAATATTCAGCCAGTGGCATGTCGCGGCATTCGTCCCCGATTACAGCGGCGGGCCCGTCTCCGAATCTAACGGAGTTCCCTTTTCGCTCACGGATGAGCACCTGAACATGATCGTCTGATAATAAATTGCATGTCATTAGTCAATGTTTTTTTTACGTCCTGGCGAAATCAGTGGCGGCAATGATGGGTTCACATTTTAGAGGTTGAAAAAGTACCCGATATGGGTAATGTGTAAAATCGCATTTGATTCATGCGTAGGTATCTATTATAACATGACAGATCAATACTTCCCGCCATTCGGCTGATAACCGGAAAACAAAGAAAATAATGGATTGGCGGTCATTGCATGCTGTTGGAGGAAAAAATGCGCTTGTTACCGGTGCTGCAAGGGGCATCAGAAAAGAAGTAAAGGAAATGATGGAGACAGATATCGGGTAGACGTGTGTTAATGGGCTTTTTTACATGGGAGATGGGGTTTGTCCGGGATATCCTTAATCGAAAAATCCAAAAACGGTGAGAAACCAACTTTTCCGACCGTCAAAGCGGTTCTCGCCGGCATGGTCGTTGCGCAGGTTGTTTCAACCCTGCATGTATACCTGTCCAATATCCATCTGTACCGGCAAATGCGTCTTATCGCGGATGCCGGATATCTGCCTGTCCCCAACGTGGACACCTTGCCCCTGCTGCAAAAGGCGGGATCTGCATTCGGGGGAGGCCTGTTTTTTACGTTGACCGTCGGCGCCTTTCTATCTCTTCTGACGTTTTCTTTTTCATGGGGATTTGTCCATATTTTTCAACGGCGCAAATGGATGATGCTGATGGGTGCAGCCGGTTGGGCATTGCTGTTATGGCTTGTCAATGCAAAACGCTTCGATGCCATGACCACGACATATTTTTTTATCATACCCCCTGTGGTTTTTGCGATTTCCATAAAGGGAATGGTGAATCCACTGTCAAAGAAAATGTTTGTCGCAGCATCGTGCCATGTCGTCGTGTTATCACTGCTGGTCATGGTCTGGACCTTTCAGTTGGATCAGCGAATGTTCATTGATTTCAGGGACGGGATGCTGCTTTCAAATCCGGTTGGTGAAAGGATCAATAATTTTTATTATCAATACACACTGTATCCGGCGGGGGTGTTCAAATCACCGGAACAGAAACTGTTAAAAACCGTGTACATCGGAGGTGAAATCGATGCGCACAGTCTGGCCCGGCTGGAAAAAAAATGCATTGCATACGATTATCTGCCGGTTCAAAACGATACGGGAGTCGACCTTGTTCTGTATAGAAAGGGTGATCAACTGACTTTGCAATACAACGGTAAACCGGTTCAGCAAACAACCATTGCCGCATTTTTGGCCGATCCCCGTCAACACTTCCGGGATTATTCCCGGCAGATTGACAAGTATGCCTTTTTCCGGCATTTTACGTTTGTGTCCCTGTTGATCGGGCTTCCCATATTCCTTTACGTCATTATTTATGCAGGCATAAGATCCGTCATCTTGCGGATTCTTGGTAATTTCCCGGCGGCCGTCGTTTCCATTCTCTTGTGTTTTTTGGCCGGACTGGCCCTGTTGATCCCCTTCCACCTCAGCCGGGCAGGGCAGTTTGATGAACAGGATGTGACCGGCCTGATGATGTCGAAAGACTGGATGGACCGGGTAAACGGATTAAAAATCATTTATGAAAATCGGCTTGAACCGTCTGATTATCCGTCTTATCGTGACGGTCTTCACAGTCCGCATATACCGGAACGGTACTGGCTGGCCATGGTATTGGGTCAAAGCCGGAAACAGAATACCTTTGAGGACTTGAAAGCCATGGTGAATGACCCGAACCTCAATGTGGTGTGCCAGGTGTTTCATGCTTTCGGGAAAAGGGGAAACCGTTCCATGATTCCCGTTCTGTTGAAAAAATTAAGAGAATCCCGTTGTTGGTATGAACAGACCTATGCCTACCATGCATTAAGAGAACTCGGATGGACGCAGGAAAAATCGAATCCCGCATAATCCTGATATCAACCGCCGTTGTGATGGCCGTTGAATGGGGCATGGGCGAAGTCATGCGCATCGTCAATTCCGACCGGTTGTTGATGGTGGGGCTTACGCGATGCCTGCAGATCGGCCTGATCTTTTTTCTGATGATGGTGATGAAGAAAAGCCTGTCTCCCCTGGGATTGACAAAATCGGGTCTGGGTGACGGAATAAAAAAGGGGGCTTGTTGGTCCCTTGCTTTTGCCCTAGCCGCATTGATGGCAGGTGTGGTGGTGA
The DNA here is from genome assembly GCA_964386565.1 of uncultured Desulfobacteraceae bacterium. Classification (GTDB taxonomy): domain Bacteria; phylum Desulfobacterota; class Desulfobacteria; order Desulfobacterales; family UBA5616; genus CAYLRU01. Next base: position 36,399 of record CAYLRU010000004.1, on the reverse strand, counting down.
TGTCGATGGGCAAGAATCCGATGGTTTACCTTGCATCTCCATTTCCTTCAGATACAAAAAAAGTGATCCTGCTGATAATTGTCGGCGGTATCATCGGTCCCGTGGCCGAGGAAATCTTTTTCAGAGGGATCTGTTACGGGTATTTCAGGCGATGGGGGGTGATAGCCGCTGTTTTATTGACCACAGCGGTTTTTGTAACGGCACACGCCATCACCTCCGGAATTCCCGTTCCCCAGATTGTCGGCGGCATCGTTTTTGCGGCAGCCTATGAAATTGAGAAGAACCTGATGGTTCCCATTATTGTCCATGTGTCCGGGAATCTGGCGTTGTTCCTCATGTCCTGGCTTATTTAACCGCGTTTTTCAGGAAGATGCCGGGGTGCTTTGTATGCAATAGACATCAGGTGGTATTTCAATGTTTTTTTCAGGATGTGTGTAGGCCTTTCGCTTAAATATTTTTTCGAAAAAGAACAATAGGAAGTAATGGATATTCTTCCCCAGAAAGGCCAAAAAACGTCCTTTAAAAATGATGTTGGCCAACCCGCGAATGTCATCCTTTTCAACGGTAATCACGAAGTTCCACATGACAGGGTCCGTAATTTGTCCCTTGATAAGAAGGCATCCGTCTTTTATTTCCACGTAGTAATGTCTGAACTCCATATTCAGGACCATCATTCCGAGGCCTTTTGACCAGATTTTCATTTCGGCTTCACCTCCACGGCGTAACGTTCACGTTTAAATACCTTTTCGATGAAAAAAAGAAATACCATGTGAATGTTTCGAATGATAAAGAACCAAGTGGTGGGCTTGAAAAAGATATTTAGCAGACCGGGGATATCTTTTTTCGTAAATATCGCCTTGAAATCCCACTGAACCGGCTGAACCGTGACGCCTTTAATCACCGTGCCGTCTTCTTCGTTGTCAACCCAGTAACGTGAGAAGTCCACTTCAAGTTGAATTTTGCCCAGGCCTTCGGACCACATTTTCATGCGCAATAATCCTCCGTAATCTTGGTTTAATAAAGGCGTAAGGTGCACGGCACCGTGCACCTTACGCCCCCTTGGCCGTATTTCTGCTGTTTTTATTTTTGCATCAATCATCAATATATTGTTTCACATACCGCTCAATGCTGTCTGAATACTTCCACCATTTGGCAACTCCCATATCTTCGGCGATTTTGTTCGCCGCAATATAACCGGGTCCGCCGATGATCAAGCCGCCCGGATAGGTGGAGGCGCCGTTTACATACAATCCCTCTATGGGGGTGGCGGTACGGGAACATAAATCATTGGGTCGGAAATAGCCCATTTGAAGCGGGTTGTATTCCCCATGCTTGATGGAACCGTATTTCATGCAGGGAATCCGCCGTTCAATATCCAGCGGGCTTTCGGAAGTTTTCATGACCAGGTTGTTGCTGTTGAGGTTTTTGGTATATTTACCCCAGGTTTCCATGACTTTGTTTTCGATCTGTTCCTTTTGATCTTCCCATCCGCCCTCAATTTGGCCTGGAACCATCATCTGGAAAAATGCCGTGTGGTGTCCCGGTACCTGTGCCAGTGTCCTGTCGTAGATCGTTTCAACTGAACAGTGTCCGGCGATGGTGTTGATTTTTCCGGACCTGATACTTTCGGCCATCTGTACCAGTTCCCGAGATGAATCGATACCGACGATGTTCATGAAGGTTTTATCGATATCCCGTTCGTCTGCGATATATTTGAGCGGTTCCTTAAGGGCTACGTGGGTGGTAAAAAAGCTGGTTTTATCCCATGCCCAGTTGTTCACGTAATTTTTGAGCGCCGGTGGCAGATGATCCTCGCCGACCAGTTTTAAAAAGGTGGTCTGGGGATCAAGGCTCGATACGACGGTCTTGGCTTTGACAATCATGCCGTCGAAGATTTCGACCCCGACGGCCCTGCCGTTTTCCATAATGATTTTTGTGACTTCAGCGTTTTCCAGGATCAGGCCTTTATTTTTAATGACCTCTTTTGACAAACTGCTGGCCAGTTTGTGGGAGCCCCCGATGCTGATGCATTTGTTCATTCCGCTTTGGATCATTAGCAGGGGAACAAGGTAGCCGAGGCCGGGTTCATTCGGTGCCAGTCCCCACATGCAGGTGACATACAGGAACATGGCTTTAACACGTTCATCTTTAAACATGCGGTCGATGATTTCCACCGGGCTGTCTTCGGCAAGCTTCATCATCTCTTTACCGATGGCGGTTCTTTCGGTTTTAACCGCCAGTTCAATAGGTGGAAGAGGCTGGTAATAAGTGGCCGGGGCCAAAATTTCCTCGATGATTTGAATGAACAATCTTGAATATTTTTCAAAGGATACGGCATCTTCACGTGAGTATTTCATAATCTGATCCGCAGTGTCCTGAATCTTTGCCGACATGATCCAGGACGAGCCGTCTTTGAAAAGAATGCCGGTTTGCCGATGGGGCTTGACAAATTGCAGGGAGTGATTGGCAAGGTCGAAATCCGATATGGCCGGCATGTAATCCACCATCAGATGATAGGTCGCATGGGTGTTTGCGAAATAGGACGGGAACAGGATTTCTTCGGTGGAAAGCCCGCCGCCCACTTCGTAGCGCCTTTCCAGCAAAACGACATTCAAACCGGCTTTGGCCAGGTATGCGGCCGTAATTAACCCGTTGGGACCGGCACCGATAATGGCCACATCACATGATATTTCATCAGACATTTTCGGGATGGTCGGCATGTCGTATTTCCATGTTGTATTTCCGGGATGATTATTTACTGGCATAAAATTTTCCTCCTAAGCAGCGATTAATAGCATCATGGTTCCTGTCGGTCGGTCAATAACGGCATATGCTTGCCCCTCGCTTCCGAATAAAGCACCAGATAAAGCACCAGCAAAATCTTGACCGGCTATCCGGAAGACGGCCGACGAACAGAGAACGGGTTTGGCATTCATCCTGATCGTGGTATTGTCTGCTTAAAACCGGATCAGACCGATGAAATCAGGCATCCGACGGAATAAAATGCGGGGACGGATACCACCATTCACCAGGCTTCAGCTTCAGGTCCTCGATCAGGATATGCATCAGATTGTATGATACCGCCTGCAGGGCTAAACCACCGGGATAGGACGTATGATTGCACAGGTACAGATTTTTGATCGGCGTCCGATACCGGGACAGTTCGGGCAGGGGCTTCTTTACATACCACTGCTCTTCCTCCTGGCTGATACCCATCCAGTTGCCGCCCACAAATCCCATGTTTCGCAGGGATGAGTCATACGGTGTATTCACGAATTTGGCGACGATTTTGTCGTCTGTTAAATTGGGGGCAACTTCCCGGATTTTTTCCAGCATCACCTCTACGATTTCCCATTTGGCGTCGTTCACAGCCGTGGGGCCGTCCCGGTGGTATTCCGGCGGCGGGACCTGGAGATATATGGGGGTGAAAACATGGTAGCCTTCCGGTGTCTGGCAGGATTTGTCATAGACATCATGATTAATGAATGCCAGGAGCATGTCTTCCTTGCGAATGGGGTGTGTATTTAACGAATACACCACCCGTTCCATGTTATACATGGCTTCCCGGGAATCGAGATTGATCCATGTACAGGAAGGGTAGGTGCCGTTTGAAAACATTTCCTCGGCATCACCCTTGTATTTGGGCATTTCACGGGTAACCAGGGACAGGACAAAAAGACTGCCGCCTTTCAGGTTAATCCCGTTAACCCGCTCCAAAAAGGCGGGATCCAATTCCCGGCTTGGAACCAGTTCGAGAAAGGTGGGTTTGACATGGGTGTTGGAAATAACCGCTTTGTCGGCATAAATCTTTCTGCTTTTGGCCGTTGCATCGTCGGCCAGGATGACGCCCTTGGCTTCCCGGTCTTCCACGATAATTTCCTCGACCTTGCTGTTGGTGTAGATTTTGGCACCGTAGTGCATGGCGCATCGTACCAGGGCATGGGTCAAGGAATGCATGCCGCCCCTGGGTTTGCCGCTGCTGTATCCCACCAGATGGTTGCAGCAATAGCCCGGAATTGCCGTTCCTTTCCAGTTGGGATGAGGTCCGTTATACCATGTGGCCATGGCCGAGGAGACTTTCAGCTGTTCGTCATCGAACAGGGAATCAAGAAGTTCCATGGTAGACATGGTGTTCCAGGAATCATCATACAACGGGTGCTGGTGTTTCCTGAAAACCTTGGCCCATGGCAGGTCTTCCACAGGGAGTTGGATGTGCGGCGGCGGCGGTGGCGTCCAGTATATGGATCTTAACAATTCCGCCAGTTTTTCCGGTTCGCCGAAACTCACCATCATCTGATCCATGGTCTCCAGATCTTTTGCCGATAATTTTTTGACTGTCTTTTCCAAAACGTCAGGATTCCGCGATCCGGCCAGGTGCCCGTTTCCGTCTGAAGTCACGCCGCCGCCCATGACATTATAATGGACGGTTCGAAATCCGAATTTGTGGAGTTCGAGTTGTTCAAATGCCGGTGCTGCGCCGCCATAAAGATAGGTTGCATGGGGGTCGATTTTGCACCCCGGCATGGGCTCCGTATTTTCCGCGCCCCCGCCGCATTCCCCCCGGGCTTCCAGGATGCATACCGAAAGCCCGCATTTGCCCAGGTAGCTGGCGATACTGAGACTGTTCGTACCGCCGCCGATGATTACGACATCATAGACTTCTTTCAAGGCGTACCCCCTTTCTGTCACATGTTAAAAGGATAAGGATTTTGAAAAAAAACAAGCCGAATGAATTGGGACTCTGAATGAGATGCGTAACAAATATGATGAGTATTCACAATTTGAGCATTATATAATCTCTGCATGAAATATGCCAGCTTTAAATTTGGATGGAATTTTTTCTGCCGGATATTCGAAATGGATATAACATATTAAAGAAACATAAAATTTTATTGACAGTGAGAACGTCGTAAAGAATGGAAATGGGAATATGTCTGATAATAGACAGCACATGTCTATATAATATCATAGATGTCAATTTATAGACATTTGTGCTTGATTTATAACCGGGTTTGTCATATATTTTTTATCACAACCACACTGGCAACGATGTAAAGCACCGTCAATATGTCCGAGGAAACGGCCATGGATGCAGAATCGTCCCGCCTTACCGATGAGCAGTTGGAATTTTTATCCGTTCTGTATGCACTTGAAAAACCCGTATCCCTTGAGGTAGCCGGAAAGCTTGCCCCCATACTTCCGGCGCCTTTTATGGATTTGCTGGGAAGAAAACGGCATCCGGCGTTGATCAGTGAAATCGATGAGAACCGATTCTGCATTTCACCAAGCCTTCCGAAACAGATGAGGGAAAGGCTTGATGCCATGAATAACCGGGACCGGTTATCCGATATTATCGATCGGCTTATCGAGCTGAACATCATCGATGAAATAGATCCGGATGTGGTATCCGGTCTCTTGGTAAAAACCGGCCGGGTAAAAGATATTGCCGAGCTTGAAATCAATCAGGCCCGGAAGGCGCTGATGAACGGCGATCAGCATCGGGCCATGCATCATCTCTGGAACGTGGTCAAACAGCTTTACGAAATTTCGGTGGATCCCGGGTATAACCGGATTTTCATATCGGCGACACTGAAACTTTCAGATCTCTGTTTTTCCCTGGGAACCGGTTTTATGGAACTTCCGAGGTTCCTGGACAAGGCGCGCTCCATGGCACGCCGTCTTGGAGACAGACGTTCCCATGCCTTGATAAACCTCAATCTTTCCATATTTCTCCATATCGCCCGGCAACATGTAGAGTCCTCGAAGGCCCTTACCGAGGGATTAAAAGAGGTCAAGGAACTGGGAGATGAGGATATTTTAAACCGGTCAGCGGCATTTTTGGGGCTGAATTTTTTTTTAAAAGGAATGTTCAGGGAGGCGGAACCTTACTTGGAACGCGCAAATCTGGACTTTGGATTACAGGGTGGCGAAAGTATGACATTGGGGCCTCTTCCCATGCCCTTTTTACTTGGATGGTGTGTGGCAAACCTGGGTTATTTTCATGATGCCCTGGGCGGTCTTGAACGGTCGCGGCGCCTGGCGTTGGCGAGGTCCCAGGATGCATTGGCCATCACCATTCGTGCCATATTGGGGACCGTCCTGCAGATGGTGGGGAAGTACAATGAAGCCGTATTTCATCTGGAATCCGCCCGTGCCGAGGCATTAGAGACCAACAACACTTTTGCTTTGGCCATTGCCGAGGGCAGCCTGACGTATCAAAGATTTATCGAGGGCCGCATTGAAGAGGCACTGGAAAAAATGGACCGGCCGGCGAGTATCGGCGGCATGGACGGGTTTCCGAGGCTGTACACGGCGCCGCATATTCTGGAGATGATATATGAAATCGAGTCATTGGGCCTGCCCGTTAACCCGAGGCTGAATCTGGAAAATGAAATATCGTGGATCCGGAAGGCGCCCAATATTCATGCCAAAGGCGCTGCATTCCGTCTGATGGCCAAAAGAGCCTTTCGAAATAAGGAGCCGATAAACGTAATCCGGTCTTATCTTGAAGACAGCAAAAAACACCTTGATCAATCAGGGGATCCCATTGAGTTGGCCAAAACCCAACTTGAGCAAGCACGGCTGAAAATTCTTGAGAACAAGAAACGACAGGCCGTGCAGTTGGCTGAAAATGCTTTTGAAACCCTTTCACAGCACCGCCTGGAATTTATCTTTCCCCGGGATTTGAAATATCTGGTGAAAAAACAGAATAAAGCGGCGAAAATACGGCGGGATTATCAGCATTTTATGTGCCAGTGCCTGAAAATTTTTGAATTCAAGGTGTACAGTGAGAATGTGGATCAGATCCTGACCCGGATGCTGAAATTTGCCTGTCGTCTCTTAATGGCGGAACGGGGGGGGATTTTTCGTGCCGATTCCTTCGACTCAGCCGCCAACCCCCTTCTCAGGGCCGGCTACAACATGACGGAATCCGACATTAACAGGGAGGACTTCGCATCCGGCATTACGGCGATCGAAAATGTCATTCGAACAGGAAAGGCGGCAACGTTTTCATTCAGACCTGATGAAAACGCTTTGGGGCGCCCCTTTATCCGGGAGATCATGTGCCTTCCCATGCAAAAACGAAATAAGGTGTCAGGTGTCTTCTATTTTGACAATATCTACCTTGAAAACCGGTTTCATCTGCTGGATAAACAGTTGATGGTCCAGTTGGCCAAATTCATGAGCGATTATATCGAACAGCTCATCGATTACGGCCAATTGAAAAAAGAAACCAGCATCAGATCATCTGCCCAGTCTTTCCAAATCGAGCAGATGCAGCGTGAAGAACTCGTATTCCAGAGTCAGGTCATGACCCGGTTGCTGGCCGAGGCCGAACAGGTCGCCACCACGGACACCACAATCCTGATTCAGGGGGAAACCGGTGTGGGTAAAGAAGTCCTGGCCCGGCAGCTTCATCATATGAGCTCCCGTAAGCTCGGCCCTTTTGTAGTGGTGGATTTGACTGCCATTCCGGAAAGCCTGCTGGAAAGCGAGTTGTTCGGCTATGAAAAAGGTGCCTTTACCGGTGCCGACCAGCAAAAGCGCGGGCGGATCGAACTGGCTAATAAAGGTACATTGTTGCTGGATGAAATCGGTGAAGTCCCTCTGTCTTTTCAAGTAAAGCTCCTGCGGTTATTGCAGGAAAAGACATTTGTCAGGGTTGGGGGGACCCGGACACTGACGTCGGATTTTCGTCTTATCGCCGCCACGAACAGGGAACTGGAAAAAGAAGTGTCAGAAGGACGATTTCGGCAGGATCTGTTTTACCGCTTAAACATGATGCCCATTGTGGTGCCCCCGCTGCGTGAGAGAATTGAAGATATTGTCATTCTTGCAAAGCACTTTTTATCTCAGTACGCCGTAAAGCATAATAAAGAAGGACTGGAAATCCTGCCCGATGATATTGCCGTGCTGACCGGTTATCCATGGCCCGGGAATGTCCGGGAACTCAAAAATGTCATGGAAAGAGCCGTGTTGCTGTCGAGGAATGGAAAACTGGATTTCAGCCAACTGGATTCAGGAGAATCCGGACAACACAACAGCGCCCTGTTAAGTTCGAGCACCCGTCATTCCACCGTTGACCGCTTTTTCAGCGATACCCCCTCATTGGAAGATCTTGAACGGCGATATATCCGGTATATTCTTGATCGGACCGATGGAAGGATCGGAGGAGCAGGCGGCGCAGGCGACCTGCTGGGAATCAAAAGGACTACGCTATACAGCCGGATGCGCAAGCTCGGGATACGGCCCGACAAAAGTCATTGAAAATCTCTCATTATTTTTGTACGATAACTAAAATTCCGACAAAGCCTGAACCGATTCAGAACCTCTGGTTTTATGACGAGATGTTGCCGTTTTTATTAACCCCATGAAAGAGGAATCCCAAATGCTTAAAAAATCAAAGAATCAGAACATGGACACAGCTGTCGAACCCGAACCCATGCCGCCGTCGGCCCCACGCCCTGTTCCGGATGCCGGGAAAACCATCATCGGAAAACAGATTTCCATCGAAGGCGGTATCCAGGGCGGGGAAGACCTGGTAATCGAAGGAACGGTAAAAGGGAGTATCGATCTGGAAAAGTTTCATCTCACCATCGGTGCCAAGGGAAGCGTGGAGTCTGAGATCCGTGCCGGAAACGTAACGATCAGCGGACGTCTGAAAGGGAATATCCATGCGCTGGACAAGGTGAAGATTACCAAGGAGGCGGATTTTACCGGTGAGATCCATGCCAAACGTATATCCGTGGAAGACGGAGCCGTCCTTAAAGCGGTAATCGATGTAACCCGTGATTCCGGCAAGAAAGTGGAGTCCATCGTAAAATCGACGGAATTACAGGATACTGCCGGGGGAAAAGAACCCATTGCTTTTGCCGCCGGGACTGAAAAGAGGAAATAGCCGTTGGCCGATTCTTTCATGGTGAACAAGGAACCGGAAACCGGGCGGAACGCATCATCAACACCGGGTCCCTTCACGAGCAATGCCTTGAGACTTTTTATTGAAACCGTTGAAGATGTGGCCGGGGCTGCGGTTCTTGACCTGGGCCCTGTATGCGGCGAAAACATCAATTTTCTTTCCTGCAGGGTCTGCAAGCTCTATGTATGTGATTTTTACCGTGAGTTGTCCCGGAATCTCGACACCGGGGACGCGTCGGATCGGGTATGGCGCCATCTGGATTATCCGCCCGGAAGTTTCAACGGTGTCTTGCTTTGGGACCTGGTGAACCGTTTTAAGGATCAGGAAGCCATAAAGCTGGTTGAACGGTGTCGGAAAATGGTGAAACCGGGCGGTCATGTCGTGGTGTTTGCATCCAATGAGGATGCTGAATCAAAAACCGTGAACAGTTTTGTTATTGGTAACGGTTATAAAGTGTGCTTCCGACCCCAGCGACATCTCCGGCTTCCCGTGAAAAACCGTCAAAACCGCGACATTCTCGAAATTATGAAGCCGTTTATCCAGATCAGGTCTTTTATATACAGAAACGGTATTCGTGAATTTCTCTTTCGCGTATCATGACGGATTATTAGCAGACCATAGCCTGGAAGCAGACGGGCGGAAAGCGGGTTGCCGGACAACACATCCCACCTGATGATCCCCATTGTTTCAGAAACAGCAAACGTATTTCCCGCAGAATGTCAAAAATTCCGGAAACCGGTGATGCCGTATCCTTAATTAAATACTGTTCAGAAAAAACCTGAAGCAATATTTAAAAAAAAAATGCCATCTATTATTTATTATTGACATGAAGTGGTGAAAATAATAAAAGGGATAACACGAATGTTATAAAATGGTTTATGTTGTTAAAAAAACAAAGAAAAAAAATTTATATCCTTCATTGTGGTATAAAATAGTCATGGCGCCGAAAAAATCCTCAAGATATATTTCGATAAAAAATTACCATCGTGAGATGTTATGGATCAACCGATGAGTACCGCTAATTCTGCAGTTCCTGCTCTGCCTCATTGTGCTGTTCCTCCAAGACGAGCTCAGGAACTGTGTGGTTATATTTCATGTCTGAAGCCGTTGGCTGCCTTGTTTTCAATAATAACAATGGACAGGGATGCCGACAGAGTTTTTGAGGGCAGGTGAATAGCGTAAAACCCATCCATAACCGAGATCTTTATGGCATAAATGGATTTCGATTCCTCACCGGACGGGATATCGGGCACATCCTGTTTTTTTCTGGTGGTAATCTTAATTACCCGTTCATCTCATTTAAGAATGAGTAAAAATAAAAAACATCATTAACACGCAAAAGAGGAGAAAAAAATGAGGTACAAAAGAAACCAAAGAAACATTTTGCTTTTGACTTTATTGATTTTTGGTGTGATGTCGTTTTTCGGGTCTGCGAGTGCCATGAAATTCTACCCCGGTGAGAACACGACAATCGACTGTGATGTTACGATCAAGTATGGCGCAGGCTGGCGGGTGTCGGACCGTGATAATGATAAGCTGGCCAACATCAACGCAGACGACGGCAACCGGAATTTTGACCAGTGGAGCATGGTCAACAACAAGGCCACCCTTATTGCGGATATCGATATTCAACATAAAAATTTCGGCCTTTTCATTCGGCCAAAGGCCTTTTATGATCAAGTGTACATGAGTGACAACGACAATGACAGTCCGGGAACCAACAATGCCTTAGTGGGTGGTCTCATCAATGATAACGACGAGTGGGCCGATGATGTCGAAGACGTCCACGGCCGTGATGCAGAAATTCTCGATCTGTTTGCATACGCCAATTTTGATCTGGGCGGCCATTTTGTGGAATTGCGTGTGGGTAAGCAAGTCATCAGCTGGGGTGAAAGTCTTCTCATTTCCGGTGGGATCTCCTCCGCTCAAAGTCATGTGGATGCCGCCGCCGCCGTTGCCGTGGGGACGGAGTTAAAAGAAATCTTTATGCCGTCGGAAGCCGCTTATCTCCAGGTGGGACTTACCAATGCTTTGGCCCTGTCCGGTTATTACCAGTGGAAATGGGAGAAAACCAGACTCTACGAAGGAGGTACATTTTTTGCAAGTTCAGTGATCGGCGATGTTCTGGATGATCTTGGAGCCCCCATTCTTGGAGGACCTAACTTTGTAGTCTATCCAAGGGGCACGGATAAGGATGCCAGTGACAGCGGCCAGTTCGGGATCGCCCTTACCTATATGGCGGAACAGTTGATGAACGGAACGGAATTCGGCCTGTACTATATCAACTATCACGACAAATTCCCAACGGTGAATACAGGCGCACTATTTACACCATATTTTTTATCCTATACCGAAGACATAAAAGTTTATGGTGTAAGTTACAGTTCCCAGGTCGGAGATGCCAATATCAGCGGCGAGTTCAGCTATCGCCAGGATTTCGGATTCGGCCCGGGGCTGGAAGGCAATTACTGGCAGGCGCAGACCTCATGGATTTATGCGGCCGCCCCCCCCCTCCCGATTGCAGAGTATTATTCAATTATAGGAGAAATCGCATGCGCCCGGACGATCGGGCTAATGGATGATGTTTTTGCATGGCAATATTCTCTTCGTTTGGGTTTTGACTGGTACCAGGTATTTCAAGGTACTGATTTTGCATTGGATTTTGCCTACGCCGAAGATTGCAGTGGTACAATGCCGACATCCTCGATGGGATATAATGAGGGTGAAGCAAGCGGTTCAATTGCCGTAGAGTTTCTATATAACAATATTTACAAGGCCAACATAACATATGAGAACAGATTTAATTCCAAGAGAAATGCAAACTCGGATCGTGATACCCTGGAAATATCCCTTACTTATACTTTCTAAAATAAATAATCGGAGGTGAACGTAATGTTTCAAAAAACATCCAAAATCCTATTGTCCATGTTGTTGACAGCTTTTATAATTTGGGCTGCCATGCCGGTCCAAGCCAAGGTATCCGTCGAAGAAGCCGAGCGGTTGAAAAAAGATCTCACCCCCTTTGGCGCCGAACGGGCGGGGAATGCCGACGGCACCATTCCCGCATGGGACGGGGGCATGACGGGAATTCCTGAAAATGTGAACTATGACCCTGCATCGGGCGAACTGCACCCCGATCCCTTTGCCGACGACAAGATCCTGTTCACCATCACGGCGCAGAATGTGGAAAAATATGCCGACAAAATTTCCCCGGGAATCATGATGCTGTTCAAGAAATACCCGGACACCTGGAAGATGCATGTTTATCCCACCAGAAGACCCAGTGCGGCGCCACAACTTATATATGACCGAACGTATGAAAATGCCCTTAACGCGGAACTCATCAATGGCGGGGATGATGGTGTTGAGGGAAGTTTCGGGGGGATCCCGTTTCCCATTCCGAAAAACGGTGCCGAACTCATATGTAACCAT
>CAYLRU010000004.1:0-23950 GCA_964386565.1 uncultured Desulfobacteraceae bacterium | reverse complement strand
GGGGGGCCTGGCAGTATATGCCGGGGCAGCGCCGGGTTCGCCGGGCACCCAGCATTGCCTACGACACACCCAATCCCACTTACGGCGGATATGCCACCTACGATGATGCCTATATGTATAACGGCCGGCTCGACCGGTTTACTTGGAACATGATCGGCAAGAAAGAAATGTACGTCCCGTACAACTGTTACCAGTTTGAATTTGCATCCATGGACGATATCTGCACGCCATACCATCTCAACCCGGAGTTTATCCGCTGGGAACTCCACCGGGTATGGCAAAACGAGGCCACCCTCAAAGAAGGCAAACGCCACTGCTACGGCAAACGGGTTTTTTTCCAGGACGAGGATTCCTGGCAGGTTCTGCTGAAAGACAACTACGACACCCGCGGCAGCCTGTGGCGGATGGCATTTGCCTTGTCCAAACATATGTATGACATTCCTGCTTACCGACAGCGTTCAACGCATATGTATGATTTTCAGGTGGACACCTATTGCGCGACCCAGCTGAATCAGGACATGCCGAAAAATACATATGAATATATCGCCCCTTGGGACTTTTTTACACCTCAAAGTGTTCGAAAACTCGGAAAGCGTTAACACATACAAATCCGATTAACACGATTCTCTGTACCCTCCCCTGTTTTTCAGGGGAGAGTACGGAGAGACTTTAAATGGCCGGATGTTTTGTTATAGCCCGGTGCAAGGGGTTATCTTTTTGTAAAAACAACAGATAAGGTAAGGTAAATGAAGAAGCGATTATTTGGAGACCATCGCAGGAGGGGATTTATCGCCGTGTCCGGGTGGCTGTTTGGTGCTGCCCTGTTATTTTTCAGTGCTGTATTTTCCGCCCAGGGGGCAAACGACCTGTTGCTCATACCGGCTGAAAAATCCGACAGGGCTCCTTTTTCCATACTCATGGATGTGGTGAATGTAAACGGGCGCCTGATAGCCGTGGGTGAACGGGGACATATATTGTACTCGGACAACGATTGCAACGGCTGGACCCAGGCGGATGTGCCTGTCAGCGTCACCCTTACGGCCGTATATTTTCCTTCCGACCAAATGGGCTGGGCCGTGGGGCACGACGGTGTTGTATTGCATTCTGAAGACGGCGGGCAGACCTGGGAGAAGCAGCTTGACGGTGTGAAGATCAACGACCTCATGCTGGCGCAATTGAAACAGCTGATCCGAATCAAAACCGAACGGCTGGAAGATGAAACTTCCGAATTGGAACAAGATCAAAGGGAAACCCTGAGCCGGGAGCTTGAAGATCTGGATTATTTCCTGAGTGACCTGGAAATGGCCGTGGAGGAAGGGCCCACGCGTCCGCTTATGGACCTTTGGTTCAAAAATGACCGGGAGGGCCTCGTGATTGGTTCTTTCGGCATGATCCTTGCGACAGCCGATGGCGGCAGGAGCTGGCAACCCCTTATGGATCACATCGACAATCCCGATGGGTTTCATTATTACGGTATTACCCGGTCCGGTGACGACCTGTTCATTGCCGGTGAAGCGGGCTTATTATATCGTTCCGAAGATTTCGGTAAAACCTGGCAACGGCTGGATTCTCCATACGAGGGATCATATTTCGGCATCCTCGGCAACCCGGAAGGCGGTTTTGTCACGGTTTTCGGGCTTCGGGGCAACATCTTTTACTCCCTTGACAGGGGAGAAACCTGGTTGCCCTCAGAGACCGGCAGGAAGGCTTCCCTTTCCGGCGGTACGTTTCTTTCAGACGGCTCTTTTTGTGTTGTCGGAGTTGACGGTTCCATCCTGAAAAGCACGGATATGGGAAAGACATTCATAAGCCTGCCCGAACGGTTTCCGGGGGGCATTGCGCTGACCGAGGTAAAAAACGGGGTCCTGGCTGTGGTCGGGCTCAGAGGTGTTACCCTGATAGACGCAAACAATTCAAGCCATAACAATAAAGGATAATCAAATATGACCCAGAAGAACATATCATCGGATACGGACAACTCATATTTGAATGACGCGCCGTTCATGGAGAGAATGCTGTTTGCCAACCGCCCGCTATTTCTGGGGGTTTTTATTATCATTACCCTTTTTCTCGGATATCATATGATGCAGATGAGACCCGAGGCCAGTTTTTTGAGAATGATCCCCACCTATCATCCCTACATCCAGAATTATATCGCCCATCAGGATGATCTGAAAGGACTGGGCAACATGGTCCGAATTTGTGTTGAAACCACAAAAGGGGATATCTTTACGAAAGAATACCTGGAAGTTCTTAAAAACATGACTGACGAGATTTTCTTTATTTCCGGCGTAAACAGGGGGGCGCTGAAGTCTCTCTGGACACCGGTAACCCGCTGGACAGAGGTTACCGAGGAAGGATTTGCCGGCGGTGAGGTGATACCGCCGACCTACGACGGAAGTCAAAGAAGTCTGGAACAGGTTCGGCTGAACGTTCTCAAGTCCGGCGAGGTCGGCATCACTGTGGCCAATGACTTTAAGTCAAGCGTGATTGTCGCTCCGCTTCATGACATTGATCCGGAGACGGGAAAGCCCTTGGATTACAGGGCGTTTTCAGAAAAACTGGAAGAAATCCGGGAACGGTTTCAAAATGATGACATCAAGATCCACATCACCGGTTTTGCCAAGGTGGTGGGGGATCTCATCGATGGTGCGACCCGGGTATTGCTGTTTTTTGTCATTGCCTTTGTCATTCTGCTGGCCCTGTTATTATGGAATTCGCGGTGCATCAAAAGTACTGCCATGCGCGCCATTTCGTCCGTGGTGGCAGTTGTCTGGCAACTGGGCGTTATGAAATTGTGCGGTTACGGCCTGAATCCGTATTCCATGCTGGTACCCTTTTTGATGTTTGCATTGGGCGTCAGCCACGGCATCCAGATGTTCAATGCCATGGCCCACGAAATGACCATCGGGGCCGATAAGCTGAAAGCGGCCCGGCTGGCCTTCCGGCAGATTTACATACCGGGACTGGCGGCTTTGATTACGGATTGCATCGGGTTTGCCACACTGAGCTGGATTCGCATCGGTGTCATCCAGGACATTGCCGCAGGAGCCAGTATCGGTGTTGCAGTGGTTGCGTTTACAGACCTGATGTTTCTGCCGCTTCTGATGTCCTATTCCGGCATCAGTCCAAAAACCATAGAACTCCTGAAGAAGCGGGAGGCCGGGATGAAACATCCCCTGTGGGCGTTTTTGTCCAAATTCACCGAGCGAAAATACGCCAACATTGCGATTGTTTTAGCGGTTATCGGTCTTTCAGTGGGTATATACATGCGGCAGGACTTGAAAACGGGCGATCTGGATCCGGGAGCGCCGGAACTGCGGCCGGACTCACGGTACAATAAGGATAATGCCTACATGAACGAGCACTATTCCGCCAGCAGTGATGTTTTTGTCGTGATGCTGAAAACGCCCGTGGCCGGTAACAGTGCTTATCCCGTGGTGGTGGCAACGGACAAGCTGACATGGCGGCTGTCGCAGCTTGAAGGCGTGCAGAACGTCAAAAGCCATGTGGATTTTTTAAAACTGCTCAATTCCGCCTATATGGAAGGTAATCTGAAATGGATGGCATTGCCCCGGAGCAGGATCGCCCTTGACAATATGGTGCTCAAAATTCCCACGAATTTCCAGAAACAAACCGGAGACCTGACGCCCATTTTGGTTTTTCTGGATGATCATAAGGCGGAAACCCTGGAACGGGTGGTTCACACCGTTGAAGAATTTGCAAAAGAACATGATACAGACACTTACCAGTTCCTCATGGCTGCGGGGAACGCGGGCATCGAGGCAGCTACCAATATCGAAGTTGACAAGGCCCTGATTAAGTTGACTATTCTTGTTTATGTCGTTGTTTTCCTGGTATGCCTGATCGCCTACAGAACCGTAAAGGGCGCTATATGCGTGGTTACTCCGCTGTTTCTTACCTCTGTTCTATGCGAGGCCCTCATGGCGAAGATGGGAATCGGCGTCAAGGTGGCCACCTTGCCGGTCATTGCCGTTGGTGTGGGTATCGGTGTCGATTACGGCATCTATATTTTCAACAAGTTTCGGTACTATCTGGCAGAGGGCCATACGTTGTCGGCGGCTTATTACCGAACATTGAATACCACGGGCAGGGCAGTGTCCTTTACCGGTATTACCCTGTCCATCGGTGTCGCCACCTGGGCGTTTTCACCTATTAAATTCCAGGCGGACATGGGGTTTCTGCTGACTTTCATGTTCCTCTGGAACATGGTCGGCGCCATGGTTCTTTTACCTGCTTTGGCGCGGTATTTATTTAAGGAAAAACGATCCGTATCTTGATAAAGATCTTTTTTTGTTTCTCAGAAAAAAAGTGATAACAGGGCAGTCCCGAAACTGCGGGACTGCCCTGTTAAAAAATACGGTCAAGGAAAGATTTTTATCTGTTTATGATCCAGCCGTTGGATCAACGAATACATTAACGCAGGCCGGTTTTCCCGAGGCAAAGGCACGTTCTATCGCAGGGCCGACGTCCGAGGGGTTTTCAACTCTTTCACCATATCCTCCCATGGCCTCGACAATCTTTTCATAATTTTTAACGGGAAGATCACACCCGACAATCCTGTCCGTGCCGTAATATTTCGACATATTGTGTTTGATCATGCCCCAGCATCCGTCATTTCCAATAATGCATACGATGGGAATATCGTGTCTTACCGCCGAATCGAACTCCATGGCATTGAGCCCGAAACTGCCGTCACCGGTGAGCAATATCACTTTGTTATCCGGTTTTGCCAGTTTTGCGGCAATAGCAAAGGGAAGCCCCACGCCGAGGCATCCGAAACTGGTGGAACCGTTTGACATTTGACTGCCGGGTGCAAATGCGGGAAGAGCCTGGGCACCGAAGACTGAAATATCTCCGCCATCCATGCAAACGATGGTGTCCTTGTCAATAAAACGCTTCATTTCATGACACAGTCTGAGAGGATGCATGGGCATTTGATCGGATTCGATCAGCGGTCGGATGCGTTGCTGCCGATCGGATTCGGATTTTTTCAGCGTTTGAATCCAGTCATCATAGGATTTGGCATCAATCCCCAGGGAAAGCTGGTTGATGACCGATTTGGCATCACCGACGATACCCACATCGATATCCCGGTTGTGACCGATGGCCTCAGCATCAATATCCACCCGGATCATTTTCAACCCGGGTGGCAACTGCTGCACACCCAGTGTATAGGTGAACTGTGTGCCGATGATCAGGGCCACATCGGCTTTAAATAAACCGGTACGGGCAAAGGGGCCGAAACAGAGGGGATGATCATCGGGTACAACGCCCCGACCGGCATTTCGCGTGAAAACGGGTATGCCGGACTTTTCTATAAAATTCAGAAGCGCTTCATGGGCCTGGGCCCACCATACTCCTCCACCGGCAATGATCACCGGTCGTTTTGCAGAACCAAGAATATCCAGTGCCCGTTGAATTTCCCCGGGATCGCCGCATGGGGCGCCGGTCGCACGGTAATTGAGCGGTATCCGGACCTCGGACTCATCTATCTGCTGATAGATAACATCCATGGGGATTTCCAGGTAAACCGGTCCGGGCCTGCCGCTTAAGCCATGCCGGAAGGCCGTGGCCATGTATTCGGGAATCCGTCGTGTCTCATAGACGGTCCTGGCATACTTGGTCAGCGGGTTTATGATATCCACCTGCTCCATATCCTGCAGGGCGCCGGTGTCAAATTCATGGATACCGCTGCGGCCGGATATGCACAGAATGGGGCTTCCGGCGGCCTTTGCATTGGCGATTCCCGTGACGGCATTTGTAAATCCCGGTCCGGCGGTTACAAAACAGACCCCGGGTTTTCCCGTGACCAGGGCCAGTCCTTCCGCCATATGCGCAGCGGCGGCTTCATGGCGGACATCGATAACCCGGATGCCTTCCTTTTCACAGGCATCAAAGAGGGGGTAGATATGCCCCCCGATAAGACCAAACACGTATTCTATCCCTTCCGCCTTCAGCATTCTGGCGGCTAACGCACCACCTGAAACACTCCCCATGTTTGTGTCCTCCTTGTTTTTATTTACGTTTTCTTTTCAAAAGCGCTCATGCGCTCGTTTGCATCCAGCCCGATCCCTTTGTCTTTCCTTAAAGTGAATCCTGCCATGTGATTTTCCTGTATAAAAAGATAATTATGCGGCTTGCTGAAAAGAACGGTGGAATTCCCCGGAAAAAATGGAAAAGGCTCTCAGCCGCTTCCGTCTTTACGGAAGCGGCGGGGTGAATGGTATCATTTGGGCGCCATGCGAATTGCGCCGTCCAGTCGAATGGTTTCACCATTCAACATCGTGTTTTCAATAATCGCTTTGGTCATTTGAGCGTATTCTTCAGGCCGACCCAGTCTCGGTGGAAACGGGGTTTGTTTGCCCAGAGACGTCTTTGCCTCATCAGGAAGGGCTGCCAGCAGGGGTGTATCGAACAGCCCCGGTGCAATGGTGCATATCCTGATGCCGCTCCTGGCCAGGTCACGGGCGATGGGCAGGGTCATTCCCACGATCCCCGCTTTGGATGCCGAATAACAGGCCTGACCGATTTGTCCGTCAAATGCGGCTACAGATGCGGTGTTGATGATAACGCCGCGTTCCATGTCGTCATTGGGTTCATTGTCCTGCATGTGAAATGCGGCCAGACGCAGGGTGTCGAAGGTTCCGATCAGGTTGATTTCGACCACTTTTTTAAAGACGTTCAGATCATGGGGCCCGTTTTTTCCGACGGTTTTCATGGGGAAACTGGTGCCGGCGCAGTTGACAAGGATATGAATGGCGTCGAAGGTCTCCCTGGTCTGCTGAATGCAGGCCTGAACTTCCTCGGTATTGGTGACATCCACTTTGCAATATACGGCTCCGTCACCGAGTTTTTCAGCCAGGGCTTCAGCCCCGTCGACGTTTAAATCCGCGATCATGACTTTTGCACCGTTTTGATGGAGCATTTCAACCGTGGCCGCTCCTAATCCGCTGGCACCGCCGGTAACGATTCCCACACTGCCGTTGATTTTCATTAATCATTCCTCCTTTAAACTGTTTCGTATTCATTAAAATTCCCAGGTTGTTTTACATAATCGGGATGACAACAAGATCCTTATAAGGATGAATCGGTCTTGTCAACAGGATATCCCTTTGGAAAACAGGGAACATTGCTGATTGTCCGCAGGCAATGATAGTGTCGGTTTATCTGCAGTATAACGCCGGCATCTTGCCCTCAGGGTGAAAATTGATGAGAAAAGGTAAAAAGTTCTTCCCGGTTAAGCATTTAAAGCAGCATCTGGTTCATCGGAATAGACAACATCGAATCGGCTCTTTTTTACGGGTTCAACCCGGGTAAGTGTGTTGAAAAAAAGTTTTTTTTCCTGGCTGGTCACCACCGGAAATTGGTAATGCTCGTTCTGATGCTTGAATGTCTTTTTCTGTTGTTTCCGCATTTTGACAAATAACAGGTGGTCCTCAATTCGCCGACGGATTCGAAGGTTGGCAATATTCACGATACCCGGTACGGCAGAAGCAATGTCGTCCGCAAAATCGGGGGAGATTTCAACCCCCACGCTGTTTCTGGCCGATGCCATGGCGGCAAACATCGTAGTACCCACTCCCAGAAAAGGATCCAGCACGGTATCACCTTTTACTGAAAACATATTGATCAGGCGATAGGGAAGTTCAAAGGGAAAAGCAGCGCTGCGCTCCCTTGCAGCTTTTGAGAAAAGGGTCTGTGGCGCCCCTTTCAAATCCATCCATACATCCGAAAACCAGTTGTTGCGCTCCTCCCAGAAAAAAGCGCTTTCACGCCTGAGTTGTTTTTCTTCATGTAAAACGAATTCCCTTTTGCCGCCTTTTCGAAATATAAGGATATATTCGTGTTCCAGGGTAACATACGCACCTGCCGGAAGCATGCCGGAACCCATGAATTTGTTGGGTGCGTTGGTCTGTTTGCGCCACACGATGCAGGGCAGAGATGAAAAACCTGTGTCCAGCATGGATCGAACAATTCGGGTATGGTTCTGGTAAAGCTGAAATGCGCCGTTGAGGGTTCTGACGGCGTCTCCGATATTGATGCAGCACAGTGCACCCGGTTTTAAAACCCGGTAGAGTTCCTGCCATACGGCATCCAATACCCGGTGCATCTGCTCGAATGCCTCGGCACCCCGACCTTTCTTAATGGCCTTGTCCACGTGTTTATTTTGCATGGAAAATACATCATCCCACATTTCAATCATGGGGTAGGGCGGCGATGTCACCACCAGATCAATGCTGTTTGACGAAACAGTGTTTAAAGAGCCGGCATTCTGAAACAGTATTTGGTGGGTCGTTTTCATGGTATTTTATCGATCACTTCTTGTACATCAAGGTGAAAAATTGTTTCAGCACTTTTCCGTTTTTAATCTCCTTCCCCGTCATGCCTGGATAAACGTTTTATGGCATTTGTTCTTTTTAAATGTTTATTGCCGTAAAAAGCAACAAGTTTGAAGAAGATCAAATTATTACGGGCCGTCCGCAACAACACACTGCCGCGGAAGACCCGTAATGTAAACTCCTGAAGATCTCCTTTAAAACGATACATTCCGGAATTTCTTCAGGGGTTGGGGGGCTTGTAAAACAATTCCGGACCGCAAAATCATGAAGCCAGCTTCATCTCTTCTCCCTTAAAAAGATTCTTATTGACCCTGTCCTGAAACTGATAGTAAAGGTGATAGTCTGAAAACCGGGCAAGGGCAAGAGCAGCATGTTCAAAACTGCGATAAACAGGAATCCCGGCATCCAAGAGCTCCTTTTCCAAAACCTCGGCCGCCTGCCGGGTTTCCGGATCGTGCCGGGTCTGGCGCCAGCAGACGACGAATGGTTTTTCTTTCAGATGACCGGGAATAATCGTTTTAATGGCGGATGTCACTTTGGGCATAAATTTAGGCCCGATCCAGTCCGTATGAAGTGAAATGATCGCCATATGAATATCCGGTGCTTCATAGATCAGGTCCATGGTCTTTGCCATGTATTTATCAGCTTCCAGCAGGATGTGATGGGCATCCAAAGGGTTTTTGATCATATTGCCCGCTTCCGGAACAAACGTTCTTAAAGACCGTTGCATCCGGGGTGAAAAAGAGGGCAGATCCAGACCGATTCTGCTGCAGGTGTCTGATATGGCCACTACAACACCGCCGCCTGTGCCGAATACGCAGACGCCTTTCCCCCGGGTCTTTTTCAGCCTGAGCAGAGCCAGTGTCGTATGGGCCATATCTTCGAGGGAATGGGCCCGTATAGCACCGGTTTGCCTGAAAAATGCATTCCAGAAGTGTTCTTCACCTGCCATGGAACCCGTGTGGGAAGCCACCGCCTTTGTGCCGGATTTTGTTAAGCCGCCTTTTATGATCACCACCGGTTTGGTTTTGTTGATATCCTTGACAAGGCCCAGCAACTTTCGGCCGTTTTTGACGCCTTCCAGGTACATGGTGATAATTTCAGTTTTGGGATCCTGGGAGAGGTATTCGAGGAAATCGGTACTGTCCAGGGTGAGGGCATTTCCGAAACTGACGATTTTGCTGAAACCGATTCCGAAATTTGCTGCATAATTGGAAAAATCCTGGGCATGTCCGCCACTCTGGCTGACAAATGCAACCGGTCCTTTCAAATCAATGGGATTATTCCATGTCCCAAGACCAAGTTCGGGAACACAGATTCCCATACAATTGGGACCGATCACGCGAAGACCGTTATTCACCGCTATATCTTCAATTTCTTTCTGTAGTTTCAAGCCGGTGGGTTCACCGGTTTCTTTGAAACCGGCGGTAAAAATATGGATATTTTTATTTCCGGTTTTAACGCAGTCTTTTAAAATTCCGGGAACCGCAGGTGCCGGGACTGAAATAATCACCAGGTCCACAGGTTCAGGCAAAGATAACAGATCAGGATATGCTTTGACACCGTTAACGGTTTTAAGTTTTGGATTAATGGGATAAAGCCGGCCCTTGTATCCAGATTGTTGAATCGCGCCGAACATGCCCAAGTAGGTAAGTGCCGGGTCAATCCGTTTGGCGCCGACAACCGCAACGGATTTAGGGGCAAACATTCTGTCAAGGTCATCGTAAAGCATGTAAAAGCTAATCCTTTCCCTGATTAGTGCGGTAACTAAAAATAATAATAACAGAAAGTTAAACAAGTAAAACTGAACGAGCGCTCGATTTTAAAAATAAAATATACACTCTTGTTGAAGTTGTCAATAAAAATCTGAGGATTCTGTTCGGGTTGTTTAAAATGATATGTGCCGGGTATGTCAGGAAGGGCCATGAACAATGGATGATTACCGGAAGGTGAGATATTTTTTCGGGACCTGTGTGACTCTCGGATAGTTTCCCAGGGGACTCTTATCTACCAGGAGCAGGCATCCATATGTTTCTTCAAGGGTTTTAAAGTTGATGACATCTTTCGGCATTCCGGACTGAACGATCTCGCCGTCTTTGAGCAACAGCAGGCGGTCGCCATACATGGCGGCGAGGTTTAGGTCGTGTGAGACCATGACGATGGTGATCCCGTGTTCGGACTTTAGCTGTTCCATCAGGTCCATCACCCGCACCTGATGGGCCAAGTCAAGGGAAGCGGTGGGCTCATCCAGGAGAATGATTTCAGGGCTCTGGCATATGGCCCGCGCAATAAATACACGCTGTTGTTCACCGCCGCTTAATTGCGTCATTTTTCGGTGGACCAGATGTGAAACACCCGTGAATTCAATGGACTGCATGGCTATTTGAATATCCTGTTTTTGTTCAAGTCCGAGAAGACCAAGATGAGGGGCCCGTCCCATGAGGACGACGTCCAGTACGGTGAACGGGAAATCCACCGAAGCGATTTGCGGCACCAGGGCGATCATTCGGGAAAGGGTTTTTCGGGGATACTGTTTCAGGGGGATTCCTTTTACCGCCACTTGTCCGGATCCGGGCGTGATAATACCTGAAATTATTTTCAACAGGGTTGATTTCCCGGAGCCGTTGGGACCGATAATGATAAAAAAATCATTGGGGTCAACGGAAAACGACAGTTCTTTTAAAATCGGGTCATTTTCATAGGAAAACGACAGTTTCTGAATATCAATTACGGGTTTTGTCATGATTTTGATCTTTTTAATAGAAAGATAAACAACGGCGCACCGATCATGGCCGTTATGACACCGGCGGGCATCTCGCCCTGGCGGGGAAGAACCCGGGCCAGTGTGTCGCATATGATCATGAAGGCGCCACCGCCCAACAGACATGCCGGTACCAGGATGCGGTGATCCGGGCCGAGGATCAGGCGCAACAGATGGGGCATCACAAGCCCCACAAACCCCAAAAGTCCGCAATGGGATACTGTTACGCTGACCATAAAGGAAGTGGATATCAGCATCGTCAGTGTAACGGCGGTGTAATTAACACCCATGGTCTGGGCCATATCTTTTCCCATGAGCAGCAGGTTCATTTTATGGGATAAAAAAAACAGCAATATGAAGCATGGGCCATTGATGGCCGTTAAAATACCGATTTGGGGAAGACTCGTCAGGGACAGATCACCCATCAGCCAGAAAATGATATTATGAAGCCTGGCATCATGAGTCATGGAAACCAGAAACATGATCACAGCGGAACAAAAGGCATTGACCATGACCCCGGACAACAGTAAGGCATTCTGTTTTAAGATGGATTGCCCGGAAGACATGATGAGAATCAATACCAGGGTCGCAATGCTGCCGGTAAAAGCCATGAGACACACCCCCGGGAAACGGGCGAAACCCATCAATATACCGAGAATGGCACCGATGGCCGATCCTCCTGAAATCCCGAGAATATATGGCTCGGCCAGGGGGTTTCTCAGTAATGCCTGAAACACCAGCCCTCCCAGGGAAAGGGTACCTCCTACTAAAGCGGCCATTAAAACCCTGGGAAACCGGATTTGCCATATGATTGTATCTGTCAATGAATTCAGGCTGCCCGGATTCAGGATGGAATGGAGTGTTGCCGAAAAGCTGCTCCCGGTGGAACCGAGAGAAATTCCCACGACCATGGATGCCAAAAGGACAATAAGCAACACTGAAATGACAAGGAACAATCGTGTTATGACTGCGGATTGAATGGGGCGCATGTTTATTCCTTAAAAAATTCAGGATGGATGAGTCGGAGCAACAGTTCAAGGCCGTCCACAAGGCGCGGCGTCGGACGGTCCAGGAGATTTGAATCCACCAGCATCATCCTGTTGTTTCGAACGGCGGGCATACTTTGATATTGGCGCCATTCGGATTTAACGGACTCAAATACCGCACCCCTGGTCATGGACGTAATGATAAAAATGTCGGGGGCCAGCCTGAGAATTTGTTCCCGGGAATACCGGGGGTAGGGAACAGGGCCCTTGGCGATGTTTTCTCCGCCTGCCATTTCAATCAATTCATGGATACAGGTATCTGTTCCCGCTGAAACGATGGGGGATATACCGATCTGGTAAAACACTTTCGGTCTTGAATCGGTTTTTGCCACTAGGGATTTAACACGCTGGATTCGTTGTTCCATTTGGGAAACCACTTGTTTTGCCCTGTCTGATGAATTTAAAAGGTCACCGATTTCCAAAAGGGTTTTCATGACCGTATCCAGGTTTCGCGGATCCACGGCATAAACCGGAATATTTAATGAATCCAGAATGTTAATGACTTCTATAGGATTACCGTCCTTTGTTGCGATGCACAGGTCCGGTTGAAGCCCGACGATTTTTTCGATGTCTAAATTCACATAAGAGCCGACTTTTGGCAGAGCGTCGGCTTCAGGCGGAAAATCCGAAAACCGGGTTGCGCCGATTACGCGATCCTGTTGATTCAATGCAAATAAAATTTCGGTTATGCTTGGGGCCAGGGAAATAATTCTTTTGGGTTCATCCGGAAGATGAATCAACCGCCCGAACTGGTCGGTTACGGTCTTTTCCGCAAAAACAGCGGTTACCGCAAGCATCATGAAGATATAAATGAACCCCGATGTTGCGATGATGGTTTTGATGTTGATGCGCATTATTATCAATCCGAAAAAAAACCCGGACCGATGATTGTCGATCCGGGTACGATCCCAAAAGATCCATCATATCCCTCGGTCCACGGAGGTATTATCCTTGAGACCTTTGCAGCGTATTCATTTTTCAGAGGTCTCTCATCCAGCCAGGTTTTCTGACTTCCCCTGCTTTTTGACGGCCTTCCCGTTTCGTTCGGTCGAAACAGTGGCATAAAAGGCCAAAAAGCTTTCCCTTGAAACGATCACATCGATTGTCTCCGGGGCAGGGGTCACAGCGGCGGGCCCGTCCCCGATTTTCACGGGGTTCCCTTCACAGCTCAATTGAGCGGCTGAATATTTTTATCAAATAATGAAAAACCATCTAAAAATCAAGCTGTTTTATGGATTCGGAAAAAACCTTAATTGTAGCGCCCCGGCACAAAACCCGATCGATAAATTCCAACCACCTAATCCCTTAATCCTCTAACCCCCTTAAAACATATGCCTATTAAACAAATATTGATAAATTCATTTTGTATGGTATAGATAGATTGACCCTAAAGATAAAGAAAATCGACATATCATTTCCTCCCTCAACCGGTGTAATTTTGATTTATATGAAAGAATTGTTTATCTACACAAGTAACCGTTTGGAAAAACTTTCGGAAAAATTGGCCGAAATCGTTTCCGAACCGACTGAAAATCCACTGGCGCCTGAAACCATTGTCGTGCACAGCAAGGGCATGGGACACTGGGTTTCCATGGCGCTGGCTGAAAAAAACGGCGTTTGTGCCAATACCCTGTTTCATTTCCCGAATGAATTTTTGGAAAAACTGTTTCAGCTTGCCGGTCTGGATACCGGGAAAAGCGCCATATTCGAACCGGACATCATGACGTTTCACCTGATGAAAATCCTTCTGTCATGCCTTGAACAGAAGGAATTCGATGAGATAAAGGGCTATTTATCCGATGATGCCTCTGGATTAAAGTTGTACCAACTTTCCGGGAAAATATCGGATATGTTCGACCAATATCTGACATTTCGGCCTGATATGGTATTCTCATGGGAAAAAGGCCTGGAAGAGCATTGGCAGGCCCTGCTTTGGCGAAAGATGGTTACGGGCACTGAAAAAAAACATCGTGCCGGCTTGCGCCGGGCATTTCTTGAAAGGCTTCCCGTTGTTTTCAAGGGCGAAAATGAGTTTCCCCGGCGGGTTTCCGTTTTTGGCATATCCTATCTGCCCGATTTCCATCTGGAAGTACTTGCGGCGCTGTCAGACTTTATGCAGGTGAATCTGTTTGTACTGAATCCATGCCGAGAATACTGGAGCGATATTGTAAACGAGAAAGAAATCAGGCGGATTAAGGGTAAATACGGGAAAAACGAATTTTCCGATGAAGATCTTTTTTTTGAAAAGGGAAATCCATTGCTCAGCGCTTTTGGAACCATGGGCAAAGATTTTTTTTCACGTATTAATGGGCTTGAAGGTATTGAAGTGGAATTGTTTGAGCAGGAAAAAGAGGATTCCGTCTTATCCCTTGTTCAATCCGATATTTTAAATTTGCAGGATCGAACAAATAATGTGGACAGGGAATTACTTAGAGCTTCGGATAACACGGGCAAAGCGAATCAATTGAATATCCGGATACATTCCTGCCATAGTCCCATGCGGGAACTGGAGGTTTTGCATGACCAGCTTTTGGCAATGTTCGAAGCAGACCCCGGGCTTTTGCCCAAGGATATTCTGGTGATGGCGCCGGATATAGAAACCTATGCACCGTTTATCCATGCTGTTTTTGATGCACAAACGGACCAGAGACGTAAAATACCTTTCAGCATTTCGGATCAAAGCATGTTGAAGGACAATTCCATGGTGGACGGATTCATGGCGTTGCTTGAGGTTGCCGACAGCCGGTTCGGCTGCCGGCAGGTGATGCAACTGCTTGATGCGCCCGGCGTCAAAGAGACCTTCGGTATCCGGGAACCGGATATATCGCTGATTGAGAAATGGATAAACGATACGAATATCAGATGGGGTATTGATGCGTTCCATCGTGAAGAATTAGGGCTTCCCGCGTTCAATGACAACACATGGCGCGCCGGACTGGACAGACTGTTGCTGGGATATGCAATGCCCGGGGAAAACAGGTACATGTTTGCGGGGATTCTGCCCTATGACGATATTGAAGGAGGAGATGCACAACTGCTGGGAAATTTTCTGGATTTTTTTCACCGGCTTTTAAAGGCAAAGAAAGACCTGGTGGAAAAAAGGACCCTTAAACAATGGTCGTCTCTGTTGAGGGATCTGCTGGACGGATTTTTTATATCCAATCATCACTCGGAGATGGAAAGGCAGGTCTTGTTGCGTACTTTCGACCGCCTGTCAACCGCTTTCAACATCACCGGTTTTGATCAGGACATTGATCTGCCTGTGGTAAAAGGGTTTTTGCAGCATCATTTGGCAGGTGAAAGCAAAAGAGGCGGTTTTCTTTCCGGGGGTGTGACCTTTTGTTCAATGCTCCCGTTACGAAGCATACCGTCCAAGGTTATTTGCCTGATCGGGATGAATTACGATGACTTTCCAAGAAACCGGCACCCTTTAAGTTTTGACCTGATGGCGGCAAAGCCGAGACCCGGGGACAGAATAAAACGAAATGACGATAAATATCTTTTTCTGCAAGCCCTGATTTCCGCCAGAAAAAAGTTTTACATCAGTTATGTGGGGCAGAGCCAGTATGACAATTCCCAGATGCCGCCTTCCGTAGTCGTCAGTGACCTGCTGGATTATCTGATGAAAGGATTTGGTTTTTCAGCATCCGACATTATCGTCCGCCATCGGCTGCAAGCATTTTCAGACGGATATTTCGGTGATGATGCCAACCTGTTCAGCTATTCCCGGGAAGATTTTGACGCCTGTCTTGCAGCTGATAAACGATTAAAAAACGGACCCGTTCAAAAGGTTTTTATTCAGGACACCGTATTACCGCCGGATGTCGGATTGAAAACCGTGGACCTGGATGCGTTATCCCGGTTTTTCAGCCATCCAAGCCGATATTTTCTTCAACAGCGACTGGGGATTTACTTAGACGACATGTTGTGGGATTTTAATGAAAAAGAGGAATTTGAGTTGCATGGTCTCAATCGATATAAAGTCGAGCAAGACCTGTTGCGATCCGCAGGGGAGGGATGGGATTTTTCCCGCCGATATGCCGTTGAACAGGCCATGGGAAGGCTTCCCCACGGCAATTCCGGAAAAGCCGTTTTTAGTAAATTATATTCCGATGTGAACGGTTTTCGTGAAAAGGCTCGGAAATATCAGGACCGCCTTGTCACGGAGGAACTGCCCGTCACGCTTGCTGTCGGTGATTTTACCATAACCGGCAATATCGGCAAAATTTACGAATCCGGTCTGGTGCAAACCGCCTGTAAAAAAATCAGATCCAGGCATCTGATGCAAACATGGATCATCCATCTTGTATTATGTGCTGCTGAAAAGAACCGGCATGCTGAGAGAACCGTTCTGGTGGGAAAAGATTGGACATGGCTGTTTCGTAGACCAAAGGATGCGGGTGTCCTGCTGGAAACCCTGTTGACGCTGTATTGGGATGGGTTGGGTAAGCCCCTTGTTTTTTTCCCTGAGACGTCTTATGCCTATGCCAAACACAGAATGAGCAAAAATTCTTCGGAAGATAGTGCCCTTCAGGCTGCGCGAATAAAATGGGCCGGCAATGCGTTTGTCCCGGGAGAATCAGATGATCCGTATTATCAATTATGTTTCCCCTCCCATCAATTTGAATCCGTCATAGAAGGGGGATATTTTCAGGAAACTTCCATAAAGCTCTACAAGCCGATGCTGGACCATTGCCGGGGGTTTGAGGAATATTAACCCGGCAATTAAACGGTAAGGCGCCGTCATACCGGGCATGGTCCCACATCAGCTGGTTCCTTTCGAAAAATACGGTATTGTTTGCCGTACATTACGGCCTGCAATATTTTGTCTTTTTCCGGGATTCCGAATTTCACCGGAATGATGATTTTCAGGATATTGTATTGACAGTGTCATCAACACGTCAGAAACTGGAGGGGTATACCGGCGTCCAAAAAGTGCTTGATTTAAACATAATCGGGGTGTATGTAACCTGTTTTTTTATAGGATTGCTACATTTTTATAAAGCCATGGATGTGAAGATAGAAATTTTAGCCCGTCATATCGATTTGCCGGTGGACACGCTGGATCGTTGGATTCGCCAGGGAAGGATCCCCATCAATAAAATCGGCGATAATTGTGTCTTCAATGAAAACACATTGGCCAAATGGGCGGCAGCACACGATATTCGTTTTGATATATCGGGGTTGAATACGTCCGGGAAAGACAAGAAAACCCGGGAAATAAAAAATGAGGAGCCCTTGGTTTACGCCATGCAGCGAGGAGGTGTATTGCATGATATCGAAGGAAAAGATGTGTCGGCGGTGATCCGTTCCGCAGTTGACCGGTTTTCCTTTTTATCGTCCGAGGACAGGGAATCTCTTTATGATCAGCTGATCGACAGGGAAAATCTTATGTCCACCGGTATCGGTAATGGTGTGGCCATACCCCATCCGAGGACGCCGATGGCGGATATTATCAATGCCGCCACGATCATCACATGTTTTTTAAAACACCCTGTCGATTTCCATGCGGTGGATGATCAACCGGTATTTATCATGTTCATTATGTTAAGCCACTCGACGAAAACCCATCTTCACTTGCTGTCGCGGCTGACATTTATTTTGAGAAACAATTCGTTTATCGGTTTTTTACGTCAAATGCCGAAACAGGAATTATTCCTTGATGAGATCGCAAGGCTGGAGCAACAGCTCGGCTTCATAAAGATATAAAAGGAGAAGGGGGTTGCCGCGTTTTAAACGCATCGTAACTGATGGCAAGGGTGGGTAACGACAAAATGAAAATGTTTTGGATCCTACGACACCCGGGCACATGGAAGATTTTCAGATTCGACGACCGGTTGATGCTGATCATATTCGGCGCCATCACCGGAATGACAAGCGGTTTGGCCGCGGTAATTCTCAACAGGTCCCTGCTGGCAATGCTCAATACCGTCCATGATTACCGGCATTTCTGGTGGGCCTTTCTGCTGCCTGCCTCGGGAGCGGCGCTTTCCTCGCTTTTTTTAAATAAGGTTGTTAAAGAAAGTCCCGGTCATGGCGTACCCGAGGTGATCTACAGTGTTCATCGGCATGGGGGGTTGTTGCGCTTTCGGTCAAGTTTTTCACGGCTGATTTCCTGTTGTCTTACCATCGGCAGCGGCGGATCGGCAGGTCCTGAAGCACCGGTGGTTATGAGCGGGTCCGCCATCGGGTCGAATATTGCAAAGTTTTTTTCGTTAAACGATCGGCAGCGGATCTCACTGGTGGGTTGCGGGGCTGCCGGCGCGATTTCTTCAATTTTCAACGCCCCTGTTGCAGGTTTTGTTTTTTCCATGGAGGTCATTCTGGGACAGTGGTCGGCCGTCAACATCATACCCGTGGCCATTGCCTCTGTTGCCGGTACGGAAATCAGCCGACTCCTTCAGGGTAACCAGATCGTATTTTCACATCGCGGTTTTGAGATCGGTTTTGTTGAAATAACGGCCAGCATCGGTCTGGCGGTTATTGCGGCAATGATTTCGGTTTTCTTAACGCGATTCATCGGTACCGTTCATAATGCCTCACAAAGAATTTCGGCCCCGAAATGGTGCCGGGCCGCAATCGGCGGAGCCGCTGTCGGGCTGATCGGACTGTATATGCCGGTGGTTCTTGGGGAAGGATATCATGCCATCCACTCGATGATTGAAAGCCAGTTCACTCCCGGTCTTGTCATTGTGATCATTGCTTGTATCGCCAAAATTGCGGCGACATCCTTAACGCTGGGATCCGGGGGATCCGGCGGTATTTTTGCGCCAAGCCTGGTTATCGGAAGCTTTGCCGGACTGGCCTATCATCGATTTCTGATGGTCTTGTTCCCGTCATTGGATTGGGTTAACGAGGGGTGCTTCGCACTTTTGGGAATGGCCGGCCTGATCAGCGGCATGCTCCAGGCACCCCTTACCGGGATTTTTTTAATTGTAGAGATAACAGGCGGTTATGAGGTCATGCTGCCGTTAATTATCGTTTCGGCCATTTCCACTACAGCCAGTCATTATATCGAACCGGCGTCATTTTATTTAAAGGACCTGGTCGGCAAGGGCTGGCTTCTGCCTCCGGGAACGGATGGTCGTGTTTTGTCGGACTTAAGCGTCAAGGAATTACTTGAAACGGATTGTATTGCAGTTCCGCAAAACTTGTTGCTGAGGGATTTTATTCCGGTTGTGGCCCAGTCCAACCGGAACTATTTCCCAGTTGAAGACAGTGTCACCGGCCGCTATCTGGGAATGATTCATATTGATGATATTCGTCCGTATCTGTTTAATCCCGGAATGTATGACGCCGTGATACTCGACCAGATAAAAAATTCCGATATGGATACGGTATCCCTGAGCGATGATTTGTTGTCGGTTCTGGATAAAATGGATGCGAAAGGAATGTATAGCATTCCGGTAGTTGAAAATCATAGATTTTTAGGATTGATTTCCAAAGCAACCCTTTTGGACCAATACCGAAAAGAGCTGAGAGTACAGACAACAGCCAAATAAAGACGGGAGATGATTTTTCCCGTGAGTGTAATGTTTGTCAGACGAGAGGAGCCCTAAAATGAATACCACGCTGCTTCATATTTTCAGAAATACACCCCTGGGAAGGGAAACCGCGCTTCAGTCTGTTTATTTCTGTAATCAGTTGGACGCATTACCGACGGTTTACATTCCCAAGCATAAAAGGTTTTTAATGTATTTTGATAATGACGTCGTTCAAATCGATCTGGATGATTCATACCTTACCGACCCTAAAACCGCGTTGGAACACGCCATCAGTATATTTGCCAAAGACGGTGTAAAGCCGAAATTTCTGGAACCAAAAGATTTCACCGCATCGGAATTGCCGGATATCCCGGTGGATTTTGATTTCATGTGCTGTCCCAGAAGTATCAGTGATCTCAGTTCCAAAATCGGTCTCGGGTATATCGGTCCCAGGGTCAGACGCATTGTAAACTCGGCAAGATTCCCGGTATTGATTACGAGCCCTGCATACAAGGAATGGAAAAGCATTGCCGTTTTTTTCGGCGGATCCGCCAATGCCATTAAAGCGTTGAAGCTGGGTATAAGCATCGGCAGAAAATCCGGCATGCCCCTGAGGGTATTTTCGCAGATGGGAAAAGGATACCAGGAGTCTTTTGATACGGCAATGTCAAATCAATATCTGAAGAGCGACGTTGAGTCCATGGTAAAAAAATGGTATGTTTTTGAAAAAGGCCTTTTCGAAGAAAATCTATACGAAGTTCCTCATGATGCTCTGGTTATTTTGGGGGCATACGGCCACGGGGTCATAAAGGATTTAATGTTTGGAAGCAAAATGGAAAAAGTACAGTCAGTTCTTCCAAACAACATGTTGATTGTAGGGCCGAATACCGTCATCAGGGACTGATGCTGCTGCTTGACAATGGGTTGTTCAATAAGACACGATAATGTCCGATTACAGGAATTTTATAGAAAAAATGTTTTTTGGGATTTCCTGCTATATTTACGGCCACAAGACCAAAACCCTGCTCATTACAGCAGCTTTTTTTTTATTGACCGTTTCCAGAATCGGCGGGATATCCATTGATACATCCACCGAAGGCATGTTTCATCCTGACGATCCGGCCCTCTTGAATTACAACGAGTTTCGGGAACAATTCGGAAGAGATGAAATCATTATCGTTGCCGTTAAAACGGAAAATGTGTTTGACCTGGATTTTTTAAATAAATTCAGAACGCTCCACAATGACTTGTCCGAAAATGTCCCCTATGTAGAAAAAATCACCAGTCTTATCAATGTCAGGCACACATATGGTAAAAAAGATGTATTGATCGTCGAAAAATTTCTCGAGAAATGGCCGAAAAATCAAAAAGAAGCCGATAGTGTAAAGAAAGCGGCTCTGGAGAATCCATTCTACAGAAATATTTTTTTTTCAGAAGATTTGCAGATGGCTGCAATTGTTGTTCAGCCCAAAAGCTATTCCTCGGCCGAAGACGGGGACGACTTTTCCCTGGACTTTGATACATCGTTTAAAACTGAAAACAAGCCCTCCGGGGGGAAATTACCCTATCTGAGTGATGCTGAAAACAGCAAGATTATCAAGGCTGTTGATGCCATAAAAAAGAAATACGACGGTCCGGATTTCAAAATATATCTGGCCGGATCTCCCGTAGTAACCCATTTTTTGAAAATCTCCCTGTTTCGTAACACGATCAAATTCACCCTGCTTGCCGTTGTCCTGGTATTCATACTCCTGTTTTTTTTATACAGAAATATTTTCTGTGTTATCGGCGTGCTGATTATCGTATTTTTTTCTCTGCTGTCAACCGTCGGTCTCATGGCATGGCTCAAGATCCCCATCAAAACGCCCACACAGATTCTTCCCACTTTTATCGCGGTGGTCGGCGTATGTGACGCGGTGCATATTCTGGCCATATTTTTTCTGGATTTCGGGAAAACAGGGGATAAGAAAAAATCCATCTGTTTTGCAATGGGACATTCAGCACTGGCCGTTATCATGACGAGTCTTACCACTGCGGCCGGGCTTTTTTCATTTTCAACCGCTGAGATTGCACCCATCGCCGACCTGGGCATATTTGCCGGCGTTGGTGTTATTCTGGCAATGCTGTACACCATCGTTTTATTGCCGGCTTACGTGGCCTGCATTCCATTAAAAGTTGAAAAAAACGTCACGCGAAACAGAATTAACGTGCATATAGATGTCATCCTGGAGTGGATCGGCAGGATCTCAACAAAGTATCCGTATCACATTATTGCCGCGTATGCACTGATCATCGCCCTTTCCATCTGCGGCATGACAAAAATCCGCTTTTCCCATGATCCCATCCATTGGTTTGCAAAAGACAATGATGTCCGCATTGCGACCGAGACCATCGACATGAACCTGAAGGGTTCCGTAAGCCTTGAAGTCTTAATTGATACCAGGGAATCCAACGGGCTTTATAACCCCGACGTATTAAACCGGATTGATGGGACGACAAGATTTCTTGAAAACCTGAAAACCGACAATGTTTATGTGGGAAAAGTCCTTTCCGTCAATACCGTTATCAAGGAAATCAACCGGGCATTGAACCATAATGACATGGCGTATTACACGATTCCCCAGGATAAAAAACTGATTGCCCAGGAATTGTTGCTTTTTGAGAACAGCGGGTCGGATGATTTGGAGGATTTTGCGGACAGCCGGCTCTCAAAGACCCGTATCACAATTCGCGTTCCGGTGAGAGATGCGGCTTCCTATACGAATTTTTTAAAATTGATATCCGATCATTTTCAGAAAACCTATCCCGATGAAAAAGTATCCATAACCGGTATCGTGACCCTGTTATTTACATCGATGACCAATGTATTGAGCAGCATGGCGAGGAGTTACCGTATCGCAATTATCGTCATAACGATTCTGATGATCATATTGATCGGACGTGTCCGCATCGGTCTGCTCAGCATGATTCCCAATATCACCCCCATTGTGATGATAATGGGAGTGATGGGGTGGAACCATATTCGCATGACTGCGGATACCATGGTTGTGGGCAGTATCGCCCTCGGCCTGGCTGTGGATGATACGATTCACTTCATGCATAATTTCAGGAGATATTTTGAAAAAAGCAACGATGTGCGCATGGCCGTCAGAGAAACCCTTCATACAACGGGCCGGGCAATGCTGTCCACCACCATACTGCTTTCTCTCGGATCTTTTATCTTCATGCTTGCCGAGCTGAAAAATATTTTTCAATTCGGTATGCTCATGGGAATTACCGCTGTTTTTGCCCTGGCGTCGGATTTCTTTCTGGCCCCGGCACTCCTTGTTCTGGCGAACAAAAAAGGCAGGCTGTTGAAGATGACGGTCTCGTAAAAAAGCAGAAAACGATTGTTTGCGGGAGTTTTAAGTTTTACGTGCCTGGTATTTTATAAAATTATTGGTCTTAATGCTTGAAACTGAACATCTGAAACCTGATGAATTCGGCTTTTTAAGAATTCATTGAAGGTGGTATCACCGTTTTTTGCCTTCAACTCTCAAGCTTTCGACCGTATTTTTTCCGTCATACGGATACAGTCAGCCCTGAACGCTTCAAATTGACCATCAGAAAAATCCCCCGTCAATATCCATTCCAGTGCATAATGAAAGCCCAGGTAATCGTAAATAAAAATACCATGGCGTTCTCTTAAGAAATTGATGCTTTCTTTACACATAAAGCTCAAGCATACCGGGCTCTTATGTGTTTTTAACAGGCAGCCGTTCAGCGTGTGGTATTCGCACGGGCTGATTCGTTTAAGATGTCTGTAATCGTCAGGGCTCCCGTAGCGCTTTTCCCGTTCATTTTTCAACAATTCGAAAGCGGGATGGTCAAGATCATATTTTTTATAGTACTTTCCTTTGCAGCACCCCGGATTCGGTGAATTGGAATGCTCGGGATTATTGATGCAGTATAAGAGGCAATAATTGAATCGTTTAAAGAAGATGTTTAAAATCGATTCAATATCAAGATAGTTCAATAAATTTTTTTCAATCTCTTTCATAAAAACCATTGTGTTGAATTTCCAACAGATTCATAAAACCCTTTTCATGGCATGACATAACGTTACCGGCCCGGGAAATCAAATGTAAATCCGAAGGCATTGCCATTTTAGGAATATTTTGTTAGCCTGAATCAACACACCAACCTTTTGACCCCACCATATCCCCGAGGGGAATACGCATTATCTGGTGCTTATTTGGTTGTTATTAACCCGGCAATAAAATACTCCAATTAATATATAAAATATGCTATGCAGTT
>CAYLRU010000003.1:119577-159900 GCA_964386565.1 uncultured Desulfobacteraceae bacterium | reverse complement strand
AAACTCAAAATTTACGGCTTACATGAAACAAAGTACGCTTTAGTGGGATGAACCATAAAAAAGTAAACAAAGAATTGTTGTTATTCCGACAAAAACTGTCAAAATAATGGCATGGTGATAATAAAAGAAATGAAACGCGATGACCTGCATCTTGCATGAAAAAACACTTAATTCAGGTAAAAGATTCAGGTATGAAACGGCTTCTATATTTTGCCTTGATATTTTGGAGCCGGGCCGGGCAGTTGATCGGCCATTCCGGGAATTCCGGGCTTCATTTGCGGTAATAGCAATTGGATAAAAGGATATTTAAGGGTCAGTCGTTGGATTTTATTTTTAGGAATACGTTTTCCGAGGCGATATGCTTTATAAGCGGACACATAATTTGAACTCATCCGTTTCATCTCTGTCAAGGCTTGTTCCGGGTCTGTGACGGCTATAGCGGCGATTTTTCCCGAAATCATGGCACCATGAATCCCGAAATAGGCATTGGGACACATCATGCCGGCGATCGTCCCGGCCAGAATCTTAGATCCCACAAACAATTTCGGTGCATCAGGACTTTCCAGCGGCACCCAAACTTCAAAATAATCCCAGCTGTCAAACCGAACACCGATACTCTTTTCAAGGTGTTCTTCAAACCGTTTTAGCTCCGGCAAATCAATATCGTCATTTGAAAACAGAAGATAATACTCCAAGTCATTGATTATGGCTGCATAGCCGTAAGTTCGGGTATAATCGTCAATCCATGCAAAATTATGTCCGTCCCAGGCGGCTGATTCCAATTTCCGCCGGGCGGAAAAGCAAGGCAGACGCAACATGGGACGACTCAGTTGATGCCCCATATCCTTGTGAAGCCCTGTGGCGATGATCGTAGGGTCGGGCATATCAAAAGGGTCCGAGATATCCCGGTTAAATTCAAATTTTACACCGGCTTTTAAACATTGATCATAGAGGAAACTATCAACCGCCGTCTTACGCGGTCCGCGTTCCACGATAAGATTGTTGCCCGGCATGGAAAACTTATCCTGAAAAACGAACATAGCCCCGCCCTTGGGCTGATGAAAATAACCCGAAAGATCAATCCCGATGTAATCCCATATCCAATCCACCGCCACGGGTGTGGCATGGTTGGAAGGATGGTGCGGTAAGGTGCCGCCGATTTTGGGACTTTTTTCCAAAACCAAAACGTCATGGCCTTTGTTTGCCAGATTATAAGCGGCGATCATGCCGGATAATCCTGCTCCTATGATATGGACTTTTTTCGCTTTTGGCATTGTTCATCTTCCTTTCGAATGATCGGATTTATTGTCGAATAACTATCGGTTGTAATCTTCTGAGAAAAGAATCTACGTCCATAAGACGAGGATTTCTATGCAACAGTAAACATAGCTTAACCGTTTCAGATTCTTACGTATTCAATCTGAGAATCAACCTCTCGCATTTTACAGCAATATACTGTTGATATTTCTGGGTATGCGTTCCCACGCTGGAGCATGGGGCGAGAGAAAACTTTACCGGCTTAATCCCGCACCGGGAGGCTAACTGGCTTAACCCATTAATGTTCAGGAGGCGATTTGGGCTGTATACGCTGTTCGACATCTTGGCTGGTTCCGGCTTGTACGGGTTAGATTTTCCGGGCAATTTCATTGGCTGCTGTCATTGCATCCGTAATTTCTCCTACCTTGTTTGCATCACCGATGGAATATGTCTCCGGTATGACCTCCTTTAATTCTTTAAACAACTCATCGTTACTTTTTCTGCCCATGGATACAATAAACGTATCATAAGGATAATGTTCCTCATTTCCATCTTCGTTCACTACCACTACTGCAGAGGCTGTGACTTCTTTGATCTTCCTTCCGGTTTTAACAACAGGATTACCCGGATCCGTCATGGGAATGTCGCCGTCCCCCCTGCACACATCAATATCCGTCAACCGTTTTAAAACAAAAAATCTTCTCAGCAATGAAATATTAGATGCGATTTCCTTGCCTTTGCCGAACAAGGTTACGTCTTTTCCGCCTTCTGCTAGAGCAATAGCCAGCTCGGAACCATATCCCAATCCTTGAACAACCACCTTTTTCCCGATTTTATTCGGGTTGTTTAATGCTTCCACATGTGTCATGATATTAAACTTGTCACGGGTTTCTTGGGGAAGCGTCATGGTCGCGCCGGTGGCGACGATTACCACATCCGGATTCAAGTTTTTGACATCCTCAGTTACTGCGGGTTTGCAGACCCGGATGTCTATGTTGAGTTTCTTCATCTGTTGGACAAGATATTCAACAAGGTTGATAAATTCGGAATTCAACGGATTATGAGAAAGCGCGTAAACCGTACCGCCGAGCTTTCCTTCTTTTTCAATCAATGTTACCTGATGTCCCCTCAAAGCGGCAATCCTGGCGGCTTCCATACCGGCCACGCCGCCTCCGATCACCAGGACGTTTTTTGAAGACGGGGCAGGTGACACATCATCCGTACCGCCCATCAACGGTGGTGTGGGATTAACTGCACAGCACCTGTCACAATTACCGAATCCCGGCAAATCTCCGATGCATTTCCGAATATCTTCCGGTCGACCTTCAAAATATTTTTTCGGGGTCTCCGGATCGGCAATCAACTGCCGCCCCAAATAAATCAAATCCGCATTTCCTTCTTCCAGATACTTCTCTGCCATTTCCATTTCCAGTATTCTTCCCACACCGATAACAGGGACTTTGGCGACTTTTTTTACGGCCGCAGGAAAGCGCAAATAGTGCCCCCTCGGGACATAGAGGGAGGGAATATTATTGGGATTATGAAGTTGAGCCCCCATGGTAACGTCAAAACAGTCTACACCGGCTTCTTCCATTATCGGAACGGTATATTTCACCGTATCCTCGATAGTCACACCGTCCGGTCCAAACAGTTCATCCGCACTGACCCGGATGAAAATCGGGTAATCTTTGCCCACTGCCTGTCGGATCGCCTGTATGGTTTCCGCGGGAAATCGCAATCGATTCTCCCAGCTGCCGCCGTATTTATCGGTTCGGGTATTTGTAAAGGGGGACATAAACCCGCCCCAGAGAGACACATATCCGTGAGCGGTATGCAATTCGATAAAATCAAAGCCCGCGGTTTTACATCTTACGGCGGTTTTTACGCAAAGCTGTTTAATTTCTTCAAGTTCTTCCACCGTATACGCCTGGGCCGCAATATCGCCCCCATAAATCGCTTCAAAAAAATTCATCTTGCCAAACGGAGACGGAGACGCGCCTTTTGTTGCACCGCCGGCTCCGATTTGAGCGCCGATCTTCATTCCGGTTTGGCGAATGGCGGTCGTAAGCTTTTGATATCCCGGCATATAGCTGTCGTCATGGAACGTCAACGGGTGGGGGAACAACATGGGCGGGGTTTTCATCATCTCTTCAAATGCTTCGGGCAAA
Organism: uncultured Desulfobacteraceae bacterium; assembly: GCA_964386565.1. Classification (GTDB taxonomy): domain Bacteria; phylum Desulfobacterota; class Desulfobacteria; order Desulfobacterales; family UBA5616; genus CAYLRU01. The sequence continues at coordinate 156,475 of CAYLRU010000003.1, read as the reverse complement.
GGGTTGATCGTTCCGGTCACGGCAAATCCAACCCCTCCGTTGGCCCTGAGTTCAAACCATTTGATGGTATCGTCGTTGACTTCGCATTTCGGTCCATGCGGATTTCCGAGAAAGGGCGGAAAGCCGATCCTGTTTTTAATCTCCATATTTTTGATCTGAATCGGTTCAAGTATCTTCCTGCTCATATTGACCCTCCTCTTATTATATTAATTATATCGTCGCTATCGTAACCGTAACGGCCCCGGGTTCGTATCCGTCTCCGACTCCGCCGCCGTTATGCGCCAGCCCCACTTTTGCGCCTTCTACCTGGCGTTTTCCGCACTCTCCTCTTAATTGCCATGCAATTTCCACGAGCTGGGCAACGCCTGTGGCGCCGATGGGATGTCCTTTGGCCAGCAATCCGCCGCTGGGGCTTACAACGCATTTTCCGCCAAAGTCAGACAATCCTTCATCAATAAACCGGCCGGCCTCACCTTTGGGGCATAATCCCAAATCTTCATAGGCGATCAATTCCAAAGAGGTGAAATCATCATGAACTTCCACTACATCCAAATCTTCCGGACCGATTCCGCAGGCTTCATAGGCCAGTTTCGAAGCCCTTTGAAAACATTTAAATTCACTTAAGCTTCCTTCCATCCCCTTATACTTTCCTGCGGATTCGGTTATAAACGGAATTTTTACCGGTTTGGTCGTGTATTGCCGGGCAATATCTCCCGTACAGATAACCACGGCCGCAGCTCCGTCGGATTGCGGGCAACATTGAAGGAGGGTCAAAGGGTCGGAAATCATCCGCGAATTTAAGACCTCTTCAAGGGTAACCTCTTTTTGAAACTGGGCATATGGATTCATTGCACCGTTACGCTTGTTTTTCACGGAAATCTTAGCCAGTTGTTCTTTAGTGGTGCCGTATTCATTCATATGCGCATTGGCGATCAACGCCAGCAAAGCCGTACCAAAGGCACCGGCCACATCCTGGTTCAGATTTATGCCGTACGGAACAGCCAAAAGACTTGTCATTCGGCTCATCCCCGGCGGAAGGCTCCATTTGTCGGCACCGATCACAAGGGCGACATCATACATGCCGTTGGCAACGGTTTCCCAACCATGTTTTAAGGCGCATGACCCGGCGGCACATCCGTTCTCGTGATTAAACGCCGGTATTCCTGAAATACCGATAGGGGCTGTTATGTTCTGGCAACAATTCGGCGGAGCCGATCCATTACCGCAAAATGCCGCTTCAATTTTGCGATGGCTGATACCCGCATGATCCAGGGCCGCCATACACGCCTCAGCCCCCAATTCATAAATGGACTTGTAAGGAAGATGACGTCCGTCATACAGACCGAATCGTGTCATTCCTGCACCGATTATATAAACATCTCTCATGGGTATTTCTCCTATTTAGTATTCACCCTCTATATGGGCACTTTTTAACTTAGAGCCCTTTAACGGGTTTAAATGCATATCCGATCACTTTTTTGTTCCTCAAAAAATCCGTATACAATTCCGCAATAATGGTTTCCACTTCCATTCCATTTACTATGTCTTCAATCTCACACTCACGGATTTGAGTCATAATCAGCAATTCATCGTCTTCCGGCACCTTTACAACCCCGAGAATATTCGGGACTTCATACCCCGGTACGGTCTGGCGGACGACGGTATAGGCATATAGCTTTCCCCTGTTGCTCAGCAGGAAATCATTCATTACCTTTCCGTCGCACTTTCCGCATCGAATCTTTTTGGGGAATGCAATATCACCGCATTTTTCACACTTGGCGGCAATCAGTTGCGGTTTTTCATCCGGTGAAGAAGGAAATTTTATAATTCCTTCTCTTAACAGCATTTGATCTTCTTCCAATTGAATATTGGTATGGATTTTTTCCATTTGGCACTCCTATAAATTTATCTTCCATTATTTTTTGGTCTCATAAGTCTTTTCAATAAACCGGGTCTTTAAGGCCGTCCGTTCCAGGCTCATGGGAGGAACCCAGTTGATTTTCGGTCTGATACGCAATTTGTTGTGCATGTAATCTCCGATTTCAGTGGCCAATGCATCGAGTTCTTCTTCTTTTACGGACTCTCCATACTCAACTTTCAATTTTAGGGGCGGTTCCACGCGTGGCGGCGGCACATCCAAGACGATTCGAAATTCCCCCGTAACCCGGGGAGAAAAATGGGTAACGGCATCGTCAATGTGTGACGGATATACAATCACACCTTTTACTTTCAACATATCGTCGGTCCGGCCGATGATCTTCAATCTCCATCCGGGATTGCCGCATTGACAGGGTTCCGTAAAGACTTGGGCCACGTCTCCGGAGGAACCTCTCGGGGAAACAGGGCCTTCAAGTGTAGTTGCCAGCATCTGCCCGACAGCACCGTCTTCAAACGGAACCGGTTCCTTGGTTTCCGGATCCACTAGTTCAAAAAAGTATAAGTCGTCACTTAAGTGATGCATGCCCGCATATTCTTCCAAATCGCAAGAAGCCAGGGCCAGTCCGCCGATCAATCCCATCATATCCGTCAGGGGGCATCCAAATCCATCCTGGATTTTTTTTCTGACTTCGGGGATTCCGGCTCCCGGCTCTCCTCCGCAAACCACCCGCTTAAAATTAAGGCTTTTGATCTTATCCGGCACTGTATCGACAAGATATTGGGCATATGACGGTGTACAAAAAATAACGGTGGGCTTAAAATACTCGGAAAACTGTATCAGTTTTTCTTTTCCGACTTCAGCGCCTACGGGTATAACGGTAATGCCCAATCGAATAAAGGTTTCAACCAAAGGAATCCCGGCGCCGAACATACTTAAGGCCAATGCATGAACCACCGTTTCTCCGGGAACAATTCCGGACATATAACACCCTCTGCTGTATCCTTCGGCCATCGTCCGCATGCTTTTTTCCGTAAAGAAATACGGCGTGGGGATTCCGGTGGTTCCTGATGTTGCGCACATCAATACAAAATCTTCCGGCTTGACCCCTTGAACATATGCCATGGTGTCTTTTAAGGAACCTTTCCAAAGAGGTCCTTTAATTAATGCCTCCATTTGTGATCTTGATTCACCCCCCACCGGGAATGCGTTTTGAAAATCCCGGATCGTTTTGATATTGGAAAGATCTTGTATCCCTTTGGCCATGCAGGCCAAACGAAACACTTCATTGTTGTTGAAATTGTCGTTTAAATTTTTAATCAGCTTCTTTTCCTGAAGCTCGCGTATCTCCGCTGTTCCCTGCATACGGTACATTTTTTCATCAAAATAATCGTTAAAACCCATGTTTCACCTATTGCCTTTTGTTTTTTGGATTGTAAGATATCCCGGTAATTGCCTCTGAATGAAAATCAAAGAGAACCGTTTTTTTGTTGTTTTGCCGGATGATGACCCTGGAATTACCGGTAACCGAGCCAACCACAGCGGCCGTGATATTTTTTTTCTTAAAAATATCAAGTATCCGATGGGAGTTTCGTTTTTCCGAGGTCAGTACAAAACCGTAACTTTGAAAACTCAAGCACCAGGGGATTATGCCCATCCCCCGGGGGATGGGAATTTTTTCCATGTCCACCACGGCACCCTTGCCCGAATTTTCCATCATGATGGAGAGGGTTCCCAAGAGGCCGCCGTTGCTGATATCCTTGCAGCAATGGGACAACCCGCGCTCGGCGATATCCGGCAGTGCTTCCAGTTGGTCCAGAATAACTTCAGAGGTTTTCCCGGAGCTGGCGTCCCAGCTCATCACCGAGTGGCAGCCGGGTTCCCCTGCCAGATCTACAGCCACAACGATATCCTGGCCGTCTTCGGCCAAATGACTTCTCAGAAGTTTTTTGGCGGATCCCAATGTAGCGATGGAAAGAGAGGGATGGGGAGAATCAGGATGTAAATGCCCACCCACCATGGGGACCCTGTATTTCAGACACCCTTTACGAAGCCCCAGGACAACTTCTTCGAGGGTTTCCTCGTCCGTACCGCCCAATACGTTGACCATGGCCGTTGGGCGGCCTCCCATGGCATAAATGTCATTAACACAAACCATAACCGCAGCTTTTCCCGCCGCATAGGGTTCGTTTGCAATCAGCCCCGGCATCATACCGTCCGTTGCGAAAAGCAGGTACCCTTCATTTGTGGGGATAACCGCAGCGTCATCACCATATCCGGGCAGTTGTTTGTTCAGGGGCATGTCAAAAACCAGCCGAGAAAAAATGGCGCTTATCGGTTTTTTTCTTGTTATCCCCGGATAAGATCTGACGGCGTCTTTAATTTTTTCCAGATTCATAAAATGTTAACCATTTCCGGGTTTGGGTACTTATTCGGCATCGGAGCGGGCCTCAATTCCCATGGAAAGGGCCACCAGTTCGGTGATATCCGTCATTTTTAATTTGGATTTAACGGCATTGATGCCGATTTGCAGTCCCTGGTAGCAAAATGGACAGGTGGAAACCAGTCGAACAGCCCCGGTTTTTTCTGCGTCTCTTACCCTTTCCTGGGCCATCAAGTTCTGGATATCCGGGAATCCTCCTTTCAGCCCGCCACCGGCTCCACAGCATCGGGAGAATTCCCGAATGCGTTCCATTTCTATAAATTCAAGACCCGGTATCGCCTTTAACAGCTCCCTGGGCGTATCGTAAACGTTGCTGTGGCGTCCCATGTGGCACGGATCATGATAGGTGACGGTTAACGGCACTGGCCTGGTCAGTTTTAACCGTCCTTCTCTATATAACCGTGCCAGCAGTTCAGAGGTGTGCAATACTTCCATATTGAGTTGACCGACCCGTTTGTAATCTTTTTTCAGGGTTCGATAGCAACCGGCGCAGGAGGTGACAAGAGCTTTGATGTTTAAAGCGTTAAACAGGTTTATATTGGTTTCGGCCAGGCGCTCAAACTCCCGGCTGCCGATTCTCAGCATTACGGAACCGCAGCATTTTTCCTCCTTGCCGAGAATGCCATAGTTTAATCCCAATGCATCAAATATATTGATGGTATTGATGCCGACCTCTTTCACATTATTATCATATGAGGCCGTGCATCCGATAAAATACAGAAAATCAACAGGAACGTCCTTTTTTTTCTTTTTCGCTTCGTCCCTTTTTTTCTGGGCCAGCCCGGAGGTAACCGGCTTGCCTGTTATCTGCCCGGATTTTTCCGGCATTTCTTGTTTTACTTCTACCACTGACGGTCTCCTTGTAGGTTTTCATTCAATTTCATTAACGTAAGGCCGGAACCATACGGTTTTTTACGAATCGTTTGTTTCGATTCGTAAAAAAATTAAAATTCTTTGCGTCCTTTGCGCCTTTGTGGTTCAAAAAAATAACCGCCCGTTCGCTTTGCTTACTCAAGACGCTAAGCGCGCCAAGAAAAAATGTCATTAAGTTAATGGCATTGACCTGTTACCTATGACCTTCCGGCTTTGTCGGCTTGGGCGGTTTAATGATTCTTGGAATATCTTTTATCCGTCCTTCCTTCTTTGCCGATTTTGTCCATCTTCCCCGTTGAGCTCTCGGCTGAACCCATGGATTATCATATGACTTTATACTTGCCACCATGGGTTCATGACTTTTGATATGGGGGATGCCGGACGCTATAAGCGAACGCCTTAAAGCCTCATACAGCTCCACCGTGTCTATTCTTGACGGACATACGAAGTGACACTGACGGCAGGTACTGCACTCATATAAAGCTTCCGCTGCCTTCCTGATTTCTTCTTCCGTGGGAAGTTTTGGACAGATCAGTCTGCCCAGCCGGCTGTCCGGATTAAACAGCTTGCGCCTTAAACTGTTCTGTGCGCCAATGATTTTTCTGAAAACGTGGAGCTTATCTCTCGGTGTTATGGATTCCCTGGAATCCTGGACATATACAGGGCACCACTTAACGCATTCCCCGCACCGTGTGCAGGCATCCAGTTCCATCACCTGGTGCCAGCTTAAATTGCTTATATCGATAACCTTTCCTTCAGCGTCATTTTTTTTCATCTTCCACAGACCTTTTCCTACCCCGCAAATCACGGAAAAACAGGGTTAGATACATTCAGTACCGGAACATGAGAACAAGGGGAAAAGTGTATTCCCTAACCCCATCTTTTGTTCATCCCGTCTTTCGAATATTGGTTTCCCGCTGTCACAAAAGCGTAATCCAGCGGAGCTGCAAATATATGCCTGAATTTTGAAAAGGGTATATATATAAAAAAAACGAACGATATGACGGAATGGATCCAGAACATCCCCGTCAGATGGGTCTTCGCAAGCCCTAACCCGCTTAATATCGGAACCAGCCAGCAGACGGCAAATGAACCGGCCGCATCATGGGCGTCCGGATAAACGCCCAGTCTGATTGCCTCACACATAAAACCGGTAACGGTGAGTGCAAATAATAACCAGATCGCCACGGCATCATCACTGATCGTGTTTGTATGTTCCGGTTTAGTGATATATCTTCGATAAAGTGCCATCAGAATTCCGGCCAGCAAAACCAGTCCCCAGAAGTCGCCCCAGACAGCGATTAAGAGATTTCCGCTCCCTTCGGTGAAATATCGGAAGAACAAAGTGGTTTCGGGTACAAACCAGATGAGAAAAGAGTGAAACGACGTCAATATCAACAACGAAATAAACCCGTAGAATATCAACAGATGCGCGATCCATGCCAGAATATCGTATTCCAGTATCTGTGTTTGTAAAAAAGCAGCAGACATAAAAGAGGAAAGCCATTTGGATGGTTTGATATCGGTGTTGAGGGTCGGTTTTTTGCCGAGCCGCCACAAATGTATCATACCGAATATTCCTGCCGACATGATGATGCCGGAAATCGTTGCAAGAAGATAAAAAATTATATTCACCTGGTTTTCATAATGCATAATTTCTCCGACTATCATTCACTGATGTGAAAAAATATTCCTGATAATAACACCACCCGGTATACGGTGTCGGTGGCGGTTTGTTTATGAACCGTGACAAGTCCGGCTTTGACACCTTTTCATCACGATTTGCGATTCACGGCTCAAAACGGACGATTTTTAAAAGAAAGCCCTATGGATTCATGCTTAAGTAAATGATATCGAGGTTTAAATATAGTCATCCGTAAGCGGTTCCAAATCCGGGTGCATGAGATTATGCGGGTCAAATTCTTTTTTGGTCGCTTTAAGCAACTCGTAATACGTCCCGAGTTTCGGCAGATAATATTCACCATGGCCGTACATATTTCGCCACAGTTGTGCGCCATGGCTGATATTTAATTTGTCTGCCTTTTCAAGAACCTTAGTGGCCCGCTTGACGGTTTCCGGATTTCCCGGATCCCAAAAAAAATCGTATTCCAGGGTGCTCACCCGTGCAAAATTATAAGGTCCCTGAATTGCCGTACCGGCAAACGTTCGCTTTATCGTAGCTTTGGGGTCGGTCGGTTTCCAGTACTTATCCAGGATCATGTCATAGTCTTTTACAATTTCCGGAATTTTATTCATTTTGACATTGCAGGCTGTCCATTGGAAGCTGCCTTTGCCGCTCATGGCTTTGCCGCCTTCCGTACCGATTTTTAACCTTCCTGATCTGGCCGTATTCACCGGCATCGGCGTCATGTTACCAAATTCCATGGCCGGTCTTTTGCCCGGGGGAAACGGGGGGGCATCAAAATCTTCCGCCATCATTTTAAACAGTCCGCATTCTTCGGCAATTTTTTCAATCATCTCGGCTTTTATTTCCACCTCTTCGCGCGTATCACCGGCTGCATTGGCGATTACAATATGCTCCGGCATCATCTCGGCAAGGTCCTCCGGATTAATGTTCGGTTCCCTTTTTAAGGCCTGGTTCCCGGCATGACCGCCGTGGCTTTTATACACAAAATCACAAATATCCAACTGGCAGATTCGATAAATGAATTCAACAATCTTCTCAAAATCGTCGGCCTGATCCAAAAGCGTAAAAGATGCCGACTGTTCATACTTCGGCTCGGGAAAGATCTTAATGGTCATTTCCGTGCAAATACCGAACTGGCCGCTGGAATTGATGAACATTCCGGCAATATCAGGGCCGACACCGTAAGACAGTGGGATGGGGTCCATTCCTTCAATGACCTGCGGGCCGGTTTTTAGAACACTTCCGTCTGCAAGCACCATGGTCATCCCGACAATGGATTCAGGCGTATTGCCGTGTTTTAACATGGTTCCCGCCCCCCCACGGGTAAAATAATTGGAAAGGGTCGATGCACTTCCCATGGTTAACGGAATGGCCGCCGTCAATTTTCGAAGGCCTTTTACTGCATCACGGCGATTGGCTTCGGCATGGGTCAGTGTATTGCGAACGCCGGGCTGGATCGTAATGGTCATGCTTTCTTCATCCACATCGAGAACTTTGGTCATGCGCTTGGCCAAATCCAGCATGATCCCGCCTCTACGGGGAATGCACATCCCACCGTGATTGAATCCCGTTGTCATAGGAACCATGGGTATCAAATGTTCATTGGCAATCTTCACGACAGCCTGAACATCCTCGGTTGAACCCGGTATCACAACAATATTGGGCAAGTTTGCCGGTACAATAGTAAAATCGCGGGAATAGGCCGTTAAAATCGCCGGATCATCACTCACCCACTCGTCTCCGATGGCGGCTTTCAGCTTTTCCACCACGGCGTTAATGTTTTCAGTATTAATTCCAAGTTTGATGGCTGCTTCCATGATACTTCCTCCTGTTTAACCAATGGCTTCGTCTATCCGTTCCAAAAAGATCCACGACTCTCATATCGGACCTGGCATTGGCCGTCTCTCCTAAATTGATCTTACAAAATGGTATGTGGCCTTAATATTCATCGGCTTTTACACGGGTCAAGCTTAATGGAGTTGATGATATCGAAGAACCTGCTGTGTGACTTTGCAGCCCGAATCTACCGCATGATGCGTGCCGATACCATAGCCGCCTGCATCACACCCGACGAAGAAAAGACCTCGTACAGGTGAATTGGCGGCTGGTTTATATCGGCCGCATTGGCCGACCACCTGGGCAAGACCGATCACCTCGCCACCCTGACCCGGAAGAACAGCATCTCTGGTCATGGCTGATATTTGTTTTGGCGTAAAATGTTCTTCTTTCTCTATATGGTTACTGATATCCGGCCAGATTTCCTTCACCAGCCCGGCCAGCTTTTTTAACCAGGCATCATGATTTTTTCCCTCCGGATCAGGCGGGCACATGGAGGCGGCGATGACACATTGCTTCCCGGCCGGGGCCAATTCCGGGTCAAATTCCGATGGAACCGTTATCATGGCAAAAAGTTCCTCCGGCACTTCACCCTGATTCCCTTTTTGATAACGTTTAAGACTGATATGGCTGTTGTCCGAATAAATAACGTGAAGCCCGCCTTTTAAAATTTCTTTATTTAAAAAGTACCGGATGCCGAATCCTCCCCAGGAAGGCACCAAATCTTTTATATAGTTGACATATCCTTTATCAAAATGATCCTCTCCGACCATTTTTAGAACAGTCGGCTGAATTCCCGCGTTACTGACGACAATCGGTGCGGTAAAAACGCCTTTATCGGTTTTAACTCCGGTAACTTGTCCGTCTTCAACAATTATTCTCTTTACCTTGGTGTCCAACAGAACATCACCGCTGCTTTGCTTTACCGTATCGGCACATTTTTGGGCAAAACTCCCATAACCGCCTTTAAAATAGGCGCTCCCTTCACTGTTAAACATGTCTTTAAAAGTTTTTATGCCTTCCGAAGCGGCAATGGATTCAATGGGCATGACAAACATAAGATTTAATTGGATGGCAATATAGGTGTATAACGATTCCGGGAAATTATACCTCTCTAAGAATTCTTGCATGGATATATCGTCCAGTTCATCGATCTCTTGCTTTGTCATTGACTCCACATCAGACCGGTAGCGTTCCAACTCTTCCAAATTTTCCGGTGTTAAATCAACCGAAGACATCATCTGCATTAAGTTCTTTTGTTGTTTTTCTCTCTCCTCGGGAGACCCAAATGAAACAATTTCGCCTGATGCCTTTCGATAATGATAGGTTGCGAAATCTTCCAGGTCCACCATTTCCAATTCCAGTTCCAGTTCATTGATAACATGCTCAAATTGACTGTTGGTTTTGGGCCCACCGACGATCGGCCAAAGCTCATAGGTAAACCCCCGACTGGATAGGCTCATGGCTTTGCCCCCGACATGCTTGTTCATTTCAATTAGGAGCGTATTTACTCCTTTGTTTGCCAATAAGGCTGCACAAGTAGCCCCGCCAAAACCCGCACCAACTACAATAACATCAAAATCTGCTTTGGTTCCCTTTGGCCCATTTGTTAATTGTACCATTGTATTTTTCCCCTTTATCTCTATGTCTATGTGGTTAAATCGCTTAATTCAGGTTTAAATATAGTCATCCGTAAGCGGTTCATAATCCGGGTGCATGAGATTATGCGGGTCAAATTCTTTTTTGGTCGCTTTAATCAAGTCGTAATAGGCCCCGAGCTTTTTTTGTATAACATATTCGCCATGGCCGAACATGTTTCGTATCATTACGGTTCCATGGTTGATATAATGTTTGTCTGCTTTCTCAAGAACTTTAGTGGATCGCTTGACGATTTCCGGATTTCCCGGATCCCAATGATAATCGTATTCCAGAGTGCCTACCCGGCCCATGGTATAAGGTCCCTGAATTGCCGTACCGGCAAACGTTCGCTTTGTCGTCGTTTTGGGATCGGTCGGTGTCCAGTACTTGTCCAGGATGAGTTCATACTCTTTTACCATTTCCGGAATTTTATTCATTTTGACAATGCAGGCCGTCCACTGGAAGCTGCCTTTGCCGCTCATGACTTTGCCGACCTCTGTACCGATTTTTAACCTTCCTGATCTGGCCGTATTCACCGGCATCGGCGTCATATCACCAAATCCCCCAGCGGGCGGCTTTTCGCCGGGAGAAAACGGGGTGAGATCAAAATCTTCCGCCATCATTTTAACCAGTCCGCATTCTTCGGCAATTTTTTCAATCATCTCGGCTTTTATTTCCACCTCTTTGCGTGTATCACCGGCTGCATGGGCTGGCACAATATGCTCCGGCAGCATCTCGACAAGATCCCCCGGATTAATGTCCGGTTCCCTTTTTAATGCAATGTTTCCGGCATGGCCGCCGTGGCCTTTATATACAAAATCACAAATATCCAGCTGACAGATTCGATAAATGAATTCAACAACCTTGTCATAACCCTCGGATTCATAACCGCTGGTCGTATTCAAAAGGGCAAAGCTGGCTCCCTGTTCATACTTCGGCTCGGGAAAGATCTTAATGGTCATTTCCGTGCAAATACCGAACTGGCCGCTGGAATTGATGAACATTCCGGCAATATCAGGGCCGACACCGTAAGACAGTGGGATGGGGTCCATTCCTTCAATGACCTGCGGGCCGGTTTTTAGAACACTTCCGTCTGCAAGCACCATGGTCATCCCGACAATGGATTCAGGCGTATTGCCGTGTTTTAACATGGTTCCCGCCCCCCCACGGGTAAAATAATTGGAAAGGGTCGATGCACTTCCCATGGTTAACGGAATGGCCGCCGTCAATTTTCGAAGGCCTTTTACTGCATCACGGCGATTGGCTTCGGCATGGGTCAGTGTATTGCGAACGCCGGGCTGGATCGTAATGGTCATGCTTTCTTCATCCACATCGAGAACTTTGGTCATGCGCTTGGCCAAATCCAGCATGATCCCGCCTCTACGGGGAATGCACATCCCACCGTGATTGAATCCCGTTGTCATAGGAACCATGGGTATCAAATGTTCATTGGCAATCTTCACGACAGCCTGAACATCCTCGGTTGAACCCGGTATCACAACAATATTGGGCAAGTTTGCCGGTACAATAGTAAAATCGCGGGAATAGGCCGTTAAAATCGCCGGATCATCACTCACCCACTCGTCTCCGATGGCGGCTTTCAGCTTTTCCACCACGGCGTTAATGTTTTCAGTATTAATCCCGGGTTTGATCAATGTCTCCATGCTGATCCCTCCGTATTAACCCATGGCTTCGTCTATCAGTTCCAAAAGATCCACGACTCTCATATTGTCGGGCCTGGCATTGGCCGCCTCTCCTAAATTGATCTCACAAAACGGACAGCAGCTCACCACCACCTCTGCATCGGCAATATCCCTTGCTTCATCCAGTCGATGATTCGCCGCCTTTAACGCTACATCCGGAAATGCCGGCTTGACGCCTCCGCCGGAGCCACAGCAAAAGCTGTTCTCCTTAATCCGTTTCATCTCATTGAATTCAACTCCCGGAATCGATTTCAAAACTTCTCGCGGCGCGTCGTAAATATTACTGTACCGGCCGATATGACAGGGATCATGGTAGGTGGCCTTTATATTCAAAGGCTTTTTAAATTCGATTTTTTCTTCTTCAATCAGTCGCTGTAAATACTCCGCAACGTGTATTACCTCAAATTCAAGATCTCCGGCATAATTATGCGAAAATGTACTGTGACATCCGGAGCAGGCCGTCACCATGGTCTTGATTCCCAGTTTGTTCAATTGCTTGATGTGCTCCGCCTTATAGTTTTCGAACATCTCATTGGCCCCCACCCGAAAAGCGGTACTCCCGCAGCAGCGCTCCTTATTTCCCAATATGCCGAAATCGGTCCCGACCTTATTCAGAATCTTTGCCGTGGCACGGGCCGTCGCATTGATCTCCGGCACATACGATGCATTACACCCGGGATAAAAGAGCACTTCCACTTGTTCCTTGGATGCATCTTTAATCTTAAACCCGAGCTTCTTTGTCCATCTCGCCCGCGTCTTCCGTGGTGCCATCCACGGATTATCATAATTTAATATACTCTGAATCAGGTTGTTGTGCTCCTTTTTTAAATCCCATTTATCAATGGCAAACGTTTTTAAGGCCTGAAAGGCATTGGTGGGCTCCAATCCTTTTTGTTCGTTGCAAATCCGCTGACAATTTCCGCACCCGGTGCACGACTGGATCGCCTTTTTTACCATCTCGGTCACTTCAATATCAGGGGGATCCGCAGTTAAACACCGGATTAAATCCTGGCGGCCGGCCGGATAAAACAACTCAAATTTATGCACATATCCGGATGGGCAATTATCCAGATAACCGTCTTCTTCAACCAGTTCAGGATCAATCATTCGACAAAGCCCGCATCGGACGCATTTCCATGCATCATTTCGATAATAGATTAACGGTTTGATGTCTTTGGCCAGTTTCGCATCGTAATCCATGAGTTGCTCCTTCTATAAATTTATGGGTGTCCCCGGATTGATAAGATGTTCGGGATCGACCATGTCTTTGATCCGTTTGATATGACCGACATACGCATCACCGGCTTTGTCATATATTGCTTCGGCCAGCTTTCCGGAGGGTCGATCAAAAAACGCCCCGTTTTCAGCCAGTTTCAGGGCAATTTCTTCAGCCCGTCCAAATCCCCCGTTACCGGCAGGAAGACTATATTCCAACCATACACACCCGCCGTTGCTGACCGATACGATGGTTCGATTCATATCTTCCATGGAACCTGTTTCTTTTTCCACAACCTTGTCGAGCTGGGCAATTTTCGGAAACAGACAATAACACCCGATTCTCGGATTATCCCCGGTATACCATGCTGTTTCAAAAACGTCGGTTTTGTCCTCTAATACCGATGAAATGTCTTTCCCCCCTTTTCCCGACGCCGCATTTAAGACAATTTTCTGGCGATAAGATACCAGTTTTTCATATCCTTCCACACCGATGACGGCAATCCACGGGGATAATCCGTTTTCGCTGAGACCTGTTTTTTCCATGAAATGCTTCCGATTTAATACTAAAGCCGTGGTACACAATTCCCGCCGCGGCATTTCACGGATAAACCCGGACGCATCTTCAAGCGCATCAAACCCGAAGGCCAGTATCCGGTTGATCTCCCATCTGGGAAATGCCCATATCGATGCCCGGGTAACGATCCCGTATATATCATCCGCACCCCAATACCACTGAGAAAGATTGGCCGAAGGATCCCCCTTGTGATCAGCAGCTTCTTCGGACATTGCATGGGACCCGGAAAGATGAATTTTTCCGTTAGCCAAGACCACTTTCATATTGGAAGCCGATATCTCAGGATACCGGGCCGCCCGCAACGATACGGATCGGGATACGGCCTGCTCCACTACGGATGGTGATGTGGCCGCCGCAGGCGGAGAAAGTTTCATGTCATAGCGTTTCAACTCTTTGGCCAACTGCTCAAACGTCACACCTCGCTGGACATGAACCATTAGATTCTCAGGATCGATCCTTTCGATTTTGTCCATCCGTTTAAAATCCAATAAAATCCCTTTTTCACAAGATGCAGCGATTGGTGGGAAATAGGTGTCATAGGTCGTAAAAACCGGCAGTCTTTCATCTTTTGAGACCTTCATGATCTGTTGGACTTCTTCGGTTGTTTGCGGCTGAACCCCCCATAAGCCGGGTGCTTGAACCGGTTGGCGAAAATAGGATGAAATTCTTTCCGGTTCATTAAACACCGCCGTATGCCCCACGATACGACTTAAATGGTCTGCTGTTGTTGTCATGGCTCAATTCCTCTTATCTGCAGTTATTGTTTGATGGCTTTTTAATGAATTTAAGTGCGGGTTAAGCGATATTAAATCGAGATCTTCTTATCTTGTTATCTTGCAGTTATTGTTTGATGGCTTTTTAATGAATTAAGTGCGGGTTAAGCGAATCAGGATCTTCATTTTATACTACACTACATGAAGAAAGCATAAATCATACCAAGGCGATTAAGTCGGCAGGGCAATTGCGAATCAATAGAATAACCGCCACATATCATTACAAATAAATAAAGTCAAAATTTTTCTCATCAGAAAGCTGAATGTCGGTTAAATATCTTTGTATCAATATTTGGCATTATATTGACAATCACCTTGATCATATAATGACAGAATCAATACAATTTTTGCTCATATCGTAAAATGCCGGGTCCATTAAGATGCACCACCAATCTAACTTACCTATTTCATTATAAATTAATTTTAATAAGTATCTATTACGAATTGGCACAAATCCTGCATTCTTAAAGTCTTAACTTCCAACTATCGGGAAATTTAACCTAACCCTGAAACTGTGATTTGAACTATCGTCATGTCAATCCTGTAATGTTGAATGTCCTTATTTTTGAAGAAACCAGAAGAAGAATTCCATCTAAGGGGCAAATATTCGACAAACGTTTCAGTGAATCTTAAACCCAAACATTGAAAATGTCAGCTGAAAATGGGATGCATTTTTAAGTACAGACATATGTTATGAAACCACTTTACCGTTTCTAAAGGAGGTTGTCATGACCCAATTACCCCATCTTTTTTCTCCCATTACTATCCGAAATTGTGAAATTCAAAACCGAATTCTTGTTTCAGGACATATGACGAGTTTTACGACGGATGGTCTTCCCAATGACCGGTATGTCCGGTATCATGAAGCGCGGGCTAAAGGAGGCGTCGGACTGATCGTTATGGAGGCGGCGATGGTTTCACCGGAAGTACAGGTGGAGCCTGCAATCATTCAGGGTTGGAGAGATGAAACCATCCCCTGGTATAAGAAGATCAGTGATGCTGTTCATCAACATGGCACAAAAATTTTTTGTCAGGCCTGGCATAACGGAAATCAAAGTCAGTCCTTTTATAGTTGGCGAAATACCAAGGGAGTTTCAGGCATTCCTTCGGCGGCCCTGGGAGAAGTTCCTGAAGTTTTGGATGAAGACGGCATCAAGGAAGTCATCCGGAAATATGTGGATTTTTCATTGCGACTGAAAGAAGGCGGTTTTGACGGAGTGGAGCTTCATTTCGGCCACGGATACCTGCCCCAGCAGTTTTTATCGCCCTATTCCAATATCAGGACGGATAAATACGGCGGCAGCCTTGAAAACCGGATGCGGTTCGGGCTGGAACTCATGGAAGCTGTTCGAAATGCCGTGGGCGACGATTTCGTGGTGGGCATACGATCCAGCGGGGACGAAATGACACCGGGTGGATATACACTGGATGACATGATGGAGATTGCACCGATTTGGGAAGAAAACGGATACATTGACTATATAAACGTCACGGTGGGAACTTATGTGTCAGCCGGTGCGGGGCTTCCCCCCATGGGATTTCCCCCCAGGCCGTTTGTTTATCTCGCCGCTGAGCTGAGGCAGGTTGTGGATCTTCCGGTATTCGCCGCCATCCGGATCATTGACCCGGAAATGGCCGAAGATATCATAAAGAATCACGAAGCGGATATGGTCGTGATGACACGGGCGACGATTTGCGATCCTGATATGCCCAACAAGGCCAGAGAAGGTCGATTTGACGACATCCGACGCTGTATCGACTGCAACGAGGGGTGCTGGGATCAGACAATACACCACCAACCGATTACTTGTTTGCAGAATCCTGAAACCGGGCGGGAAGGAATATTTAAGATACACCCGGCGGATTCTCCTAAAAAAGTCATGGTCATCGGCGGGGGGTGCGCCGGGATGAAGGCGGCGGCTGTTGCCAAGGAAAGGGGACACCATGTCTCCCTTTATGAAAAGACCGATGAACTGGGCGGTGCGGTTTTAATTCATTCCAAAGCACCGTCCCGGGAGGAGATGAGCCAGGTTGTCCGTTTTTTAAACCATGAACTGGATCGCCTGAAAGTGGATGTCCATATGAATACCGAGGTGGATGCCGGCCTGGTGGAACAGGAAAATCCCGACGTGGTGATTCTTGCCACGGGAGCAAAGACGATTTCCGATTATGGCCCCGGCCAAGTGGGCCCCTTTTTTTCATTGAACATTGAGGACGGCGCTCATGTGGTCACCGCCGAGGATGTTCTGGATAAGAAGGTGGAAACCGGAGATCGCGTGATTATCGGAGATTTCCAGCAATACATAAAAGGGATCATTACCGCGGATGTTTTAGCCGATCAGGGCAAGCAAGTTACATTAATCATGCCCACGGGAACCCTGTTCAATCGGGCGCCCTATCTTGTAGAAGGCATCAATTTTTTATTTCATATGCAGATTTTGACGATGAAAAACGTGGCTTTCATTCCGGGGATGATGGTCAAAGGGGCAAAGCCCGGCAAGGTTGTGCTGCGGCAGTTGCTCACCGAACAGGACCAGGAGGTGGATGCCGATACGCTGGTGACTTCTTTCTGGCGTAAAGCAGATACCCGGCTTTACGACGAACTCAAAGGAAAATCTTATCAAGTCCACAAAATCGGAGACTGCCTGTCACCCCACCGGCTCATAAGTGCCATATATCAGGCATACAAAGTGGGGATGGAAATTTAAACTAGAGTTAAATTCATTTTGCAGCAAAAAGCCGGGGGATTCCCCGGTGTAAAAGTAAACCGCCATCCGCAAAACAAATAATTTTATCATGAGAGGTGGGTTATGGGAATAAAAATTTGGTGGCAAAACATTCTGCCAAACAGAGAGAAATCGCTTCAGGATTTCGGTATCGGCGGCAATTCTTCTGAAGAAGATTCAAACAAAAAAATAATTGGGGTCGTAAAAAAAGTGGCCCGCGAAGATACCGAAATCGAATGGCATGATATTAAGCATTCGTCGTATCTGGTCTATGACACGTATCTGGAGATGTTGAACAACGTATGGCTGATCGACGGAATCATCGAGGCTGAAACAAAAGGATATGACGCGGTGATTATCGGTTGCGGAAATGATCCGGGATTGAGACAGGCCCGACAGGCGGTGGACATCCCGGTTGTCGGGCCGACTGAAGCAGCCATGCTGCTCGCCTGCACGCTGGGATACAAATTCGGCGTCATTACGGTGATGGATGAACTGGTACCCTTATGCGAAGATAATATCCGGAAATATGGTTTGAGCTGGCGAGCTGTTTTTCCGGTCAGAACCTATCATTTAGGCGATGACCCCTTTAAAGGACTCGCGGAAATGGTGGTGGATCCCACAATCATCAACCCCCAGTTTGAAGAGCTTTGCCATGCATGTATTGCTGATGGTGCAGAGGTGATCATTCCGGCCTGCTGTGGATTAAGCCCGGCGACATCCCTGCTGGGATACAAGGAAGTGCCGGGAACCGGGGTGCCGGTGATCGATATTACCCAGGCTGCCGTCAAGCTGGCCGAAAGCCTGGTTGATCTGAAACGCACGATCGGCTTGGGAAAATCGCAAAAAAATGCTTACAAGTCTCTTCCCAAAGAGGTTCGGGACCGTATGCGCACGCTGACCAAATGCCTGTGATAACGGCCCTCCTGCGTAAGCGGCCGTAGGAACTGGTGCAGATAGCGGCATTGGCGTGGTATGGATCCCGGAGAAGTTGGAGCTTGGTGCTGAATACGATTCGTGATGAATAATTTTATATCACGAAAGATGTATAGCCGGGTTATGCAGATTAAACTTAAGAGAAGATCCACATACAATAACGATATCCAATAAAAGGAGATTTAGATGATAAGAGAAGATCCATCATTTTCTTCTTATTTGGCGGAAAAATTAGGCGCAAACGAATTATGTATTACCGGTGAGTGGCAGAATATACAAGGCTGGTCAATGGAAACCTTCAGCCTTGACTTAAAATATTTCAAAGATGGCAAGCCTGTTGAACAGGAAATCGTTTTGCGTCGTGAACCCATCGGCGGCTTACTGGAACCATATGATGTGTCTGTAGAGTATAAAGTGCTTTCCGCTTTGCAGGATACCGATATCACCATTCCTAAAACGTATTGGTACGAACCAGACCCCACTGTTTTTGAAAGACCATTTTATGCGATGGAAAAAGTAGAGGGTGAAGTCATAACGATCCCTGCACGGGCGCAAGAGGATGTATTTAACGATGAAGCCCAGCGAGCCGGCTTGGCTGATGATTTTATGTCCAATATCATTGCCTTGCACACCTGTGACTGGAAATCACGAGGATTGGATTTCTTGGGCGTTCCCTGTCCGGGCAAGGGATCGGCCTTAGCCCAGGTCGAATATTGGGAGAATGTGATTGACCGTGCCGGTTATCGTAATCATCCTCTTGTTGCGCTATCCACCAACTGGCTAAAAGAACACGCACCGGAAAACGAAACTGTTGTTATTGTTCACGGTGATTATCGAACGGGGAATTATATTTCTGAAGGTGACCGCATTAAAGCGATTTTGGATTGGGAAATGGTTCACTTGGGCGATCCTCTCGAAGACTTGGCTTATATTTTTATTTCGGTGTTTCGATCCCCGCCTCCGTACAATCGGATCAGCCATCTGATTTCGGAAGAAGAATTTATCAAGAGATATGAAGCGGGAACCGGGATAACCGTCGATCGGGAAAAATTGAGATATTATGATGTTTTAATCGGATATAAAGCAACCGGTATCGCATCTACCGCGGCGTATAGTTTTGCCACAAAGGTCAACCCGGATATCCGCCCCGGCGTATTCGGCCAGACCATCGACAAATATCTGGCCTTATTGGCCCAGGCATTAAACGTTCAATTAGGGGGTTAAATAATATGGATACCAATTTCGAGACCTATGTTACGCGGATAAACTATACATTGGAAAATTTGATAGCCCCTCAAATCCAGTCGGATTTTATCCGTGGCCAGGTGTCTGCCATTATGGAATTACTGAATCAATTGACTTCCCGTCTGGAATATCGCCATGAACTTTTATTGGAGGACATTGAACGTTTCAGGGGAATATTACAAACCGTAATTGAGACGCTCAGCAACCATAAAATACATATTCAAACAGATCTCTTAAGGCAAGCCGAAGTTCAAACCATTGGAAAATATGGAAAACAGTTGAGAGATATATATGATCGAATGGAGGCTGCAGCGAGTAATGCAATCAATCTTTTATATGAAAATCGAGATAAAATTAAAAATGCAAAAGAGGTCGAACACCACATACTCAGACAGATAGCCAGCGGTATAATCCGTGATGTAATGCTATTTAAACCGGAGATGATGGTTGAAGTCGCCAAAAAACAACAACAAAAGGGGGAGTAATGGCCAATTTGTTATCAAAAGATGATTTTATCCACCAAAATTATCCACGGCAAAGTGAAAAATCATGGAAAGAAAATTGGTATTTCAATTTTATTGATCGAAAAAATCAGGCATGGGGGATTAATCACGTCTCCCTGCAACGACATATCCAAAAGGGCCGTTTTATGGCGATACATGTAATTGATGGCGAAATCATCCCTTATATTAACGAAATCGATTTGACAGAGGACTTTTCAGTCCTTACGGATGGAAATTTTCGGGTTGACATATTGGAGCCTCACCGTAAATACAACCTTTCATTTACCGGGCCGATGTATTCAGTTGATTTAACTTACGAGGCGCGGTTCGATCTGTTCGATTATGCAAAAAAAGACACGGATACCAGTTTAAAAGATATAGACGCCCTTTCTATCGAGCATTACGAGCAAGGTATGATTGTGAACGGAGTAATTACAAAAAATGACAAACCGCGATCAATTTCATGTTTAGGTCATCGTGATCATTCCTGGGGATTTAGAAACGAGGAAAATATCGGAGGGTGGAACTGGGTCGCAGCCCAGTTTCCTTCAAAAACCATCAATCTGTCTCAAGTACAAGTCAGTGGTACCGATCATGTTCAAAACGGATTTATTTCAAGGTCATCCGGAAATGTCGGAGTTCATAATCTTAAAATCACCTCCACCCAATGGGATGAAAATAATGCTCCTGTTTCATCAACTTACGAATTTTCAGATGAAAACGGTCAATCCTGGGTAATGACGTCGAATAAATTTTCAGGTATTTTCCTGCCCATGAATGAACAAGGTACAGGCGTTCACGAGGTCTTTGCAGAATTTACCCTTAAAGATACCGATGAAATCGGAGTCGGCATTGATGAATATCTTGTAAATCCTAATGTTTAAAAGTGAGGTCTTGGGATAAACACCCCGCTTTCCGATTTATTTGATTATCTATCTTGCCCGATCCATTCAAAGACATAAGTTTCATGCATCATTTCATTATAACGACAATAGCATTGTTAATATAATGCCAATTTTGCTTTGATGCGTTAGTATTGGTTTTTAAAATGGGCCATACCAAAACCCTCAGCCTCTTCAACTTATTAATTTTATGGTTGATATAATTGTTTTATATTGATGGCGTCGTAATTGGCACAAATCCTGCTGCTCCAATTCATAAAAATGGTGTTGGCCATTTTCCCTAACGCTGTAATTCGACAAACAAGGGGTCATTGTGATGAAACTAAATAAAAGAGTCGCTATCGTCACCGGTGGTGGATCAGGTATCGGACGGGCGGTTTGCATAGCCTTTGCGCGAGAAGGTGCAAGAGTATTGGTCGTGGACATCGATTTGGAAGGTGCCGATGAAACCGTCGGTTTGATAAAAACCGATACGGATCAGGATTTGGCGGTCTCCTTTCAGGCGGATGTGGCGAATCCGGAAGATGCCGAGGCCATCGTAAAAGAGGCGGTCGGTCACTTCGGAAAACTGGATATCCTTGTCAATAATGCCAGCGTCGGGGGGATGGGTTCGATTGTTGATATTGATTACGAAGAATGGCGCAGGGTCATAAGCATCGATTTGGACAGCATTTACCTGTTATGCCATTACGCTATTCCGGCTATGCAAAAATCAGGAAAAGGACGCATTATTAACGTGTCCTCTGCAATGGGCCTGATGGCCCATAAGAGAGATGCACCATATTCTGCGGCAAAAGCCGCCGTTGTTCACCTCACAAAACAAATGGCGTTGGATTTTGGAGAAAGCCAAATCACCGTAAACGCGATCTGTCCGGGCGTCATTCATACGTCGCTGACGGACCCCGGGGTTTCAATAGACCGTATGCGGGAATGGCTTGTCAATCGAATGCCGCTAAAAAGGCTCGGAACACCGGAAGATGTGGCAAAGCTGTCTCTTTTCCTGGCGTCGGATGATTCGGATTTTATAACAGGGTGTGCTATTCCGGTGGACGGCGGGATAATTGCCGGGACGGATGTACTTCATGGGCCGCCTGAAATGAATTTGTGAAGCAGTAACAATAACCATAGCTGCCATTTAACCGCAATTTATATCAGCAGCATATTTTTAAGCCGGGCTTAACGCATCAAGCAAGAAAAAAATAATAGGAGAGCAAATAAATGGAGCTTAAAATTGACTCGTTGAAATGCATCGCATGCTGTGCATGTGAATTGGCGTGCGGATATCGTTGGGACGATGCCCTGTCACCCATAACATCCAGCATCATCGTCTATCGAACCAGAGAGAAAAAAAATTATTTCGGACTCATGTTGAAAAAGGAAGAAACCCTGGTTCTTGGACGACCCGAAAGAATTGAAATCCAGAGAATCGGAGAGGTTCAGGAAGGTGTTGAAGCCGATCCGTCTGCAAAACCCATTATGCTCCGCGATGCCTGTGATTTGTGTGATGGAAAAGATGAACAGATGTGCGTCAAATTTTGTCCCACGGGGGCGTTATATGTTGAATAACGAAAAACCAACCCGGGATATTTGAAATTTTACAGTGATAGTTGATAATTGTTGAGAGTTGTTATCTTGGTTATGTCCGGTTTTGATTTTACAACTTTCATCGGGAATGTGAGAGATAAATTCTCAAACTGATTTTGATAAAGGAGTGTAAAAATGGGAAACCTCATCAACGAAATACTTTTGGTAATCGATCTTTCATCGGGAGAGACATATACGGAGGATATTGAAGAAGATTTTTTTTTAGAAACTGTAGGCGGTGTGGGCGCTAATTTGGCGTTATATGAACAGTATCAGGACGAAGACCCCATCATTTTAGGAACCGGTCTGGTTACCGGTACACTTGTTCCGGGTTCATCTTTAGCAGTTGTAACGGCCAAAAGTCCTGTCACCGGAAAAATCTGTCACGCTCCATTAAACTTGTATGGGGGAATGGAATTAAAATATGCTGGTTTTGATTATGTGGTTATAAAAGGGAAATCTGAAAACCCGGTATATTTGTGGCTCCATGACGAAGTGGCGGATATCAAGGATGCAACGGGAATCTGGGGTAAAGATACTTGGGCCACCACCGATGAATTGCGGAAGTCATTAGGGGAGGATATTATTCAGGTTCTGTCCGTTGGAAGCGCCGGAGAAAAACAGTTAGACTGCGCGCAAATTAATGTAAATTACTGGCCTTCCGGTGACCGATGGGGTTTTGGAAAATGTTTCGGCAAGAAAAATCTCAAGGCCGTTGCCATGCGCGGCATGGGCATTTTTGATCTTGACGATGAAGAAGGTTTTATAGACGCCTGTGCAGAATTGCTTGAAGCGTTTAAAAATCAATCCCCTTTGTCGGGCAAGAAGGGAATTGCCGAAATTTCAGCCGCCATAGGAGAGAACATAAGTGAATGGCTTTCTCCCATTAT
The DNA here is from genome assembly GCA_964386565.1 of uncultured Desulfobacteraceae bacterium. Taxonomy (GTDB): domain Bacteria; phylum Desulfobacterota; class Desulfobacteria; order Desulfobacterales; family UBA5616; genus CAYLRU01. The sequence goes on along the minus strand of CAYLRU010000003.1, from coordinate 133,107 downwards.
TCATCGGCACAGTGCGGATTATAACTGTCCGTATGCCGCCAATACGTTTGTCAAATACAACGAATCCCCGGATATACTCGAAGAAACAGATGTGGCGGAAACGGGTTTTTATCTCACCGACATCACGGGTCTGCTTGCATGTAAACGCCTGGGATTGTCCGCAGAGGAAACCTGCAGACTCCTAGAGGCATTGTCCCGGGAAGGGATGGATGCGGTTGCAACATCAAATTACCTTGGGAAAACCGGCAAAACCAGGCTGGGTGATCTTAAAAACGCGTTGCCGGGCTTCACCGGCCCGGTGGAACTTCCGGAAGACGGTGTTTTCAGCCCATGGAGTCCGGTTATTGATTTTGGCATGTCTGAAGGGAACGTCAAAAACTGGTGGTTGAGACGTCAGGCATTGGCATATCTTTTCGGCATTCATCCCATATTTATATTGATGGCACCCATGTTGACCGCTGAGAAACTCATTGCCGTGGCTAACCTGGGAACGGGATTCGATATTTCCGCCGACACGGTGGAAAACATGATTCAAAAGATCTGTAATTAAATGAAAGGGGGGAGGAATGAAAACATTTAAAGACAAAGTCGCCGTTGTAACGGGGGCAGCATGCGGTATTGGTCGTGGAATGGCGGAGAATTTTGTGGAAGCCGGTATGAAAGTGGTCCTCTCTGATGCAAATAAAGAAATGTTAAACGATACGGTAAGATCGATCAAAAACGCTGGCGGGGATGTGATTGGGGTTACAGCGGATGTGTCCGATACAGATCAGATTGAAAATCTTGCCGATAAGACAATCGATGCGTTTGGAGCGGTTCATGTTTTATGTAATAACGCCGGGGTTAGTTATCCCGGAGGGAAAAGCTGGGAAACTGCCATAGAGGGATGGAGATGGGTTATTGATGTCAATCTCATGGGCGTTGTTAATGGCATCCATACGTTTATGCCGATTATGTTAAAGCAGGATACCGAAGGCCATATCGTGAACACGGCATCGGCTGCAGGCCTGGTTTCCAATCCTGGCAATGCACCGTATGCCGTAACAAAACACGGCATTGTCACTTTGTCTGAAACAATTCATGATGAACTTTTAACCCTTGGGTCTAAAATAAAAGTAAGTGTGTTGTGCCCCGGACCCGTCAATACAAATATTAATACGACGCCTGAGCTGAATCGACCGGACACCGTCCCCCCGCCTCCGGAAATAGATAAAGAAGGGGAAATTTTCAAAAAGGCGATGGAAACCTGGCTGGAGCGGGGTATGGATCCAAAAGAAGTGGGCCGGTTGGTGCTGAATGCAATTCGTGATGAACAGTTTTATATCATCACCCATGATTTCAACAAACATATTGAAGCACGCATGAAAAATATTCTTGAGATGAAAAACCCGGAAATACTGACTGTTTATGAGCCTATCGTAGAAATCGTTTTAGAATTAATGAGCAAGCAGGAAATTCACTGAAAACATCCTCATTAAAATATGGAATATCAGAAATATATTTACTGGCTTGAGACTGATCCGTACGAAGCATTGAAAAAGGGCTTGGTGGACACGGGCCTTAAAGTTAATGAAATTAAAAAAGCCGTTTGCACGCCGCTTGCACGAAATATCAGGATTGCAGCCGTTCTTCCCGGTGCATGGCGGAATTTCGACCTCTGCAGGCGCCAGATGTCATGGTATGAAGCTTCCTGCCGTTCGGGCCAAATTCTCGTTGTGAGTACCGATAAAATAAACCAAAACGGCATTTATCCGGAAGTTGTTATCCGGAAGACCAACTTCAGGCCTTCGAAGCTTCCCGGTAGGGACGAAAAACTGAAGATGATCGCATCAGACGGCTATCAGAAAACAAAGCCCGCTGCCTGGGACGATCTTGCATCGGAGCCCCCCGGAAAACATGACAAGTGGATGAAAGTCATGGGACTGAGACGAATCACCTTTGAAGAACTGTTTATCACCCATTGCGCCAATCACAGCAATTTCATCGAGCCGGCATATTATATCCCCCATGAAAAGGGTCCTGTTCCATATTCCATTGATAAGACCAAATATATCTGTTCGGCATGTATGGAATTGTATAATATTATCGGCGCCGGGTTTTACAAAAAGCTGATCGTTCCCTGCCCGGGCGCTGTGATGTATGCCGGCTTGCCGGCAAACCAATACCTGGAGGTCTCCCGGTACGAACAAAAACCGGCTTGCTAAGGACATCGGTATATGACCGACCACATGGCGGTAGAAAGCATGATGCTGGGAAAAACCATGAGCGAATTGCTCATACGGGGGGTTCAGATTCCATGGGAGGTTCAAAAAAGAAACGGTGGTGCGGGACCTGCTGAAGGATGCACCCTGCTGATCGGGGATAAACCGGCAAATGTACCGGTAAACAGTTCATATGCCAGGAATTCCTCTTATAGTCTGCAAAAAAAAAGCGGCGGCTTGACTCTATACAAGGACTCAATCCCCCTCTTTCCCGTCGAGATCGTCGGAAGGCCTGATTATTATAACCATATGACGGATGACGGTATTGCGTATCATAAGATCGCCCTGCTCCACGGAAAGGACTGCCTGGCCACGACCGTATTTCAGAGGTGCATTTATTGGAACTCAAAAAAAAGATGCCGATTTTGCGGTATTGAACTTTCACTGCAGAGCGGAAAAACCATTGAGGTGAAAACCCCCGCCCAGTTGAAAGAGGTCGCTGAAACTGCAAAAGGCAGGGACGGCATTCAGCATGTCGTCCTGACCACCGGGTGCACAAGCTCGCTGGAAAAAGCCATTGGCCATATCGCTGATTGCGTGTCTTCCATAAAGGAATCCACCGGTCTTCCTGTCCACGTACAGATAGAACCGCCTTCGGATCCGGGCATGCTGGATGAATTAAAACGAGCAGGTCTCGACACCCTTGGCATCCACATTGAAAGTTTTGACGAAAATGTCCTTTCCAAAATAGCACCTGCAAAATACGAGTACGGACTGCCACGATACACAAAATCATGGGAAAAGGCGGTGGCACTGTTTGGTAAAAATCAGGTCAGCAGTTTTTTAATTGCCGGTTTGGGAGAATCTCCTGATTCAATGGTAAGCGGGGCGGAATATCTTGCCGAATTGGGCGTATTTCCTTTTGTCGTCCCTTTTCGCCCCATCCCGGGAATCTGTTGCGATGTTGGACCGACAGAACCGGCGTATATGGACGAATTGTATCGTCGTATAAGCGACATCCTTCAGCAGTATGGCCTGTCTTCAAAGGTCAGCAAAGCAGGGTGTGTCCGTTGCGGTGCATGCAGTGCACTGGCGTATTTTGAGTCAGATGGGTAACCTGCTTGTTTCATGGCGCTCAAAGATGAATAAAACAAACATTATATACAAGCAATATCGTGTCATAAACGATCGAATCGCCAAAGGTGAAAAGTTCTTTTTCAAACAGGGTCCAAACGGATGTTTTTTTTCATCGACCGGACCTGATGGAAAAAAAAATTTGAGGCTGCCGGCCATCGGGATTTACATGGGGATTGGCACCTCCCATTCCTGTCTATGGTTTGCAGATCTTTTTGAACGGATGGGGTTTTATAACCTGATTTTTCTGGATGAAAAAGATATTCGGGAAAACGGTTTAACCGGATTGGATGTCCTTGCCATGTCCGGGGGTGATACGTTTTCCATTGCTGAAGGATTGGGTGAGGCAGGGGCCGCTAAAATCAAAAACTTTGTTGCATCAGGCGGACTATACCTCGGTTCATGCGCCGGGGCGTATCTCCCTTTGAATTCATCCAAGAAACATCTCAACCGGTTTAATTTTGTCAGTGTAAAAATAAATAATTTGACCAAAACGCTCCCCGAGGCGGAAAGAATGGCGGGAAAATTTTGTACGCCCTATGGATGTTCCTTTATTTTCCATCCCGTAAGAGAAGACGTCAGGCTGAAAACAACCGGCATACCGCCATTTGCCGGTATGGGTACGGTGACCGCGCCATTATATGGGGGGCCGTCACTGATAGCCTCGAATGAAGCGTCAACCCTGGCCTGTTATGACAGTTTTACAAACAAAACCACCTACCTTGTAAATGAGGAACTGGCCCGTGAAACCCTGATCGGAAATGTCGCTGCGGTAAAAACAGTTATGGGCGGTGGATGTTTCTATCTATTCGGACCCCATTTTGAACACCCGGGTTTTCCCGAGGCCAATAAGCTGGTGATCGATGCCATTTACTGGGAAAACCCTGCCTTCTCCCGGGATATTAAGATAAAACATTCCCAAAAGAGTATTATACTGAACGGACGGGCGGCAAAAAACCTGCTGATGAACATCAAGCGGGAGTTAAGCAACTCCCGAATAACGGCATACGGCATGGAAATGCTTCCGGTTCAATGGCAAATCGGGAATAAAGTGTACGAACCTGAAAAAATCCGGGTGTTTATTGAGGCCATGTGGACACGGATCAAGTCACTTGAACGCCGAAAAAATTTCACAATCCCCCTGAATTCGGAACCAGTGATTGAAAAAACGGCAAAAACCGTTACCGAATTATTGCGAGACATGAAGCAGCGGTTGGATCAGCAGCAGGACACCACGAAAAAAGCGGAAAAACTGTTTCATTTCTTGAAAATACTCACACAGCATTTTCTGAATATCTACTTTTCTACGATTCAATCCGACTATTCCAATTAACGGGTCGGGACACTGGAGAGACAAGGTTTATATTTACATATTACAACAAAGTCGAGTTTAAACGGATTTACACAACAACCAGGGGCTGATCAGGAGGCCCACCTGAAAAAGCCTTTCAAGAATGAGGCGCGATATGACCCGTATAGATCCACCTGCCAAAAAACGATCCTTTAAGGAAATTAATGAGAAGCTGGCAAATGGCGATGCCGTGGTCATGACGGCGGCGGAACTGTGTAATATGGTGCGGTCGGGAAAAGACGTCGGGTTTGGAGATGTGGATGTGGTTACAACAGCGACCTGCGGCCTTATGTCCGGGACTTATGCTGTTCTCGGTTTCAGGTTTTGTGAGCCCAATGTATTTAAAAAAGCGGCCAGAATTTTTTTTAATGGTGTAGAAGGGTATCCCGGCCCCTGCCCCAACGAAAGTATCGGTATGATTGATGCCGTTGTCTACGGACCGGGGCACAGCCGGGATGATAAAAAATACGGCGGCGGCCACCTTTTTCGGGATATCGTTGCCCATAAGGATATCCGGGTGGAAGTGGAAACAACCGGGGGGAAGATCCTCAAAGGCAATATAAACCTGAGTGAAATTCCCCATGCCATGCTGCATGGCAGCCGGCATGCCTTCCGAAATTATATGGGATTTGTAAATCCCGGAGATCCCCCTTTTAAAACCATCTTTTGTTCAACGTCATTACCTGGAAAACTCGAGGGGGCTACGGCCTGCGGTTGCGGTGAAATCAACCCGATCCAGAAGGACCCCGGATTGAAGACAATGGGAATCGGCACACGCATCATGTTAAACGGAGGAATCGGTTATATAACTGGGCCGGGAACGAGGACCAGTCCGGAAAGACCCTGCCTGTCGGTCGTAGCGGACATGCACACCATGAAGCCGCGTTATTTAGGCGGATTTCAAACCTCTGAGGGCCCTGAAGTCATTCAGACCTGGGCAGTGCCCATCCCCATTATCGATGAGTCCGTCCTGGCATCGGTAAAAACGATGGACCAGGACATCCCCCTTGTCATCACCGATGTCAGGGGACGGATTCCCATTTCCACGGGCAGTTATGCTGATTTGTGGCAAAACACTTCCGGTTATTTTACATTCAGCCCGGACATCTGCAATAAATTTCGATCTCATTGCATTGATTGCCCTCCGGAATTACTCTGCCCCACCGGGGCATTTAACCGGGATAAGGAAAAGATAAACGAAACCCTATGCTTTCACTGCGGGATATGCATGGCTTCCTGCAACGGTGATTGCTTTGACGGCGAACTCGGAACGGTCATCGTGGAAGGAAAGCGGGTTCCTTTTATCCAGCGCCTTTCAGACAGGGTAACAGCAATAAATGCGGCCGGGGAACTGAAACAAAAATTGCTCGGCCGTGATTTCAGCATGACCGAACCGGTTGAAAAGGTTAATCCGGGTTGATACGGTAATAAATTATTAATGAGATGTTAACACCCTGCGTTCAGACTTCATGGGCGCCCCGTGAAATAAACGGCGGTGCAGGAGTACTTTGAAACATGAAGAAACCGCTTATCCGGCAGGCAACAACCGAAAAAGACCTAAACGAGGTATTTTCTCTCAGAAAGGAAGTATTTGTTGAAGAACAACAGCTCTTTAACAGTTCCGATGTTGACAAATACGATGACCTGGCAATCTATCTGATTGCAGAATCTCCGGATGGCATTATTGGAACAGTAAGGGTTTATTGCGAGGGAAAAGACCACTGGGTCGGGAGTCGACTGGCCGTAAAAAAAGGGTATCGCGGAGGAATTGCCGGGGCGCTTTTGGTCAGGGAAGCTGTCCGGCTGGTGAAATCAAAAAACGGCAGGCGGTTTACGGCCAAGATTCAAATACAAAACGTCGGTTTTTTTAAACGACTCGGTTGGACGTGCCAGGGGGAAGTATTTCATTACATGAATATTCCCCATCAGCTTATGGTGGCAAATCTTGACAACAATTGAATTCGATTTGAGTACGACGGAATCTGCAAAAAAATCGAATTGGCGTAATAAATTATCGGCCCATACGCTCATAGATGGCCGATCAACCCCGAACCAGTTGGGGTAGACGCAGATGCATGGGTTGAAAGCAGGGGTTTTGATGAAATCGTTGAGCATTCAATTGCATCATCTCAATATGACTTTGTCACCTTATATCAATAAGTTATGGCGATTTGACCCGTTTTCATCAAGGCCGGGCACCTTTTAGCCTTCCAATGGATCTTTTGGGAGGTCGTTTCATTTTTGAACTCAATCACCTCACCAGGCCGTTTGAAACCTTCATCAAGTCAAATAACGGCGAAACAAAAGATGAGAAAGACATTTCCGCTGCAGTTGCGCAGATGGAATGAGATTTTTCAAGGCTTATCATTTGGGGTGCGGAAAACCTGTTCAAATCGGCTTTATGATTTGAACAGGTTTTTTTAAATGATTTTTTGCTGCCATGCTGAAAATGGCTTACCGGGGTGTTTGTTTTTACTTGACCGGATCACCTTGACTTTTGACTAAATTCGGACTAAATTAAAATCATTATCCTATTGTCAAAGAAGGATATATCATAAGGAGCCCTGCCGGTGTCCCATTCAGAAATGAGCAATTTTCGAAATACCAATGAAATCAAGGGGTTGGACGGAGGTATGCATTTGGTGCACCGTACAACCAAGCCCGCCGGTTGCCGCTGAGATTGACTATGCCCCTCAAGAACCTTCTTATTTTGAAACCCTTTTGATGAAGGGATTCCACTAAATGGCAACCTCATGGATCGTAACCTGCAAGCCTGCCGGTAAGGAGGAATCGTCATGAGCTTGATTCTTATCGTTTCCATAGCGATACGCCTGGTAGCGATGGGCTGGTCCATTGTTCTTTTGCGGCGTATCCGGGATTGGCGGATAGGGCTTATGACGGCGATGTTCGGATTGATGGCTCTGCGCCAGATTTTTACGCAGTTGGAGGTAAGGGAATCCTGGGTGATTTCGATCACAAGCCAAGCGACCGAGCTGCCCGGGTTGATTGTAAGCATACTGGCATTCCTGGTCGTGGTCTTCTTGGGGCGACTCATTCACCAAGAGGCGAAGACCATGGAAACATCGAGAGAGAGTGAACTGCATCTTCGAAAAATCCTTGATGGCATCTCTATTTTGATTGGGCTCATGACACCCGACGGTACATTGATCGAGGCGAACAAGACAGCTCTTGAGGTAGCCGGATTGAAGCCCGAAGATGTATTGGGAAAGCCATTTGAGGAAGCATACTGGTGGTCCTATTCGGAGCCGATCAAGCAGGAGTTACGCAAAGCGATCAGGCGGGCAAAGCAGGGAGAACCTTCTCGTTACGATGTGGTTGTACGTGTTGGTGAGGACCGTTTCATCACAATAGATTTCTGCTTACAACCCTTGTTCGATGAAGCCGGTAGAGTCACCTACATGATTCCCTCTGCAACGGATATCACCGAACGTGTCCGTCTTAAGGCAGAAGATGCGGAACGGATAAAAATCGAGAAGGCCATCGGTCAAGTTTTACATGAGGGTTTGAGGAGTACCGATCCGACTGCCGCGGGCCAGGCCTGTCTGAACGTGGCCATGGAGATCACCTCAAGTGCGTTCGGTTTTGTGGGTGAACTGAACGAACGGGGCAGATTGGATACCACCTTCCTGGCCGACCCGGGCTGGGAAACCTGCCGGATAACCAGGAATCAAGCCGTGGTTCAAATCAGCAACATGGAGATAAGAGGCATCTGGGGCGAGGTGATCAAGCACAAGAAGACCTTGATCACCAACGACCCTTCTTCGCACCGGGCGAGCGTGGGTATACCCGCGGGGCATCCTCCCCTCCGGTGCTTCCTGGGGGTTCCGCTCTCGCGAGGTGAACAGGCCTTTGGCGTGATCTGCATGGCGAACAAAGACGGCGGCTACACCGAGAAAGACCGTGAATCCCTGGAGCGTCTCTCAGCGGCTTTCGTGATGGCCCTGGACCGCAGCCGGGCGGAGAAGTCTCTCCGTGAGGCACACGACAAACTGGAGGCCAAAGTGGCGGAACGAACCAAGGAATTGGCCCAGGCCAACATCCGGCTCAAAGAAATAGACCTGCTCAAATCCGAATTTCTGGCCACTATGAGCCATGAGTTAAGGACTCCGCTCAATTCCATCATCGGCTTTACCGGTATGATATTGCAAGGCCTGACCGGGGAGATCAACGAGGAGCAGAGAAAACAACTTTCCATGGTGTACGGCTCGGCAAAACACCTTCTGGGCTTGATAAATGATATCCTCGATCTTTCCAGGATTGAATCCGGAAAGATGAATGTCTCGATGGAGAGATTCAACATCCATGACGTTATTTCCAATGTTTCCCAAAGCTTATCTCCAATGATTTCTAAAAAGGGTCTGAGACTGATCTTGGATATACCGGATGAAACCCTGGAAATCTACAGCGACAGAAAGAAAATTTTACAGATTCTTCTGAACTTGTTTAACAATGCGGTCAAATTCACTGAAACCGGCGAGGTAAAAATTGGGTGCAAGTTCGACAATGACAACCTGGAAGTGAGCGTTTCCGACACGGGCATAGGGATAAAAAAGGAGAATATGGACTATCTTTTCGAAGCTTTCCGGCAGGTCGATGGTACGGCACAACGTAGATATGAGGGGGCTGGACTGGGGCTGTACCTTTGCCGAAAGCTGGTAATGTTACTGGGTGGAAGGATCTGGGCGGAAAGCGAATATGGCAGGGGCTCCAGGTTCACCTTTACTCTGCCCGTCAGACTCGAGGAAAGGGAACGCCATGAAGAAAAAGATATTGGTGGTAGAGGATAACGAGCAGAACTTATATCTAACCTCTTTTCTTCTGGAAAGAAACGGTTATGCGGTTATCACAGCTAAAGACGGGCTTGAGGCTGTGGAGAAAGTCAAAACGGAAAAACCCGACCTCATACTCATGGATATGCAACTCCCGGAGATGGACGGTTTTGAAGCGACCAGGAGGATAAAGGACATCCCGGAGATCAGCCACGTACCCATCGTGGCTGTAACCTCCTATGCCATGGTAGGCGATAAGGAAAAGGCTCTATCTATTGGTTGTGCAGGCTACATTGAAAAACCCTTTATGCCCGAGACCTTCATCTCGGAAGTCGAGATATATCTTCGATAAGGGGATGTGTGATGAAAATCTTGATCGTTGATGACGACAAAGAAAATCTTTACATGTTGGAGACGCTTCTCCGGGGACAAGGTTATGAGGTTGAATCTGCCGCCGATGGCGTGGAAGCCCTGGAAAAAACGTCTCAGGCCGGGTTCGGCATGATAATTTCCGATATCCTGATGCCCCGGATGGATGGCTTTCAGCTCTGTCGCGAGGTAAAGACGAACGAAAAGCTGAAAAACATCACCTTTGTGTTCTACACTGCCACCTACATCGATCCCAAAGATGAGGAGTTCGCCCTGAGCCTGGGGGCAGAGAAGTTCATCGTCAAACCTGCAGAGCCGGATGTTTTCATGGAAGTCTTGAGAGAGGTTATCAGAAACTACAAGACAGAAACCCTGGCAGTACCAAAACCTCCGGTTGAAGAGGAGACGGTTTACTTAAAAACATACAATGAGCGGCTGGTCAGGAAACTGGAAGACAAGATGCTGCAGTTGCAGGGCATTAACACAGCACTGGGAGAATCGGAGAGAAAATATAGAGAGCTGATAGACAATGCCAACGATGCGGTCATCGTCGTTGATGCCACGGGTTACCTGAGTTTTGCCAACCCGAAATTCTGCAGGATGACGGGCTACTCGATGGAGGAGGTGAAGAAGCTTCACTTCAGCAAGCTGGTTCATCCTGAAGACTTGGCTCTGGTTACGGAGAACTTCAGCAAGAGGCTGGCCCGGGAAGATGCGCCCGTAAACTACGAGTCTCGAGCGCTGACCAAGGCGGGAGAGACAATTTATGTAGATTATAATTTCAGCAGCATTCGGAGAGAAGGCGAAATAGTCGGGGTCCTGGGCATTGTAAGGGACGTCACCGAGCGCAAGCAGCTTCAGAATGCTTCTGAAAGATATAATGAATTGGAGGATATTGTTAACCACAGTCCGGTGGTCGTTTTTCTCTGGCGCGCTGTTGAAGGCTGGCCAGTTGAACTTGTTTCCGATAATGTTCAGCAATTCGGTTATAGACCGGAAGATTTTTACTCCGGGCGCATACTTTTTTCAGATATCGTTCATCCCGACGATCGGGATCGTATAAATGCCGAGGTTGCCCGGTATAACCAGGAGGGACGCGAAGATTTTGTTCAGGAATATCGGATTATCACCAATGCGGGTGAAGTACGCTGGCTTGATGATCGTACCTTGATCAAACGAGATTCAAATGGTATGATTACCCACTACCAGGGTATCGTTCTTGACATTACCAAACGCAAGTGGGCCGAGGATGCGCTGAGAAAGAGCGAAGCCAGTCTTGCTGAGGCGCAGCGGATAGCTCACCTGGGGAGCTGGAACTGGAACATAGAAACAAATGAAATGTTTTGGTCCGAGGAAATTTACAGGATTTTTGGATTGTCACCCGAGAAATTTGATTCAACATATGAGGCTTTTCTGAATTCTGTGCATCCGGGCGATAGAGAATTAGTCAAAAAATTTATCAATGATACACTATATAAAAAGAGTCCCCATAACATTGAGCACCGCATTGTTCGGCCTGACGGGGAGGTGCGCGTTGTAGATGAACGGGCTGAAGTTACCATTGATAAGGCCGGTCGTCCAATTCAGATGATCGGAATAGACCATGATATTACCGAGTTGAGCGAATACCGGGAACGCCTTGAAAACATGGTGGAGGAAAGAACCAGGGAACTCAACCGGGCTCTGTATGATACGGAGCAGGCAAGGGATAGAATGGATGGTATTCTCAAGTCCGTCGCAGACGGTTTGATCGTGACCGATATAGATAACAGGATTATTTTGATGAACCGGGCTGCTGAAGATCTCTTGGGTGTATGCTTTAGTGAGGTGATGGATCGACCTATCGGTTTTGCCATTGAAGACAAGACCCTCAGGGAGCGGATGAAGACCACTCTGGATAAAAAGGAGTCAGACTACCAGTTTGATTTTGAATTACCGGGGGAGAAAGAGAATCCCCGTATTATGCGTGCCAGGACCTCTGTGATTGAAGATAAGAGTGGTAAGCAAACCGGCATTGTAACCGTTATCCACGATGTTACCTACGAGCGTGAGGTGGATAGGATGAAAACCGAGTTTATCACTACTGCAGCCCATGAGCTGAGGACCCCCCTTACCTCCATCCAGGGGTTTTCAGAGATTCTCCTGACACGGGATGACATCAAAGAGGAAGAGAAAGAGGAGTGCCTTTCCTACATCAACAAACAATCGGTGAATCTGGTAGCTATTATCAACGATCTTTTGGATATCTCCCGAATAGAGTCCGGTAAGGGGTTTTCTTTAAACAAAGTTCCCGCCGACATTGCTGGCATTATACGAGATGTTGTTCCCTATTTTCAGACATTGTCCCCAAAACACCGGTTTGATATTATCGTGCCGGAAGAACCTGTGGAATTGATGGTGGATGAGGAAAAGATGAGGCAGGTATTAGAAAACCTTCTGAGCAATGCGGTCAAGTATTCTCCTGAAGGTGGCGATATTTGCCTGACGGTAAAAAGGATTGCGGAATTTGGAGTGCGAAATGCGGATTCGAAAAAAGAAAAATGTTCTGCAATCGAGATCAGCATAGCTGACCAAGGGATCGGAATGAGCCCTGAGCAGGTGGAAAAGATATTTGATAAATTCTACCGGGGTGATACCTCTAACACAGCCATTCCAGGCACCGGGTTGGGCATGAACATTGTCAAGTACATTGTTGAGGCCCATGGGGGAAAGGTGTGGGTGGAGAGTGAGCTAGGAAAAGAAACGGTGGTTACGTTTGCGATACCGGCAACGTGATTGCGGAATCCGAAATAAAAAAGGGGTAGATCGTATGAAAAAAATTCTCATTGTGGATGACCAGGCAGAGGTTAGAAGACTGGTGGAGATAACCATCAGGGTGAGGGATTACCAAGTTCTCCAGGCTAAAAGCGGGGAAGAGGCCATTGAGATCGTGAGGATGGAAAAACCCGACCTGATCATCATGGATATCATGATGCCCGGGGATATAGATGGGCTTGAAGCGACCCGCATTCTGAAAAACGATCCTGAAACCAAAGATTGCACCATAATTATGCTGACTTCCAAAAGCCAGGAGGCCGACAAGGAAGAGGGATTTAAAGCGGGCGCGGTCGACTATTTTACCAAGCCCTTCAGTCCTCTGGAATTGATAAAGAAGGTGGAAGAGGTTTTGGGGTAAGGCCGTTATCAGGAATTCAGGGGAAAAGGAAATTTTTCATGGACACGGATAACTTCTCTGCCGGTTCTTTGAATGTTGATCAACTAATAAAATATGCGAAAGACCTTGCCGAAGTCTACAAGTCTGAAAAGGGAAAAAGAAAAGAAATTGAAGCCGCCTCCCAGCAGCTTAGGAGGTATGCCGATGACCTGAACAGATCCGTTTTGGAGCTGAAAACCGCCCATCAAGAACTGCACAAGGCATACCTGGGCACCATTCACCGACTTGTATTAGCTGCCGAATACAAAGATGAAGATACCGGAGACCATATCAAGCGAATGAGTCGGTACAGCGCCTTGATTGCTGAAAAACTCGGCCTATCGGCCAAGGAAGTTCAAAATATACGCTATGCCGCTCCCATGCATGATGTGGGGAAAATCGGCATTCCTGACAGTATTTTGATAAAGCCGGGCAAATTGACAGACGAAGAATTCGATATCATAAAAACCCACACCACAATAGGCGCAAAAA